>NZ_JAYXHR010000002.1:1464279-1477965 GCF_036017065.1 Uliginosibacterium sp. H1
AAAGTTTGTTGCGGGTTGTTGGTGTTGTGCGGCGACTCGTCGTTTGCGGGTGTAGCTCAATGGTAGAGCTGAAGCCTTCCAAGCTTAAGACGAGGGTTCGATTCCCTTCACCCGCTCCAGGTTTTGAGCAGTTGTAGTTTTGACGCCCATGTAGCTCAGTGGCAGAGCACTCCCTTGGTAAGGGAGAGGTCGCGTGTTCGATCCACGCCATGGGCACCATTAACAATCTGATGTAGTTCCGGGTGATTGCACCGGCTTGAATTGAGGCGAGAGAAATGGCCAAGGAAAAGTTTGAGCGGACGAAACCGCACGTGAATGTGGGCACGATTGGTCACGTTGACCACGGCAAGACGACGCTGACGGCTGCGATCACCACGGTGCTGGCCTCCAAGTTCGGTGGCTCGGCCAAGGCGTACGACCAGATCGACGCAGCGCCGGAAGAAAAGGCCCGCGGCATCACCATCAACACCGCGCACGTCGAATACGAGACGGCCAACCGCCACTACGCGCACGTTGACTGCCCGGGCCACGCCGACTACGTCAAGAACATGATCACCGGTGCCGCCCAGATGGACGGCGCCATTCTGGTGTGCTCGGCCGCCGACGGCCCCATGCCCCAGACCCGCGAGCACATCCTGCTCGCCCGCCAGGTCGGCGTGCCCTACATCATCGTCTTCCTGAACAAGTGCGACATGGTCGACGACGCCGAACTGCTCGAGCTCGTCGAAATGGAAGTGCGCGAACTGCTCAGCAAGTACGACTTCCCGGGTGACGACGTCCCCATCGTCAAGGGCTCCGCCCTCAAGGCGCTGGAAGGCGACAAGGGTGAGCTTGGCGAAGGCGCCATCATGGCCCTGGCCGACGCCCTGGACAGCTACATCCCCACCCCGGAGCGCGCCATCGACCAGCCGTTCCTGATGCCCATCGAAGACGTCTTCTCCATCTCCGGTCGCGGCACCGTCGTGACCGGTCGCGTCGAGCGCGGCATCGTCAAGGTTGGCGAAGAAATCGAAATCGTCGGCATCAAGCCCACCGTCAAGACCATCTGCACCGGCGTCGAAATGTTCCGCAAGCTGCTCGACCAAGGTCAGGCAGGCGACAACGTCGGCGTGCTGCTGCGCGGCACCAAGCGTGAAGAAGTTGAGCGTGGTCAAGTGCTGGCCAAGCCCGGCTCCATCACCCCGCACACCCACTTCTCCGGTGAAGTGTACGTACTGAGCAAGGACGAAGGTGGTCGTCACACCCCGTTCTTCAACAACTACCGTCCGCAGTTCTACTTCCGCACCACCGACGTCACCGGCTCGATCACGCTGCCGGAAGGCACCGAGATGGTGATGCCGGGCGACAACGTGTCGATCGTCGTCAAGCTGATCGCCCCGATCGCCATGGAAGAAGGTCTGCGTTTCGCCATCCGTGAAGGCGGTCGTACCGTCGGCGCCGGCGTCGTCGCAAAGATCATCGAGTAATCGGGTCTTTTCGGCTGCTTCAGTAGTCAAGCGTCCGGGGAGGAATCTCCGGGCGCTTTACAGTCTCTGCGCAGGGGCATAGCTCAATTGGCAGAGCGTCGGTCTCCAAAACCGAAGGTTGGGGGTTCGAGACCCTCTGCCCCTGCCACTTTATTCGTATAGGCCCACCACAACATGGTCGATAAGCTCAAGTTGGTGCTCGCAGCGCTGCTGGTTGCTGCTGGCGTGGCGGGTTTTTACCTGCTGTCCGAGCAGGCGCTGGTCGTGCGCATTCTCAGCGTGCTGGCTGGTCTGGCCGCGGGCGGTTTCGTCGCCTACCTTACCGACAGTGGTCGCAACTTCGCTGCGTTCGCCGGTGAGGCGGTCACCGAGGCCAAGAAGGTCGTCTGGCCCAGTCGCAAGGAGACCCTGCAGACGACCGGTATCGTGTTCGCCTTCGTGGTGGTCATGGCGCTGATCCTGTGGGCCTTCGATTCGCTGTCCGGCTGGGTGGTGTACGACCTGATCCTGGGGTGGAAGTGATGAGCAAGCGCTGGTACGTCGTCCATGCCTATTCCGGCTTCGAGAAGTCGGTGCAGCGTGCGCTGGTCGATCGCGTTGCCCGGTCGGGTCTGCAGGATCTGTTCGGTCAGATCCTAGTGCCGGTCGAGGAAGTCGTCGAGATGAAGTCTGGCCAGAAGAGCGTGACTGAGCGGAAGTTCTTCCCCGGTTACGTGCTGGTCGAAATGGACATGAACGACGAGTCCTGGCACTTGGTGAAGAGCACGCCCAAGGTGACCGGTTTCGTCGGCGGTACGGCCAACAAGCCGACGCCCATCACGCAGAAGGAAGTGGACGCCATCCTGCACCAGATGCAGGAGGGGGTCGAAAAGCCGAAGCCCAAGGTGCTGTTCGAAGTGGGCGAACTGGTGCGCGTCAAGGAAGGTCCGTTCACGGACTTCAATGGCAGCGTCGAGAGCGTCAACTACGAAAAGAGCCGCCTGCACGTGTCGGTGACCATCTTCGGTCGCGCTACGCCGGTGGAGCTGGAGTTCGGTCAGGTCGAGAAGGCCTGAGGGCGCGCTGTCGTCCATTTGAGGTTTTTGCCGGGTTGGGGCGTTGCGCCGACCCGGCTGTTGCATTCCGGAATGATCCGGATCGAGGAGCGTCGCGAGCCTGGTGCGAGGACGCGCTATCACTCACTTTAAGGAGCCATCATGGCCAAGAAAATCGTCGGCTACGTCAAGCTGCAAGTGCCGGCGGGCAAGGCTAACCCCTCGCCCCCGATCGGTCCCGCTCTCGGTCAGCGCGGCCTGAACATCATGGAATTCTGCAAGGCCTTCAATGCCCAGACCCAAGGTCTGGAGCCGGGCCTGCCGATTCCTGTCGTGATCACCGCCTTCGCGGACAAGTCCTTCACCTTCGTGATGAAGACCCCGCCGGCCACCGTGCTGATCAAGAAGGCCGCCGGTATCCAGAAGGGTTCCGCCAAGCCGCACACCGACAAGGTCGGCAAGATCACCAAGGCCCAGTGCGAAGAAATCGCCAAGGCCAAGATGAAGGACCTGACGGCTGCCGACCTGGACGCCGCCGCCCGCACCATCGCCGGCTCTGCCCGCAGCATGGGCATCACCGTGGAGGGCCTGTAATCATGGCTAAGCTGTCCAAGCGTGTGCAGGCGCTGCGCGCCAAGATCGACCGCAACAAGAACTACGCCGCTACCGAAGCGCTGGCGCTGGTGAAGGAACTGGCCACCGCCAAGTTCGACGAGTCCATCGACGTGGCCGTGAATCTGGGCGTGGATGCCAAGAAGTCCGACCAGGTGGTGCGTGGTTCCGTGGTGCTGCCGGCCGGTACCGGCAAGACCGTGCGCGTTGCCGTGTTCGCCCAGGGTCCGAAGGCTGAAGAAGCCAAGGCCGCTGGCGCCGACGTCGTCGGTTTCGACGATCTGGCCGAGCAGGTGAAGGCTGGCAACATCGACTTCGATCTGTGTATCGCCACCCCGGACGCCATGCGCGTCGTCGGTGCGCTGGGCCAGATCCTCGGTCCGCGTGGCCTGATGCCGAACCCGAAGGTCGGCACCGTGACCATGGACGTGACCACTGCCGTGAAGAACGCCAAGGCGGGTCAGGTGCAGTACCGCACCGACAAGGCCGGCATCGTGCACGCCACGATCGGTCGCGCTTCGTTCTCGGTCGATTCCCTGCAGCAGAACCTGACGGCGCTCGTCGATGCGCTGGTGAAGGCCCGTCCGGCCGCCGCCAAGGGTGTGTATCTGCGCAAGGTGGCGCTGTCCTCCACCATGGGTGGTGGCGTGCGCGTCGAACCGACCAGCGTGCAGCAGCAACAAGCGTAAGAACTTTGGGCCCGCTCCGCCGGTTCTCCGGTGGGGCGGGGTTGTCAAAGACCGCAGGTGTTTCGACTTAATCAAGGGGCATGCAGCACCGTCCCGAAGCCTGCGCAGATGGCGTTACCCGAAAACAGGTTTGTATCACCAGCGGGCTTGCCCGATGGATTCCTGAATTTGAGGTCGCCGTGGTTGGGCGCCGGGATTTCCCGGTTCCCGTTAAGGTAAGGAGCTGACCTTGAGTCTCAATATTGAAGACAAGAAGGCCGTCGTGGCCGAGGTGTCAGCACAGGTAGCAAACGCCCAGACGATCGTGGTGGCCGAGTATCACGGCATCGAGGTCGGTGATCTCACCGTCCTGCGTGCCAAGGCCCGCGAGCAAGGCGTTTACCTCCGTGTGCTGAAGAACACCCTGGCCCGTCGTGCGGTAGCCGATACCTCGTTCGCTAGCCTTGCCGAGCACATGTCCGGTCCGCTGATCTACTCGATCGGCACGGACGCTGTTGCCCCGGCCAAGGTGTTGAACGACTTCGCCAAGACCAACGAAAAGCTGGTGCTGAAGGCTGGTAGCTACAGCGGCAAGGTGCTGGACAAGGCAGGCGTGCAAGCGCTGGCCTCCGTTCCGACCAAGGAAGTGCTGCTGGCGCAACTGCTTGGCCTCATGCAGGCGCCCATCTCCGGCCTGGCCCGCGGTATCGCGGCCGTGGCTGCGCAGAAGAGCGAGCCTGCCGAGCCCGTGGCCGCCTGATCAGACGTCACTTTTCAAACGTAATTCATCTACAAGTTTAGGAATCCAAAATGGCATTCGATAAAGACGCATTCCTGGCCGCGCTGGACAGCATGACCGTTCTCGAACTGAACGATCTGGTCAAGGCCATCGAAGAGAAGTTTGGCGTGTCCGCTGCAGCCATGGCTGCCCCGGCCGCTGGTGGTGGTGGCGCTGCCGCTGCTGTTGAAGAGAAGACCGATTTCACCGTCGTCCTGACTGCTGCCGGCGACAAGAAGGTAGAAGTCATCAAGGTGGTGCGTGCTGCTACCGGCCTGGGCCTGAAGGAAGCCAAGGACCTGGTGGACGGCGCTCCGAAGCCCGTCAAGGAAGCGATTCCGAAGGCGGACGCAGAAGCGCTCAAGAAGCAACTGGAAGACGCTGGCGCCAAGGTCGAAATCAAGTAATCGACTTTGTAGCCCTCAGGGTTGGCGGCTTTGGCCGCCAGCCCTTTTGTGTTTTGTAAGACGAAGAAGCATTGCTGTCCCTCCAAGCCTGTCCCGAGGACATAACCGAGTGCTGCAACCGCAGCCCTGGCGTTCTGTCCTTCTGACGTCGGACTCTGACCGGAGCATCTATGGCGTACTCCTACACGGAAAAGAAACGTATCCGCAAAAGTTTCGCGAAGCGGGCATCGGTACTGAACGTACCGTTCCTGCTGGCAACTCAGCTGGAGTCATACACGAACTTCCTCCAGGCCCATGTGCCGCCCAACGCGCGCAGGAACGAAGGCCTCCAGGCCGCGTTCACCTCGATCTTCCCGATCAGCTCGCACTCGGGCAACGCACGCCTGGAGTTCGTGCATTTCATGCTGGGCGAGCCGGCCTTCGACGTGAAGGAGTGTCAACAACGCGGCCTGACCTTCGCGTCGCCGCTGCGTGCCCGCGTGCGCCTGGTCATCATGGACAAGGAAGCACCGAAGGAAACCATCAAGGAAGTGAAGGAGCAGGAAGTCTACATGGGCGAAATCCCGCTCATGACGACCACGGGCTCCTTCGTCATCAATGGCACCGAGCGTGTCATCGTGTCCCAGCTGCACCGTTCGCCGGGCGTGTTCTTCGAGCACGACCGCGGCAAGACGCACAGCTCGGGCAAGCTGCTGTTCTCCGCCCGCATCATTCCTTACCGTGGTTCCTGGCTGGACTTCGAGTTCGATCCGAAGGACTTCCTGTTCTTCCGGGTCGACCGTCGTCGCAAGATGCCGGTGACGATCCTGCTCAAGGCCATCGGCATGAGCCACGAAGAAATCCTGGCGATGTTCCACGATTTCGACACCTTCGAGTTCGCCGGTGAAGACATCCGCTTCGAAGTGCTGCCGGATCGCCTGCGTGGCGAACTGTCGCGCTTCGACATCGTCGATGCCAAGGGCAATGTGATCATCGCCAAGGACAAGCGCATCAACGCCAAGCATGTGCGTGACGTGGTCGCTGCCGGCATCAAGTCGGTCGTCGTGCCGGAGGACTTCGTGGTCGGTCGCGTGCTGGCCACCAATGTCGTGGACGGCGAGACCGGCGAACTGGTCGCGCGCGCCAACGACGAGATCACCGAGGACCTGCTGGTCAAGCTGCAGAAGGCCGGTGTCAAGAGCGTCAAGACGCTGTACCTGAACGACCTGGATCGCGGCGCCTACATCTCGTCCACCCTGCGCTCGGACGAAACCGCCGACCAGTGGCAGGCACGCGTTGCCATCTACCGCATGATGCGTCCGGGCGAGCCGCCTACCGAAGACGCTGTCGAGTCGCTGTTCGGTTCGCTGTTCTACAACGAAGACCGCTACGACCTGTCGGCCGTGGGCCGCATGAAGTTCAACCGCCGCGCCTACCCGGAAAAGTACGACGAGAAGTCGCCGGAGTGGTTCAAGCGCTTCCAGGAACGTGTCGGCTCGCGTGACGAGCTGGGTGCCGGCGTGCTGTCCAACGAGGACATCCTGGCCGTGATCGGCATCCTGGTCGAGCTGCGCAACGGTCGCGGCGAGATCGACGACATCGATCACCTGGGCAACCGTCGCGTTCGTTCGGTGGGTGAGCTGGCCGAGAACCAGTTCCGTGCCGGTCTGGTGCGTGTCGAGCGCGCCGTCAAGGAACGTCTCGGCCAGGCCGAGAGCGACAACCTGATGCCGCACGACCTGATCAACGCCAAGCCGATCTCGGCCGCCATCAAGGAGTTCTTCGGTTCCTCGCAGCTGTCGCAGTTCATGGACCAGACCAACCCGCTGTCGGAGATCACGCACAAGCGTCGCGTCTCGGCCCTGGGCCCGGGCGGTCTGACGCGCGAGCGCGCCGGCTTCGAAGTGCGCGACGTGCACCCGACCCACTACGGCCGCGTGTGCCCGATCGAAACGCCGGAAGGTCCGAACATCGGCCTGATCAACTCGCTGGCCGTGTACGGCACGACCAACCGCTACGGCTTCCTCGAGACGCCGTACCGCAAGGTCATCGACAGCAAGGTCACCGACCAGATCGACTTCCTGTCGGCCATCGAAGAAGGCCAGTACGTGATCGCCCAGGCGAACGCGCAAGTGGGTGGCAAGGGCGAGCTGGAAGGCGATCTCGTGTCGGCCCGCTACAAGGGTGAATTCACCCTGGTGAGCGCCGAGCAGGTGCAATACATGGACGTGTCGCCGGCGCAGATCGTGTCGGTTGCCGCCTCGCTGATCCCGTTCCTCGAGCACGACGACGCGAACCGCGCGCTGATGGGCGCCAACATGCAACGTCAGGCCGTGCCCTGCCTGCGCCCGGAAAAGCCGCTGGTCGGTACCGGCATCGAGCGTACCGTGGCGGTCGACTCGGGTACCGCCGTGCAGGCCCTGCGTGGCGGCGTGGTGGACTACATCGACGCCAATCGCGTGGTGATCCGTGTGAACGACGATGAGACGGTGCCGGGTGAAGTCGGCGTCGATATCTACAACCTCATCAAGTACACGCGCTCCAACCAGAACACCAACATCAACCAGCGCCCGATCGTCCGCATCGGTGATCGCCTGGCCAAGGGCGACGTCGTCGCCGACGGCGCCTCGACCGACCTCGGCGAACTGGCGCTGGGCCAGAACATGCTGGTCGCGTTCATGCCGTGGAACGGCTACAACTTCGAAGACTCGATCCTGATCTCCGAACGCGTGGTGGCCGACGACCGCTTCACCTCGATCCACATCGAGGAACTGACGGTGGTCGCCCGCGACACCAAGCTGGGACCGGAAGAAATCACCCGCGACATCGCCTCGCTGGGCGAAGCGCAACTCGGCCGTCTGGATGAAGCCGGCATCGTCTACATCGGCGCTGAAGTCGACGCCGGCGACGTGTTGGTCGGCAAGGTGACGCCCAAGGGCGAAACCCAGCTCACGCCGGAAGAGAAGCTGCTGCGCGCCATCTTCGGCGAGAAGGCTTCCGACGTGAAGGACACCTCGCTGCGCGTGCCCTCGGGCATGAACGGCACCGTCATCGACGTGCAGGTGTTCACCCGCGAAGGCATCGAGCGCGACAAGCGGGCCCAGTCGATCATCGACGACATGCTGAAGGGCTTCCGCCAGGATCTGGGCGACCAGATGCGCATCGTGGAACGCGATGCCTTCGAGCGTATCGAGCGCCTGATCATCGGTCAGGTGGCCAACGGCGGTCCGAAGCGTCTGGCCAAGGGCACCAAGATCACCAAGGAATACCTGGCCGATCTGGAACAGCAGTACAACTGGTTCGACATCCGTCTGGCCGATGACGCCGTCGCCCAGCAACTGGAGCAGCTGCGCGAAGGCCTGGAGAAGACCCGCAAGGACTTCGACATCGCTTTCGAAGCGAAGAAGAAGAAGCTGACCCAGGGCGACGAACTGCCGCCGGGCGTGCAGAAGATGGTCAAGGTCTACCTGGCCGTGAAGCGTCGCCTGCAGCCGGGTGACAAGATGGCCGGCCGCCACGGTAACAAGGGTGTGGTGTCCAAGATCGTTCCGGTCGAGGACATGCCGTACATGGACGACGGCCAACCGGTCGACATCGTGCTGAACCCGCTGGGCGTGCCGTCACGGATGAACATCGGCCAGATCCTGGAAACCCACCTGGGCTGGGCGGCCAAGGGCATCGGCAAGCGTTTCGACGAAATGCTGCGCAAGCAGGCCAATGCCAAGGAAGTCCGCGAACTGCTGGACCAGGTCTACAACGGCCATGGCAAGAACGAGGACATCAAGGGCCTGAAGGACAACGAGGTCATCGAGCTGGCGCAGAACCTGACCAAGGGTGTGCCGTTCGCGACCCCGGTGTTCGACGGTGCGACCGAAGAGGAAATCGAGGCCATGCTGAAGCTGGCCGGCATGGACGTCGGCGGGCAGGTCACGCTGTACGACGGCCGTACCGGCGAAGCCTTCGAACGCCAGGTCACGGTCGGCTACAAGCACGTGCTGAAACTGCACCACTTGGTCGACGACAAGATGCACGCCCGTTCGACCGGTCCGTACTCGCTGGTCACGCAGCAGCCGCTGGGTGGTAAGGCGCAGTTCGGTGGTCAGCGTTTCGGTGAAATGGAAGTGTGGGCACTGGAAGCCTACGGCGCGGCCTACACGCTGCAGGAAATGCTGACGGTGAAGTCGGACGACGTCACCGGTCGTACCAAGGTCTACGAAAACATCGTCAAGGGCGAGCACAAGATCGATGCCGGCATGCCGGAATCCTTCAACGTGCTGGTGAAGGAAATCCGCTCCCTGGCGATCGACATCGACCTCGACCGTTACTGATCCACGTTCGCGAATCCTGATTGGAGTGATACATGAAGAGCTTGCTCGCTGACCTGTTCAAACAGAGCCTGCCGAACGAGGAAGAGTTCGACGCCATTACCATCGGCCTCGCTTCGCCCGAGAAGATCCGTTCGTGGTCTTACGGCGAAGTGAAGAAGCCGGAGACCATCAACTACCGCACCTTCAAGCCGGAGCGCGATGGCCTGTTCTGCGCCAAGATCTTCGGCCCGGTGAAGGACTACGAGTGCTTGTGCGGCAAGTACAAGCGCCTGAAGCACCGTGGCGTCATCTGCGAGAAGTGCGGCGTCGAAGTCACGCTGTCCAAGGTGCGTCGCGAGCGCATGGGCCACATCGAGCTGGCCTCGGTGGTCGCGCACATCTGGTTCCTGAAGTCGCTGCCGTCGCGTCTGGGCATGGTGCTCGACATGACGCTGCGCGACATCGAGCGCGTGCTTTACTTCGAAGCATTCGTCGTGGTGGAGCCGGGCATGACCCCGCTGCAACGCGGCCAGCTGCTGACCGAAGACGACTACCTGGCCAAGGTGGAAGAGTTCGGTGACGAGTTCACCGCGCTGATGGGCGCCGAGGGCATTCGTGGCCTGCTGCGTGGCATCAACCTGCCGACCGAGATCGAGCGTCTGCGCTCCGAGCTGGAAACCACCGGCTCCGAAGCCAAGATCAAGAAGATCGTCAAGCGCCTGAAGGTGCTGGAAGCCTTCACCCAGTCCGGCATCAAGCCCGACTGGATGATCATGGAAGTGCTGCCGGTGCTGCCGCCGGACCTGCGTCCGCTGGTGCCGCTGGATGGTGGCCGTTTCGCCACGTCCGACCTGAACGACCTGTATCGCCGCGTCATCAACCGTAACAACCGTCTGAAGCGCCTGCTGGAGCTGAAGGCCCCTGAGATCATCGTGCGCAACGAAAAGCGCATGCTGCAGGAAGCCGTCGACTCGCTGCTGGACAACGGTCGTCGCGGCAAGGCCATGACCGGTGCCAACAAGCGTCCGCTGAAGTCGCTGGCCGACATGATCAAGGGTAAGGGCGGTCGTTTCCGTCAGAACCTGCTGGGCAAGCGCGTCGACTACTCCGGCCGTTCCGTGATCACCGTGGGTCCGCAGCTCAAGCTGCACCAGTGCGGCCTGCCCAAGCTGATGGCGCTGGAGCTGTTCAAGCCCTTCGTGTTCAACAAGCTCGAACTGATGGGCCTGGCGACCACGATCAAGCAAGCCAAGAAGGTCGTCGAATCGCAAGAGCCGGTGGTGTGGGACATCCTCGAAGAGGTGATCCGCGAGCACCCGGTGCTGCTGAACCGCGCGCCGACGCTGCACCGCCTGGGCATCCAGGCCTTCGAGCCGACGCTGATCGAAGGCAAGGCCATCCAGCTGCATCCGCTGGTCTGCGCCGCGTTCAACGCCGACTTCGACGGTGACCAGATGGCCGTCCACGTGCCGCTGTCGCTGGAAGCACAGATGGAAGCCCGCACGCTGATGCTGTCTTCCAACAACGTGCTGTCGCCCGCCAACGGCGAGCCGATCATCGTCCCGTCGCAGGACGTGGTGCTGGGTTTGTACTACGCGACCCGTGCCGGCGTGAATGCGCAGGGCGAAGGCATGCTGTTCACGGACGTCAGCGAGATCAAGCGCGCCTACGAATCCAAGCAACTGTCGCTGCACGCCAAGGTGTCGGTGCGTATCCGTGAAGTCGAGGTGAAGAACGGCCAGAAGGTCGAGAAGATCACCCGCTATCACACCACCGCCGGCCGCGCGTTGCTGTCCGAGATCCTGCCCCCGGGCCTGCCGTTCTCGACCATCGACAAGGCGCTCAAGAAGAAGGAAATCTCGCGTCTCATCAACGTTTCCTTCCGCCGCTGCGGCATCCGCGACACGGTGATCTTCGCCGACAAGCTGATGCAGTTCGGCTTCAGCCTCGCGACCCGCGCCGGCATCTCGATCGCCGTCAAGGACATGCTGGTGCCGACCACCAAGGACAGCATCATCGGTGCGTCCGAGGCCGAGGTGAAGGAAATCGCCCAGCAATACGCCTCCGGTCTGGTGACCGAGGGCGAGCGCTACAACAAGGTCGTGGATATCTGGGGCCGCACCGGTGACCAGGTGGCCCGCGCGATGATGGACCAGCTCGGCCAGCAGGATGTGGTCGACCGCGAAGGCAAGAAGGGCAAGCAGGAGTCCTTCAACTCCATCTACATGATGGCCGACTCCGGCGCCCGCGGTTCCGCCGCGCAGATCCGTCAGCTCGCCGGCATGCGCGGCCTGATGGCCAAGCCGGACGGCTCGATCATCGAAACGCCCATCACCACGAACTTCCGTGAAGGCCTGAACGTTCTGCAGTACTTCATCTCCACCCACGGCGCCCGTAAGGGTCTGGCGGATACGGCGCTGAAGACCGCGAACTCCGGTTACCTGACCCGTCGTCTGGTCGATGTGACGCAGGATCTGGTCGTGACCGAGGACGATTGCGGCACCACCAACGGTTTCGCCATGAAGGCGCTGATCGAAGGCGGTGAAGTGGTCGAGCCGCTGCGCGAGCGCATCCTCGGTCGCGTCGCGATCGACGACGTCGTGAATCCGGAAACCCAGGAAAGCGTGATCTTCTCGGGCGATCTGCTCGACGAAGCCGCCTGCGACCTGATCGACTCCCTCGGCGTCGACGAAGTGCGCGTGCGCACCCCGCTGACCTGCGACACCCGCTATGGCCTGTGCGGCAAGTGCTACGGCCGCGACCTCGGCCGCGGCATGCTGGTGAACGCCGGCGAAGCGGTGGGCGTCATCGCCGCCCAGTCGATCGGCGAGCCCGGCACGCAGCTGACCATGCGTACCTTCCACGTCGGTGGCGCGGCTTCGCGTTCGGCGCTGGCCAGCTCGGTGGAAGCCAAGTCGTCCGGCACCATGCGTTTCGCCGGCAACATGCGTTACGTCACCAATGCCAAGGGCGAGAAGGTGGTCATCTCCCGTTCCGCCGAAGTGGTGGTGGCGGATGACATGGGCCGCGAGCGTGAGCGTCACAAGATCCCGTACGGCGCGACCATGATCGGCGACGACGGCGCCCCGGTGAAGGCCGGCGCCCAGCTCGCCGCGTGGGATCCGCACACCCGTCCGATCATCACGGAGTACGCCGGTATCATCAAGTTCGAGAACGTCGAAGAAGGTGCGACCGTCGCCAAGCAGATCGACGAAGTGACCGGTCTGTCGACCCTGGTCGTCATCGATGCCAAGCGTCGTGCCGGTTCGTCCGCCTCCAAGGGCGTGCGTCCGCAGGTGAAGCTGATCAACGAGGCTGGCGAGGAAGTAAAGATCGCCGGTACCGATCACGCCGTGACCATCGCCTTCCAGGTCGGCTCGCTGATCACCGTGAAGGACGGCCAGCAGATCTCCGTGGGTGACGTGCTCGCACGTATCCCGCAGGAATCGGTCAAGACCCGCGACATTACCGGCGGTCTGCCGCGCGTGGCCGAACTGTTCGAAGCGCGTGCGCCGAAGGATGCCGGCGTGCTGGCAGAAGTCACCGGCACGACCTCGTTCGGTAAGGACACCAAGGGCAAGCAACGTCTCGTGATCACCGAGCCGGACGGCACGGCACACGAGTTCCTGATCCCGAAGGACAAGCACGTGATGGTGCACGATGGTCAGGTCGTCCAGCGTGGCGAACTGATCGTCGACGGTCCGGCCGATCCGCACGACATCCTGCGTCTGCAGGGCGTCGAAGCGCTGGCCCGCTACATCATCGACGAAGTGCAGGACGTGTATCGTCTGCAGGGTGTGAAGATCAACGACAAGCACATCGAGGTGATCGTTCGCCAGATGCTGCGTCGCGTGGTCGTCAGCGATCCGGGCGAAACCAAGTTCATCCGCGAAGAGCAGGTGGAGCGCTCCGAGCTGCTGGACGAGAACGACCGTGTCATTGCCGACGGCAAGCAGCCGGCCACTTTCGAATACCTGTTGCTGGGTATCACGAAGGCCTCGCTGTCGACCGATTCGTTCATCTCGGCGGCGTCCTTCCAGGAAACCACCCGCGTGCTCACCGAGGCTGCCATCATGGGCAAGCGCGACGAGCTGCGTGGCCTGAAGGAAAACGTCATCGTCGGCCGTCTCATCCCGGCCGGTACCGGTCTTGCCTATCACCGCACCCGTCGTGCCCAGACTCTGGGTCTGGATCTGGGGGGCGCGATCAGCGAGCCGGTGAGTGAAGAAGTGGCGGAAGCGTCCGACGCGGGTAGCGCAGGTTGACGGCTGGTCAAGCCAGCCTATATACTCCCGGGTCTTAAAAAGGGCCGACCAATCGTAGTCGGTCCTGTTGATTAATCCGCGTGCCGGCCTGCCGGCGCGCACAAGAAAAAGATTTTGCGATATGCCAACTATCAACCAATTGGTTCGCAAGCCTCGTCAGATGGAAGTGA
>NZ_JAYXHR010000002.1:1478285-1577663 GCF_036017065.1 Uliginosibacterium sp. H1
AAGTCCTGATCGTTGGCATTCACTGAGTAGAGGTCACCATGCCCCGTCGTCGCGAAGTACCCAAACGGGAAATCCTGCCCGATCCGAAGTTCGGTAGCCAGGATGTTTCCAAGTTCATCAATGTCCTCATGATCGGTGGCAAGAAGGCCGTCGCCGAGCGCATCATCTATGGCGCGCTGGAGGGTATCGCCACCAAGTCCGGCAAGGATCCGCTGGAAGTGTTCCAGCAAGCCATTGCCAACGTGAAGCCGGCGGTGGAAGTGAAGAGCCGCCGCGTCGGTGGTGCGAACTACCAGGTTCCGGTCGAGGTGCGCCCGTCCCGTCGTATGGCCCTGTCCATGCGCTGGATCCGCGAGGCTGCCCGCAAGCGTTCCGAGAAGTCGATGGCCCAGCGTCTGGCTGGTGAGCTGATCGAGGCTGCTGAAGGCCGCGGCTCTGCGATGAAGAAGCGCGAGGAAGTCCACCGTATGGCGGACGCCAACAAGGCGTTCTCGCACTTCAGGTTCTGATCGCGGTTGTGACAAGTCCACGTCGGGCCCTGCAAAGGGCTCGATTGCTTTTGACGAAGCCTTGTCTCACTGCCTGAGCGGTTTGCAGATTCTGTTCCGGCTGTATTCCATCCAGATAAAAGGCAATCCACGTGTCACGCAAGACCCCCATCGAGCGCTACCGTAATATTGGTATCTCGGCGCATATTGACGCCGGCAAGACCACTACGACCGAGCGCATCCTGTTCTACACCGGTGTGAACCACAAGATCGGTGAAGTGCACGATGGCGCGGCGACGATGGACTGGATGGAGCAGGAGCAGGAACGCGGCATCACGATTACCTCGGCGGCGACCACCTGCTTCTGGAAAGGCATGGCGGGCAATTTCGACGAGCATCGCATCAACATCATCGACACCCCGGGGCACGTCGACTTCACCATCGAGGTGGAGCGCTCCATGCGTGTGTTGGATGGCGCCTGCATGGTGTATTGCGCCGTGGGCGGCGTGCAGCCGCAGTCGGAAACGGTCTGGCGCCAGGCGAACAAGTATGGCGTGCCGCGCCTGGCCTTCGTGAACAAGATGGACCGCCAGGGTGCGGACTTCTTCAAGGTCTACAACCAGATGCGCACGCGTCTGAGTGCCAACCCGATCCCCATCCAGGTGCCGATCGGTGCTGAGGAAAACTTCGCCGGCGTCATCGATCTGGTGAAGATGAAGGCGGTGATCTGGGACGAGGCGTCCCAGGGCACCAAGTTCAACTACGAAGGCATTCCGGCCAACTTGGCGGCGACAGCCAAGGAATGGCGCGAGAAGATGGTCGAGGCGGCCGCCGAGGCGTCCGAAGACCTGATGAACAAGTATCTCGAAGAGGGTGACCTCTCCGAAGAAGACATCAAGAACGCCCTGCGTGATCGCACCATCAAGGGCGAAATCGTCCCCATGATGTGCGGCACTGCCTTCAAGAACAAAGGCGTGCAGGCCATGCTGGACGCCGTGGTCGAACTGCTGCCCTCGCCGGTGGACATCCCGCCGGTCAAGGGCGTCGATGAAGACGAGAAGGAAGTCGAGCGCGAGGCCGACGACAGCGCGCCGTTCTCGGCGCTGGCCTTCAAGCTGATGACCGACAAGTACGTCGGCCAGCTGACCTTCATCCGCGTGTATTCCGGCGTGCTGAAGTCGGGCGATAGCGTCTACAACCCGATCAAGGGCAAGAAGGAGCGCATCGGCCGTCTGGTGCAGATGCACGCCAACAACCGCGAAGAGATCGACGAAGTGCGCGCCGGCGACATCGCCGCGTGTATCGGTCTGTCGTCGGTGACGACCGGTGAAACCCTGTGTCCGCCCGACAATGTCGTGACGCTGGAGCGCATGGAGTTTCCCGAGCCGGTGATCCACGTGGCTGTCGAGCCGAAGACTAAGGGTGATCAGGAGAAGATGGGCATCGCGCTGGGGCGTCTGGCCCAGGAAGACCCGTCCTTCCGCGTGCGTACCGATGAGGAGTCTGGTCAGACCATCATCTCCGGCATGGGCGAGTTGCACCTCGAGATCATCGTCGATCGCATGAAGCGCGAGTTCGGCGTGGAGGCCAATGTCGGTGCGCCGCAAGTGGCTTACCGCGAAACCATCCGCAAGGCTGTCGAGGATGCCGAAGGCAAGTTCGTGAAGCAGTCCGGTGGTCGTGGCCAGTATGGTCACGTCGTCATCAAGGTCGAGCCGAACGAGCCGGGCAAGGGCTACGAATTCGTCGATGCCATCAAGGGCGGTGTGGTGCCGCGCGAGTACATTCCGGCGGTCGACAAGGGTCTTCAGGACTCGCTGAGCAACGGCGTGCTCGCTGGTTTCCCGGTGGTGGATATCAAGTGCACGCTGCACTTCGGCTCCTACCACGACGTGGATTCGAACGAAAACGCGTTCAAGATGGCCGCTTCGATGGCTTTCAAGGAAGGCTGCCGTCGCGCCAATCCGGTGATCCTCGAGCCGATGATGTCGGTCGAGGTCGAAACGCCGGAAGATTTCATGGGCAATATCATGGGTGACCTGTCTGGTCGTCGTGGTGTAGTGCTGGGCATGGAAGATCTGCCCGGCCAGATCAAGGCGATCAAGGCAGAGGTGCCGCTGGCCGAGATGTTCGGCTACTCGACGACGATGCGCTCGTTGTCTCAGGGCCGCGCCACCTATTCGATGGAGTTCAAGCATTACGCCGAGGCGCCGAAGAACGTCGCCGACGCCATCATCAACAAGAAGTAATCGACTTCAAAATCAGGAACTGAGAAATGGCCAAGGAAAAGTTTGAGCGGACGAAACCGCACGTGAATGTGGGCACGATTGGTCACGTTGACCACGGCAAGACGACGCTGACGGCTGCGATCACCACGGTGCTGGCCTCCAAGTTCGGTGGCTCGGCCAAGGCGTACGACCAGATCGACGCAGCGCCGGAAGAAAAGGCCCGCGGCATCACCATCAACACCGCGCACGTCGAATACGAGACGGCCAACCGCCACTACGCGCACGTTGACTGCCCGGGCCACGCCGACTACGTCAAGAACATGATCACCGGTGCCGCCCAGATGGACGGCGCCATTCTGGTGTGCTCGGCCGCCGACGGCCCCATGCCCCAGACCCGCGAGCACATCCTGCTCGCCCGCCAGGTCGGCGTGCCCTACATCATCGTCTTCCTGAACAAGTGCGACATGGTCGACGACGCCGAACTGCTCGAGCTCGTCGAAATGGAAGTGCGCGAACTGCTCAGCAAGTACGACTTCCCGGGTGACGACGTCCCCATCGTCAAGGGCTCCGCCCTCAAGGCGCTGGAAGGCGACAAGGGTGAGCTTGGCGAAGGCGCCATCATGGCCCTGGCCGACGCCCTGGACAGCTACATCCCCACCCCGGAGCGCGCCATCGACCAGCCGTTCCTGATGCCCATCGAAGACGTCTTCTCCATCTCCGGTCGCGGCACCGTCGTGACCGGTCGCGTCGAGCGCGGCATCGTCAAGGTTGGCGAAGAAATCGAAATCGTCGGCATCAAGCCCACCGTCAAGACCATCTGCACCGGCGTCGAAATGTTCCGCAAGCTGCTCGACCAAGGTCAGGCAGGCGACAACGTCGGCGTGCTGCTGCGCGGCACCAAGCGTGAAGAAGTTGAGCGTGGTCAAGTGCTGGCCAAGCCCGGCTCCATCACCCCGCACACCCACTTCTCCGGTGAAGTGTACGTACTGAGCAAGGACGAAGGTGGTCGTCACACCCCGTTCTTCAACAACTACCGTCCGCAGTTCTACTTCCGCACCACCGACGTCACCGGCTCGATCACGCTGCCGGAAGGCACCGAGATGGTGATGCCGGGCGACAACGTGTCGATCGTCGTCAAGCTGATCGCCCCGATCGCCATGGAAGAAGGTCTGCGTTTCGCCATCCGTGAAGGCGGTCGTACCGTCGGCGCCGGCGTCGTCGCAAAGATCATCGAGTAATTGATGTGCCCGGGAACGCAGCGTATGCTGCGCTCCCTTTGTTCTTTCCGCTCTTTGTCGCTCTTTAAGGAACTGACATGCAGAACCAGAAGATCCGTATCCGCCTGAAGGCTTTCGACTATCGCCTGATCGACCAGTCCGCCCTGGAAATCGTCGATACGGCCAAGCGCACCGGCGCCGTTGTCCGTGGCCCCGTGCCGCTGCCCACCAAGATCGAGCGTTTCAACGTGCTGCGTTCGCCGCACGTGAACAAGACCTCGCGCGACCAGTTCGAGATCCGCACCCATCAACGCCTGATGGACATCATCGACCCGACCGACAAGACGGTCGATGCGCTGATGAAGCTGGATCTGCCTGCCGGCGTGGATGTCGAGATCAAGCTGCAGTAAGACTGAAGAAGAGGGGTTGTTGTCAGCCTCTTGCAATCAGTGAAAATTCCGGTATAGAATGCCGGGCTTCGCGCACCGGGTGTCCGGTGCGTAGGTTTTTTTTGGCTGACCCGGTCAATCGTAACCAGGTCGTTGGAGAACAAACATGAGTCTAGGCCTTGTCGGTCGCAAGGTCGGCATGACTCGCGTCTTCGCTGAGGATGGTGCATCCATCCCGGTGACGGTGCTTGACGTGTCGAACAATCGCGTGACCCAGATCAAGACGCCTGAGGTGGATGGTTATTCCGCCGTTCAGGTGACCTATGGCGTTCGTCGCGCCTCTCGCGTTAACAAGCCGTTGGCCGGTCATCTGGCCAAGGCGGGTGTGGAAGCGGGCAGCGTGCTGCGCGAATTCCGCGTCGAGGGCGAGAAGCTCGGCGGCTACAAGCCGGGCGACGTCATCAGCGTCGAAATCTTTGCTGTCGGCCAGAAGGTCGATGTGACTGGTACCTCGATCGGTAAGGGTTTCGAGGGCACCATCAAGCGTCACAACTTCGGTTCGCAGCGTGCCTCCCACGGTAACTCCCGCAGTCACAACGTGCCGGGTTCGATCGGTATGGCGCAGGATCCGGGTCGCGTTTTCCCGGGCAAGCGCATGTCGGGTCACCTGGGTGACGTGAAGTCCACCGTGCAGAATCTGGAAGTGGTGCGCGTTGATTCCGCCCGCGGCCTGCTGCTGGTGAAGGGTGCTGTTCCGGGCTATGACGGCGGTGACGTCGTTGTGCGTCCGGCAGTGAAGGCTTGAGGGGAGCGCCATGGAACTGAAGCTGATTAACGATCAGGGTCAGGCGTCTGCCAGTCTGCAGGCCTCGGACACCGTTTTTGGTCGCGAGTACAACGAAGCGCTGGTGCACCAGCTGGTGGTGGCCTATCAGGCCAATGCCCGCTCGGCAAACAGCGCCCAGAAGGATCGCGGCGAAGTCAAGCACACCACGAAGAAGCCTTTCCGCCAGAAGGGCACGGGTAATGCGCGTGCTGGTATGAGCTCCTCGCCGCTGTGGCGTGGGGGTGGTCGCATCTTCCCGAACCGTCCCGATCAGAACTACACCCAGAAGCTGAACCGCAAGATGTATCGCGCCGGCATGGCGTCGATCCTGTCGCAGCTGGTGCGTGAAGATCGCCTGTCGGTCGTCGAGAGCCTCAGCCTGGAGGCGCCGAAGACCAAGCTGCTGGCGCAGAAGCTGAAGGGTTTCGGTGTGGAGTCCGTGCTGGTCATCACCGACGAGCTGGATGAAAACCTGTTCCTGTCGTCGCGCAACCTGCCGAACGTGCTGGTGCTCGAAGCCCACGAAGCCGATCCGGTTTCGCTGGTCCGCTTCCAGCGCGTGCTCGTGACGCGTGCCGCGATCGCCAAGATCGAGGAGATGTGGCAATGAGCGTGAGCCAAGAACGTCTGCTGCAGGTGCTGCTCGCACCGCAGATCTCGGAAAAGGCAACCGCGGTTGCCGAGAAGAACGAGCAAGTGATCTTCCGCGTGGCGTCTGACGCTACCAAGCCGGAGATCAAGGCGGCCGTCGAACTGCTGTTCAAGGTGCAGGTCGAGTCCGTGCAAGTGCTGAACGTGAAGGGCAAGACCAAGCGTTTCGGTCGCACCACCGGTCAGCGCAAGGGTTGGAAGAAGGCTTTCGTGTGCCTGAAGCCCGGCCAGGAAATCAACTTCGTCGAAGGGGGGGCTGCCTAAATGCTGGTCAAGGTCAAACCGACTTCCCCTGGTCGTCGCGGGGTTGTAAAGGTCGTCAATCCGAACCTGTACAAGGGTCGTCCGGAAGCGTCGCTGGTTGAAAAGCAGTCGAGCACTGCTGGCCGTAACAACAACGGCCGCATCACCACCCGTCACAAGGGTGGTGGCCACAAGCAGCACTACCGCGTGGTCGACTTCAAGCGCAACAAGGACGGCATTCCGGCCAAGGTCGAGCGTATCGAGTACGACCCGAACCGTACCGCCAACATTGCACTGCTGTGCTACGCCGATGGCGAGCGTCGCTACATCATCGCCCCCAAGGGCGTGACCCCGGGCCAGGAGCTGATCTCCGGTTCCGAGGCGCCGATCAAGCCGGGTAACGCACTGCCGATCCGCAACATCCCGGTCGGTAGCGTGATCCACTGCATCGAGATGCTGCCGGGCAAGGGCGCGCAACTGGCGCGTTCGGCCGGCGCCTCCGTGCAACTGCTGGCTCGTGACGGTGCATATGCCCAGCTGCGTCTGCGCTCCGGCGAAATCCGCCGTGTGCATATCGAGTGCCGCGCCACCATCGGTGAAGTCAGTAACGAAGAGCACAACCTGCGCAAAATCGGCAAGGCCGGTGCCCAGCGCTGGCGCGGCATCCGTCCGACGGTTCGTGGTACGGCCATGAACCCGGTGGATCACCCGCACGGTGGTGGTGAAGGTCGTACGGGCGAAGGCCGCGTGCCGGTCAGCCCGTGGGGCCAGCCGACCAAGGGTTACCGTACCCGCAACAACAAGCGCACGGACGTGATGATCGTCCAGCGCCGTCACAAGCGTTAAGGGGTAGTCAATGGCTCGTTCTGTCAAAAAGGGTCCGTTTGTCGACGCCCACTTGATCAAGAAGGTCGACGCTGCGGTGGGCGGTTCGGACAAGCGCCCGATCAAGACCTGGTCGCGTCGCTCCACGATCCTGCCGGAGTTCGTCGGTCTGACGATCGCCGTGCATAACGGTCGCCAGCACATCCCGGTGTATGTCACCGAGAACATGGTTGGCCACAAGCTCGGCGAATTCGCGCTGACGCGTACCTTCAAGGGTCACGCTGCCAGCAAGAAGGCGAAGAAGTAAGGAATGAACATGGAAACCAATGCCATTCTGCGCGGTGTTCGCCTGTCGGCCCAGAAGGGTCGCCTGGTGGCCGATCTGGTTCGCGGCAAGTCCGTCGAGCAGGCACTCAACATCCTGACGTTCAGCCCCAAGAAGGGGGCTGGCATCGTCAAGAAGGTGATCGAGTCCGCCATCGCCAACGCCGAGCATAACGACGGTGCCGATATCGACAGCCTGAAGGTGAAGACCATCTACGTCGAAAAGGGTGTCGTGCTGAAGCGTTTCACGGCACGTGCGAAGGGTCGCGGCAATCGCATCACCAAGCCGACCTGCCACATTTTTGTGACTGTTGGGGAGTAAGGGAGCGTATGGGACAGAAAATCCATCCGACCGGTTTCCGCCTCGCGGTAACCCGGAACTGGGGCTCTCGCTGGTTCGCCAACAGCCAGGGCTTTTCGAAGATGCTGCTCGAGGACATCAAGGTCCGTGAGCACCTGAAGAAGAAGCTGGCGCACGCCTCCGTGGGCCGTGTGCTGATCGAGCGTCCTGCCAAGAACGCCCGTATCACCGTCTACTCGGCTCGTCCGGGCGTGGTGATCGGCAAAAAGGGTGAGGACATCGAACTGCTCAAGGCCGATCTGCAGAAGATCATGGGCGTGCCGGTGCATGTGAACATCGAAGAAATCCGCAAGCCGGAAGTCGATGCGCAACTGATTGCCGACTCCATCGCCCAGCAGCTCGAAAAGCGCATCATGTTCCGCCGCGCGATGAAGCGCGCGATGCAGAACGCGATGCGTCTGGGCGCCCAGGGCATCAAGATCATGAGTTCGGGTCGTCTGAACGGTGCCGAAATCGCGCGTACCGAGTGGTACCGCGAAGGCCGTGTGCCGCTGCACACGCTGCGCGCCGACATCGACTACGGCTTCTCCGAGGCGAGCACTACCTACGGTCAGATCGGCATCAAGGTCTGGGTGTACAAGGGCGAGATGCTCGGCAAGGGTGAACAGCCCGCCGTCGTCGAAACCCCCGAAGACAACAAGCGTCCCCGTCGTGCCCCCCGTGGTCCCGAAGGTGACAAGCCGGCCGGTCGTCGTACCGTGCGTCGTGGTGCCGGCGTGAAGACAGCAGGAGCGAGCGATGCTGCAGCCGAATAGAAGGAAGTATCGCAAGGAGCAGAAGGGCCGCAACAAGGGTCTCGCGACCCGCGGCGCCAAGGTCAGCTTCGGCGAGTACGGCCTGAAGGCCGTTGCACGTGGCCGTCTGACGGCCCGCCAGATCGAATCGGCACGTCGTGCCATGACCCGCCACATTAAGCGGGGCGGTCGTATCTGGATCCGTATCTTCCCGGACAAGCCGATCTCCAAGAAGCCTGCCGAAGTCCGTATGGGTAACGGTAAGGGCAATCCGGAGTACTGGGTCGCCGAGATCCAGCCGGGCAAGGTGCTGTATGAAATGGACGGTGTGGACGAAGCCCTGGCGCGTGAAGCATTCCGCCTGGCTGCGGCCAAGCTGCCCTTGGAAACCGTGTTCGTGACACGGCAAGTGGGGTAATAGACATGAAGGCTACTGAACTCCGGTCCAAGAGCAACGAGGACCTGCAGAAGGAGCTGATCGAACTGCTCAAAGAGCAGTTCTCTCTGCGCATGCAGCACGCGACCCAGCAGCTGAGCAGCAATGCCCAGCTCGGTCGTGTGCGCCGCGACATCGCGCGCGTGCGCACCATCCTGCGTGAGAAGGCGGTTGCATAATGAGTGAACAGGTCCAACAAAGCGTCAAGCGCACCGTGGTCGGTCGTGTCGTCAGCGACAAGATGGACAAGACGGTGACCGTGCTGGTCGAGCGTCGCGTGAAGCACCCGCTGTATGGCAAGGTGATCGTGCGTTCGAACAAGTACCACGCTCACGTCGACAACGGCGTGGCCGGTGCTGGTGATCTGGTGGAAATCGAAGAGTGCCGCCCGATCTCTAAGACCAAGACCTGGCGCGTGACGCGCGTGGTCGAAAAGGCTCAGGCTTAATTTCTTAAGCCAGGGCTTGCCAAGATTGGAAAGTTCGCGCATAATGCGCGGCTTTCCGTTCTGCCGGATTCTTCTCTGGCAGATCACTTTTCCCGGACGGGATCCAAGACTGGGCGTTGCTACGGTAGCGACCAAGTTGGATGGAGTTGAAAAAACATGATCCAAATGCAGACGATCCTCGACGTCGCCGACAACACTGGCGCGCGCTCGGTCATGTGCATCAAGGTGCTGGGTGGTTCCAAGCGTCGCTATGCCGGCGTGGGTGACATCATCAAGGTCAGCATCAAGGATGCCGCGCCGCGTGGCCGCGTTAAGAAGGGTGACGTTTACAGCGCCGTGGTGGTGCGTACCGCCAAAGGCGTGCGCCGCCCCGACGGTTCCCTGGTCAAGTTCGACAGCAATGCCGCTGTGTTGCTGAACAACAAGCTCGAGCCCATTGGCACTCGTATCTTCGGACCGGTCACGCGCGAGTTGCGTACCGAGCGCTTCATGAAGATCGTGTCGCTGGCCCCGGAAGTGCTGTAAGGAGCCGTCATGGATAAGATCAAAAAAGGGGACGAAGTCATCGTCCTGACCGGCAAGGACAAGGGCAAGCGCGGTACCGTCGCGCGCCGTGTCGATGCCGAGCGTGTGGTCGTGGAAGGTGTCAATCGCGTCAAGAAGCACGTCAAGCCGAACCCCATGAAGGGTGAGGTTGGCGGCATCGTCGAGCGTGAAGCGTCCATCCACATTTCCAACGTCGCGCTGTTCAATCCGGCGACGCAAAAAGCTGACCGCGTCGGTGTCAAGACGCTTGAAGACGGCAAGAAGGTCCGTTTCTTCAAGTCGAACGGCGAACTGGTGAAAGCGTAAGGAATCGCGATGGCTCGTCTTCAAGAAATCTACAAGTCGACCGTGGTGCCGGGTCTGCGCGAGCAGTTCGGTTACAAGTCGGTCATGGAAGTGCCGCGCATCACCAAGATCACCCTGAACATGGGTGTGGGTGAGGCCGTGGGTGACAAGAAAGTGCTGGAACATGCGCTGGGCGACCTGGTGAAGATTGCTGGCCAGAAGCCGGTTACCACCAAGGCCAAGAAGTCCATCGCCGGTTTCAAGATCCGCGAGGGTTACCCGATCGGTTGCATGGTTACCCTGCGTGGTCCGCGCATGTTCGAGTTCCTGGATCGCCTGGTGACCATCGCCATGCCGCGTATCCGCGACTTCCGCGGTATCGCTGCCAAGGGCTTTGACGGTCGCGGCAACTACAACCTCGGTGTGAAAGAGCAGATCATTTTCCCCGAGATCGAGTACGACAAGATCGATGCGCTGCGTGGGCTGAACATCAGCATCACCACCACCGCCAAGACGGACGAAGAGTGCCGCGCGCTGTTGGCCGCATTCAAGTTCCCGTTCAAGAACTGAGGCTGACATGGCAAAACTGGCTTTGATCAATCGCGAAGATAAGCGTGCCAAGACGGTGGCGAAGTTCGCCGCCAAGCGTGCTCAGCTGAGGGCGATCTTTGAAGACGTGAACAAGTCCGACGAAGAGCGTGCGGAAGCGCGTCAGAAGTTCAATGCGCTGCCGCGCAACTCCAGCCCGTCGCGCCAGCGTAACCGCTGCGAGCTGACCGGTCGGCCGCGTGGCGTGTTCCGCAAGTTCGGTCTGTGCCGCAACAAGCTGCGTGAAGTTGCTTTCCGCGGCGAAGTGCCTGGCATGACCAAGGCGAGCTGGTAAGGGGGTATAGAAATATGAGTATGTCCGATCCGATCGCCGACATGCTGACGCGCATCCGCAATGCGCAAGCATCGCAGAAGAGCTCGGTAGTGATGCCGGCGTCCAAGCTGAAGGCTGCCATTGCAGCCGTGCTGAAGGACGAAGGTTATGTGGAAGATTTCGTGGTGCGTGGTGATGGTGCCGAGCGCGTGCTCGACATCGCACTGAAGTACTACGCCGGCCGCCCGGTCATTGACCGCATCGAGCGTGTGAGCACGCCTGGTCTGCGTGTGTACAAGGGCAGCAACGACCTGCCGCGCGTCATGAACGGCCTGGGTGTGGCCATCGTGTCGACGCCGCGTGGCGTGATGACCGATCGTCGTGCGCGTTCGCAGAACGTGGGCGGCGAAGTGCTGTGCATCGTGGCGTAAGGAGAAATCGATATGTCACGCGTAGCTAAAAACCCCGTAGTGCTGCCGGCTGGCGTGGATGCGAACATCGCGTCCGGCGAGCTGACCGTGAAGGGGCCGCTCGGTTCGCTGAAGCAGCGTCTGCACCCGTCCGTGAGCGTCGAGAAGGAAGGCACGAGCCTGGTCTTCAAGGCAGTCGCAGGCGGCGTCAACGGTAACGCGCTGTCGGGCACGACCCGCGCGCTGGTGAACAACATGGTCATCGGCGTCAGCAAGGGTTTCGAGCGCAAATTGAACCTGGTGGGTGTGGGCTATCGTGCCCAGGCCCAAGGCGACAAACTGAATCTCACGCTGGGCTTCTCGCACCCTGTGGTGCACCAGATGCCTGCTGGCGTGAAGGTCGAGACGCCTAGCCAGACCGAGATCATCATCAAGGGCGTGGACAAGCAGCAGGTTGGCCAGGTGGCCGCCGAAGTGCGTGCCTACCGCGCTCCCGAACCCTACAAGGGCAAGGGCGTCCGCTACGCGGATGAGGTGGTGGTCATCAAGGAAACCAAGAAGAAGTAAGGCGGACGGCTATGAACAAGAAGGAATCTCGTCTGCGCCGTGCGCGCAAAACCCGCGCCCGTATCGCGGAGATGAAGACGGTTCGTCTAACCGTGTTCCGTTCGAACCTGCACATCTACGCCCAGGTCATCTCGGCCGACGGTGGCAAGGTGCTGGCGACGGCCTCGACGGTCGAAGCGGATGTCAAGTCGCAAGTCAGCAACGGCGGCAACGTCGGTGCGGCCCAGGTCGTCGGCAAGCTGATTGCCGAACGCGCCAAGGCGGCAGGTGTCGAGACGGTCGCATTCGATCGTGCCGGCTTCCAGTACCACGGTCGCGTGAAGGCGCTGGCGGAAGCCGCGCGTGAAGGCGGGCTCAAGTTCTAAGCGAGTGAGTGATGGCTAAACAGCAAACCAAGAAGGTGCAGGCGTCGGAAGAACGTGACGACGGCTTGCGCGAAAAGATGGTGTCGGTCAACCGCGTCACCAAGGTGGTGAAGGGCGGCCGGATCCTGGGTTTTGCCGCGCTCACCGTGGTCGGTGATGGCGATGGCGCCGTCGGCATGGGCAAGGGCAAGTCCCGTGAAGTGCCGGTGGCGGTGCAGAAGGCGATGGACGAAGCCCGTCGCAAGATGACGAAGGTCGCTCTGCGCAATGGCACCCTGCAGCACACCGTGATCGGCAAGCACGGCGCCGCCGTGGTGCTGATGCAGCCGGCCCCGACTGGTACCGGCATCATCGCCGGTGGTGCGATGCGTGCCGTGTTCGAAGTGATGGGCGTGACCGACGTGATCGCCAAGTGCATCGGATCGACCAACCCGTACAACGTGGTGCGCGCCACGCTGAATGGCCTGTATGCCACCAGCACGCCTGCGCAGATCGCGGCCAAGCGCGGCAAGTCCGTCGAAGAAATCCGGGGTTAATCATGGCTGACAAGAAGATTCGCGTCACGCTCGTCAAGGGCCTGATCGGCACCAAGCAGGACCACCGTGCCACCGTGCGCGGCCTGGGTCTGCGTCGTGTTAACCACACCGTTGAACTGGAAGACACCCCGGCCGTGCGTGGCATGGTCAACAAGGTGGCCTACCTGGTGAAGTGGGAGTCCTGAGCATGGAACTGAACACCATCAAGCCCGGTGAGGGCTCCAAGAAGTCTCGTCGTCGCGTTGGCCGTGGTATCGGCAGCGGCCTGGGGAAGACCTGCGGCCGCGGCCACAAGGGTCAGAAGTCCCGCGCCGGTGGCTTCCACAAGGTTGGTTTCGAAGGCGGTCAGATGCCGCTGCAGCGTCGCCTGCCGAAGCGTGGTTTCGTGTCGCTGACGGCTGCCCGCAACGTGGAAGTTCGCCTGTCGGAAATCCAGCAACTGCCGATCGAGGACATCGATCTGCTGGCGCTGAAGCAGGCCGGTGTCGTTGCCATCGATGCGCTGTCCGCCAAGGTGATCCTGTCGGGTGAGATTTCCCGCAAGGTCGTGCTGCGCGGCATCGGCGCAACCAAGGGCGCTCGCGCTGCCATCGAGGCAGCCGGCGGCTCCGTGGCTGAATAAGCAGTACTGACTGGGGCTGACGCTAAGTGGCGACGCAACCTGGAGTCCTCGGCAAGACCGGGCGATACGATGATCTGAAGCGCCGGCTGTGGTTCCTGCTGGGGGCCTTGATCGTCTATCGCATCGGCGCGCACATTCCTGTGCCGGGTATCGATCCGAACGAGCTGGCCCGTCTCTTCGATTCACAGAAGGGCGGCATCCTCGGCGTGTTCAACCTGTTCTCGGGCGGTGCGCTGTCGCGATTCACGATCTTCGCGCTGGGGATCATGCCGTACATCTCGGCATCGATCATCATGCAGCTGCTGGCGATTGCTTCGCCGCAACTCGAAGCGCTGAAGAAGGAAGGTGAAGCCGGGCGTCGCAAGATCACGCAGTACACGCGTTACGGTACGGTCGTACTGGCCTTGTTCCAGGCGGTGGGTATTTCGATTGCCCTCGAGCAGCAGCCTGGTCTGGTGCTTGATCCGGGCATCATGTTCCGCGCAACGGCTGTCACGACGCTGGTTACCGGGACGATGTTCCTGATGTGGCTGGGTGAACAGATCACCGAGCGCGGTCTGGGCAACGGAATCTCGATCATCATCTTCGCGGGTATTGCTGCTGGTTTGCCGAGTGCGATCGGTGGTCTGCTGGAGCTGGTGCGTACGGGGGCCATCCACCCGCTGTGGGCACTGTTCATCGTGGCGCTGGTATCGCTCGTGACTGCCTTCGTGGTGTTCGTGGAACGTGGCCAGCGCAAGATCCTGGTGAACTATGCGAAGCGTCAGGTCGGCAACAAGGTATATGGTGGGCAGAGCTCGCACCTGCCGCTGAAGCTGAACATGGCAGGCGTGATTCCGCCGATCTTCGCGTCGTCGATCATCCTGTTCCCGGCTACGGCTGCCCAGTGGTTCGGTTCGTCGGAAAGCATGCGTTGGCTGCGGGATATCTCCGCCACGCTGTCGCCGGGGCAACCGATCTACATCCTGCTGTATTCGGCCGCGATCGTGTTCTTCTGCTTCTTCTACACCGCGCTGGTCTTCAACTCGAAGGAAACCGCGGACAACCTGAAGAAGAGCGGGGCGTTCGTGCCGGGTATCCGTCCTGGTGACCAGACGGCGAAGTACATCGACAAGATTTTGATGCGTCTCACCCTGATCGGTGCGGCTTACATCACGGCGGTGTGTCTGATCCCCGAGTTCCTGATCCTGAAGTGGCAGGTGCCCTTCTACTTCGGCGGAACTTCGCTGTTGATCATCGTGGTTGTAACCATGGATTTCATGACGCAGGTGCAGGCCTACATCATGTCCCACCAGTACGAAAGTTTGCTTAAGAAAGCCAACTTCAAAGGCGGCTTCGGGTTACCTGCGAAATAAAGTAAGTCGATGAGCAAGGAAGATGTCATCGAAATGCAGGGCGAAGTGACCGAAAACCTGCCGAACGCGACCTTCAAGGTCAAGCTTGAAAACGGTCACATAGTGTTGGGCCATATTTCCGGGAAGATGCGTATGCACTACATCCGCATCCTTCCGGGCGACAAGGTGACCGTTCAGCTGACACCTTACGATCTCACCAAGGGTCGTATCGTGTTCCGTTCGAAGAACTGAGGTCAGCCAGGTTTTTGAGGAGTGATGAAATGAGAGTGCAAGCTTCCGTGAAGCGGATCTGCCGCAAGTGCAAGGTGATCCGTCGTAAGGGTGTGGTGCGTGTGATCTGTGAAGATCCGCGCCACAAGCAGCGCCAGGGTTGAGGCGCAGTTGCTGTTGTCGTATAATCTAACGTTTCGCTTTTTGCGGCGTTCGTGTAATTAAAGGTTGAGCTCATGGCCCGGATTGCTGGTGTCAACATCCCGAATCACAAGCACGCGGAAGTCGCGCTGACTTCCATCTACGGCATTGGCCGTACCCGTGCCCAGAAGATCTGCGACGCAGCCTCCGTGCCGCGCAGCGCAAAGGTGAAAGACCTGACCGAAGACCAGATGGAACGTCTGCGTGATGAGGTGGGCAAGTTCACGGTCGAGGGTGATCTGCGTCGTGAGATCACCATGAACATCAAGCGTCTGATGGACCTCGGTTGCTACCGCGGTGTCCGTCACCGCCGTGGCCTGCCGGTGCGCGGTCAGCGTACCCGCACCAATGCCCGTACTCGCAAGGGTCCGCGCAAGACTATGGCTGGCAAGAAGGGTTAATTTAGAACATGGCTAAGACTGCTGCGAAGGTCCGCAAAAAGGTCAAGAAGAACGTTGCCGAGGGCATCGCCCACGTGCACGCTTCCTTCAACAACACGATCATCACGATCACCGATCGTCAGGGCAACGCCCTGTCGTGGGCAACCTCGGGTGGCGCAGGCTTCAAGGGCTCGCGCAAGAGCACTCCGTTTGCCGCGCAGGTCGCTGCTGAAGCTGCCGGCAAGGTGGCTCAGGAGTGTGGCGTGAAGAACCTGGAAGTGCGCATCAAGGGCCCGGGCCCGGGTCGTGAGTCGGCTGTGCGCGCGCTGAACGCGCTGGGTCTGAAGATCACTTCGATCACGGACATCACGCCGGTTCCGCACAACGGTTGCCGCCCGCCGAAGCGTCGTCGTATCTGACGCCAGGCAAGAGTCAGGCTCGCGACCTGCATTGCTGGATCGCGAGCCGTGCTTGTTTCCGGAGTCCGGAAACGATGCCTTGGATGGCAAAAGCACACATAGGATTTAACGCATCTAGTTGTCGGCGGCTGCCAAGAAGTTCAAGGTCGAACGACACTGGCGCTAACCTGCGAATCTCGTGCTGAAGAGAGGGATCGTCAATGGCGAGTAGTAATTTGCTGAAACCCCGCATCATCGATGTCCAGAGCATTTCCCCGGTTCACGCCGTGGTGGTGATGGAGCCGTTCGAACGCGGTTTTGGCCATACCCTGGGCAATGCCCTCCGTCGCATCCTGCTGTCGTCGCTGCCCGGCTACGCGCCGACGGAAGTGACGATTGACGGCGTGCTGCACGAGTACTCCACGCTGGATGGCGTGCGGGAAGACGTGGTCGACATCCTGTTGAACCTGAAGGGTGTCGTGCTGAAGCTGCATAACCGCGGCGAGACAGTGCTGCGTCTGTCTAAGAGTGGTGAAGGTGTCGTCCGTGCGGGTGACATCGAAGGCACTCACGATGTCGAGATCATCAACCCGGAACATGTGATCGCTCACCTGGCACCGGGCGGCAAGATCGACATGCAGATCAAGGTCGAGCAAGGCCGTGGCTACGTGCCGGGAAATGTCCGTCCGTTGAACGGTGACAACAAGGTCATCGGCCGCATCGTGCTGGACGCATCGTTCAGCCCGGTTCGCCGTGTGAGCTACCAGGTTGAAAGCGCTCGCGTCGAGCAGCGTACCGACCTGGATCGTCTGGTCATCGATCTGGAAACCAACGGTGCTGTCGATCCGGAAGAAGCGATCCGCTATGCGGCACGCGTGCTGATGGATCAGCTGTCGGTGTTTGCCGACCTGGAAGGCACGCCGGTGGCTCAGGAAGTGCAACGTGCGCCCAGCATCGATCCGATCCTGCTGCGCCCGGTGGACGACCTGGAACTGACGGTGCGCTCGGCCAACTGCCTCAAGGCCGAGAACATCTATTACATCGGTGACCTGATCCAGCGCACCGAGACCGAGCTGCTGAAGACGCCGAACCTCGGCCGCAAGTCGCTCAATGAAATCAAGGACGTTCTCGCTTCGCGTGGCCTGACGCTGGGCATGAAGCTCGAGAACTGGCCGCCGGCTGGCCTGGAAAAAGTCAGCTAAAGCTTGCAAAGAGATAGGAAAGAAAAATGCGTCACGGTAACGGTCTGCGGAAACTGAACCGCACTAGCGCACATCGCTCGGCGATGCTGCGCAACATGGCGAACTCCCTGCTGAAGCACGAGGTCATCAAGACCACGCTGCCGAAGGCCAAGGAGCTGCGTCGTGTCGTCGAACCCCTGATCACGCTGGGCAAGAAGCCCAGCCTGGCGAACCGCCGTCTGGCTTTCGACCGCACCCGCGATCGTGAGATCGTCGGCAAGGTGTTCGAAGTGCTGGGTCCGCGTTACGCCGGTCGTAACGGTGGCTATCTGCGCATCCTGAAGTGCGGCTTCCGCGTCGGTGACAATGCACCGATGGCGTATGTCGAACTGCTGGATCGTCCGGATGCGGACGTTGCCGACGCAGCGTAAGCACGGTCGGGTTGCTGCCGCCAGGCGGTAACCCTGAGAAGTGCGAGTGCCAACAAAAAGCCCGCGGATCGCGGGCTTTTTGTGTTTGTAGTCGGCGCTCGAGCGGCGCAACCTCTTGCGGTGGGAGGTCAGCCGGAAACGGCGGCTCTGGCCGCCAGCATTCGCGCGAGGTAGTGACCGGTGTGGCTGGCCGGGTTCGCCGCCACGGTCTCGGGCGTGCCGGACACGAGGATCTGGCCTCCGCCGGCTCCACCCTGAGGGCCGAGATCGACGATCCAGTCGGCGGTCTTGATGACATCGAGGTTGTGCTCGATGACCACGATGGTGTTGCCGTGATCGCGCAGGCGATGGAGCACGGTCAGCAGCAGTTCGATGTCGTGGAAATGGAGGCCGGTGGTGGGTTCGTCGAGGATGAACAGCGTGCGGCCGGTGTCGCGCTTGGACAGTTCCAGTGCAAGCTTCACCCGCTGGGCTTCGCCGCCTGACAAGGTGGTGGCGCTCTGACCCAGGCGGATGTAGCCGAGGCCGACTTCCATCAGTGTGTCGAGCTTGCGTGCGACTGTCGGCACCGCGTCGAAGAAGCGCTGGGCCTCTTCCACCGTCATGTCCAGCACATCGGCAATCGTCTTGCCCTTGTAGCGGATCTCCAGCGTTTCGCGGTTGTAGCGACGGCCATGGCAGACGTCGCAGGGAACGAACACGTCCGGCAGGAAGTGCATTTCCACCTTGATCATGCCATCGCCCTGGCAGGCCTCGCAGCGGCCACCCTTGACGTTGAAGGAGAAGCGACCGGGGCCGTAACCGCGGCCGCGTGCCTCGGGCACGCCGGCGAACAGTTCACGGATCGGCGTCAGCAGGCCGGTGTAGGTGGCGGGATTCGAGCGCGGCGTGCGGCCGATCGGCGACTGGTCGACGTTGATGACCTTGTCGAAGAACTCCAGGCCGGCGATCTCGTCGTGCGGCGCGGGATCGGTGGCGGAGCCGTACAGATTTCGCGCCGCCATCGCGTACAGCGTGTCATTGACCAGGGTCGACTTGCCGGAGCCCGAAACACCGGTCACGCAGGTGAAAAGCCCCACCGGGATTTCCAGTGTGACGTTCTTGAGGTTGTTGCCGCGCGCACCGGTGATGCGTAGCAGGCGCTCCGGATCCGGCTTGCCGCGCTTGTCCGGGGCCTTGATGGCCTTCCGTCCGGACAGGTAGGCGCCGGTCACGGAGTCGGGGTGATCGATGACCTCCTGCGGTTTCCCGCTGGCGACGACCTGACCGCCATGCTCGCCCGCTGCAGGGCCCATGTCGATGACGTGGTCGGCCATGCGGATGGCATCCTCGTCGTGCTCGACGACGATCACGGTGTTGCCGAGGTCACGCAGGCGCCGGAGCGTGTCGAGGAGGCGGTCGTTGTCGCGCTGGTGCAGGCCGATGGAGGGCTCGTCCAGCACGTACATCACGCCGGTGAGGCCGGAGCCGATCTGCGAGGCCAGGCGGATGCGCTGCGCTTCGCCACCGGACAGTGTGTCAGCGGAACGGTGCAGGCTGAGGTAATCGAGCCCGACGTCGACGAGGAACTGCAGGCGCACCGCGATCTCGCGCACGATCTTGTCGGCGATCTGCGCACGATGGCCGCTCAATTGCAGGCCGCTGAAGAATTGCTGGCAGTCTGCAATGGACAGCGTGCTGATCTCGGGCAGCGAGCGCTCGCCGATGAGCACGAAGCGCGCCTCGCGGCGCAGCCGGCTGCCGACGCAGATCGGGCACGGGCGGGTCGAACGATACTTGGCCAGCTCTTCCCTCACGACGACGGAGTCCGTCTCGCGGTAGCGGCGTTCGAGGTTGGGAATGATGCCCTCGAAGCTGTGTTCCTTCGTGACGGTGCGTCCGGATTCCGACAGGTACTTGAACGCGAGCTTGCGGGCACCGGAACCATGCAGGATGACTTCGCGCGCGTTCTCGTCGAGCGCCTCGAAGGACTGGTCGATGTCGAAGCCGTAGCCGCTCGCCAGGCTCTGCAACATCTGGAAATAGAACTGGTTGCGACGGTCCCAGCCGCGGATGGCGCCGGCGGACAGCGACAGTTCGGGGTGGGCGACGACGCGGGTGGGGTCGAAGAATTCCTGGGTGCCCAGGCCGTCACAGCTCGGACAGGCGCCGACGGGGTTGTTGAACGAGAACAGGCGGGGTTCCAGTTCCTGCACGGCGAAGCCGCAGATCGGGCAGGCATAGCGGGCGGAGAAGACGTGCTCTTTGCCGCCGTCCATCTCCATCGCGATGGCCCGGCCTTCCGCGTGTGCCAGCGCCGTCTCGAAACTCTCCGCCAGACGCTGGCGAGAATCCGGCCGCAGCTTGATGCGGTCCACCACCACGTCGATGCTGTGCTTGCTGTTCTTGGCGAGCGCGGGCAGCGAATCGATCTCGGCGATCTCGCCATTCACGCGCAGACGCACGAAACCCTGTGCGCGCAGTTCGGCAATCAGTTCCTCGTGCGTTCCCTTTCGGTCCGCCACTACCGGCGCGAGGATCATCAGCGCCGTGCCCTCCGGCAAGGCCAGCACATGGTCGACCATCTGCGAAACGGTCTGGGCTTCCAGCGGCAGGCGGTGATCGGGGCAGTGCGGGGTGCCGGCGCGGGCATACAGCAGGCGCAGGTAGTCGTGGATCTCGGTCACCGTGCCCACCGTGGAGCGCGGATTGTGGCTGGTGGCCTTCTGCTCGATGGAGATCGCCGGTGACAGGCCCTCGATCAGGTCGACGTCCGGCTTTTCCATCAGCTGCAGGAACTGGCGGGCGTAGGCCGACAGGCTTTCCACGTAGCGGCGCTGCCCTTCCGCGTACAGCGTGTCGAAGGCCAGCGAACTCTTGCCGGAACCGGACAGGCCGGTGATGACCGTCAGCTGGTTGCGCGGCAGATCGACGCTGATGTTCTTGAGGTTGTGGGTACGAGCCCCGCGAATCCTGATCCAGTCCATGCTAGCGCGCGAGTGTGAGCAACCCGGTACTGTAGCAAGCGCCTGCAACGCGACCAAGCCTGATGTTGCACCGCGTCCGCGGGATTGGCGGATGGTCGGTGGGTGGCTCTGCTAAAATCCGCCGATTGCCCGCCCGTCACGACCCAGTTCCTCCTACATGGCCGATGCCTTTCCTTCGCAAGACCGCATGACCCGCAGCGAATTGCGGGCCGGGGCCGCGCTGGCGTCGGTGTTCGGTTTGCGGATGCTGGGTCTGTTCATGGTGCTGCCGGTGCTGTCGCTGTATGTGCGCGAACTGCCCGGTGGGGACAGCCTGAGCTGGGCCGGTGTCGCGCTGGGCGCCTTCGCGCTGACCCAGGCGCTGTTCCAGATTCCCTACGGCTTGGCGTCGGATCGCTGGGGGCGCAAGCCGGTCATCGTCGCGGGCCTGTTGTTGTTTGCCTTCGGTAGCGGCCTGGCGGCCTGGGCGCCGACCATCGAATGGTTGATCGCCGCCCGCGTACTGCAGGGCGCTGGCGCCATTTCCGCAGCGGTCTCCGCGCTGGCCGCCGACCTGACGCGCGAGCAACATCGCACCAAGGTCATGGCGATGATTGGCGCGTCCATCGGCGTCGTCTTTGCGGTGTCGCTGGTGGCTGCCCCGGCGCTGTATGCATCGGTCGGCATGCCGCTGATGTTCGCGGGCATCGCGGGGCTGGCCCTGCTTGCGATCCTGGTGGTGTGGCGGGTGGTGCCGGATCCGGTCGCTCCCCCCAATGACAGCGGCCCCCTGCCGCTGTGGCCGGTGCTGAGCGATGGACAGCTATGGCGCCTGAATTTCGGCATCTTCGTCAAACACCTGACCCAGATCGCACTGTTCCTCGTCGTCCCCCGCCTGCTGGTCGACCTGCATGGCATGCCGGCCGGTCGGCACTGGCAGCTCTATCTACCCGTCGTACTGGTGAGCTTCGTGCTGATGGCGCCGGTGATCGTCGTGGCGGAAAAGCGCGGCTGGATCCGCCAGGTGCTGCTGTGCTGCATCTGCCTGCTCGCGGTGTCGCAACTCCTGCTCATCGTTGGCTACACCGACTTCTGGCTGCTTGCGGCGGCCTTGCTGGTATTCTTCGTCGCGTTCAACATCCTGGAGGCCAGCCTTCCGGCGCTGGTCTCACGCATGGCGCCTGCAGGCACCCGCGGATTCGCGCTGGGGGCGTTCAACACGGCGCAAGCGCTGGGGGCCGGTTGTGGTGGTGCGCTGGGTGGATGGCTGGCCATGCACCATGGCCCGCGGGCGGTGTTCATCGCGGCGCTGGTACTGATGCTGGTGTGGCTGGTGTGGGCACGCTCGATGCGGGTGCCGCCGCTGTCCGACCAGCGCGAATATGCGCTGCCGCCGGAGGTGGATGTCCGCACCGCCAGGGACGAAATCAGCCGCTTGCCCGGGGTGCGTGAAGTGGCCGTCGAGCCGGAGCGCCGCGTGGCAAGATTGAAGATCAACCCGGAGCGCTGGGACGAGCGTGTCATGCTCCGGTACATAGGAGGAGAAGCCTGAATGGCCTCGGTCAACAAAGTCATCCTGATCGGTAACCTGGGACGGGATCCGGAAACCCGGTACGCCCCGAGCGGCGACGCGATCTGCAACATCACGGTGGCCACCACCGACAGCTGGCGCGACAAATCCAGCGGCGAGAAGAAGGAACAGACCGAATGGCACCGCGTGGTGTTCTTCGGCAAGCTCGCCGAGATTGCCGGCCAGTACCTGAAGAAGGGGCGCCCGATTTACGTCGAGGGCAGCCTGCGCACCCGCAAGTGGCAGGACAAGGACGGCCAGGAGCGTTACACCACGGAAATCCGCGGCGACGTCATGCAGATGCTGGGCAGCCGTGAAGGTATGGGTGGCGGTGATTCCTCACGCGGGGGCGATGACTACGATGCGCCACCGTCGCGTCCTGCCAGCCGGCCGGCGCCCGAGCGTAGCAGCAGCAATTCCAGCCCGGCATCTTCGGGTTTCGGTGATTTCGAGGACGATATTCCTTTCTGAGGATTGAATGCCCATGGCTGACGTGTCGCAGGTCAATACCAAGCCCGAGCGCGAGTACTGCAGCACCAGCGAAGCAGCACAGATGCTGGGAGTCTCCCTCGGAACCGTGCAGCAAATGGTCGAGAACGGTCTGCTCGACGCCTGGAAGACGGCGGGCGGACATCGCCGCATCCGCATCACATCGGTCGAAGCTTTCCTGCGCAAACGCCAGGCCGGCCCGGTCCATGTGGGAGGCGCGGTATCGCTGCGCGTGCTGATCGCCGAGGACGACCGCATCATGCAGGCGCTCTACGAGCGCACGCTGGCGAACTGGGAGCTGCCGATCGAAGTGAAGATCGTGGCCAGCGGTTTCGAAGGCCTCATGGAAATCGGCCGCAATCCACCTGACCTGCTGGTGTCCGATCTGGTGATGCCGGGACTCGACGGTTTCGCGATGATCCGCAAGCTGCGTTCGGAACCCGCGCTGGCGCAGATGGACGTGGTGGTGGTGACCGGCCTGACCCCGGAAGACATCGACGAACAGGGTGGCTTGCCGGACGACGTCATCATCTACGGCAAGCCGATTCCGTTCAAGGAACTGAAGGGTTACGTGCAGGCCAAGCTGGTGTCGCTGCAGAAGCGCTCGCGCGCCTGAGTTTCGCGCCGCGTAGCTGGAACAAGGGCCGCATCGCGGCCCTTGTTGTTTGCAGGCTCAACGCAGCGTGTCGAGCGCGCTGCGCATCCGCTGGAGTGCTTGCGCCAGCAGTTCGGGCGAGCAGCCGAAATTCAGCCGCAGGAAGCCCGGCGCACCGAAATCCCGGCCTTCGGACAGGCCTACGCCATGTTGCTCGAAAAACGCGGCAGGATCGCCGATGCCACGCCCGGCCAGCCCACGGCAGTCCAGCCAGGCAAGGTAGGTGGCCTCCACCGGTGTCGTTGCCAGCAGGGGCATGTCCACGATGGCGTCGTGCACGACACCTGCGTTGTCGCGCAGTTGCGTGATCAGTGCGTCCAGCCAGGCATCGCCTTCGCGATAGGCGGCCTCCATGGCCACCAGGCCCAGCACGTTGAGATGCGGCACCAGGCCCTGCATCGCATGCTGGTAGCGGCGGCGCAGCGTTGCGTCGGGGATGATCGCGAATCCCGCGTACAGCGCCGGGATGTTCCAGGTCTTGGACGGCGCCATCAGCGTGATCGTGCGCCGTGCGATGTCCTCGTCCAGCAAAGCCAGTGGCGTGTAGGGGCGCTGTGGATCGAGGACCAGGCCACAATGGATGTCGTCACTCATCACCACCCAGTCATGCTGCTCGGCCAGGGCGGCGAAGTGCTGCAATTCCTGTCGCGTCCAGCTACGGCCCACCGGGTTATGCGGATTGCACAGCATCAGCATGCGCGCCTGCGGTGCCTGCGCGTGCAGATCCTCCCAGTCCGGGATCCATGACTCGCCGACCTGCAGCAGATCGCTGCGCAGCAGCTTGCGGTCGGCCAGCCCGGGTGAAGAAAGGAAGGGCGGGTAGACCGGTGTCATCGCGAGGATGCCGTCGCCCGGCTCGCCGGCCAGGTGGCTGGCCACGTTGAAGCCGGTCACCACGCCCGGCAGCCATATAAGCCAGTCCGGTTCGATCTGCCAGCCGTGGTGTCGCGCAATACCGTCGACCACGGCTTCCGTCAGCGAAGGCCAGGGATGGGCGTAGCCGAACACACCGTGCGCGATGCGTTGCTGCAGGGCGTCGAGCACCGGCTGCGGCGCAGCGAAATCCATGTCCGCCACCCACAGCGGCAGCACGTCGCGGCCGGCGTAACGCTGCCACTTGATGCTGTCGCTGCCGCGCCGCTCGGGGCTGCGCAGCAGCGAGGAGCCGTCGTCCCGGCTCACACCGACAGGTGTTCGAACAGCACGGTGGACAGGTAGCGCTCACCGAAGCTCGGAATGATCACCACCGTCGTCTTGCCCGCGTTTTCCGGCCGGCTCGCCACATGCAACGCGGCCCACACGGCGGCGCCCGACGAGATGCCGACGAGCAGGCCTTCCTCGGTCGCCAGGCGACGTGCCAGATCGAGTGCATCCGCGTTCTTCACGCGTACCACTTCGTCATACACCTTGGTGTTCAGGACGGAGGGGACGAAGCCTGCGCCGATGCCCTGGATGGGGTGCGGGCCGCGTTGTCCACCGGACAGCACCGGGCTGGCATCCGGTTCCACCGCGAAGACCTTCACGTCCGGCTTGCGGGCCTTCAGCACTTCACCCACGCCGGTGATGGTGCCGCCGGTGCCGATGCCGGCGACGAAGAGGTCGACATTGCCGTCGGTGTCGCGCCAGATCTCCTCCGCGGTCGTGTTGCGATGGACTTCAGGGTTGGCCGGGTTGTCGAACTGCTGCGGGATGAAGTAGCGCGCATCGCTGGCCGCCATGTCCTCCGCGCGCTTGATCGCACCCGGCATGCCTTCCGGTCCGGGCGTCAACACCAGCTCGGCGCCGTAGGCCTTCAGCAGCAGGCGACGCTCGCGGCTCATGGTCTCCGGCATCACGAAGCAGCACTTGTAGCCGCGTGCCGCACAGACCATTGCAAGGCCGATGCCGGTGTTGCCGGAAGTGGGTTCAAGGATGATCGTGTCCGCCGTGATCTTGCCGGCCTTCTCGGCCGCATCGATCATCGCGGCGGCGATGCGGTCCTTCACGCTGTGTGCCGGGTTGTAGAACTCCAGCTTGGCGAGCACGGTGCCCTGCAGGCCGGCCGTGACGCGATTGAGGCGGACCAGCGGTGTATTGCCGATCAGTTCGGTGACGTTGTTGGCGACGCGCATGGCAGACCTCCGTGAATGGACTGGCACCGATTCTAGCGTCCGGCAATCCGGTGCTTCGACCGGCTTTCGACGTCATGCGGCAAGGCAAAGCTGATGCCAGTCAAACTCTGGCCGTTCTTTTGCCCGGGAGTTCAGTGCGTGGCTGCGCGGCGCGCTTGCCACACGATCACGACTGGCGGATGCGTTCGACCAGCGATGTCGTCGAGCGCTGGTGCTCGAAGGGAATGGAGTGCACGCTGCCGCCCCAGCCGCTGACTTCCCTGTAGCCGACGATCTTTTCGACCGCCCAGTCGCCACCCTTCACGAGGATATCCGCATGGCATTCCAGGATGCGCGGCAGCGGATTGCCGTCCTCGAACCAGGTCACGAGGTCGGCGCAGCGCAGCGCGGCGATGACGGCGGCGCGGTCGGTCAGCGTGTTGTAGGGGCGGTCCTCGCCTTTGCCCAGCCGGCGTACCGATTCATCGGTGTCCAGCGCCACGACGAGGCTGGCGCCCAGCGCGCGGGCCTGGGCCAGGTAGGTGACATGGCCGCGGTGCAGGATGTCGAAGCAGCCGTTGGTGAACACCAGCGGTCGCGGCAGCCGGGCGATGGCCTCGGCCAGGGACTCGGGCGCGACGATGCGGGACTCGAATTCCGGCCGGGCGTAGCTCATCGGATGCAGGCGGGCTTAGCCCAGGCGGCGGAAGACCAGCGAGGCGTTGGTGCCGCCGAAGCCGAAGCTGTTGGACATGACGGTATCCAGCTTCACGTTGTCGCGGCGCTCGCGCAGGATCGGCAGGCCTTCGGCCAGCGGGTCCAGCGTGTCGATGTTGATCGACTGGCAGGCGAAGCCGTGGGTCATCATCAGGATGGAGTAGATGGCCTCGTTCACGCCGGCGGCGCCGAGTGCGTGACCCGTCATCGATTTGGTGGAGCTGATCAGCGGTGCCTTGTCGCCGAACACACCACGCACGGCTTCCAGTTCCTTGGTGTCGCCCACCGGGGTGCTGGTGCCATGGGTGTTCAGGTAGTCGATGGGCGTGTCGACGGTGGCGAGTGCCTGCTTCATGCAGCGCACGGCGCCTTCGCCGGACGGTTGCACCATGTCGTAGCCGTCGGAGGTGGCGCCGTAGCCCACCAGTTCGGCATAGATGCGCGCGCCACGTGCCTTGGCGTGTTCCAGTTCTTCCAGCACCAGCACACCGCCACCACCGGAAATCACGAAGCCGTCACGCGCGGCGTCGTAGGCGCGCGAGGCATGCTGCGGGCGGTCGTTGTAGGTGGAGGACAGCGCGCCCATGGCGTCGAACAGCACCGTCATCCACGGATGCACTTCTTCGCCGCCGCCAGCGAACATCACGTCCTGCTTGCCCCACTGGATCATCTCTGCCGCGTTGCCGATGCAGTGCGCGCTGGTCGCGCAGGCGGAGCTGATCGAGTAGTTGACGCCACGGATGCCGAAGGGCGTCGCAAGGCAGGCGGAGGTGGTCGACGACATCGTCTTCGGCACCATGAAGGCGCCAACGCGGCGGATGCCCTTGGCCTTCAGCAGGTCGACGGCGTCGACCTGGTTTTCCGGCGAGCCGCCGCCCGAGCCCATGATGAGACCGGTGCGTTCATGCGAGACCAGCTCCGGCGGCAGGCCGGCATCGGCGATGGCCTGCTGCATCGCGATGTAGTTGAACGCGGCGGCATCGCCCATGAAGCGCAATGCCTTGCGGTCGATCAGCGCTTCCTTGTCGACCTTCACCGGGCCGTGCACATGGCTGCGGAAACCGAGTTCGGCCTGTAGCGGGTTGAACTCGATGCCGCTGCGCCCTTCGCGCAGCGATGCCAGTACTTCGGCCTGGTTGTTGCCGATGCTGGAGACGATGCCCAGACCGGTGACGACGACACGACGCATGATGTTCCGGTATTCCTCAGAAATTGTCGGTGGAGGTGAACAGACCCACCCGCAGGTCGTTGCCTGCATAGATTTCGCGGCCGTCGACTTCCATGACGGCGTCTGCAATGCCCATCACCAGCTTGCGCAGGATCACGCGCTTCAGGTGGATGCGGTACGTAATCTTCTTCGCGGTCGGCAGCACCTGGCCGGTGAACTTCACCTCACCGCAGCCTAGTGCACGACCGCGGCCGGGGCCACCCATCCAGCCCAGGTAGAAGCCGATCAACTGCCACATGGCGTCCAGCCCCAGGCAGCCTGGCATGACGGGGTCGCCTTCGAAGTGGCAGCCGAAGAACCACAGGTCGGGCCGCACATCCAGTTCGGCGATCAGTTCGCCCTTGCCGTAGCGGCCGCCTTCTTCGCTGATGTGGGTGACGCGGTCGATCATCAGCATCGGGGGCAGCGGCAGCTGCGCGTTGCCGGGGCCGAACATCTCGCCACGCCCACAGGCGAGCAGGTCTTCGTAGGAGAAGCTGGAGGGTTTGCTCACGATCGGAATGCCTTCTGGAGGAGGGAGCAGCGCGGGCGGGCAAGCAAGGCCGGCCTGCTGCAGGGGTGGGCGAGTATATCGCAGCTCCCGTTCCTGCCCTTGCTCCAGCGCAGCAATGTCGGCATTCGCAACCGTATGGAACCCCCGTCTGGCACGACGTTTCGTGGATACACCTGGACCTGGCCCAGCCTAACCCTGCTGTGTGACGTCTTTGCAGCGGCGTTGTTCCGGCGTGGTGCTTGCCATCACGCCGGCGGAAGTCCGGAACCGCGCGATGCCGCCCGCGGAATGCCGGGCGAGCCCCGGCCTGCCAAATAGCTAAACGTGCACCTGTGCATGCCGCGCCCCGCCATGAGGGGCTTGCAGCTTGCCGGCCGCCTGCATGAAAACGTTTTTCACACACTTCCGGCGCAGCATCGCTTTGCGGTAACCTTCGCCATCCAGTTTGCCGGGCCATGCGCAGCCCGGCCGCCCCAGGGGGAGTTCAGTGAATCCATTCGCCCGCAACATCCTGTTGGTTGACGACCATGCCCTGCTGCAGCACGCCTTGTCGGCGATGCTGGAGTCGCAGTTGAACGGCGGCGAGATCGTCTGTGCGGCAACCGGACAGGAAGCGGTAAGCGCCTTGCGCAGCGGCCGCAGTTTCCACCTCGTCCTGCTCGATCTCAAATTGCCCGACAGCGACGGCCTGCGTCTGCTGACGCTGCTGCGGCGCGAGGCGCCCGGCGTGCCGGTCGCGGTGTTCTCCGGCCAGGATGCGCCGATCTATCGCCAGCTTGCCCGCGAGGCGGATGTCGATGGCTTCCTCAGCAAGTCGATGGCACCGGCGGCCCTGGTGGAAGGGGTCAAGACCCTTCTTGGCGGCCGGCGCTTCTTCGATGACGCGGGCCAGCGCAATGCCGCCGGCGACAACCGCGTCCGTCCCAAGCTCAGCCCCAAGCAGGAGCGCGTGCTGTGCTGCCTGATGGAAGGCCTGTCGAACAAGGAGATCGCGCAGAAGCTCGATCTCTCCGAACGCACGGTCAAGATGCACCTCACCTCGGTCTACCAGGTGCTGGGCGTGAACACCCGCTCGCAGGCCATCCTGGTTGGCCAGACCCTGAATCTCTCGATGCCGGACGAAGACAGCTAGGACAAGGCCATGCCCATCGAGGCCGCCCGCGCGCGCGTGCTGAACTGGCTGCTCCTGCTGGGCGTGGCCGGCATCGTGGTGGTGGTGGCCGGTCTGGTGGCAGACCTGGACATCCTGGTGTGGCTGGGCCTGATCGGCGCGGCATGCGGCATCGGCCTCGCCTGGTCGGGGCTGCAGACCGACGGCGAGGACGAGACCCCGTCTCCCGCGGTCACGCTGCAGGAGGCCGCCGCCAGCGAGGACGTACGCTTCATCTCCACCGCCGGCCACGACCTGCGCCAGCCCATCCAGGCCATTTCCCTGTTCGCAGCCACGCTGGCGGCGCACCCGCTGCCGGAAAACACCCGCAAGCTGGTCGGCCAGCTCGACGAAGCGGCGGTCGCCTTGTCCGAGCTTTTCGAAGCCGTCATCGCGTATGCCAAGGCCGAGTCCGGCCGCCTGGAACTCGCCGTGCAGTCGATGCCGGTCGGCGACGTGCTGGCCGCCGCGGTGGCCGCGAACCTCGAGGATGCCCATGAGCGCGACCTGCATCTGCGCCAGGTGGCGTCCGGCATGTTGCTGCGCGCCGATCCGGTCCAGCTGCAGCACGCGCTGACGGCGCTCGTTCAGCATGCCCTGCGCACGACTGTGCGCGGCGGCGCGGTGCTCGGTTGCCGTCGTCGTGGCGCATGGGTGGCCATCGAACTGTGGGACAGCGGTAACGGCCTGCAGCCCGAGCAGGTCGGCAAGGCGCTGACGCCCTTTGCCGCATGCTGGCAGTCCCTGGCGGATCGGGGGCTGGGGCTGGCGCGGACTGCGAGGGTGGCGGGCCTGATGGGTGGGGAGATGCAGGTGGCCAGCCGGCCGGGGCGTGGCACCGTGTACCGCATCCTGTTGCCGCGGGCCTGAATGCTTGCGGCTCACGTGCCGCTGGCCCGCTGGCGTGGCGCCCATGCAGTTCGAGACAGCAACGAAAAAGCCCGCATCGATGCGGGCTTTTTCATGGGGGCAGCGGCCAGGCCAGCCGCGGCGACTACATCGTGCCGCCACCATCCTTGCGGCCACCGTCGGTGCCGCTCGCGTCCGGTTTCGGTGGTGGCGGATCGAGCCGCTTCGCCTGCTCCGGCGTGATGACCTCGAAGGCATGCACCACCTTGCTGACCGCGCGGGTGTTGCGGGCGATCTCCACGGCCGAGTCGGCTTCCTTCTGGGTGACCAGGCCCATCAGATACACCACGTTGGATTCGGTCACCACCTTGATGTTGTTGGCGCTGACGTCCTTGCTGTCGATCAGGCGTCCCTTCACCAGCGTGGTGATGGCGGTGTCATTGCCGTACTTCTGCATGGAGCTGTTGACCGGCGGTGCCACCACCACCAGGTCGTTCACCACGTTGCGCACATTGGGAATGCCGCGGATCGCCTGCTCGATGCCACTGCGGGCTTCGTCGCTGTCCACCCGACCGGTCAGCAGCACCCAGCGGTTGAACGAGGTCACCGAGGCACTGGCGCGTGCGCCGTACTTCGACTTGATCTCGCTGGCGCCCTTCACCTCGATCTCGCTGTCCTCCAGCTGTACGCCGTAGCTGCGGCGATCGAGGGATGCCGTCACGCCGGTCGCCGCGCCAGCCACCACGACGGGGAAACATCCTTGCAGCAAGGGCAACACGCACAGCCCGGCCAGCAGGCCGAAGCGTTGCAACGGACTCAGAATTCGACTCAAGACTCTTCTCCCATCAGCAAACAATCGATGCCATCGCACAGGCAGTGCAGTGCGAGGGTCTGCAGTTCCACCGCGCGCGCAAGACGCGTCGCCGGCACCTGTATGTGGACGTCCTGATCCCCGAGGAGTTCGCGGGCGCTTTCGAAGGCCAGGGCGTCGAGCAACACGACGGTGATCTCGCGCTGGTGCGCCGCGTCGATCACCGTGGCGAGTGCGCCGATGTCGCCGGCGCCGCCGATGGCCAGCAGCACGTCGCCGGCGTGCCCCAGCGCGCGCAGCGGCTTGGCGAAGACCTCGTCCGGCGTATAGCGCGCCATGCCGGTAGATAGGGTCGTGGCGTCGCCGGCCAGCAGCAGGGCGGCGAGTTCAGGGCGTTCGCGTTCGAGGTGGCCGGTGAGCAGGGCGCAGCCATACTGCGCCAGCGCCAGGCTGGTGCCCTGGCCGCAGACCAGCAGTTTGCCGTTGCCGAGCAGGCTGCTGACGATCAGTTCTATGGCTGCGGCAATCGGTGCCGCAAGGGGTTCGACGGCAGTCTCGATGCTGCGGGCGCTGGCCTCGAACTGCTGCGCGACGCGTGCGATGAGGTCCATGCGCGATCCGACGTGACACTTCAGATGGCGCGCATGGTAGCACGCGACCCGGATCGCTCCGGGCCGCGTGCACTCAGGCAGCGCTGCATCAATCCGTCTGCAGTTTGTTGTTGTTCAGCAGGTTCTGGATGATGGTGTTGTCGTTCAGCGTACCGCCGCCGGTGAGATCCACGCCCTGCAGCACGATGGTCTGGTCGACCGCGCCAGTGTTGTAGCCGCTGGAGAAGCCGCCACTGCTGCTGATCTGGACGGTGGTGTTGCCGCCACTGGTCTCGAAGTGCAGGTAGTTGCTCAGCGTGCCCGGGTTGGTGCCGGTGTGCTGTTCGCCCTGCAGCAGGTCACGCAGGTCGAGGACATCACCGCCGGCAGCCGGGCTGGCGTTGTTGAAGTCGGTGATCGTGTCGATCGCCGGCGTGCCGGGCGCGCCGCGGTCGGCCAGGGTCCACACGAAGACATCCGATCCGGTGCCACCGGTCAGCGTGTCGTTGCCGGCTCCCCCCACCAGGCGGTCGTTGCCGGCGCCACCGTCCAGCACGTCGTTGCCGGCGCCGCCGAACAGGAAGTCGTTGCCGTCGCCACCGTACAGGGTGTCATTGCCCAGGCCGCCGTCGAGCAGGTCATGGCCGGCCAGTCCGCTCAGCGTGTCGTTGCCGTCCAGGCCGAACAACTGGTCGTTGATCGCCGACCCGGTCAGCGTGTTGCCGGCATCGTCGCCCGCCGTCGCGTTGTTGTAGCTGCGCAGCGTCAGCGTGGAGCTGGAGGTGTCGCCGTCGCTGTCGGTCAGCGTGTAGCCGATCTCGGTCGGCGCGATGACCGTGGTCGAGGCGTCGTCGTTGATGTGCTGGAAGCGCAGGTCGGTGATGCGCGCCTCCGCATCGCTGGACGCCTGCACCTCGATGCGACCGACGTTGCTGTACTGCGAAGGCAGCGTCACCAGCCCTTCCGACTGGCTGACGAAGGTGCCCAGCAGGTGGCCGTCGATGTGGTAGATCGCGTAGGACAGCGAGGTGCTGCCGCCCACGCTGGCCGTGTCGCCGAGGTTGCTGTTGTCGACGTTGACCGTGAAGCTGATGCCTTCCACACCGTGCATGTGGATCGCCGTGCTGAAGGTGAAGATCATCGTCTCCAGCCCGTCGATGCTGCGGTTGTTGGTGTCGCTGTTGCTGCTGGTGGCGGAGCTCGCCACGCCGCGGCCGGTCACGCCGGCGCCGTCGTTGCTGGTGCCGGAGGGGTTGTAGTAGGTGATCGTGGCGGCGTTGCCGTTCTCGTCGCGGCCGCTCACGCTGACCCCGGTGGTGGATACCGGCGCGCTGTTCAGGTTCACCGTGGTGGTGGTGTCGACGCCCGGGTTCGGGCGGCTGGCCGTCGGCGGCGCGTAGTTGTAGTAGCCGTCACGGTTGAACACCAGGCTGCTGCCGTTGCTGGCGTGCGTCCAGGTGAGCTGGCCGTTGCTGACGGTATAGGTGCCACCCAGTGCGCTGGTCGATCCGGCGTTGGTGGTGAGGTTGAAGGTCTGGCCCTGGAACACGATGGAGCTGACGCGCGCGCCATCCACCGCCGTGTCGGCGCCGGGGCCCCTGGACGTGAAGTCCGTGGTCAGCGTGCCTTCGTTCAGGCCGCTGTCAGTGCCCAGGCCGCTGACGACGTTGCCGGAGTACGAAGTGCTGTTCGGCGTCAGGGTGTCGAAGTCCGGACGCGCCACCGGCTTGCCGTCGACGATGCTGAAGTTCAGGTTGGTCGCCGGCGTCACGTCACCGTCACCGTCGCGCGCCACGAAGGACAGCGAGAAGCGGTCGCCTTCGGATGCCGCGCTGCCGGTGTAGTAGGTGTAGTTGCCGGTCGCGAAGTTGAAGTTCAGCGTGCCGTAGGTGAAGCCGCGGGCCGAGGTCAGCGACAGCGTGTCGCCGGTGATCGGCGATCCGCTCGGGTAGCCACCGGTCCAGCTGATCTGGTTGGTGCTGGCGTTGTACGTGAAGGTGACGTTGGCATTCGGCACGCCGTCCGCGTTGGTGTCCAGCTGCAGCGTGACGGACTGGATATAGCCACCGTCCGCGCCCAGCGCGCTGCCTACGCCGCTGCTGGCACTGCCCACCACGTTGCCGCCGTAGGCGACCGGCACCGAGTTGGTCAGCGTCGCCGACAGGTCGTTGAGGTCCGGCACGATGATGGCCGAATCGCGGCTGCCGCTGTTGTCCGCATCCACGTTGTGGATGGTGTTGAGCGCAGCCGAGCTGGCGATGCCGGTACCCACGCCGATGGCATAGGACTTCACGCCGTTCGCACTGGTGAAGCTGTCCCAGCTGCTCACCGCGGTGTTGGTGTTGCCGCTGGTGGGCGCACCGTCGGAGATGAAGTACGAGATGTTCGTCGTGCTGCTGCCCGGCGTACCGAAGGCGGTGCGCGCGGACGCCAGGCCGGCCTCGTAGTTGGTGCCGCCGGTGGAGGACACGTTGATGGCGTTGATGGCGGCGATCAGCGTGGCCTTGTCGGTGTAGGCGCTGCCACCGTTGAGGATGGTGCCGGTCGGGCCGAAGGTGACGATCTTCACCGCCACGCTGGATGCCTGGTCGAAGTACTCCGTTACCAGGTCGATCATGGCCTGCTTGGCGAGGTCCAGGCGCGTGCTGACGCTCGTGCTGCCGTCGGCGTTCTCGTCCTGGATCTGGCCGCCGGCTTCCGCCAGCGTCATGCTGCGGGAGATGTCCAGCACCAGCACCAGGTTGTAGGACGGCATGTTCGACTCGGTGACTTCCACCTCGCGCGTGAAGGCCTGCGGACGGTCATCGACGATGGTGACCTGCAGGCTGGCCGTGCCGAGGTTCGAGGTGTAGCTGATGGCACTGGTCAGGCTGTTGTTGTTGGCCACCGCGCTGTGGTTGGCCGGGTTCAGCAGGGTGTAGGTGTAGTCGCCCACGCCGGCACCGGTCACGTCGACCACCACGTTGCCGACGGTCACACCGCCCACCACATGGTTGTAGCCGACATAGCCGGCGCGCGCGTCGGTGTCGTTGGCCGAGCCATCGGTCACGCCGCCCACGCTGGAGATGGACACGCCACCCACGCCGTCGTTGGACAGCAGGTTGCCGCTGATGACGCGGTTGCCGCCACCGGTGCCGCCGGACAGCGCGCTCTCATGCACCGTGATCAGGTCGTTGTTGGCCTGGTAGGTGGTGATGCTGGCCGTCGCGGTGCTGGTCTGGCCGTTGCTGTCGGTGATGGTGTAGGTGAAGTTGCCGGTGCCGGTGCTGCTCGGCGTGTAGGTCCAGGTGCCGTTGCCATTGTTCACCAGCGTGCCGCCGGAAGCGGTGCTCACGCCGGTGATGGTGGCGCCGTCGTACAGCGTGTCGTTGGCGAGCAACTGGCCGCTGGTGATGGTGATCGGCGTTCCCATCTGGGTGTTGAAGTTGTCGTTGGCGGCCACCGGCGTGCCGGCGCTGTAGACCGTCAGGTTCACCGTGGTGGTGGCCGAGCCGCCGAGGGCCTCGGTGCTGGTCACGCTGGCGGTCAGCGTCATCGATGCGGTGCCGGTCGGCACGTTCATCGTCAGGCCTGCCAGTTGGGCCGGGGTCAGCACCCAGGTGCCGGCGCTGGGCGAGGAGCCGGCGCTGAAGGTCACGCCACTGGCCAGGCCGGTGATGGTGATGCTCGACAGCGTTTCGCTGCCGTCCACGTCGGTCAGCGCCGTAGCCAGGTTGACCGGCCAGGTGTCGTAGACCGTCGTCGTGACCGAGGTGCTGCCGCTGAAGCTCGTGCCGTCACCGAAGATGATGTCCTCGATGTTGTTGGCCACGCCCCAGCTCTTGCCGGTGGCGTTGTCGGTGATCACCACGTTGTCGTAGCCGTTGTAGGCGCCGTTGTGGTCGGTCGCGTAGGTGATGGTGTAGGCGCTGCGTGGCTTCTCCAGCACGATGTAGTCGCGCGCATCGGTCGCCAGCGCGCCGTTGCCGTTCACGCCGTTCACGTTCGACGACTGGGTGAACACGAAGATGTCGCCCAGTGCCGTCGTGCCGTTGGCATTGCCGCCGGAGGATGCGAAATCCGCCGTCTGCCACAGGCGCTGGCCGCTGCTGATCTGCACCACGCCGTCGATGATGGTGAAGCCACCGCTGGTGCCGGAACCGCCGGCGACGGTGATCTGCGTGTGCGTCACCGGTACGCCGGAGGTCATGCTCAGCGTCGGGGCGTCCGCCACCGGCGTGATGTCCACCCGCATGGTCGCGGTGTTGCCGGTGGCGTTGGCGGCGGAGCCGTCGACCGGCGTGTAGGTGAAGCTGGCGTAGTCGGCCTGGCGGTTGCCGGTGCTGCTGCCGCCATAGCCGTCGGCGCCGGATTCGTTGCTGTCCGGCACGAAGCGCAGTCGGCCCGCGGCGATGTCCGCCTGCGAGACGAGCTGGTTCAGCGTGGCGCTGACCCAGGTGCTGCCGTTGTAGTACTGCAGCACGCCGTCGGCCGGCAGGCTGCCGATGCGGATGGCCGGTGCCGGGCCGCTGTCCACGTCGGTGACGTTGAACTGCGCCCACGAGAACACCAGCGGCGAATCCTCGGTGCCGCTCACCGCGCCGCCGGTGGTGGTGGGGGCGTCGTTCACCGCAGTGACCGTGATGTTCAGCGTCGAGGTGTCGCCGCTGGAACCATCGGTCATCGTGTAGGTGATGGTCGGCACCGTGCCGTTGTAGTTCGTGACCGGCGTGAAGGTGTAGTTGCCGTTGGCCGCGATGTTGATCGTGCCCACGCCGCTGATGGTCGCCGTCTGGCCCGCGTTGAACGTGCCGGACACGCCGGCTACCACGAAGCTGGTCACCGTGACCGGGCCATCCACGCTGCTGGTGCCCGTCAGCACGCTGCCGGTGGCAACCGAGTCCTCGGCGATGGTGACGGTCTCGTTGGCGTCGGTGAAGGCGTCGTCCACCGGGGTGACGGTGATGTTCAGCGTGTTGGTGGCGCTGCTGGTGCCATCGGTAGCCGTGTAGGTCACCGTCGGCACGCTGCCGTTGTAGTTGGCCGCCGGGGTGAAGGTGTAGCTGCCGTTGCTGTTCATCACCAGCACGCCCACACCGGCCAGCGTGGCGGTGCCGGAGCCGCCTGCGGCGACCGTGTAGGTCGTGCCATTGACGACGAACTGCGACACACGCAGCGGGCCGTCCGGATCGCTGTCGTTGGTGAGCACGTTGCCGCCACTGGCGCCGGAGTCTTCCGCGATGCTCAGCGTGTCCGCTGCCGTCACGGTGGGGTCGGCCACCGGCGTCACGTTCAGCGTCAGCGTGCTGGTGGTCGTCACCGTGCCATCGGACACGGTGTAGGTTACGACCGGCACGGCGCCGTTGTAGTTGGCGGCCGGCACGAAGCTGTAGCTGCCGTTGCCGTTGAGGGTCAGCGCGCCGACGCCGGAGATGGTCGCCGTCTGGCCTGCGGTGAAAGTGCCTGTCACACCGGCCACGGTGAATTGCGTGACGGTCAGCGTGTTGCCATCGACATCGCTGTCGTTGGCCAGCACGCCGTTGGCGGCGGTCACCGTCAGCGTGGTGTCCTCGGCCGTGGTGTTCGTGTCGGCCTGGGCCACCGGTGCGTCATTCACCGCGGTGACGGTGATGTTCAGCGTGCTGGTGGCGGAGCTGGTGCCATCGGTAGCCGTGTAGGTCACCGTCGGCACGGAGCCGTTGTAGTTCGCGGCCGGCGTGAAGGTGTAGGTGCCGTTGCTGTTCATCACCAGCACGCCGACACCGGCGAGCGTCGCGGTGTTGGAACTGCCCGATGCGACTGCGTAGGTCGTGCCATTGACGACGAACTGCGACACACGCAGCGGGCCATCCGGGTCGCTGTCGTTGCCCAGTACGTTGCCGCTGGTGGTGCCGGAGTCTTCGGCGACGGTCAGCGTGTCCGGTGCCGTCACGGTGGGGTCGGCCACCGGCGTCACGTTCAGCGTCAGCGTGCTGGTGGTGGTGACCGTACCGTCGGACACTGTGTAGGTCACGACCGGTACCGCACCGTTGTAGTTGGCGGCCGGCACGAAGCTGTAGCTGCCGTTGCTGTTGAGGGTCAGGGTGCCGACGCCGGTGATGGTCGCCGTCTGGCCCGCGGTGAAAGTGCCTGCCACGCCGGCCACGGTGAATTGCGTGACGGTCAGCGTGTTGCCATCGACATCGCTGTCGTTGGCCAGCACGCCGTTGGCAGCCGTCACCGTGAGCGTGGTGTCTTCGGCCGTGGTGTTGGTATCGGCCTGGGCCACCGGTGCGTCATTCACCGGTGTCACGGTGATGTTCAGCGTGTTGGTGGCGCTGCTGGTGCCGTCGGTGGCGGTGTAGGTCACCGTCGGCACGCTGCCGTTGTAGTTGGCGACCGGCGTGAAGGTGTAGCTGCCGTCGCTGTTCATCACCAGGGTGCCGACACCTGCGAGAGTGGCGGTGTTGGCGCCGCCCGCGGCGACCGCGTAGGTCGTGCCATTGACGACGAACTGGGACACGCGGATCGGGCCGTCGGCGTCGCTGTCGTTGCCCAGCACGTTGCCGGAACCGGTGCCGGAGTCTTCCGCGATGGTCAGCGTGTCCGGTGCCGTGACGGTGGGATCGGCGACTGCCGTGACGGTGATGCTCAGCGTGTTGGTCGCGGAGCTGGTGCCGTCGGTGGCGGTGTAGGTCACCACCGGCACGCTGCCGTTGTAGTTGGCCGCCGGGGTGAAGCTGTAGCTGCCGTTGCTGTTCATCACCAGTACGCCGACGCCAGCCAGCGTGGCGGTACTGGAGCCACCTGCCGCGACGGTGTAAGTCGTGCCATTGACGACGAACTGGCTCACGCGCAGCGGACCATCCGGGTCGCTGTCATTGCTCAGCACGTTGCCGTTGGTGGTGCCGGAATCTTCGGCAACGGTGAGCGTGTCGGGTGCCGTCACGGTCGGGTCGGCCACCGGCGTCACGTTGATGGTCAGCGTCGAGGTGTCACCGCTGGAACCGTCGGTCATCGTGTAGGTGATGACCGGCACGGCGCCGTTGTAGTTGGCGACCGGCGTGAAGGTGTAGCTGCCGTTGGCGGCGATGTTGATCGTACCCACGCCGGTGATCGTCGCGGTCTGGCCCGCGTTGAACGTGCCGGCGACACCGGCGACGCTGAAGGTGGTGACCGTCACCGGGCCATCGACGCTGCTGGTGCCGGTCAGCACGCTGCCGGTCAGCGTGGCGTCCTCGTTCACGCTGACGCTCTCATCCGCGTCGGTGAAGGCGTCATCCACCGCGGTGACGGTGATGTTCAGCGTGTTGGTCGCCGAGCTGGTGCCATCGGTGGCGGTGTAGGTCACCGTCGGCACGCTGCCGTTGTAGTTGGCCGCCGGGGTGAAGCTGTAGCTGCCGTTGCTGTTCATCACCAGTACGCCGACACCCGCCAGGGTGGCCGTGCTGGAGCCACCGGCGGCGATGGTGTAGGTGCTGCCGTTGACCACGAACTGCGACACCGACAGCGGGCCGTCCGGATCGCTGTCGTTGGTCAGCACGTTGCCGCTGGTGGTGCCGGAGTCTTCCGCCACGGTCAGCGTGTCCGGTGCCGTCACGGTCGGGTCGGCCACCGGCGTCACCGTGATGTTCAGCGTGCTGGTGGCACTGCTGGTGCCATCGGTGGCGGTGTAGGTCACCGTCGGCACGGATCCGTTGTAGTTGGCGGCCGGGGTGAAGGTGTAGGTGCCGTTGCTGTTCATCACCAGCACGCCCACGCCGGCCAGCGTAGCGGTGCTGGCGCCGCCTGCCGCCACCGTGTAGGTGGTGCCATTGACGACGAACTGGCTCACGCGCAGCGGGCCGTCGGCATCGCTGTCGTTGCTCAGCACGTTGCCGGAGCCGGTGCCCGAGTCCTCGGCGATGCTCAGCGTGTCGGCGGCGGTCACGGTCGGATCGGCCACCGGGGTCACGCTGATGTTCAGCGTGCTGGTGGCACTGCTGGTGCCGTCGGTGGCGGTGTAGGTCACCGTCGGCACGGAGCCGTTGTAGTTGGCGGCCGGGGTGAAGGTGTAACTGCCGTTGCTGTTCATCACCAGCACGCCGACGCCGGCCAGCGTGGCCGTTGCCGAGCCACCGGCGGCGACCGTGTAGGTCGTGCCGGAAACCACGAACTGCGACACCGACAGCGGGCCGTCCGGATCCGTGTCGTTGGCCAGCACGTTGCCCGCGGTGGTGCCGGAATCCTCGGCGACCGTCAGCGTGTCGGCGGTGGCGACGGTCGGGTCGGCCACCGGCGTGATGTTCACCACCACGCTGTCGGTGTCGGTCAGCGAGCCGTCGGAGCTGACGATGGAGATCGTCGCGCTGCCGTTGTAGTTGGCGGCCGGCGTGAAGCTCAGGCCGTTCAGCGCGGCGTTGATGGCGGCCTGGCTGCCGCTCACCGTGACCGTGCCGCTACCGTTGCCGGTCACCGTCACGCCCGCGGTGGAGCCCAGGGTCAGCACGCCGTTGGCGACCGACAGGGTGGTGGTCAGGTTCGGGCTGTCGATGTCGGAGACGGTGATCGCATTGCCGTTGGCATTGCTGAACACGCGCGACGTATCTTCGTTGATGGTCTGCGCGCCCGGCACCGCGTTGATCGGCGCGTCGTTCACCGCGGCGACGTTCACCGTGACGGTGGCCGTCTCGGTGGTGCCGCCGGCGGTGACGGTGTAGGTGAAGTTGGTTGCGCCGTTGTAGTTCGCCGTCGGCGTGAAGACGAGCTGGCCGGACGCGTTGAGCGTCACGCTGCCGTTGTCCACCGCCACGGCCGGGCCGCCGGCAGTGATGGCGTTGCCGTTGATGGCGGTGATGCTGCGGCCGCTGTCCTCGAAGCTGTCGTTGGCCAGCGCGTTGATGGTGACCGGGCTGTCCTCGGTGGCCGCCACGGTGTCGTTGGCGATGTCCGCCACCGGCGTGATGGTCAGGTTGATGACGTCGGTGTCGCTGAGGCTGCCGTCGGAGGTCACCACGGTGACCGTGGCCGGGCCGTTGTAGTCCGGGGTCGGTGCCAGCACCGCGCCGTTCAGCGCGTTGTTGATGGCGCTCGGGCTGCCGGTGATCACCACCGTGCCGGTGCCGTTGCCGGTCACCGTGACACCGGCGGTGGAGCCCAGGGTGATGGTGCCGTGCGAGGCGGTCAGCGTGGTGGTCAGCGAGCTGCTGTCCACGTCGGACACGCCGCCCATGGTGGTGTTGAAGACGTAGCTCACGTCCTCGGTCAGGGTGGCATCCGGCGGCAGGAGGTTCACCGGGGCGTCGTTCACCGCCACCACGTTGATGCTGGCGACGGCGGGCGTCGCGTCGGTGGCGCTGTCGTTGTCGCGCGCGGCGTACTGGAAGCTGGTGTTGCCGTTCCAGTTGGTGCTGGGGCGGAAGTACACCGGACCGCTCACCACGTCGCCCGCCGCGATGGCCTGCGTACCGGCGGCGTCACGGTACAGCGTGCCATTGGCCGGGGTGGTGGAGATGACGTAGCCGGTCACCGTGCCATCCACGTCGCTGCCGGACAGGGTCACGGTGATCAGCGTGTCCTCGTTGCCGCTGGCGTTCGCCGCATTGGTTTCCGGCGCATCGTTCACCGGCGTGACGTTGATGGTGGTGGTGGCGGTGTTGCTGTTGTTGAAGCCGTCGGTCAGCGTCACCGTGATGTTGCGCGGCGTGGTGCTGGGCGTGTCGCTGCCGTTGGCGAAGGTGATCGCGCGCAGCGCCGTCTGGTAGTCGGCGGCGGTGGCCGAACCGGACAGCGTGATGGTGATCTGGCCGGCCGTGGTGTTGACGTTGGCGGTGATGCCGCTGGGCAGGCTGCCCAGGTTCAGCACGTCGCCCGCCTGGCGGTTGGTCAGCACGACGGTGGCACCGGCGACGTTGCCGCCGTCCGGATCGGTGATCGCCACGTCGGCATCGGTGATGGACACGCCGGCGGCCTGCTCGGTGTAGCCCACCGTGTAGTTCGCGCCGGTGGCACCGCTGGAGTTGTTGGCGTCCAGGTCGAGCGCGGGCGGGGCGTCGTTGTCGACGATGCTGCCTACGCCGCTGCCGTCGGCGATGGTGGCGTTGCTCGGGTTGCTCAGCGTGACGTTCAGCGTCTCCGTGGCCTCGGTCACCGTGTCGTTGGTGATGGGCACGGTGATGGTCAGCGTGGTCTGGCCGGGCGCGAAGCTCAGCGTGCCGCTGGTGGCGGTGTAGTCGCTGCCGGCCGTGGCGGTGCCGTTGCCGGTGGCGTAGTTCACCGTCACCGTCTGGCCGGACGCGGCCGACAGCGTGACCGTGAAGGTCATGGTGCCGGCGGACTCGTTCACGCTCACGTCGTTGATCGACAGGCTGGGCGTGGCGTCGTCGTCGACGATGGTGCCGGTGCCGGTCTGTCCGCCCACGGTGAGCGGCACGGTCTCGTTGATTTCGTCCAGCGTGTCCTGCGTGGTCGGCAGGGTGACGGTGAAGCTGGTCACGCCGGCCGGCACGGTCAGCACGCCGCCCGCGAGCGTCACGCCGTTGCTGAAGGTCGGCGTGCCGTAGTCGGCGGCCGACGCGCTGCCGCCACCCAGCGAGAAGCTGTGGGTGGTGGCGGTGGACGACGCGTTGCTCAGCGTCACGTTGTAGACGAGGCTGCTGCCCTCGTTGGCGCTCGGGCTGCTCACGCCGCTGATGGTCGGCGCGGCGTCGTTGTCCACGATGGTGGTGGTGACGCTGTTGTTGCTGGGGTGCGCGGCGATGGCTTCGAAGCCGCCGCCGGTGATGCCGCCCAGCGACACGACGATGGTTTCATCCGGTTCGTCGGTGGTGTCGTTGGTGGTCGGCAGCGTGAAGGTGGCGCTGCTGGAACCGGCCGGGATTGTCACAGTGACCACGCCGGTGTAGTCGCTGCCACCGCCGGTGGCGGTGCCGCCGTAGTTCAGCGTCACGGTGACGGCGGTGACCGCGGGCTGGCTCAGCGACACGGTGTAGTTGCCGGTGGTCGCGCCTTCGGTGACCGAGCCCGGGCCGGCGATGCTGACCAGCACCGTGTCCGGCGTCGCTTCGTCGACGATGCTGGTGGTGATGCTGCCGCTGCTGCCGACGGCCAGGTTCTCGAAACCGCCGCCGCTGGTGCCGCCGATGCTGACGGTGAAGCTCTCGCCGCTTTCGGCGAATGCGTCGTCGAGGGTGGCGATGTCGAAGGTCGCGCTGCTGGCGCCGGCCGGGATCGTCACCGTGGCGACACCGGTGTAGTCCGTGCCGTTGGCCGCCGTGCCGCTGTAGGTCAGCGTCACGGTGACGGCGGTCTGCGCGGCGCTCGACAGGGTGAGCGTGTAGGTGCCGCTGTTGCCTTCGGTGATGCTGGCCGGGCCGGCGCTGAGGTTGATCGTCGAGGTGTCGCTGTCGTCGCTCACCACGGTGCTGGGCGAGCCACTGGTGGCGACCGCCTCGTAGTTGCCGCCGGTGGTGCCGGTGATGGTCGTCGTGACCGTCTGGTTGCCCTGGGCATACACGTCGTCCGCGCGCACCGCGAAGGCGGCGCTGTTGGCGGAGCTGGCGCCCACCGGGATGGTGATGGTCTGTCCGTTGGACAGCGTGACCACCAGCGGATTGCCGGCCACCACGTTGTTCACCGTAGCGGTGTAGACGATGCTGCCGCCCTCGGTGACGTTGGCGGAGGAGGCGGTCAGCGTCACGGTGGTGACATCCGCGTCGTCGGTCACCGTGGTGCTGGCCGTGCTGCTGGTGGTCAGCGCTTCGTAGTTGCCACCGCTGGTGCCGGTGATGCTGGTGGTGAGGGTCTGGTTGCCCTGCACCTGGGCGTCATCCGCGCGCACGGCGAAGGCCGCGCTCTGTGCGCTGCTGCTGCCGACCGGGATGGTGATGGTCTGGCCATTGCTCAGTGTGATGACCAGCGGCGTGCCGGTGACGGCGTTGTTCACCGCGGCGGTGTAGATGATGCTGCCGCCTTCCACCACGCTGGCGCTGGACGCGGTCAGCGTGACGGTGGTGGCGTCTGCGTCGTCGGTCACTGTCGTGCTGGCGGTGCTGCTCGTCGTCAGGGCTTCGTAGTTGCCACCGGTGGTGCCGGTGATGCTGGCGGTGACGGTCTGGTTGCCCTGCACGTAGGCGTCGTCACCCCGCACGGCGACGGCGGCGCTCTGCGCGCTGGTCTGGCCGACGGGGATGGTGATGACCTGGCCGTTGTTCAGCGTGATGACCAGCGGCGTGCCGGCCACCGCGTTGCTGACCGTGGCGGTGTAGATGATGCTGCCGCCCTCGGTGACGCTGGCGGCCGAAGCGGTCAGCGTGACGACGGTGGCATCCGCGTCGTCGGTGACGGTGGTGCTGGTCGTGCTGCTGGTGTTCAGCGCTTCGTAGTTGCCACCCGTGGTGCCGGTGATGCTGGCGGTGACGGTCTGGTTGCCCTGCACCTGTGCGTCATCCGCACGTACCGGGTAGGCCGCACTCTGCCCGCTGCTGCTGCCGACGGGGATGGTGATGGTCTGGCCGTTGTTCAGCGTGATGACCAGCGGCGAGCCGGTCACCGCGTTGTTCACCGTGGCGGTGTAGACGATGCTGCTGCCCTCGGTGACGCTGCTGGCGGAAGACGTCAGCGTCACGGTGGTGACATCCGCGTCGTCGCTCACCGTCGTGCTGGCGGTGCTGCTGGTGGTCAGCGCTTCGTAGTTGCCGCCGCTGGTGCTGCCGATGCTCACTGTCAGCGTCTGGTTGCCCTGCACGTAGGCGTCGTCGCCACGCACCGCGAACGGTGTGCTCTGCGCACTGGTGGCGCCCACCGGGATGGTGATGGTCTGGCCGTTGGAGAGCGTCACGACCAGCGGCGTGCCGGCCACCGCATTGCTGACCGTCGCGGTGTAGATGATGCTGCCGCCTTCCGTGACACTGGCGGCCGAGGCGCTCAGGGTCACCGTGGTGGCATCCGCGTCGTCGCTGACGGTGGTCGTGGCGGTGCTGGTGGTGGTCAGGGCTTCGTAGTTGCCACCGCTGGTGTTGCTGATGCTGACAGTCAGCGTCTGGTTGCCCTGGGCCTGGGCATCGTCCGGGCGTACCGCGAACGGCGTGCTCTGTGCGCTGCTGCTGCCCACCGGGATGGTGATCGTCTGGCCGTTGTCCAGGGTGATGACCAGCGGTGTGCCGGTCACCGCGTTGTTGACCGTCGCGGTGTAGACGATGCTGCCGCCTTCCGTGACGTTGCTGGCGGATGCCGTGAGCGTGACGGTGGTGGCGTCGCTGTCGTCGGTCACCGTCGTGCTGGCGGTGCTGCTGGTGGTCAGTGCCTCGTAGTTGCCATCGGTGGTGCCGGTGATGCTGGCGGTGACGGTCTGGTTGCCCTGTACGTAGGCATCGTCGCCGCGCACGGCGACGGCGGCGCTCTGTGCGCTGCTGCTGCCGACCGGAATGGTGATGGTCTGGCCGTTGTTCAGGGTGATGACCAGGGGCGAGCCGGTGACGGCGTTGTTCACCGTCGCGGTGTAGACGATGCTGCCGCCTTCGCCGACGCTGCTGGTGGAGGCGGTCAGCGTGACGGTGGTGGCATCGGCGTCGTCGGTCACCGTGGTGCTGGTGGTGCTCGTCGTGGTCAGCGCTTCGTAGTTGCCACCCGTGGTGCCGGTGATGCTGGCAGTGACGGTCTGGTTGCCCTGCACGTAGGCGTCGTCACCCCGCACGGCGAAGGGCGTGCTCTGCGCGCTGCTGCTGCCGACCGGGATGGTGATGGTCTGGCCATTGGACAGGGTGATGACCAGCGGCGAGCCGGCCACCGGGTTGTCCACGCTGGCGGTGTAGATGATGCTGCCGCCCTCGGTGACGCTGGCGGCCGAGGAGGTCAGCGTCACCGTGGTGGCATCCGCGTCGTCGGTCACCGTGGTGCTGGCGGTGCTGCTGGTGTTGAGCGCTTCGTAGTTGCCGCCCGTGGTGCCGGTGATGCTGGCGCTGACGGTCTGGCTGCCTTGCACCTGCGCGTCATCCGCACGCACTGCGAAAGGCGTGCTCTGCGCACTGCTGCTGCCCACCGGGATGGTGATGGTCTGGCCGTTGCTCAGGGTGATGACCAGCGGGGCGCCGGTGACGGCGTTGTTCACCGCGGCGGTGTAGACGATGCTGCCGCCTTCCACCACGCTGGGTGCGGCGGACAGCGTCACGGTGGTGACGTCGCCATCGTCGGTGACGGTGGTGCTGGCGGTGCTGCTGCTGTTCAGCGCCTCGTAGTTGCCGCCGGTGGTGCCATTGATGCTGACCGTGAGGGTCTGGTTGCCCTGCACGTAGGGATCGTCCGCACGCACTGCGTACGGTGCGCTGTCGGCGCTGGTGGCACCGACCGGGATGGTGATGGTCTGGCCGTTGCTCAGCGTGACGACCAGCGGGCTGCCGGTCACCGCGTTGCTCACCGTCGCGGTGTAGATGACGCTGCCGCCTTCACCGACGCTGCCGGCGGCGCTGAGCGTCACGCTGGTGGTGTCGGTGCTGTCGGTCACCGTAGTGGTGGCCGGCGTGTTGTTGACCGCGAGGTTCTCGTAGTTGCCGCCGCTGGCACCGGTGATGCTGGCGGACAGGCTGCCGCCGCCGGCATACGGGTTGTTGGCCACCGGCAGGCTGATGCTGCCGCTGCTCTGGCCGACGGCGATGATGATGCTGCTGCCGTTGGACAGGGTCACCGTCACCGGGCTGCCGGTGACCGGCGCATTCACGCTGGCGGTGTAGGTGACGGTGCTGCCTTCCACCACGCTGCCGCTGGCGCTGAGGCTCACGGTGGTGGTGTCGAGGGTGTCGGTCACGCTGGTCACGGCCGGCGTGCTGTTGACCTGCAGCGACTCCAGGCCGCCGCCGCTCGCGCTGGCGATGCTGCGCGACACGTTGCCGGCGTCAAGGTAGGGGTCGTCCGCCGGTGCGGCGATGCTCAGCGTGCCGGTGAGCGCACCCGCCGCGATGGTGATGACCTGGCCGGTGGACAGCGTGACGCTGACCGGGCTGGCCGCCGCGTTGTTCAGCGTGGCGGTGTACAGGATGGCGCCGCCTTCGGCGACCGTCGGCGTGGCGCTGAGCGACACGGTGGTGACGTCCGGCGTGGCCTCGTCGCTGATCGTGGTGGTGACGCTGTTGCTGGTCGGGTGCGCGGCGATGGCCTCGAAGCCGCCGCCGCTGATGTTGCCCAGCGATACGACGATGGTCTCGCCGGAATCGGCCAGTGCGTCGTCGATGGTGGCCAGGTTGAAGGTGATGCTGGTGGCGCCGGCCGGGATCGTCACGCTGACGACGCCGGTGTAGTCGCTGCCGTTGGTGGCGGTGCCGCTGTAGTTCAGCGTGACCGTCACCGGCGTGACGGCGGCCTGGCCCAGGCTCACCGTGTAGTTGCCGGTGCTGTCGCCTTCGGTGACGGCGCCCGGACCGGCGATGCTGACCAGCACCGTGTCCGGCGTGGCTTCGTCGCTGATGGTGGCGGTGCCGGTGGCACTGGTGTTGGCGGTGGTGCCGGCGCTGACGTTGGCGGTCAGCGTGAAGGTCTCGCTGCCTTCGGCCAGCGCGTCATCGGTGGTGGCGACACGCACCTGCACGGCGCTCTCGCCGGCGGGGATGGTGATGCCGGCCGGGGTGACGGCCACCCAGGAGGTGCCGTTGAAGTACTCGAGCGCGGTGGCCGTGTCGGTGCCGACGATGGCGGTGCCGCTGGCCAGCACCGGGTTGAAGGTGACCGGCGTGGCGCTGAGGTTGGACAGGCCGACGGTGAACACCGCCAGGCCGCCTTCGCTGACGCTGATGTCGGACACGGTGATGCTGGGCGTGCCGTCGTTGTCCACCAGCGTGGTGGTGACGCTGCCGGCGCTGCCGGAGATCACCAGGTTCTCGAAGTTGCCGCCGGAGGCCGAGCCCAGGCTCAGTACGATGCTTTCGCTGCCTTCGGCGAAGGCGTCGTCGATGGTGGCGATGCTGAAGCTGGCGCTGCTGCTGCCCGCCGGGATGGTCACGGTGGCGACGCCGGTGTAGTCGGAGCCGTCGGCGGCGGTGCCGCTGTAGCTGATGCTGACGGTGACGTCGGTCTGCGCGGCGCTGGTGAGCGACACGGTGTAGCTGGCGCTGCCACCTTCGACGACGCTGCCGGATCCGGTGAGGCTGACGGTGGTGGTGTTGACGGTGTCGGTGACGCTGGTGGTCGCGGCCGCGCCGTTCACCACCAGGTTCTCGAAGTTGCCGCCGGTGGCGCTGCTGATGGTGGCGGACACGTTGCCGGCATCCACGTACACATCGTCGGTCGGGGCCGGCACGGACACGGTGCCGGTGGACTGGCCGGCGGCGATGTTGATGACGGCGCCGTTGCTCAGCGTGACGGTGACGGCCGATTGTGCGGCACTGGTCAGCGAGGCGGTGTAGATGATGTTGCCGCCCTCGGCGACGCTGGGCGTGGCGGACAGCGACACGGTGGTGTTGTCCGGCGTGTCGGTGACGGTCGTGCTGGCTGCGGCCGGGTTGATCGACAGGTTTTCGAAGTTGCCGCCGGTAGCGGTGGAGATGGTCGCCGACACACTGCCGGCATCGACGTACACGTCGTCGGTGGGGGCCGCATGCGTCGTGCTGCCGGTGGTGTCACCGGCGGCGATGGTGATGACCGCACCGTTGGACAGGGTCACGGTGACCGTCGACTGCGCCGCGCTGGTCAGGCTGGCGGTGTAGGTGATCTGGCCGCCTTCGGCGACGCTGTTCGACGCGGTGAGCGACACCGTGGTGGTGTCGGGCGTGTCGGTGACCGTGGTGCTGGCCGGCGTGCTGTCGACCACCAGGTTCTCGAAGTTGCCACCGGTGGCTGTGCTGATGGTGGCGGACACATTGCCGGCGTCGACATACACGTCGTCCGTCGGCGCCGGGAAGGTCACGCTGCCACTGGAAGCACCAGCGGCGATGTTGATGACGGCACCGTTGGACAGCGTGACGGTGACCGCCGACTGCGCGGCGCTGGTGAGGTTGGCGGTGTAGGTGATCTGGCCACCTTCGGCGACGCTGTTCGACGCCGTCAGCGACACGGTGGTGTTGTCCGGTGTGTCGGCGATGCTGGTCGTGGCGGCGGCCGGGTTGATCGCCAGGTTCTCGAAGTTGCCGCCAGTCGCGCTGCTGATGGTGGCGGACACACTGCCGGCATCGACATACACGTCGTCGGTGGGCGCGGCGAAGCTCACGCTGCCGGTGGCGCTACCTGCGGCGATGTTGATGACGGCGCCATTGGACAGGGTGACCGTCACCGGCGATTGCGCCGCGCTGGTCAACGAGGCGGTGTAGGTGATGTTGCCGCCCTCGGCGACGCTGCCGGATGCGGTGAGCGACACCGTGGTGGTGTCCGGCGTGTCGGTGATGGTGGTGACGGCCGGCGCGGTGTTGACCGCGAGGTTCTCGAAGTTGCCGCCGGTGGCGTTGCTGATGGTGGCGGAGACGCTGCCGGCATCGACATACACGTCGTCGGTGGGCGCGGCGAAATTCACGCTGCCGCTGGAGGCACCGGCGGCGATGTTGATGACCGCGCCGTTGGACAGGGTGATCGTCACCGCCGTGCCCGCGGCGCTGGTCAGCGACGCGGTGTAGGTGATCTGTCCGCCTTCGGCGACGCTGCCGGACGCGGTGAGCGACACCGTGGTGGTGTCGGGCGTGTCGGTGATCGTGGTGGTCGCGGCGGCCGGATTGACCACCAGGTTCTCGAAATTCCCACCGGTGGCGCTGCTGATGGTGGCGGACACGCTGCCGGCATCCACATAAACGTCGTCGGTCGGGGCGGCGAAGCTCACGCTGCCGGTGGACGCACCGGCGGCGATGTTGATGACCGCACCGTTGGACAGGGTGATGGTGACTGGCGTGTCCGCGGCACTGGTCAGCGACGCGGTGTAGGTGATGTTGCCGCCTTCGGCGACGCTGTTCGATGCGGTGAGCGTCACCGTGGTGGTGGTGAGCGTATCGGTGACCGTGGTGGTCGCCGGTATGCTGCTCACCAGCAGGTTCTCGAAGTTGCCGCCGGTGGCACCGGTGATGGTGGCGGATACGTTGCCGGCATCGACGATGGCGTCGTCGGCGGGCGCGGCCACGCTCACCGTGCCGGTGGACTGGCCGGCGGCGATGATGATAGTGGCACCGTTGGACAGCGTGACGGTGACCGCCGTCTGTGCGGCGCTGGTCAGGCTGGCGGTGTAGATGATGCTGCCGCCTTCGGCGACGCTGGGCGTGGCGGTGAGCGATACGGTGGTGTCGTCGAGGGTGTCGCTCACCGTGGTGACGGCGGGCGTGTTGTCGATGACGAGGCTCTCGAAGTTGCCGCCCACGGCGGTGGCGATGCGGTCCGACACGCTGCCGGCATCCAGGTGCACATCGTCGGCGGGTGCGGCCACCGTCGCGCTGCCTTGCGAGGCACCGGCGGCGATGAGGATCACCAGCCCGCTCTGCAGCGTGACGGTGACGGCGGTCTGGGCCGGGTTGTTCAGCGAGGCGGTGTAGGTGATCTGGCCGCCTTCGGCGACGCCGGACGTGGCGGTCAGCGACACGGTGGTGGTGTCGATGGTGTCGGTCACGCTGGTGCTGGCCGGCGTGCTGTCGACCACCAGGTTCTCGAAGGCGCCGCCGCTGGTGCTGGTGATCGTCGCGCTGACGTTGCCGGCATCGACGTGCACGTCGTCGGTCGGGGCGGCGACGGCGGTCGAGCCGGTCGTGCTGCCGGCGGCGATGTTGATGACGGTGCCGTTGGACAGGGTGACCGTCAGCGGTGCATTGGCCGGGTTGGTCAGCGTGGCGGTGTAGGTGATCTGGCCACCTTCGGCAACGCTGGACGTGGCGGACAGCGACACCGTGGTGGTGTCCTCCGGGCCGGCGGTGGCTTCGTCGGTGATGGTCGCGGTGCCGGTGGCGCTGCTGTTGCCGGTGACGCCGGCGGTGACCGTGGCGGTCAGCGTGAAGGTCTCGCCGCTGTCGGCAATCGGGTCGTCGGTGGTGGCGACACGCACCTGCACCGAGGTCTCGCCGGCCGCCAGGGTGATGCCGGCGCCGCCGACGGCGACCCAGCTGGTGCCGTTGAAGTATTCCAGCGTCGTGCCGGTGTCGGTGCCGACAGTGGCGGTGCCGCTGGCCAGGCTGGGGTTGAAGCTGATCGCCGTCGCGCTGGGGTTGGACAGGCTGACGGTGAACACCGCGTAGCCGCCTTCCACCACGCTGGTGTCGGAGACGGCCAGGGTCGGCGTGTCGTTGTCGACGATGCCGGTGGTGACGCTGCCGGCCGTGCCGGAGATCGCGAGGTTCTCGAAGTTTCCGCCGGTGGCGGTGGCGATGCTGACGGTGAAGCTCTCGGCGCCTTCGGCGAGCACGTCGTCGATGGCGGCGATGCTGAAGTTCGCGCTGCTGCTGCCGGCCGGGATGGTGATGGTCGCCACGCCGGTGAAGTCGCTGCCGTCGGCCGCGGTGCCGCTGTAGGTGAGCGTCACGGTGACGTCGGTCTGCGCATTGCTGGTCAGCGACACGGTGTACTGGCCGCTGGCGCCTTCGGCGATGCTGCCGGCGCCGGTGATGCTTACCGTCGTGGTGTTGAGCGTGTCGGTCACCGCGGTGGTGGCCGGCGTGGTGTCACGCACCAGGTTCTCGAAGTTGCCGCCGGTGGCCGTGGCGATGGTGGCCGACACGTTGCCGGCATCCACGTACACATCGTCGGTGGGCGCGGCGAAGGACACGCTGCCACTGGTGTCGCCGGCAGCGATGGTGATCACCGCGCCGTTGGACAACGTGACCGTGACCGGCGACTGCGCGGCGCTGGTCAGCGACGCGGTGTAGACGATGCTGCCGCCTTCCGCGACGCTGGGCGAGGCGGTGAGCGACACGGTGGTGGTGTCCGGCGTGTCGGTGATCGTGGTGCTGGCCGCAGTGCCATTCACCACCAGGTTCTCGAAATTGCCGCCGCTGGCGTTCGCGATGGTCGCGGACACACTGCCGGCATCGACGTACACGTCATCGGCCGGGGCTGCGACGGATACGCTGCCACTGCTGGCGTTGGCGGCGATGATGATGACCGCGCCGTTGGACAGGGTGACGGTGACCGCCGACTGCGCCGGCGCGGTGAGCGAGGCGGTGTAGGTGATGTTGCCGCCTTCGGCCACGCTGGGCGAGGCGGTGAGCGACACGGTGGTGTTGTCCGGCGTATCGCTGACGGCGGTGGTGGCCGGCGTGGTGTCGCGCACCAGGTTCTCGAAGCCGCCGCCGGTGGCGGTGGCGATGGTGGCCGACACGTTGCCGGCATCCACGTACGCGTCGTCGGCCGGTGCCGCGACGGACACGCTGCCGCTGCTGCTGTTGGCCGGGATGGTGATGGTGGCACCGTTGGACAGGGTGACGGTGACGGCGGAAGTCGCCGGGCTGGTCAGCGAGGCGGTGTAGGTGATGTTGCCGCCTTCGGACACGCTGGGCGAGGCGGTGAGCGATACGGTGGTGTCGGTGGGGACGTCGGTCACCGTGGTGGTGGCCGGCGTGGTGTCGCGTACCAGGCTCTCGAAGTTGCCGCCGCTGGCGGTGGCGATGGTCGCGCTGACGCTGCGGCTGCCGGCATACACGTCGTCCGCCGGGGCCGGTACCGACACGCTGCCGCTGCTGGCGTTGGCGGCGATGGTGATGACCGCGCCGTTGGACAGGGTGATGGTGACCGCCGACTGCGCCGGTGCGGTCAGCGAGGCGGTGTAGGTGATGTTGCCGCCTTCGGACACGCTGGACGAAGCGGTGAGCGACACCGTGGTGGTGTCGGGCGTGTCGCTGACGCTGGTGCTGGCCGGCGTGGCGTCGACCACCAGGTTTTCGAAGTTGCCACCGGTGGCGCTGGCGATGTTGCGCGCCACGCTGCCGGCATTGAGGTACACGTCGTCGGTGGGGGCGGGCACGGTCACGCTGCCGGTGCTGCTGTTGGCGGCGATGGTGATGACGACGCCATTGTCGAGCGTCACCGTCACCGCGGTCTGCGCGACGCTGGTCAGCGAGGCGGTGTAGGTGATGTTGCCACCTTCGGCGACGCTGGGCGTGGCGGTCAGCGACACCGTGGTGGTGTCGATGGTATCGCTGACGTTGGTGGTGGCGGGCGTGTTGTCGACGGCCAGGCTCTCGAAGTTGCCACCGGCGGCGCTGGTGATGCTGCGGCTGACGGTGCCGGCGTCCACCGTGGTGGTGTTGGCCGGTGCCGGCACGGTGACGCTGCCGGTCGATGCGCCGGCCGCGATGGTGATCTGGATGCCGCCGGTCAGGGTGACGGTGACCGGCGATTGCGCGGCACTGGTCAGCGAGGCGGTGTAAATGATGTTGCCGCCTTCGGCGACCGCGGGCGTGGCGCTGAGCGACACGGTGGTGGTGTCGACGGTATCACTCACGGCGGTGACCGCCGGCGTGCCGTTGACGGCCAGGTTCTCGAAGTTGCCACCGGTCGCACCGGTGATCGTGGCCGACACATTGCCGGCATCCAGGTACACGTCGTCCGTCGGTGCCGCGAAGGCCACCGAGCCACTGGAAGCGCCGGCCGCGATGGTGATGGTGGCGCCGTTGGACAGGGTGACCGTGACCGCCGTCTGTGCGGGCGCAGTCAGCGTGGCGGTGTAGGTGATGCTGCCGCCTTCCGCCACCGCGGGCGTGGCGGTGAGGGACACGGTGGTGGTGTCGGGCGTGTCGGTGATGCTGGTGGCGGCCGGCGTGCCATTGACCACCAGGTTCTCGAAGTTGCCGCCGCTGGCGGTGCTGATGCGCGCAGACACGCTGCCGGCGTCGAGGTAGACGTCGTCGGTCGGTGCGGCGACGCTGGCATTGCCACTGGTGGCGCCGGCGACGATGGTGATGACCAGACCATTGTCGAGCGTGACCGTCACCGGGGTCTGCGCGGGGCTGGTGAGGGTGGCGGTGTAGACGATGCTGCCGCCTTCGGCGACGCTGGGCGAGGCGCTGAGCGACACCGTGGTGGCGTCCACCGTGTCGCTGACCGTGGTGGTCACCGGCGTGTTGCTGAAGGTGACGCTGGAGAAACCGCCGCCGCTGGCCGCGCTGATGTTGCGCGAGACGTTGCCGGCATCGACATACACGTCGTCCGACGGGGCGGCCAGGACGACGGAGCCGGTGGTCTGGCCGGCGGCGATGGTGATCGTCTCGCCGGTGTTCAGGGTGACGGTGACCGGCGTGACCGCCGCGCTGCTCAGCGTGGCGGTGTAGGTGATGTTGCTGCCTTCGGCGACGGCGGGGGTGGCGCTGAGGCTGACGCTGGCGGTCACCGCGGCGGCCACGCCGACGGCGACGGTGGACGTGCTGGTGGCGCCGCTGGGGTCCGCCACGGTGTAGCTGAAACCGGTGTTGCCGGTGAAACCGGGGGTGGGCTGGAAGCTCAGCGTGCCGTCCGGGTTGAGGCTCACCACGCCTTGCGGCAGGCTGACCGGCGAGCCGACGGCGATCGGCTGGCCGTCCACGGCGGTGACGCGCAGGGCATCGCCATCGAGGTCGCTGTCGTTGGCCAGTACGTCGATGGTCACCGGCGTGCCGGCCGTGGTGTTCGCGGTGTCGGCGGTGGCCACCGGCGCGTCGTTCACCGGCTGGACGCTCACCGTGACCTGCGCGCTGCTGCTGGTCGTGCCGTCGCTGACGGTGTAGTTGAAGTTGGCCGGGCCGTTGTAGTTCGGCGTCGGCACGAAGGTGACGCTGCCGTCCGCATTGAGGGTCACGGTGCCGGTGGGAATGCTCACCGTGCTGCCGGCCGTGACCGGCGTGCCGTTGATGCTGGTGACGACCAGCGGAGCGCCGCTGCCGCTGACGTCGTTGCCGGTCAGCAGGAAGGTGACCGGCTGGTCTTCGTTGACGACCGTGGTGTCGGCCGTGGCCTGGGTGACGGGGTCGTCGTCCTCGGGCACGCGTTCGTCGTCGCGCTGGCCGGCGACGCCGTCGCGTTGCTGGAAGTCTTCCTGGGCCGCCGCGGCCGGGCGGGTGAAGTTGTAGCCGTCGAAGCCTTCGGCGATCCGCAGCAGGCGCACGAAGCCGTGGCCCTGCTGGTCGCCGCCCACGCCGGTCACACCGGCAGCGGTCGGGTCGAGTGCGGCGAAGGGGTCGGCGCCGCTGGCCAGGGCGGCGGCCACGCGGGCGGCGTCGGCATTCGCGGCGGAGAGTGCGGCTTCGTTGCGGCCGACGAGGGCCTGCAGCAGCATTTCTTCATCGGCCAGCACGCTGCGGCCACCGCCGATGTCCAGCGTCTGCCCGCCGTCCAGGCCGAGTACCAGCAGGCCTTTCTCGTCCACCACCAGTTGCTGGCCGATCTTCACGAGATCGCCCGGCTTCAGGGCCATCAGCTGGCCCTCGGCGATCTGTATGTAGGCTTTGCCGTCGATGCGGACCACGCGCGCGCTGGCGGGAATGGCGGTCAGGGTGGCGGGAGCATTGACGGGCGTATTGGTGGTGGCCATGAATTTGTCTTCCGGAAATGACACTTTTGACATTTACGAAAGCAATTTACGGCTGCCCCACGGCGCGGCGCATTGTACTCGGGTACAACACGTAAACCCTGTCAGACGGCCGTTTCTGGCGGGAAATCCTTTGTATAACAGGTGCTTATGCGGATTTCGGTCGATGGTGGCGGCCGCGGCGACTGTGGCGCTTTGTGTCGGCTGACGGAACGGTCTCAAACCGCCCGCGCAGCGCTCCCTATGGCACGCAGGATTCCTTCGAGGCTGTCGACCGGCGGCAGGCAGGCGTCGCCGTGGCAGACCCAGGCCTGCGGACTGGCTGGCACGGGCTTGGCGAGGGCGTCGGGCAGGGCGCCCGCGTCGTCCGGCAGCAGCACGACCAGCGTGTCCGGCCGGCATTGCGCCTGCAGGCCTTGCTGCCATGCCCGCGCCGGACCACGCAGGACGACCACGGTCGGTGGCCGCAGCTGGTCTTCCTGCGCCAGCAACAGGCTGGAGAAGCCGCCCGGGTGGGTGACGATGGCCGGTGAAAAGTACGCCAGCGTGCGCCGCGCGGCGTCGAGGTAACGCGGCTCGCCGACCAGATGGCCGAGGCGTGTCAGTGCCTGCGCGGCCACGCCGTTGCCGGACGGCATCGCGCCGTCGTGGCCGCTGCGGCTCAGCACGATGAGTTGCTCGTGGTCGTCGCGGGTGAACCAGAAGCCGCCATCCTCGGCCTGGAAATGTTCCAGCAGGGCTTCCGCCAGCCTGCAGGCGAATGCCAGGTCGCGCGGCCGCCACTGCGTCTGCAGCAACTGCAGGCAGGCCTCGATCAGGAAGGCATGGTCGTCCAGGTAGGCGTTGAGGTGGGCGCGGCCGTCGCGGCTGGTCGCCAGCAGGCGGTCGGCCGGCCACAGCGTGTCCTGCACGCAGTCCATCGCGCGCTGGGCGGACTGCAGCCAGTCATCGCGCCGGCATATCACGGCTGCCCGCGCCATGCCGGCGATCGCCAGGGCGTTCCAGCTGGCCAGCAGCTTGTCGTCGCGCCCCGGCCGCGTGCGCGTGTCGCGCTGACCGAGCAGGCGGGCACGGGCACTGTCGAGGTGCTGGCGCGCGGTGGCCACGGGCAGGGCCTGGGCATGTGCCACGTCTTCCAGGTCGCGGGCGATGCGCAGATGCCAGTGACGGCCCTCGAAGTTGGGCGCCTCGTCCAGGCCATAGTGGGGGGCGACCACCGCGAACTGTCCGGGCGGCAGCAGGTGCTCCACTTCTTGGCGGCTCCACACGTAGAAGCGGCCTTCCTCGCCGTCCGAATCCGCGTCGAGGGAGGCGTAGTAGCCACCTTGCGGCGACTGCATCTCGCGCATCAGCCAGCCGGCGGTGTCTTCGACGACCTGGCGGAACAATGGCTCGCATGGCTCGCCGCCGGTGAGTGCGAGCGCCTCGGCATACAGGCCGAGCAGCAGGCCGTTGTCATGGAGCATCTTCTCGAAGTGCGGGATCTCCCAGCGCTCGTCGGTGCTGTAGCGGGCGAAGCCGCCGCCGAGGTGGTCGAAGAGACCGCCGCGCGCCATCTGCCGCAGCGTGTGCAGCAGCGCGTGGCGCGCGCTGTCGCGGCTGCGGTCCGCCGTTTCGGGGCGTTGCGAGGCGGCCTCGCGCAGCAGCAGCTGCAGGTCCGGCGGGTGCGGAAACTTGGGAGCCTTGCCGAAGCCGCCATGCCGCGCGTCGAAGCTGCGCTCCAGCAGGAACAGCGCTTCCTCCACCGCCTTGCTGGTGAGGGCGGCGGGTTTCTGCGCGCTGGCGGCGAGGCTGCGTTGCAGGGCGTCCACCACGGCCGCGCTCTGCTGCACGACGCCCTCGCGCTGCGTGCGCCAGGTTTCGGCAACCCGCTCGCAGACATCGGCAAAACCCGGCATGCCGAAGCGTGGCGCCTTCGCGAAGTAGGTGCCGCCATAGAAGGGCACGCCCTCCGGGGTGAGGAACATGGTCAGCGGCCAGCCGCCACCGCGGCGCGACAGCATCTGCTGCGCAAGCTGGTAGATCTGGTCGATGTCCGGCCGCTCCTCGCGGTCCACCTTGATGTTGATGAACAGCCGGTTCATCACCGCGGCCACCTGCGCATCCTCGAAGGACTCATGCGCCATCACGTGGCACCAGTGGCAGGCGGAATAGCCCACCGACAGCAGGATGGGCCTGTCCTGGCTGCGCGCCTGCGCGAGCGCGGCCTCGCTCCACGGCCACCAGTCCACCGGGTTGTCGGCATGCTGAAGCAGGTAGGGCGAGGTTTCGCCAGACAGTCGGTTCATGGCGCGTCCCGAGTGAATGCGTGGGCGGGGATGCCGGCATTGTGAAGCGTCGCTGCCGTCCTGTGTGCCCGTGCTCCATCAATCCCCAGGCAAATGCCAGGCGCGTGAGCCACAGCCAGTCCGACGGAGGAGGACTACATGCTTTCGCGCGCCGGGCCGACATTCATGCACCGGTGGCGTCAGTACATTGCAATCAAACGGTCCCGATGATCGTTTTCACCATGCCTTGAAAGGAGAACGACATGGACAAGCAACGCCATACGCAACGTACTCTGACCGGACTGGCTGCAGCCCTGCTGCTGGGCGTCACGCTCACCGCCTGTGACCGCGACCCGAGCGACAACCTGAGCGAAGCACCGGCCAACCCGCCGTCGGTGGGCACCATCGATTCGGCGAACCCGGGCGTGGCTGCCAACGAGAACAAGAGTCTCGAACAGCAGACCACGGAACTGAAGGTGGAAGCCGAGCAGATGATGGCTGACGCCAAGATCACCGCCGCCGTGCGCGAGGAAATCGTCAAGGATCCCGATCTCAGCAACCTGGGCGTGTCGGTCGACACCAAGGCCGGCGTCGTGACGCTGGAAGGCAACCTGAAGACCGAGAACGAGCGCAGCAAGATCGTGCAGATCGCGCGTGCGCAGCCCGGTGTGACGGACGTGCAGAACCGCCTGGTGGTGGATCCGCAGGGCTGATCCGGTCGGTCGACCGCCAGCAAAAAGGGGCGCCAGATGGCGCCCCTTTTTTTGCGTTCTGTTTGCGTCAGCGACGGCCGCGAGGCGGGTGCCACGCAGGCGTGGAAGGGAAGTGGAAGACTAGACCTCGAAGCGCGCGGCCGCCGAGTTGAGGTCGGCGGCGAGACCGGCGAGCGTGCGCGCGGTCTCGCTGGCTGCGCGGACCGACGTGTCGGACTCTTCCACCATGCGTGCGATGTGTTCCACGTTGTTGGCGATGCTGTTGCTGGCCGCGGTCTGCTCGGCCGTGGCGTGGGCGACGTCACGTATCTTGGCAAGCGTCTGCTGCGTTTCCGAGGTGATGCCGGAGAGCGCCTCGGCGGCTTCCTCCGACAGCGCCACGCCGCGTTCCACCAGCGGCCGCACCGCGTGCATGCTGGCCACCACCGAGTCCGTGTCGTGCTGCACGGCGGTGATGGTCGTCGCGATTTCCGCGGTGGCCTTGGTGGTGCGTTCGGCCAGCTTGCGCACCTCGTCGGCGACGACCGCGAAACCACGGCCCTGTTCGCCGGCGCGTGCCGCCTCGATGGCCGCGTTGAGGGCCAGCAGGTTGGTCTGCTCGGCGATCTCCTGGATGGTGCTGGCGATGCCGCCGATCTGTCGCGTGCGCGCCGCCAGGTCGGTGATCCGGGTCGAGGCCTCGACCACCGTGCCGGACACCGCGTGGATCGCCTCGGAGGCGGAGCTGACGCGATCCCCGCCGCTGCTGGCGAGCTCGGCAGAGCGGCTGGAGTTGGCGGCGGTGTCGCGCGCGTTGTCGGCAATCTGCCCCACGCTGACGGTCATCTCCTCGATCGCCGCTGCCGTCGCAGCCGTGGCCTCGGAGGACTGCGCGGACGCATCGCGGATCTCGTCCATGCGGTCGGCGATGCCGGAGGCGGCATCGTTCAGCTCGGACGCGCTCTGCTTGATGCTGGCGAGCATGCTCTGCAGATTGGCCTGCATCCGCGTCAGCGAGCTGATGAGGCTGCCGGCCGGTGCGATGGGCAGGGCTTGCCCCAGCTTGCCTGCGGCGATGCGGTCCGCCGCAGCGACGACCGTGGCCGGCTCGCCGCCGAGCTGGCGGTAGATGCCACGGGCCATGACGACGGCAAGCCCGGTGGCGATCGCCACGATGACGGCGCCGGCGAGCAGCAGCAGGAAGGCGTAGCTGCGGAAGGCGTTCTCGATGTCGTCGACGAAGAAGCCGGTGCCCAGCGTCCAGCCCCAGGGCGCGAAGCGGGTGACGCCGTTGAGCTTCGGAAACTCTTCCTTGCTCTGCGAGCCGGGCTTGATGTTGTAGATGACGACGAAGGCCGGATCAGCCTTCGCCAGCGCATCGCGGTAGGCCTGCACCACCTTGCGGCCGTCGGGAAGGGTGGCACCGAGATCCTTCTTGCCGATGCGCTCGGTGGTCGGGTGCGCCACCATCACGTCGTCGTCGTTACGGGCGAAGACGTAGTCGTTGCCATTGCGGAAGACCTGCAAGGATTCGGCCGCGCGCTGCTGGGCTTCCTCGCGGCTCATCTTTCCGCTGGTCTCCAGCGCGTGATAGTGCTTCAGGGTTCCCAGCGAAAGGTTCAGCAGCGTCCGCGTCTGCATCTCCCGTTCGGCCTCCATCGTGGAGCGGATTCCCTGCAGGGCAATGCCGCAGATCAGCAGCAGGCCCAGGGCGGCACTCAGGATGATCAGGCCGAGGCGCGTCGACAACTTCATGGTGGGCGTCCTTGTAAGTGGAAACCCGCATATCGACCGCTTTGTCTTACAAGTTGAGGCTTGAATCTGTCTTTATGTGAAACCCTTTTGCGTCAATGGCTTGGGCGGACGCTATTTGTCATTTTTGTGACAGAAAAGTGACGGCAGGATAGGCCGCAGCACGCCGCGATGCCCGCCTGGAGGCGTCGGGGGATGCCTCGGGACGCCAATTCCCGCGCGGCGACTGTCTGGTATGACGGGCGTCGCGCGACACCCGCCAGCTCAGCAGGCCGGCAGGTCGGACCAGTCTCGCAAGGTGGCGTCGGCAGCCTTGAAGCCGACGGTCGCGCCACCGGTGGAGAGCGCCTGCCTGACGATCTCAGGTCCCAGCGAGAAGCCGTTCCCTGCGGGCTTGCGGATCATGGCGCGATGGCCGTGTTCGATGGCATCCAGGACTTCCTCGACGGGCTGGACGGCAGGCTCCCGCTTCCAGGTCGTCGACTCCGAATCGGCAAGGCCCACGCAGAGGTGCGTGGGCTCGCCCGTACCGGAAGGCACCCGCGCGGCGGTGATCATCAGCATTTCCATGTCTCGCTCCTTCGCATGCTCGCCGCATTCCGGGGAATGGTGGCGAGCGGAATCAGAAGGCATCTCCGAAGACGGGATACCCGGAGCAGCCACCGGTGGTAAGCGGCGGCCTGCAGAGATTCGTGTGCGTGGAGGGAGATTGGTTCCGGGCGTGCTTTGAACGGCTGACAGCATGATGCCGGCCGTGTCGTGGCCGCTCTTGCCGTACTACCTGTAGCCGTTCTTCGAGCGTTCTTGCGTCGGGCGGTCAGCCGCCCGTGCCACCCACCGTCAGCCCGTCGATCCGCAGCGTTGGCTGACCCACGCCCACCGGCACGCTCTGGCCTTCCTTGCCGCAGGTGCCGACGCCGGAATCCAGTGCCATGTCGTTGCCGATCATCGACACGTGGGTCAGCGAGTCGGGGCCGTTGCCGATGAGGGTGGCGCCCTTAACGGGCGTGGTGACCTTGCCGTTCTCGATGAGGTAGGCCTCGGCGGCGGAGAACACGAACTTGCCGCTGGTGATGTCCACCTGGCCGCCCCCGAAGTTGGCGGCGTAGATGCCCTTCTTCACCGAAGCGAGGATCTCTTCCGGTGCCTTGTCGCCGTTGAGCATGATGGTGTTGGTCATGCGCGGCATCGGCAGGTGCGCATAGCTTTCGCGGCGGCCGTTGCCGGTGGCGGGTACGCCCATGAGACGGGCGTTCATGCGGTCCTGCATGTAGCCGACGAGGATGCCGTCCTCGATCAGCACGGTGCGGTTGGTCGGCGTGCCTTCGTCATCGACGGTCAGCGAGCCGCGGCGGCCGGGCAGGGTGCCGTCATCCACCACGGTGACGCCCTTCGCCGCGACGCGCTGGCCGATGCGGCCGGCGAAGGCGGAGCTGCCCTTGCGGTTGAAGTCGCCTTCCAGGCCGTGGCCGATGGCTTCGTGCAGCAGGATGCCGGGCCAGCCGCTGCCCAGCACCACCGTCATGGTGCCGGCGGGGGCGGGAATCGCGACAAGGTTGGTGCGTGCCTGGTGGACGGCGCGGTGGGCGTAGTCACGCAACACGGCGTCGGTGAACAGGCGGTAGTCGGCACGGCCACCACCACCGGAACTGCCCTGCTCGCGGCGGCCGTTTTCTTCCAGGATGACGGTGAGCGAGACGCGCACCAGCGGGCGCACGTCGGCGGCGACATGGCCATCGGCACGGGCCACCAGCACCACCTCCCAGGTGGCGGCGAGGTAGGCCATGGCCTGCACGACGCGCGGGTCTTCGGCGCGGGCCGCGGCTTCCAGGCGTTCCAGCAGGCGGATCTTCTCGGCGTCGGGCAGCGAGGCGATGGGGTCGGCGCTGGCGTACAACGCGGGCGGCAGCTTGCCGGCGGCCACCTTGACGCGGCGCGTCTTGCCTTGTGCGGCGATCGCGCGCGTGGCGCGGGCGGCCTCCTTCAGCGCCGTGAGGGTGATGTCGTCGGAGTAGGCGAAGGCGGTCTTCTCACCCGCCACTGCGCGCACGCCCACGCCCTGCTCGATGTTGAAGCTGCCGGACTTCACGATGCCTTCTTCCAGGCTCCAGCCTTCGGCACGCTGGTACTGGAAGTAGAGATCGGCATCGTCCAGCTTGTGGGCAAGCATGTCGCCGAAGACGCCGTCGAGCGCGCCGAGGCTGAGGCCGGAGGGCGCCAGCAGGGTGCGTTCGGCGAGGCTCAGGGCGTCGGTGGCGCTGCTGGTGGCGGGGGCAAGGGTCGGTGCGTTCATGCGGATGTCCGGACGGAAGAGGGGAATCTCGGGGGAATCTCGGGGGTGATCTGATGCATCTGGTGACGCATGCGGCCAGTTTAAAGGGCTGGCGGTTTCATTGCTGGGGTGCCGGTTGCGGCGGCTGGGCTTCCATGGGACGGAAGCCCTCGGCCTTCAGGGCCTCGTTGGCCTGCAACACGAAGCCGGGCACGACTTCGCGGCCCCAGGTGCTGCCGACGGTCTGCGTCTCCTTCTGGATCGCCGGCAGGGCCTGCAGCAGCCGGGCGCCGGTGGGCGAGCGGTAGAAGGCGATGATGGTGCGCAGTTCGTCGTGGGAGAACAGGCGGTCATACACGGGCACGAGGCGGTCGCGCAGGCCGCCGCTGACGGCGTAGTGCTCGCCGAAGACGCGGTGGGCGTTCTCCATGATGATCTGCTCGGCGCGTGCCGGGTTCTGCGGATTGCTGCGGCGCGCCCACTCCTGCGCGCGCGGGCGCAGCGATTCGGCTGTGGTGGCCGGGATGCGGCCGGAGCCCGTCAGGTCCATCAGCGTGAGGATGTCGGTCTGCTTGGCGGGATCCACCGTCTGCGCGGCGGCAGGCAGGGCCAGGGTGGCGCACAGGACGAGGCAGGCGATGTGCATGGCGGATCGCATGGCGGGTCTCCGGGTCGGGCTGGTGGAGGTGGGTCTGGTGGGGGGCCGGCGGCGCGGGCTTACCCGGCTTGGGCAGTGGGCGGGCGGAAGCGTTCGATTCGCGCGTGGCCGCTCAGTCCAGTCGCCGGTGGGCGAGCGCCGGCAGTCGCGCCCGCACGTCGGCGATCCGCGCCGGGTCCACTTCGCCGGTGACGACGCCCTCGCCCGTCGGCAGGGAGGCCAGCACCGTTCCCCAGGGGTCGATCAGCATGCTGTGGCCCCAGGTCTGGCGGCCGCCGGCATGCGTGCCGCCCTGGGCGGAGGCGAGCACGTAGCACTGGTTCTCGATGGCACGTGCGCGCAACAGGACCTCCCAGTGCGCCTGTCCGGTGGTGGCGGTGAAGGCGGCCGGCAGCACCAGCAGCTGCATGTGGCCCAGGTGGCGGAAGAGCTCAGGGAAACGCAGGTCGTAGCACACCGACAGGCCGGTGGGGCCGCAGGGGCCGTCGAAGCTCACCACCTCGCTGCCGCATTCGATGGTGGCGCCTTCGTCGTAATGCTCCGTGCCGTGGCGGAAGGCGAACAGGTGCAGCTTGTCGTAGCGCGCCACGCGTTCGCCCTGGTCGTCGTACACCAGGCAACTGTTGCGCACGCGTTCGGCATCCCCCGCTTCCAGCGGCACGGTGCCGCCGACCAGCCACACCTTGTGGCGGCGCGCGCAGTCGGCCAGCGCGCGCTGGATGGGGCCGTCGCCATCGGCTTCGCGGATGCCCAGCTTGTCGCGCGGGTCGGCCGACAGCATCACGCAGTATTCCGGCAGGGCCACCAGGCGCGCGCCGGCCGCCGCGGCCTCGCCGACCAGGCGGTCGATGGCGGCAAGGTTGGCGGCGACATCGGGGCCGGACACCATCTGCACGGCGGCGACGCGGACGGGAGTGACGGAGGTAGTGCTGGGGGTCATGGCGTTCTCTCGGGCACGGACGAGCGGGGCGAAGACTGGAGCGGCGATTGGGCAGGCGATGGTGGTGGCGACTGCGTCGGCACACCCGCCGGCGCACTCTGCAGCGCCGGTGGCAGGGAGGCCAGGCCCAGGCGCACCACGCGCGGTTCGGCCCAGTTGCCGGTAATGCTGTAATCGTAGGCGAACAGTTTCTCCACCGGGTCGCTCAGCAGCTTCTGCGCAAGGTAGGTGGCCACGCCGAGAACGGGGTTCACCACGCCGACCGCCGCCGCGCCGACCGCCACGCCTTCCGACAGGGTGGGCTGCACGTTGATGCGCAGGTCGTGCTGCTCGCGGGCGAGGTCGGTGTTGCCACGCATGCTGACCTTGGCCGCCGGACCACGGATGACGAGGTCATCGGTGTGCAGCACGCCCTGGCGCACGTTGACGTGGCCGTTGATGGCGTCGAAGGCGAATCCCTGCGAGAAGATGTCGCTGAAATCCAGCGTCGCGCGGCGCGGCAGCGACTGCAGGCTGAGGATGCCGAGCAGGCGGCCGGCGCCCGGGTTGAGCTTGACGAACTGGCCGTTGCGCACCTGCAGTTCCATGTCGCCGGTCAGCGTCGGGTAGTGCAGGCGCGTCGGCAGGCCGCGCCAGCCCAGCTTGCCGTTCAGCTTCGCCTCGCCACGGTTGACCGAATCCGGGAAGCCGAAGCGGGTCAGCAGGCCGCCGACGTTGCTGCTGTCGACGCGGAATTCCAGCTGGGTCTGGGCGCCCTGCGCACCGCGGCGGTAGCTGCCGCTGCCTTCCATGCGCGCGTCCTCGTTGCTCAGCAGGATGTGGCTGAGCTGCCAGTTGTTGCCCTGGTTGCTGGCCTGCATTTCCAGCCTTCCCAGCGGGTGGCCGTACAGGGTGAAGTTCTGCGCCGTGACGTCCAGTTCCGGCAGGCTGTCCTGGCGGTCTGACGGCGGTTCGGCCGCGGCCGGCATGCTGGCCGAGGGAGCGGTGGCGGAGCCGGTGCTGCTGGTGGTGGCGGAAGTCAGGGTCAGCGTGTCGAGACGCGCCTGCACGCGGCCTTCGTTGGCGCTGCTCCAGTCGATCTGGCCGGCGACGTCCGGCCCGCTCAGCTGGATGCGCCAGCGCGCGCCCTGCGGCTGGAGGTGGGCGGTGACGTTGCGGAAGAGGTGGCCGCCCGCCACCACGCTGCGCGCCTGCAGGTTGATACCGGCCAGCTTGCTGGCGTCGCCACGGCCGGACTGTTCGCTGCCGGCCAGGCGTGCCGCTACCGTCCGCCAGGCATCCAGGTCGAGATGCTCGAAGCGGCCGGACAGGCCGAAGCCCTGCGCCGGCTGGGCGGCTTTCTCGAAGGCGGCGGCGCCACCGCTGGCCAGCGTGCACTCCCGGCCCTTGCACTGCTCCGTCCATTGCGCGTCGAAGACGTTCTCGGCGCTGATGCTCCAGGTGTCGCGGGAGGCCTGGGCTTCGGTCGTGTCGGGTTCGTGGTGCCAGCCGAACCTGAAGGGCAGGGCCTCGTTCGCCTTCTTGGTCAGCGGCGCGGGCAGGGTGGAACTGATGCCGACCAGGTTGCTGGCGAGTTGCAGGTCGAGGGTGCCGCTCCTGGCGGTGACGCTGCCCTGCACCGCGGCCTCGCCGTTCAGGTAGTCACCCACCGGCAGATTGAGCAACTGGCGGATGCCGGTGGTGGGCAGGTTGCCGGACAGGGCCACACGCAGCAGGCCGCCTTCCTCGCTGGCGCCACTGGCCTTGACGCGGCCGCCGGCAAAGACCGCGGCGGCCTCCAGTGCCGAGATGCTGCGTTCGCTGAACCGTAGCGAACCCGCCGCCTCGGTGAACGGCGGCAGGCCCGGCATCAGCCGGACCTGGTTGCGGTCGAAGCGGAACTCGCCCGTCACCTGCGCCGGCGGCGGATTGGCATACAGCGGGATGCGCAGTTGCAGGTCCAGGTTGCCGTTGCCGGCAGCGGTGACGTTGCGCGCGAAGCCGCCGAGGTGGGTGTCCAGCGGGCTGCTGCTGATGTAGCTGAGGAAGTCCTGGCTGGGGCCGCCGGCCTTGCCGCGGATGACGACGTTGTGGAGCGGATCGTGCAGGTCGTCGATGCGCGCCTGCACGCCACTGAGGGTGACGTCGCGGTAGCGCGCGCTCTGTGCGTTGATGAGCATGCGCCGGCCTTCGAACAGGAAGCTGCCGTCGATGCGGTCCAGCTCCGGCCAGTTGTTGGCGTAGTGCAGGCGGCCGCCGTGGATGCGCCCGCCGACGCGGAAGTCCACCCGCTTGCGCATCTCCGCCTCGCTGAGGGCATGGTTGGCCAGCGCCTTCGGATCGCCGCGAAGATGCATGTCGACCTCGGTGGCGTGGCCATCCAGCAGGGCCATCTCCAGCCAGGCGCCGGTGTGGGTCAGCACGGCCGGAATGTAGCGCCACACGGCTTTCGCGTCGCCGCGTTTCGCGCTGGCGGTCATGTCGATGCGGCCGGTTTCGCCGGCACGCTGCGTCCATTCGCCGCGTGCCTCGGCATCGATGTCGGCATTGCGCAGCTGTGCGCGTTCCACCTTGATGCTCAGCGTGTCACCGGCGTGGCGCCAGTTGCCGCGCACCTGTGCGGCCTGCAGTTCCACCAGCGGGTCGCGGAAGACCGTGGGCATGTCCAGCGCACCATCCCTGGCTTCCAGCCGGAAGCTTCCTTCCTTCTCGTTACCGTCGATCTCGGCGCTGATGCCCTGCATGCCGGGCACCTGGCCGGTGCTGGCGAGTGCAAGGCCCGTCAGGCGTGCCGACAGTTTCCAGGTGTCCGGCCGGGGCAGCTCGCCCTGCCAGCTGGATTCCAGGCGCTCCACCCAGCCGCGTGGCTCCAGCGTGGCGAGCTGCTCCTGCCAGCTCGCCGGCAAGGGCAGGCGGGCGGACAGCTGGGCCAGCACGCGCACGTCCAGGCGCGACGCGGAAAACTCGCCGCGCGCCGGCTCCCGCGCCTGTCCTTTTTCCTTTTCGCGTGCCGCTTCCGCCCGCGCGGCGAAATTGGTGGCCGGAATGCGCAGGCCATCGGCGGTCGCCAGCGTGACGCGCTCGCCGGCGATGGCGACGCTGCCCTCGCGCGCGGCGAGCTTCAGGCGGCCGCGCAGTTCGGTGAGATGCAGCATGGGCAGGCGGGGCTCGAAGCGTACCTGCACGTTCTGCAGAGCGAGGTCGGTCGTCAGCGCGCCGACGCGCAGCCCCTCGAAATTGAGCCAGGCGCGCACTGCGCCCTGGCCCTGCGGCAGTTCGACCGGGTAGTCCAGCCACGGCGTCCACGCCGCCATGTCGGTGCGTTGCAGAGCGAGGTAGACGGTGCCGCGCCAGCCGCCGGCATCGGTCAGGGTGTCGCCGCGCAGATCGCCACGGATGTCCAGCGGGCCGCTGTGATCGGCCGGCGGTTGCGCGGTGATGGCGAAGCGATGGCGGTCGCCGTCGTTGTCCAGGCGCAGCGACAGCTTGTCCAGCGTCAGCGTGGGCGCCTTGCGCTTGTGGTCGGTCCAGTCCACCTGCGCGTCGCGGATGACGATGTGGTGCTGGCTGAGCAGGAAGTCCGAGAAGGCGCTGCCCTGGTCGCCCTCCTTCTTCTCGATCGGAATACCGGCCACGACGAAGCGCCCGTCGGCCTCGCGGCTGATATCGAGGTCGGCGCCGGCGATGACCAGCTCGTGCAACTCCAGCCGGCGACGCCACAGCGAGGTCCATGCGATCTCGGCGGTGATCTCCGGCAGTTCCAGCACCGTGCGCTGCTCCGCATTCACCAGGCGCAGCTGGCTGATGCGCAGGCGCGGGCGCAGTCCGTCCCAGCGGGCGTCCAGATCGTCCATCTGCACCTGCATGCCGAGGCGCCGGCCGAGCTCGCCGGCAATGTCGTCGCGGTGCGCCTCGATCTGCGGGGCGGCGACGTAACGCAGCAGCAGGAAGACGATGCCGATCAGGAAGTAGGCGACGACCAGCAGGCGCAACACCTGGCGCGAACACCACAGGGGCACGTGCCACCAGCGGAACAGGCGCTGCGGCAGGTCTTCTTCGGGCGGCGAGGGGGCGGCAGGGCTGGCGGACATCGACGGCAGGCTGTGGCCGGTCGGCGCCGGCTGCGAAGTCGCCATTTTACCCCCCGGGCCCCGGTGTGCCGGCCCGCCGGGCGGTCAGACGCGCGTCAGAAGCGTCTGATTCAGCTGTCGGTGGCGCTGTCGGGGTGGCGTTCGCCATCGGCCGGCGCTGCGATGGCCGGCAGATGCTGCAGGAACCAGTCGCGGGCGCTGCTGGCCGCGGCCTCCAGCGAGCCGGGTTCGATGAAGTCCACGCTGGCATAGGGCACGACCTTCCAGGCCTTGTCGGCGCCGATCAGGGCGTAGGCCTGTTCGGCCGGTGGCAGCAGGGCGGCTTCCTGGCCGGGCATCACCATCAGGGTGGGCACGCGCAGGCGGCGCAGGGGTTCGGCGCCGGCCAGGTCGGCCCGCGCGCTGCGCGCGACGATGGCACCGATGCGTTCGCCCATCGTTTCCGGCTCGCGGGCGATGGCACGCACGCCGGCCGCCGCCACCGTGCCCAGCGCCTGCAGGCCCAGCGGCAGGCCGCCCAGTTGCGGCTGGTGTTGCACCCACAGCATCACGGTCTGCAGCCGCGTGGCCAGCAGCGACACGTCGTAACGCAACTCCGGGTCGCGGCTTTCCTCGTAGGCGCTCAGCAGGCTGACCAGCAGCGTGGCGTAGCCGGCGTCGCGCAGCACGCGGGCGGCGTAGTCCTCGCGCGAGTCGCGCAGGCGGCCGAACCAGGGCGAGACGCATAGCACCAGGCCGCGTACGTCGGGCGCGTGGGACAGGAAGGCGTCGAGCCAGACCTTGTCGGCCTGGATGCGGAGATCGGTGTGGCGCAAGGCGTAGCTCATTCGGAGTGCAGGGTTCCTCTGTTCAGTGCGCGGCCTGCAGACGCACGGGGATGCGGCGGTTGCCGAAGTTGCCGGCGTGTGCGGCGAAATGCCCGGCGATGCGTGTGCCGCAGTCAGGGCAGCGTCCGTCCGCACCGATGCGGCAGCTGAGGATTGCATAGCCGTCCCGCGCTATCAAGGCGCCTGCGCAACCGGGGCAGTAGGTGGTGGCGCTTTCCGGGTGGCGGATGTTGCCGCAATACACATGGTGCAGCCCGGCCTCGCGGGCGATGCGGCGGGCACGCAGCAGCGTGGCGGCCGGCGTCGGTGGGCGGTCGGTGAGCTTGTAGTCGGGGTGGAAGGCGGTGAAGTGCAGCGGCACGTCCGGCCCCAGTTCGCGCATCACCCACTGCGCCAGCGCCTGCAGTTCGGCATCGCTGTCGTTGGCGTCCGGGATCAGCAGGGTGGTGATCTCCAGCCAGGTGCGGCTTTCGTGGCGCAGCCACACCAGCGTGTCCAGCACCGGCGCCAGCCTGGCGCCGGTGAGCTTCTCGTAGAAGCCGTCGCTGAAGCCCTTGAGGTCCACGTTGGCGGCGTCCATGTGGGCGAAGAACTCGGGGCGTGCCGCGGGGCTGATGTAGCCGGCCGTCACCGCCACCGTGAAAATGCCTTCGGCATGACAGGCACGGGCGGTGTCGATGGCGTACTCGGCGAAGATCACCGGGTCGTTGTAGGTGAAGGCGGCGCTGAGTGCGCCCGTCTTCCGCGCCGCCACGGCGATGGCGGACGGCGAGGCGCTGTCCATCAGCCTGTCCATGTCGCGCGACTTCGAGACGTCCCAGTTCTGGCAGAACTTGCAGGCGAGGTTGCAGCCGGCGGTGCCGAAGGACAGCACGCCGCTGCCGGGAAAGAAGTGGTTCAGCGGCTTCTTCTCGATCGGGTCCACGCAGAAGCCGGAGCTGCGGCCATAGGTGGTGAGCACCAGTTGCCCGCCTTCGCGGGCGCGCACGAAACAGGCGGCGCGCTGTCCGTCGTGCAGCCGGCAGTGGCGCGGGCACAGCTCGCATTCGATGCGGCCATCGTCCAGCGGGTGCCACCAGCGGGCGGGGTGATTCATGCTCAGCCCTCGCTGAATTTCTCCACCCGGTAGCGGCCGAGCAGCATGTCATCGGGCCAGTTGCGCAGGCCCGCCTTCAGCAACAACTGGTCGAGGAAGCGCTGCGGCTCCGGCAGTTGCTCCCACACTTGCGGCAGGAAGGTGGCGCTGCGGCAACCGCCGGACAGGATGATGCCGTCCTGGCCGGCGACGATCCGTTGCAGGGCCTCTTCCCGTGTCGGGCAGGGCTGGATGTCGGCGTCGCCGAGCAGCGAGACCTCGACCTCCAGTCCCGGCCATTCGGCCGCCGTCAGCGGTGGAAAGCGCGGGTCGCGGAAGGCGGCGGCGCGGGCGTTCTCCTGCACGTCGCGCAGCAGCGGGCGGCTGGCCTGCAACTGGCCGATGCAGCCGCGCAGCGCGCCGGCGCGCTGCAGGGTGACGAAGGTGGCGCCGCGTTGCTGCAGGGCCGGCAGGCCGGCGTCCACCGCCATCTGCGGCAGCGCCAGTCGTTCGGCAATGGCATTGCGCGCCAGCGCCAGCAGGGTGGTGCCGAGCGCGGGGCTCACGGCTGCGGAGGAGGGGGCGGGCGGAGCCGGCTGGTTCATGGTGGCCGCGCTGCTCAGTGCAGCACCTGCGCCTCGGCGCTGAAGGCGACGGAGGCGTAACCGACCACCCGGCTGCGGTCGCCCGCGGTGTCGCCGGAGTTGCGCAGGTCCAGCAGTTGCGGGCGCAGGCCGTGCTTGCGTGCGGCGTGGAAGAAGCCATTGAGCGGCATCGCGCCGCAGGCATCTTCCGGGCGCAGCGTCGGGCTGAGCGACAGTACGCGTTCGATGGTGGCGTGGTCGCGCTGCCGGGCATCGGCATAGGCGTGGTAGTGGGACAGGTCGGAGCTGACGAGGACCAGGGTCTCCGGCCCGCCCCAGACCGCCTCCAGCACGGCCGCCACCTGCTCCGGCGCCGCCTGGCCGACGCTGATCGGCAGCACGCTGGCGTGGTCCAGCACGGTCTGCAGGAAGGGGAGCTGCACTTCCAGCGCGTGCTCGGCGGCATGCGGACGGTCGTCCACCACCACGCCGGGCAGGCGGGCGAGGCTGAACACGCCCTCCGCGTCGACTTCCATTTCGCCCAGCGGGGTGGCCATGCGGTTGCAGCCGGGCAGGGCCATGCCGTTGAGCGGTACGCGGTGGCTGGGCCCCAGCAGCACGACGCGGCGGATCGTGTCGCGCAGGGGTTCGAGCAGGGCGTAGGCACTGGCCGCCACCGCCCCCGAGTAGACGTAGCCGGCATGCGGCACCAGCAATGCCTTGGGCGTGGCCGGTGGCACGGGGTGCGGCGCGCGGACCAGCAGGTCATGCACCTGTGCGCTCAGGACGCCGGCGTCGGCGGGATAGAAGCTGCCGGCGACTGCGGGGGGACGGACGATGTGGGATGCCATGGCGCGCGGAGGGGAGGATGTCTGCTGCGAGGCTCGCAGCGGTAGCTGCAGTATAGCCAGCCACCTGCGGGCGCCTGCCGGCAGGGCCGTGCCACGGTGGCGGCGTGCGGCGGGACGTCCCTCCGACAGCCGAATCTCACACGCGCTTCGGTCATCGCCGACAGGTGCGCACGGGTGCCCTGCTTACGCTGGAAACATCGAGCATCGAACACAGCGGGGAGACGGCCATGAGTACATCGATCAATCCGGAATCTGTCGGGGAACTGCCGCGCATATCCAGCGGCGTGTTCGGCCCCAGCGATTCCTCAGACTCCGCCAGCGACGTCACCGGCACCGTCGCGCAGGCCCAGGGCAGCGATGCCAACGGCACCGGCGAACGCCGCTCCGTGGAAGACCTGCCGGGTGACAACAGTGGTGCCGACATCGAGCCCGACCGGATCTTCCAGGCGCCCGAGTTCGGGCTCGCCGATGTCGAATCCGACGCCGACATGCCGGTGGACATCCAGGAGCCGGCGGACATTCCAGAAGGTGACGACGATGATGAAATCTGAACGAGGGGCGACGATGCCGGCGGTATCATCCGGAACCATGAGACGGAACCCCGGCCCCGAGGACGAGCGCACAGCAACCCGCCCGGCACACTTCGCCATGCTGCGCGAGTTGCAGCTTGCCGACTTCTTCACGCTGGGCAACGCGGCCAGCGGCATGGCGGCGGTCTTCTTCGCGATGTCCTTCATCGCGCACGGCCACGGCGACCACTTCTTCGCCGCGGCGCTGATGGCGCCGATCGCCTTCGTGTTCGACATGCTGGACGGTCGCATCGCGCGCTGGCGGCACCAGCACTCGGCCTTCGGCCGTGAGCTGGATTCGCTGGCCGACATCGTGTCCTTCGGCGTGGCGCCGGCCGTCCTCGCTTTTGCGGCCGGCATGCGTGGCGGCTGGGACCTGATGATCCTGACCTACTTCGTGTGTTGCGGCGTGGCACGCCTGGCGCGCTTCAACGTCACGGCCGAGAAGCTCTCGGAGGGCGGCGACAAGGTGGCCTACTTCGAAGGCACGCCGATTCCTACCAGCGTGCTGCTGGTCGGGGTGCTGGCGCTGTGCGCCTGGCAGCAGCGTATCGGCACCGACATGCTGTTCGGCGGCGTGTGGGTCATCGGCCCGTGGGAGCTCCACGCCATGAGCCTGCTGTTCCTGCTGTCCGGCACGCTGATGGTCAGCAAGACCCTGCGCATCCCGAAGTTCTGACGCGCGCCGCTCAGGGCGGCGGGGTGTCCTGCGCGGCGGGTGGGGCCGCGCCCTGCCGGTCCTGGAGGCTCCGCTTGATGTCGTCCAGCCCGCCCAGGGTCTGCCAGGTCAGGTGGTCGATGCGCTTGTGGAGGTCGGCGATCTTCGCCTCCGCCTTCAGGTTGACCTCCAGGTCGCGCAGCATGGTCAGGCGGTCGCGGGCGGCCTGCCGGTTCTGCGACATCATGATGACCGGCGCCTGGATCGCTGCCAGCATCGACAGCACCAGATTCAGGAACACGTACGGGTAGGGGTCGAAGGCCTGGGCGCGCAGCAGTTCGGTGTTGAGGATGGTCCAGGCGACCAGGAAGGCCCCGAACAGCGAGATGAATTTCCACGAGCCGCCGAACTCCGCGACGCGATCGGCCAGGCGTTCGCCGAAGCTGATCCCGTCTTCGCTGACCGGTGCTTCGTTTCCATCACTCAGGCTGGCCTGCAGGCGTTTCGCCACGCGGGTGAGCGCGCGACGCTCCTGCGCGCTCAGGTCGCTGACGCCGGTGTGCAGCAGGTGCTCGGCGAGCTGGCGGATGTGTCGGTCGTCGCGTTGCATGCCGGTGCTCCTGTTCGTGACGGCTCAGCGTCCTGCCGACGCCGTGGTGCTTGCGGCGGGCGCGGCGATCAGCGTCGCCACCGCAGCCGGCAGGCTGTCATTCACGCGCTTGCCGCTGCGATACAGGATGGCCGGCTTCAACACCGCTGCGGTGCCGACCGCCATCTGCGCCACGTTGTCCGGGCTGATGGTGTAGCGGCCCATGGTGCGTGCCAGCGGCCAGCCCAGGTCGGGGAAGACCACGTAAGCCAGCTCAGAGCAGACGATGCGGGCGTGCGAATACACGTCGAAGTTGAAGTCGTATTCCTTGCCCACCTGCGCCAGCGCGGTGAGCACCGCTTGGCGGCGGTAGTCGTCGGTGAGCGGGCGCGTGTCGCGCAACACCAGGAGGTCGTCGATGTTCAGGAAATGCGGCAGCGTGCTCATCGTGACGCCGACGCGCAGCGCCTCGACGATGCGCCGGCCGTCGCGGATGTGGGCCTGCAGTTCGGGTGCGATGCTGTCCCACACGCCGAGCGCACGCAGTTCTTCCTCGCTGCCCAGCCAGATGGCGACGTGGCCGTAATAGCCGGGGATCATCTTGTCGGTGAGCCGGAACGGCGTCTTCTCCAGCAGGATGTCCAGCGGCTTCAGTTCGGTCGCCAGCGCGTCCATGTCGCTGGCGGGCATCTTCTTCAGGTGGCCGCTGCGCGTCTGCACCAGCCCCACCATGTTGCCGAAGCCCATGGACAGGCCGTGGCTCAGCAGGTTGCGCAGGTAGGCGCGATGCACGCGGATGTCCTCGTTGGCGAAGCGCAGCGATTCGCCGAGGCCGATGCCACCCGCCTCGCGGATGTCCTTGTACCAGTGGGCGCTCTGCACCAGCGTGTAGAGGTATTCCTCCTCCAGGTTCACCGGCATCTGGCGCCGGCGCCGCCACCCCATGTAGCCGTCGACGAAGCGGGTGGCGCTGGCCAGCTGGGCACGCATGTCGGTCGAGTAATAGTTGCGCATCAGGTCGCGCAGGCGCGGGCCGTTGCCGACGTCGAAGGTCAGCGCGTACTGCATGTCGTTGTTCTCGGCGTAGGGCATCACCGCGACGCGGTAGCTGTCCCACAGCACCATGGCTGCGGCGGTGCCGCGCAGGATGTCCGTCAGCTGCGTCTGCCCGGCCTCGTCCTGCGGGTTGATCCAGTGCTGCTCGCGGATGACGTCGATGCCGACGATGCGCGTTGCCGGCATGGAGCTGGTGGCGCGGTGCTGGGTGATGGTCGGCGCGGTGTCGTTGCCGAACAGGTGGGCCACCTTCGCGGCGTCATCCAGCAATGGGGCACGCGCGTCGATGTAGCGCTGGGCGAGCTCGCGCAACTGGTTGGACTGTGCGCGCGTGAGTTTCGGCTGGCCGTTGCGCGTGATGCCGTTCGCCTCGGCGAAGCGGTAGGCCTCGGTGCGGACCGCCAGCATGCGTGCGATGTCCTGCTCGAAGCGCTGCTGCGCGGTCGCGGGCGGGTCCGCGGCAAACGCCTGGGTGACCGTCACCAGTGTGGAGGCGATGAGGAAGCTCAGGTACCGGATCATGATGTTGAGGCGTGGGCAGCCTGGTCGCTCACGCTGCGTGCGAACAACCGGCGGAGGCGCACGGGGAGGCGTTGAAGGACGAGTTGCCGGCTCTTGTGCCAGTAGGCGGAAAGGATCAGCAGGGCCGAGCCGATGATGAATGCCGTGATGGCGAAGCTCAGGCTGACCACGCCGTACTCATTCAGGAAGGCGGTGAACGCGTACAGCACATAGGCCAGCGCGGACACCATCAGCGCACGCCGGTCGATGCACAGCGACACGAGCGCGATGAGGACGTAGATCGCCGCCGCCGCGCAGGCCTGCAGCAGTCCCGCCTGGCCGTCCAGCATGCCGAGCGCCGCGAACACCGGATGCACGATGAGTGGCGCGGCGAGCAGGTGCAGCCAGAAAGCCACGTCGGTGCGTCGGGTCTGGCGGCTGGTGTCGCTGGCATCCCACTTCAGCGCCAGCGCGAAGGCGATCAGGCCGCACAGCAGGGCAACGCCAGTCAGCCAGTTCTTCGCCTCGGGAAATGCGGCCAGGACCACCAGCACGCAGCCGCCCAGTGCGGTGGCGAGCCCGGCCGCGACGGATATCGGCACGCGGAAGCGGCGCCAGTGCATCCACGCGCCTGCCGTGCCCACCAGCGTGGCGACCAGTGCGGCGACGCCCTCGTTGCCGAATGCAATGAAGGCCGCGGTGGTGATGCCGCCGACGAAGCCGAGCAACAGCAGGATGGCGGGCAGCGCCATCCGGCGCTTGCGCACGAATACCTCTGCCAGCATCCAGGACGTGGCCGCGACTGCGAGGCCGCCCAGCCAGTGGACGAGGCTGCTGCCTATGCCGCCGACGGCGCCCAGCAGCAGGGCGCAGGCGAGTGACACGAAGATGTCATTGAAACTGCTGACCAGGCGTAGCGGTTCGTCGTCTTCGTTGGTGCGGTGGCGGAGCTTCGCGATGTGCGCACGGAAGGCTGCCGTGCTGTCGGCACTGAAGATGCCGGCGGCGACGCCGGCGTCGAGGTCTTCGTCGGAGTACATCGAATTCCGGACACGGGAATGGAGGGTCCGGCAAGCTTACACCGCCCGAGAACGGCGTCGTCCCGGGGACGTCCGGACCGGCGAGCCTGGGCGATATGGCCGATGCAGCCGATGAAGCAGATGCAGCCGACGTGGAGCGACCTCGCCGCCCGTGCCGTCGCGCTCGCGTGCCGTGTCGTCGCGGCAGGTGTGTCGGCGGGCCGTTCCTCAGGCCGCGACCGCCAGGGCCGGGCTGGCGGAGGGGTCGTTGTCTTCCGCCCAGCGTTCCTTGATCTCGCACAGCGCCGGGAGTTCCTGCAGGAAGAGTTCCACCAGCGCGGGGTCGAAATGCTGGCCGGCGCCGCTGCGGATGTGCGCCACGGCTTCCTCCACCGTCCACGCGCGCTTGTAGGGGCGGACGGAGGTCAGCGCATCGAACACGTCGGCCAGGGCCACGATGCGGCCTTCTAGCGGGATCTCCTCGCCGGCGAGGCGGTTGGGATAACCGCTGCCGTCCCATTTCTCGTGGTGGGTCAGCGCGATGCGGCGGGCCATCGCGAGCATGCCCGCAGGGTGGTCGCCGATGATGTGCGCGCCGATGGCGGCATGCGTCTGCATGATGGTCCATTCCTCGGCGTCCAGCTTGCCGGGCTTCTGCAGGATGCGGTCGGGAATGCCGATCTTGCCGATGTCATGCATCGGCGCGGCGTTGAGCAGGTCTTCCGCGTCCTTGCTGCTCATGCCGGCGGCGAGGCCGAGGCGGTGGGAGAAGTGGCTCATGCGGATGACGTGCTTGCCGGTCTCGTTGTCCTTGTACTCGGCTGCCAGCCCTAGGCGCTGCACGATCTGCAGGCGGGTCTCGCGCAGTTCCTCCATCCGCACCAGCGACAGGTGGGTGCGGATGCGGGCACGCACGATGGGCGGGCTCAGCGGCTTGGTGATGTAGTCCACCGCGCCGGCGTTGAAGCCGGCCAGCTCGTCCTCCACCTGGGTCAGCGCGGTGGCGAAGATGACCGGCGCCTGCGCGCTGCGCGGGTCGGCCTTGAGGCGGCGGCAGACCTCGTGACCGGTCATGCCCGGCATCATCACGTCCAGCACGATCAGGTCCGGCCTCTCCTGGCGGGCCAGTTCCAGCGCGCGCGGGCCGTCCTTGGCGAACAGCAGGCGGTAGTCCTGCTGGAGGATCTGGCGCAGCAGCTGGAGATTGGTCGGCTCGTCGTCGACGAGCAGCAGGCAGGGCCTGTGGTCGGGTGCGTCAGTCATGGCGTTGTCTCCAGCGGTTGCAGGCTTGCCGTCACCGCGGCGCGGGTGGGTTCCAGCTCGTCGAGGGAGCCGAGGTAGAGGGACAGGTGGGCGTGGGCGGCGGCCAGGTCGAACTCGTCGATCAGGCGTCGCAGGCGTAGCAGGGTGTGCGCATCGGCCGGCAGGGCGCGGGCGAAGTCCGCCAGGGCGGCATCGTCCAGCGTGCCGTGCCTGAGGGCTTCCAGCAGGTGCTGGGCGCTGGCCTTGGCGATGGCGACATCGAAAGGCCGCGTGCTTGCGGGCGTAGCGTCGTTCGCCGGTTCGTCCGCCGCGGCATAGCGCGCGATGGCGTCGCGGGCCTGGGCGATCTGATGCAGGAAGGCGTCCAGCGCCTCGCCACGCAGCGGCTCGCCACCGTGGCGCTCGATCTCGTTGAACTGCTGCGACAGGGTGTCCAGGCCGAGGTTGGCACCGGCGCCACCCAGCCGGTGGGCGAGGCGCAGCAGCTCCTGGTGCGGTGTCGGGGCGTCGTCCTGGCCTGCAGCCTGCCTGAAGGTCCGGGCGGCGTTCGACAGTTCGTCGGCGAACTGTCGCAGCGCGCGGACGTAGAGCGGACGGGCGTCGCCCCAGCGGGCCAGGCCGGCGCGGTCGTCAAGGACGCGGGGGCCCTGCTTGCCGGTTTTCCTGTCGATGACGGGCATGGCCGGCAGGTCCAGCACGCGTGCCATCTCGCGGGTCAGCGCGGGCAGGTCCAGCGGCTTGGAGGCGAAGCCGTCCATGCCGGCATCGCGGGCGGCGTTGCGGTCGGCATCCATGACACTGGCGGTCAGGGCGATGATGGGCACCCGGCCGCGCGCCTCCTTGTTCTCCTGGCTGCGGATCCGGCGCGCGGCTTCCAGCCCGTCGATGCCGGGCATCTGCACGTCCATGAGGATGAGGTCGTAATCGGCGTCGCCAGCGAGGCGGACGCCGGTCTCGCCGTCCGGCGCGGTGCTGAGCTGGTGGCCCAGGCGCTTCATCACCACCGTCAGCAATTCCAGGTTGAGCGCGACGTCGTCGGCGGCCAGGATGCGCAGCGGCGGCAGGGCCAGCGGCGCGTCGAGGTTGCTGTCGGCGTCGTCTCCCGTGCGGGCCGGCGCGAGCGGCAGGCAGAAGTGGAAGGTACTGCCCACGCCGACGATGCTGCTGACGCCGATGCTGCCGCCCATCAGTTCCACCAGCTGCTTGCTGATGGTCGTGCCCAGTCCGGTGCCGCCGAAGCGCCGGCTCATCGAGGCATCGGCCTGCGTGAACGGGTCGAAGATGGCGTCCAGGCGGTCGGCCTCGATGCCGATGCCGGTGTCCTCGACGGCGAAGTACACCTGCTCGCCGCGCGGCAGCACGCGCAGGGCGATATGGCCGTGCTCGGTGAACTTGATCGCGTTGGTCAGCAGGTTGGTCAGGATCTGGCGGATGCGCAGCGCGTCGCCGCGGTAGCGCACCGGCAGGCTAGCGTCGTAGTCGACCGTCATGCGCAGTTCCTTCTCGCGCACGCTGGTGCTGAGCGTGGAGCTGATCTCGTCGATCAGCGCCAGCAGGTTGAAGTCGTGCTCCTCCAGCTCCACCGCGCCGCGGTCGAGCTTGGCGGAATCCAGCACTTCGTTGAGCAGGCGCAGCAGGGCGCGCGAGGCGCCGTTTACCGCGTCCAGGTCGCGACGCTGGTCGGCCGACAGCTGCGTGTCGAGCAGCACTTCGGTAAAGCCGATGATGGCGTTCATCGGCGTGCGGATCTCGTGGCTCATGTTGGCGAGGAAGGCCGCGCGGGCGGAGGCGGCCTGCTCGGCGCGCTCCTTGGCTTCGCGCAGCTCCAGCTCCATCTGCTTGCGGGCGGTGATGTCGGTGGCGTACTTGGTGATCTTGCGCAGCTTGCCGTCGGCGCCGTACACCGGGTTGTAGGTGGCCTGGATCCAGAACGGCTCGCCGTCCTTGCCGAAGCGCTGGTACTCGCCGCCGTCGAAGTGACCCTGCGCGAGCCGCTCCCAGAAGCCCGCGTAGGCCGGGCTGCGCACGTAGTCAGGTGCGCACAGCAGGGCGTGGGGATGGCCGATCAGCTCCTCCGCCTGGTAGCCGCTCAATGCCAGGAAGTTGTCGTTGGCGAACAACACCGTGCCCGACAGGTCGAACTCCACCACCGCCAGGGCACGGCCCAGTGCATGCACCGTGCCTTCGTACTCCGCCGCGCGCAGCCGGGTTTCGGTGATGTCGACCAGCACGCCGTCGAGCCATTGCGGGGTGCCGTCCGCGTCGCACTGGGCGGTGCCGGTCTCCCAGATCCAGCGTTCGCGGCCGTCGCGGTCGCGCAGGCGGTAGGTCACTTCGTAGTTGCGCTTCTGCTCGATGGCGTCCACCACGGCGTCGGCGACCGGGTCGCGATCATCCACGTGGATGAGGTCGTTCCAGGCCACGCGCCGGGCGATGAAATCCTCGGGCTTCCAGCCCGTCAGCGCGGCGACCGCATCGCTGATGAACAGCATGCTCCAGTCATGGTCGAGCAGGCAGCGGAAGGTCACCCCCGGGGTGTTGCGGATGAGCGTGCGCAGTTGCTGCTCGCTGGCGCGCAGCGACTGTTCCATGGTGTGACGTTCGCTGATGTCCGTCACCGCCGCGACGAACAGCGGCTTTTCCGTGTTCGCGGTGCGGTTCATGGCGACGCGGATCGGCACCAGCGCGCCGTCGCGGCGCACCGCGGTGACGTCGCGGCCGCCGTTCAGGTTGTCACCGCGGGCACCGGCCAGGCTGGCCTTGCGTTGCTCGGTGTACAGCGCGGCCTCGTCGGGCACCAGCAGCATGGCGGCCGGCTGGCCGATGATTTCGCGCGCCTGCCAGCCGAAGATGCGTTCCGCCGCCGGGTTGACGTCGCAGATGCGGCCGTCGCCGTCGATGGTCACGATGCCGTCGGCAACCGTGTCGAAGACCGCGCGCAGCTGCGACTCCTTGGATTGCATCTGGCGGTACAGCTCACGGAAGCGCAGCAGGTTGTTGACCGTCAGCACCAGCACCGTCAGCGTCACCACCATCAGGGCGACCGCCACGGCCAGGAAGCCGGTGTTGAGGTCGGAACTGGCCTCGGGCGCGGCGACGCCGACGAAGCGGGCGGCGGCCATGCCGGTGTAGTGCATGCAACTGATCGCCAGGCCCATGATCAGCCCGCTGGGCAGCAGCGCCCAGGTGGGGCTCAGGCGGCGCGACAGCCAGCCGCGGCCACCGTTGCCGAAGCGCACGCCCAGCGCGATGACGCTCAACGCCACGGCGACGAGGATGGACAGCGCGAAGCCGATGGGGTCGTAGCGCAGGTCGGGCAGCATGTCCATGGCAGCCATGCCGCTGTAGTGCATGGCGCCGATGCCGGCGCCCACAAGGATGCCCCCGCCGATCAGCTGCCACATGGTGATGCGCTGCCGGGCCAGCAGGCTCAGCGCCACGCCGGAGGCGGCCAGGCCGGGCAGCAGTGACAGCAGGGTGATGCCCGGCGAGTAGGACACCGGCGTGCACAGGTCGAAGGCCAGCATGCCGATGAAGTGCATGGCCCAGATGCCGCCGCCCAGTGCCAGCGCGCCGGTCGCCACCGCGGTGTTGCGATGCACGCGCGTGTCGCTGCGGCGGGCCATGGCGGCCATCTGCAGGGCCATCGTGGCGGCGAACACGGCGATGCCGATGGACAGCAGGACCAGCCACGGATCATGGCTGCCGTATACGAGCGGGCTGCTGTCGTCGAGCTGGAAGAAGGCGTTGGCGTCGGGCATGGGCTGGCCGGCCTGAGGCCGATCCTGGATTCGCAATGCCCTTACTATCGGTCAACCAGAGGCTAGATTTATTAAAAACATCAAAATCAACACAAATTGACGGTGGCAAGAAATCGTTGCAGCGGGGAAACCCGCCTGCCGCCGGGCTTGGGGCCGAATGCCCGAGCTCCAGCGAAAGCGGCATCGAAGCCCATGGACAGCGCCGCCACCGCTGGCGAGCAGAAAGCAGAAGGCCGCCCGGAGGCGGCCTTCTGTTGCGGACTCCGGCGCTTACTTCAGCACGCTCTTGCCCGGTGCCCACTTGGCGACCCAGGCCGGGTAATCCTTGGCCAGCAGGTCGCGCGGGGTGTCGGCATACCAGTTGTACTTCACGCGGCGCTCGTAGCTGACGTCGGCGTAGTTGTCGCGCTTCACGCCGTCACGGGCAGTGAACAGCGGCTTGCCGGTCTGCAGGTCGTAGAAGCGGGCCCACAGCGGCGGTGCCTTGGGGTCGGCGACGACGCGGCGGTCGAAGCCGAACTCCAGGGTGTGGTCGTCCTTGCGCTCCAGCTTGATGCCGGTGAGGCGGGCGTCGTCGAACCAGTCGATGGCGCTCTGCACGGCCGCGATGATCTCCGGGCTGGGCTTGTCGATGCTCATCAGGAAGCGGGTGATGTTCACGCTCTCGTTGCCGCTGATGGACGCCAGCTCGAAGGCGCGGCCGGTCACCGGCTGCAGGGTCTTCTCGTCGTACTGGGCGCACCAGCCGGTCTTCTTGCCGTTCACCACCAGCTGGGTCTTGAGGATGAGGGCGATACCACGCTCGTAGGCGCCACGGGCCAGGCCGGCACGCGGCACGTCGACGAACTGGAACTCGGGCGAGCGGCTGGCCACGTCGCGGAGCATTTCCAGCACGTTGGCGATGGCGTCGTCATTGAAGGTGATGCGCGCCTTGTAGCCTTGCGGTTCCGGCCAGAACTGCTGCCAGCCGCCGTTGGCCTGCTGGGCGCGCAGCACGTAGTCGAGGCCACGCAGGTAGCCGTCGGCGTACTTCTGTTGCTTCGTGGCGTTGTACACCTTCGCCAGCACGGCCATCTGCTTCATGGTCGAGTCGTTGTCGATGGTGGACTTGATGCGGAAGCCCGTCATGGCGGCGGTGTTCACCGGCACCAGCAGGTTCACGTCGCGGTCCACCTTCGGCCAGCCGCCGTCGGCGTTCTGGTAGCCGAGGATCACGTCGCCCAGCTTGATGCCGTCGGCGCTGCCGTAGAACTCCGGCTTCTGCGTGGTGATCGTGCCTTCGGTGACCGGGCCACCGCGGGTGAAGTCTTCCAGCTTCTGGCTGGGCGGCAGGATGAAGGCGCCGGACAGGCGCTGGCGGGTGTCGTCCCACTTCACGAAGGCACCGAGCTTCTCCCACACGTTGGCGACCGGCACCCACACGCTGCCGGCCTTCAGTTCCGGCGCGAGGTCCAGCTTGAACGGCTGGCCGTCGGCGCTGGCGTCCGTGCTGCCGACGGTGACCTGCACGTTGTGGCCGCCCAGGCTGTAGGTGGCGACGTTGCCGTTCAGGCTGTATTCGCCGCCCAGGAAGGGAATGATGTCGCCCAGCGGTGCGAAGACCTTCTTGCCGGCGCGCAGCTCGGGCTGGGTGTACAGGCCTTCTTCCAGCTCCTGGTAGGCACCGTCCACCGAGAAGTTCGGCTCGCCCTGGATCAGGGCGACGGTCTTGAGGGTGTTGCCGTTGGCGTTGTGAAGGCCGGGGGTGGCGCAGCCGAAGGCCGCGAGGGCGGCGATGGCAACGGCCACCGTCGTCTTGATGCTACGTGCCATGCAGGAACTCCTGAGTGAACTGCAAAAGTAAGACGGTGAAACTATTGATGCGAACCCTGAGCCTACCAAACAAATTTGTCGTTTTGTAGGGGTTTTCCCGTATCCGCGTTTGCGGCCTGACGGGTGGTCAGACCAGAACGCCTCCGCCAGTAGCGGCCGGACGCCGGCGGGCTGAATCCATGCGAGGCCGGGTGCGCGGCCCGGCCAGACAGACGGGCCGGGCAAAGAAAAAGGGAACGCCGTGGCGTTCCCTTGCAGGTGGAGCCGGGCGGCGGCATGCACCGCCGTGGCTCCAGGTGCCCCGCGTGATGCGGGGTTTCGTCCTCAGTAGCCGATCTGGCCCGGCCCCTTGTAGCCCTGCGTCACGATGATGTTGTCGAAACGCGCGGCCGACGCCGTCTGCGGCTGCCAGCTGTAGTTCGGCAGCGCGGTCGTCAGGCGTTGCGAGGCACACAGCTCGTCATAGCGGGCCTGGGTCAGCTGGCTCGGCACGCTGGGCTTGGTGGCGTTCAGGCAGGTGAGGCGCTTGGTCTCGTTGCCACCGTAGAAGGTGCTGAAGAAGAAGCCGTTGATCCACGTGTCCGCGCTGTCCGGCACCGTGCCGCCGCAGGGGCCGTCGCACTCGTCGCGCATCGCCACGCCGCTGAACACCAGGGTGCGGGTCACGCTGCGGCTGGCGTTGGCCACCCACAGGGTGATCTCGCCGTTGCCGCCGGTGGGGTTGCCACTGGCGTCACGGGTCACCGAGTTGTTGGTGTTGATCTTCGTCGAGATGCGGAAGGTGTACCACTGGCCGGCCTGCAGGCGGAACTTGCCGTCGTTCGGGATGGTGCCCGGCACTTCGTTGGGTTCGTCGTCGGCGCCGTCGATCACCTTGCGGATGCCACAGCTGCCGGACGGGCGGGTCTGGTCGTAGGAGTACAGCTCCAGCCGGCCGTTGGCGCGCCACATCAGGCGGATGCTCCAGTTCTTCGGCGAGCGCTTGTCGCTGCCGTCTTCGGTGCAGCCGCTGTCGAAGTCCATCGAGGCCAGGCCGGGCAGCTTGCCGCCCTTGGCGAAGTCGAAGCCGGGCTCGAAGTAGATGTCGTAGCTCAGCGTGTACTCCTTGGCCGGCACCACCGTGTCGTTGTAGCGACCGCTGTCATCCGTCTTGCCGTTGATGTTGATGTTGCGCTGGGTCACGTCGGTGCCGGTGTTGGTGTGCGTGGAATCCGCGGCCACCCAGCTGACGTTGCCATTGACATACTCGAACACCGGGTCGGACGCCGGATGCTTGAGGATGCCGGAGGGGTGGCGATACACGATGCGCAGGCACTTGGAGCCATCCGCGCCGCAGCCGCTGGTGATCTGCGCGTTGGAGGGGTAGGCCTTGATCTTCGCCGTGTCGATGTTGTAGTTCCACAGGCCGTTGGCCAGCGAGTTGAAGGTCTGGCGATAGGCCATCACGCCACCGCCGCCGGAGCTGCTGGACGACGACGAGGAGGAACTGCTCGACGAACTGGAGGAGCTGGAAGAGGAGCTCGAAGAAGAACTCGACGAGGAGCTGGAGCTGCTCGACGAAGAGCTGGAGGACGACGAACTGGAAGAGCTGCTGCTGGACGACGAGCTCGACGAGGACGAGCTGGAGGAGGAGCTGGACGAAGAGCTGCTCGAACCGCCGCCCACCGGCACGCCATTCACCTGGAAGCTGCAGGCCTGGCCGTTGATGCTGCAGTTGGCGAGGTTGGCGGCATTGAAGACGCCATTGGCGGTGAAGCCGAAGCTTACCGTCCCGTTCACCGGGATGTTGCCGTTGAAGCTGGCGTTGGTGAAGGTGAAGGGATCGCTGCCGCTCCGGGTGGCGCTGTAGATGCTCTTGATGCTGTTGCCGAGCTTGAACGACAGGCCCCAGCTGGTGATGGCCGTGGTGTTGGTGTTCTTGATCTCGACGTCGGTCGTGTAGCCGTCGGCCCAGGTGCTCTTCATCTTGAAGTTCACGGTGACGGCCGCGTGGGCACTGCCCAGGGCGCAGCCGGCAGTCAGCAGGGCGCCCAGCAGCAGGCGCCGGGGCGCATGCAGTGTGTTCATTTGTCTACCTCCATTGGTTTCGTGGGCGGCCAACTCTGCCCGACCGCAGGTAGACGTTAAACGGTTAACTTTTTTCCCTGTTATAGGGGTTTGCCCTAGACAAAAGCCAAGGATTTAACGGGTGCCACCCGGAAATTAAGCGTTTTATCTGAATGGAATGCGGGCGGGTCGCCCGCATCCTGGCGGATGCCGCCTCAGCGCGTGCCCTGCAGGGCGCTCGCCAGTTCGCGCGACAAGGCTGCGACGGCGCGCGTCTGCGCGGCCACCGCGGCTTCGCCACCCAGGCCCTGGCTGGCCTCCACGATGCGGCTCTGGCGACGTTGCGGCAGCAGCGGGCGGCCCTCGGCGTCGACGATCTGCCAGCGGGCTTCCAGCGTGGCGGTACCGGCGGGGTCGCTGTCGAAACGCAGCACTTCCATGCGCACCTGCCGCGCCGGGCGCTCCTGTAGCGGCCAGGGGAAGCCGATGACCTGCGGGTTGCCGGTCAGGCGCACCAGGTTCTCGCGCAGCACGCGGTTGAAGCTGGCTTCCAGCGGCTCCGCCCAGCGTTCGTCCTCGCGCACGTCCAGCACCACCTCGCTGCGCCGGACCACCCGCTGGCTGCGCTCCAGGTACTCCGGCCACTGCACCGGGCCGACGCCGATGCTGGGTGTGAAACCCTGCTCGGGCGCCGCGAAGCTCTGTGGCATGAGCTGGTAGTAGCGCGCCGGCGGCGTGGTGCCGCAGGCGGCGAGCAGCAGCACCAGCGCACAGGGCAGGGCTGCGCGCAGCAGCGGGAGGCGGGATGGCGCGCTCATGGCTTGCGACCTTTCAGCAGGGATTCGGGGTGGCGTTCGATGGAGTCCGCGAGGTCGCGCAGCGCGCCCGCCGCGGTGCCCATGTCTTTCAGGGCGCGGTTGAACTGCACGACGGAGGGCGACTCCTCGTGGGTCAGCGACTGCAGCGAGGCCGCCGTCCTGCCCAGCTCCTCGGAGGTCTTGATCAGGCTGGCCTGCAACGGCGAGTCCGGGTCGGCCAGCTTGCCGAACTTGTTGGAGGCGTCCTCGAAGCGGGCCATGGCCTTCTCCGTCGCCGCCATCGCGCTGGAGGTGTCCGCCAGCGCGGTGCGCAGGTCGCCGACCGCCGGGTCGATGGCCTTGTCCAGCTTGGCGCTGATGCTCTGCAGGTTCTGCAGGGCCTGGTTGATGTTGATGAGGCTCTGCTTGAGCTCGGGAGACTGCACCAGCTCGCGGGTGCTGGATGCGATGGTCGACAGGTCGTTGGCGATGCTGGCGATGTCGATCTGTTCCAGCTTGGAGGCAAGCTCCTGCACCGGCGAGGGGATGGTGGGGATCTCGCGGTTGTCCGGGGGCGTGCTGCGGAAGACGGCGGCCTTGTCCGGGTGGAAGTCCAGTTCGACGTAGAGCTGGCCGGTCAGGAAGCTCTGGGTCGACAGGCGGGCGCGCAGGCCGCGTGCCACCAGTTCGCTGGAGTCGGGCAGGGCACGGCGTGTCTGGCCGTTCTCCGCCGCCTGCTCGGGGTCGGTCTCGACCGTGACCGGGATGAGGAAGCTGCGGCTACGTTCGTCGAAGCGCAGGTTGATGCTCTTCACGCTGCCCACGCGCACACCGCGGAACACCACCGGCGCGCCGACCTGCAGGCCGTACACCGAGCCCTCGAAGAACATTACGAAGCGGTCGCGCTCCTGCAGCAGGCTGCCGCCGGCAAACAGGAAGAGGCCGCCGAGTATCAGCAGCAGGGCGCCGATGATGAAGGCGCCGATGACGGTCGGGTTGGCTTTGCGGCTCATCCGTTCCCCCGTGCCAGAAAGCGGCGCACCTGTTCCGGCCCGCCCTCCAGCAGTTCGCGTGGCGGCCCCCAGGCGGCCAGGCGCTTGCTGTCGGCGTCCAGGAAGATGGCCTGGTCGGCCACCGCGAAGATACTTGCGAGTTCGTGCGTCACCATCACGATGCTTGCTCCCAGGCTGTCACGCAGTTGCAGGATCAACTCGTCCAGCCGCTGCGAACTGAGCGGATCGAGGCCGGCAGAGGGTTCGTCGAAAAACAGGATGTCCGGGTCCAGCGCCATGGCGCGGGCCAGGCCGGCGCGCTTCTTCATGCCACCGCTGATCTCGGACGGATAGTAGTCTCCGAAGCCGGCCAGGCCGACCAGGGCGAGCTTGAAATTCACCACTTCGGCAATCTCGGCCGGCGCCAGCCCGGTGAATTCCTCCAGCGGCAGCGCCACGTTCTCGGCCAGGGTGAGCGAACTCCACAGCGCGCCCGACTGGAACAGCACGCCGAAGCGGCGCTTGATGAGGGTGCGTTCGTCTTCGTCCGCCGCCCAGAAATCCTGTTCGCCCTGCGCGTCCACGTAGCGCACGCGGCCGGCGGCGGGCTGCTGCAGGCCGATCAGGTGGCGCAACAGCGTGCTCTTGCCGCTGCCGCTGCCGCCCATGATGACGAACACTTCGCCACGTCCGACGGAGAAGCTGATGTCTTCGGCGATCACCCGCTCGCCATAGGCCATCTTCAGGTCGTCCACCAGGATGATCCTGTCATCCTCGCGTGCGGCGGGGGCGGGGGGGGCAGCGGTGATGAGCGGGGCGTCCATCGTCTCAGATTCCCAGCTTCTGGAAGATCACCGTCAGCACCGAGGCGAAGATGGTGATCAGCAGGATGCCCGTGACGACCGCGGAGGTCGCGGCATCGCCCACCGACTGCGCGCTGCGCCCGCAGTGGATGCCGCGCAGGCAGCCGGCGAAGGCCACCAGCGCGCCATACACCGCGCCTTTGACGAGGCCCACGCTGATGTGGGCGAAGGTCATGACGCTGAGCGTCTCGTACCAGTACTCGGCGATGCCGACGTTGAAGACGGTGTTGGCGACCAGCAGGCCGGCGAGGATGCCGACGAAGCCGGCATACAGTGTCAGCAGCGGCGTCATGATGACCAGCGCCAGCATGCGGGGCAGCACCAGGTGGTCGATCGGCGAGATGCCCAGCGTGGTCAGCGCATCCACCTCCTCGCCGGCCTGCATGCTGCCGATCTGCGCGGCGAAGGCGGCGCCGGTGCGTCCGGCCAGGATGATGCCGGTCATCAGCGCACCGATCTCCCGGGTCATGCCGATGGCAACCAGGTCGGCGATGTAGATCTGCGCGCCGAACTGGGCGAGCTGCACCGCGCCCATGTACGCGAGGATGGTGCCCACCAGGAAGCTGATCAGCGACACGATGGGCAGCGCCCGCGGGCCGACGAGGTCGATCTGCAGCCACAGGTCGCGGCTGCGCATCTGTGCCTTGCCGCGCACCAGGCGCATCAGCGACAGCGCGATCTCGCCGGCAAAGGCGGCGTTGCGCGGCAGGTTGTGCCAGCTGTCCAGCGCAAGGTGGCCGACCTGCGCGAACAGGCGGCGCTCCTCGCCGGCACACGCCTGCGTCGTCGGGGGCACCGCCACGGCCAGCGCGAACAGGCGGGCGAGGCGTTCGGGCAGCGCGCTGGCATCCAGTGCGATGCCGCGGGCTTCGCTCTCGCGCTGCAGGCGCAACAGGAATGCCGGCAGGCTGCTGTCCCATTCGCCCAGGCCTTCGGTCACGAGGCTTGCGGGCTGCCCTTCGGGAAGGCGGCCGATGCAGGCCTGTGCGTCCGGAATCTGCCCGTGCAGTTGCCAGTCTCCAGCGATGACCAGGCGGTGGGTCGCGTCTGTCGTCACGACTTCGCAGCGGGCACTGGAATCGGTCATGCGCGTGGGGGGCAGGGTGTTGGCGATGTTGGTCGAAAGCCCGGTGAATGGCGCGGTTCCGGGGCAGCACGCTGAAGATTACCTCAAGTCTCCGGCTGCGCCGTGTCGGCCTTTCCTTACAATGCCGGCCATGCATAGCTTCTACGCAATCGTTCCTGCTGCCGGCAGCGGCAGCCGCATGGGAGGCGGGCTGCCCAAGCAGTACCTGCCACTTCTGGGCAGGCCGCTGCTGTGGCATTGCCTCAACACGCTGGCAGGCGTGTCACGGATCCAGCGTGTGGCGCTGGTGCTGTCGCCGGATGATGCGCACTGGCGCGATGCCGCCGCGGACATGGCCGGGCTGCGCGGCCTGCAGCCGGTGTTCACCGGCGGGGCGACCCGGGCCGACAGCGTGAAGGCCGGCCTGGCCGCCTTGCGCGATGTCGCCAACGAGGGCGACTGGGTGCTGGTGCACGACGCCGCGCGCGCCTGCCTGTCGGTGGCGCAGGTGGAGTGCCTGATCGACACCTTGGCCGACGACCCGGTGGGCGGCCTGCTGGCGGTGCCGGTAGCCGATACGCTGAAGCGTGCGGACACCGGCTCGCGCGTGGTGGCCACCGTGCCGCGCGAGGCGATGTGGCAGGCGCAGACGCCGCAGATGTTCCGCTACGGCCTGCTGTGCGAAGCGCTGGAGCGCTTTCCGGCGGTGACCGACGAGGCCGGTGCGGTGGAGGCCATGGGGCTGTCGCCGCGACTGGTGGCGGCGGACGCGACCAACTTCAAAGTGACCTACCCGCAGGACCTCGCGCTGGCCGCGCAGATCCTGCAAGCGCGGCGAGACGCCGCCGGAGACTGACATGGTTTCGACTTCTTCTGCTTCCTCGTCCGGCACGGCTGCGGCCGCCTCGGCCTCGGCTTCCACCACGACCACGGCGTCCGCAACGCATTCCGCCGTGCCGTTCCGCATCGGCCAGGGGCTGGATGTGCATCGTCTGGTCGAAGGCCGCAAGCTGATTCTCGGTGGCGTGCTCATTCCGTATGACAAAGGCCTGCTCGGTCATTCGGATGCGGATGCGCTGATGCACGCCATCACCGACGCGGTGCTGGGCGCCGCCGGCCTGGGTGACATCGGTCGCCTGTTCCCGGACACCGACCCGGCCCACAAGGACGCGGACAGCCGCGTGCTGTTGCGCGAAGCCATGCGCCGCGTGCGCGAGGCGGGCTGGCTGGTGGTCAACGTCGACGCCACCATCATCGCCCAGGCGCCGACGATCAAGCCGCATGCCGCGGCCATGGTCGCCAACATCGCCGAGGACCTGGGTATCGATCCCGCCTGCGTGAACGTCAAAGGCAAGACCAATGAAGGCCTGGGCCATCTCGGTCGTGGCGAAGGCATCGCCACGCAGTCGGTGGTGTTGCTGGCGCGCGCCTGACCTGCCATGAGCCCTGTCGGCGGCGACCTCTTCGGTGGTGATCTTTTTGGCGATGTACCGTCGCAACCGCTGCGCCTGTTCTACGCCCTGTGGCCGACGCCGGAGATCGCCCGCGAGCTGAACACCGTCGCGCGTGGCCTGCAGGGGCGGGTGATGAACGAGCAAGGTCTGCACGTCACCGTCGGCTTCGCCGGCGCACAACTGCCCGAGCGCATCCCTGCGCTGTGCGGCCTTGCGCTGCGTTGTCCCATCCCGCGTGTGACCTTGTGCGTCGATCATCTGCAGTACTGGTCACAGCAGTTCGTGGTGGCCGTGCCACGCGCAGTCCCACCGGAGTTGCGCGAGGCGGTGATGCGCATCCATGCCGAGATGCGCGGCTTGGGCATGACGGTGGAGCCCCGTAGCTGGTCACCGCACATCACCCTGCTGCGCAACGCGCCACAGCAAGTGCTGCCGGACATCGCGCCGATGGCCTGGGACATCGACGCGCTGCACCTGGCCGTCTCGGACGGTACCGGCGCCTACGAAAGGCGGCCGGAGTGGACCTGGCCGGCGTCCCGCTGAGGCGCATTTCTGTCCTCGTGGCCCGGACATCTCGTCGTCCAGGCTTACACCCCTGCGGCCGCTGCCCGCCGCCATCTCCCTGAAACTTCAGGCACAGCGTCGCCGCCCGCCTTGTGGCATGTCGTTTGCTCCTGATTGCAAGGTGTCTGGATGTCGGGTTGATGCAGGCTGAGGCGGGGGGCGTATGTCTGAAGGTAGAGCAAGAGTGTGGGTGTTCAGTCTGGTCGCGCTGGCGCTTTGTGCCTGCGGCGGTGGCGGCAGTAGCAGTGGCGGGGCGGGGAGCGCGCCAACGCCAGGTAAGCCGGAAACGAGCAATGTCGTCGAGCTGAAGCCGACTGTCATGCGCATCGACGACGCCCAGGCAAAGCACTACGAAGTGGCGGACGGAGGCGTGATCGGCTTCGCGGGCAGTGCCGCGCCGCCTCTCGGAACGGTACTGATCCTGAACGGTACGGCCTACAAGCTGGTGGAGATACTGCCCACCATGGATGGCAAGTCGCGCTACCGGTCCGAGCCGCCCGAACTGGAGGAGGTTTTTGACCGATTGCTCGTGACGGCAGATGTGTCGGTGGCCGGCATACAGTCCTCCGGCCGCGCGTCGCCAGCGCTGACGCTGCCTTTCCCCGAAACGAAGCTGTCTTTGCTGGACCCTGACCAGTCTCTCGGGATCCTGGCCGACGTGGGCGTCAAGGACGGGCGCGTGACGGCGGAGCTCGACTACTCGTCCCAGCGGGGATGGACCAGGAAGAAGCTGCTGTTCGAAGGCACGATCACCCTGAAGGCCGATCTTCAGCTCAAACGTTCAAACAAGGACGAACCGATCGTCTTTCCGTTGGCGATACCGGTCAATCTGCCGATACCGACGACCTTGGGTGCTCTGAGCTTTTACATGCCCGTCGAAGTGGCGGTCACGGTCAAGTCCGAGAACGAGTTGCGCTTCGGCCTGTTCGATGGTGCATGGCGCACTGCTGTCGGGCTGGAGAAAGATCCCGTCAGCGGCGAGTGGAAGAACCTCTCCAGCATCGTGCCGCTGCATGCGGTGTCCTTCATTCCGCAGGAGGCGTCGATCGCGTCACTCGTCGCCAGCCTCGAACTGAACTTCTCCGAACGCTGGACACCTGTGAGCATTACCGTCGCGCCACGGATCAGCCCGTCAATCTTCGCCTTTGGCGCGATCGGCGTCGTCGGCGCCCGGCACGAACTGGGGGTCAAGGGGAGCCTGCAGATCAACGGTCTCTTTCCTACCCGTCTGGACTGCACCGAGGTGCCGTTCAAGGTGGAGAACAAAACCTCACTCTTCCACAGCATCAGGCGGTTCGATTCGCTGTTCGATTTCGATGGCGAAGAGATCGAGACGCCTATGTTCAGCTTCAAGACAGAGCACCCTTTACATACCTTCCGGTTCGGTTCCTGCGTGTCAGCCAACCTGACGGTGGCAGGTGCAGCCTTGCCGGCTGATCCGCCTGCCAACACGCCCGTCACACTGTCTGCGACGGTGACTGTGGACACCAATGGACAGTCCCCGACGGGGCGGATGGATTTCCTTGAGGAGGGCGGTACCACGCCGCTGTGCAGCGCGTCCGTTCAGGCGCTGAATGAAGGCGTCGCGCGGGCAGAATGCACGGCCAGCTTCCCGGTAGTGGGCACCCGCAGGATCGTGGCGAAGTTCTTGGGTACAGGAGACTTTGCACGTTTCCAGGGCAGGGCGTCGCCGGGTTTTGTTGTGCATGTGGGCTATTGCGAGACGAGCGAGTACCTTGTTTCAGGCAGCTATCGGGAGCGGGCCCTGCATTGCTACCGGGACAGCACGAAGACCCAGATCGTGAGAACGGAGACGGCACCGGCGCCTCTGTCGCAAGGCGGGAGCGTCTCCATTTCCACGTATTCCCCCGAAGACCAGGAGAGCCGCTTCGTTCGCATCTGGCTCGACGGTAGCGCCAGAACAGTTAGCTGGCACAAGCATGGAGTGCTGCAGATCGACGCCAACTATCTTCCCAGCACGCCAGCACCCGGTACGACCCCCGATTTTCTGTCCATTTTTCGCCACGACTACGAGCCTTCCGGGGCGTATCTGAGAACGAACCGCACCTGTGGGATGGCCCCGGCAATTACCCAGGCGCCATGGAATTGGAGCGGATCCTATCGGCACCCGAACGGTGCCATCTACAGAAACGAAATTCCCATCAGTGAATGTCCGACCCGGCAGGAGATCGACGCCATCATCCCCTGGCGCCTGAGCGACTCGTTGCTGTACCAGCAACTGCAGTAGCGGTCCTGCCGGACTACAAAGCGATGGATGTCGCTGCGCTGGGGTTCAGTCCCGTTGGGTCAGCCGCTGTCTGCTACTTCACTTCGACTCGCTGGGCTATCCACGGCACACCGCCGGCGGTGGTGCCGCGCATCTGGTTGCCGTCCACCACGCCCATGTACTGCGTGTTGCCGATGGAGAAGCTGATGTTGGCGCCGTCGATGCGGCTGTCGTTGAGGTGGGTCGTCCTTGCGCCGTCGCGCAGGGCGCCGTCGATGCGCTGGTAAGTCTGGGTGAATTGCAGCGGCTTGCCATCGAGCGTCCAGGTGCCTGCCACCTTCGCCGGCACGATCCACAGGTGTGCCTCGCAGTAGCTGGTGCAGCCGTCCGCCACGTGCGAGGTGAGGTCCGGCTCCCAGTCGCCCATGCGGAAGGAGTTGGCCACCACGCGGGTGCCGGGGCGCATGTCGAGGAGGATGGGGCGCAGGCGTTCGTTCAGGGACGGCAGCAGGAAGAGCGTCACCACCGTGGCGTCCGAGAACTGCGACTTGAAGATGTCCGCATGTTCGAAGCGCGCCCGCGCCGCCACACCTTCAGCCGCGGCGGCACGTTGAGACATGGCGACGAGGTCCGGGTTGAACTCGATGCCGCGGGCCATGGCACCGCGCTTGGCGGCCGTGATGACGGTGCGTCCGTCGCCGGAACCCAGGTCCACCAGGATGTCCTGGGGCGTCAGTTTCGCCATGTCCAGCATGCGATTGACCAGCGCCTGCGAGGTGGGCACCCAGATCACGTCCTTCCCGGCCTGACCCACTTCCGGCGTATAGGCCGCGGCTGGCTTGGCGTTGCTCTGTGCATGGAGCGGACTGACCAGCACTGCCAGGCCGATGGCGGTGGCGAGGAAGTTGTTGCAGATACGCATGGGTTTCTCTCCTGTAACAAGCGCAAGGGACTCGGACATGACGTTGAGCGTGGCATCCGGAGATAGTTTCCCGACGGCGCCCATGGTCCGCCATGCTGCCTGAGCCGCTGCTTCGCCACAGCGAGATACCGGCCTGTCGTTTCGGTGAGGTGCCCGCTGCGCCGGTGGGGCGACGCACTGCCGGGGCCTTGTCGACAGCCATGAACCGCGTGCGATGCTGATCGTCGATCTGCAGGGATCCATGCTGGCGGGCTGGCCGCGTTGGCGGAGCAGTATCGGGGCGTGCCGAATGTAGGGGAGGACTTCATGGCAAGCGCTGCTCCCTGACGGGCAGGTGGGAGGTCGCGCGGAAGTGCAAAGGAACGACGCGCTTCGGGCAATCGGTGTGGAAAGCCGTGGGCGGGCAGGATGCGGCGAGGGGTGACCGGACGTGGTCAGGCGACCACGACCTTGCCGGAATCACCCCTGCCGGATCGTATGGGTACGGCATCGGTACGGCATGGGTACGCGAGCAGCCCGCGAACTACACGCGGGGCCCGCAAAGGGCCAGAGGATCTCTGGCCCTGTTGCTGCGATTACATCTTCCCAGCGCCCGCACCACTCGTCACGATGGCCGGGACGTTCTCTGCGCTGTCCAGGCCGTACGAGTAGGGAATGCTGATCGAGGTGGTGGACACCACGTTCGGGCCGGCCGGGTGCTCGTCTGCACTCGACACCCAGGTCACGCCCGTGCCGAAGATGTTGCCACTTACCTGCCAGTAACCCATGTCGTCGGTGTAGAAGGTGCCGAGCGGGTTGCGGGCGTTCACGAAGTAGTTGTTCTCCGCCTTGATCTTGCCGCCGATGCGCGGGTTCATGCCGGACTCAACGATACCGTTGTAGTAGTTGTTGAAGGCATGGGCCGTCGCGAAGCGCAGCAGGGGCACGCGCGAGTTCAGGTTCTGGAAGTGGTTGTGGTGATAGGTGATGAAGTTGTTGGCACTGTCACTGTCACCCGAACCGACCAGGCCACCGCGCTCGGAGTTCTTCAGGTGGCTCCAGGACAGGGTCACGTACTTGACGTTGTTCTTCATGTCGAAGAGGCCGTCGTAGCCCTGCGATTCGCCACCCGATGCTTCCAGGGTCACATGGTCGACCCACACGTTGGACACGCCGTCTTCCATGCCGATCGCGTCGCCACCGTTGGAGGTCGGGGAGCCCGACTTCTTCACGTTACGGACGTGCACGTTCTGGATGATGATGTTGCGCGAGTCGCGGATGTGGATGCCGATCTGGTCGAACAGTGCGCTGCCACCGACACCGATGATCGAGATGTTGCTGATGCCCTTGAGTTCGATCACGTCGGCAGCGGTGCTGCAGCTGCCGCTCGCCTTGCCGGTATTGCCGTGGTTGATGGTGCCGTTCACGCGGATGATCAGCGGGGTGCTGACGCTGGCACGGTTGCAGATGGCCTGATGGAGTTGCAAGCCAGTGCTGACGGTCACCGTGGCGCCACCGGCGCCACCCGTCGTGCCGCCGTTCTGGGTGGACCAGCCGACCTGTCCGCCACCCGTTGAGGTGGAGCTGCTGGACGAAGACGAGGAAGAGCTGGAGGAAGAGGAAGACGACGAAGTCGATGAGGATGACGACGAGCTGGAGCTGCTGGAGGAGCTCGACGAACTCGACGAAGAGCTGCTCGACGAGGAAGAAGAGGAGCTGCTGGAGCTGGAGGACGACGAACTGGACGAGGAGCTGGAAGAGCTGGTCGTCTTGTTGTACGAGCACCAGGCCGACGAGGGGTAGCTGTTGCTCGGGAAGTTGCCGCTGGAGCACGCCACACCGTTGGTGAACGTGCCGTATACGAAGCTGCCGGATTTGCCCAGCGCGACCTGGCGCGTACCGCTGAAGGCGCAGGCGGCACCGGTGTACTGCGCGCACTTCTGGTAGCCGGACGGGTAGTCCGTCGCGGCGTGTGTGCTGAACGCCATGGCGGCGAGGATGCCACCGACGAGTAGTCTGATCTTCATGGTTCCTGTCTCCTGTACTGCATTGTTATGGTCAGTACTGCACTGTCTCCACCGCGGGGAAAAAACACCGACGCCCACTGGGCGTCGGTGGCGGATGGGCAGGCCGGGCACTCACCGGCCTGCCAGGAGACAATCAGAACGAGGTGACGTCCGACTTGCTCACGTCACAGGTGGAGGTGTTCCAGAACTCGCCGTACTTCTCGGTCGAGCCGTTGCCCTTGACGATGCCTTTCCACTCCACGCAGACCTTCGGGCTGCCCGACTTGTAGCCCTTGATCTTCAGGTTGCGGATGGTGGCCTTGTCGCCGTAGTTGCGGTTGGCACCCACCACGTCACCGATGCTGCCGTTGATGGTCACGTTGTTGATGCGCACATAACGCGGGCCGCCGTTGTTGCTGCAGTCGCCGCACGAACGCCACAGCTTGCCGTTGCTGCCGTTCACCGCGAAGTTCTCGATGACGATGGTGCTGTTCTTCGAGTTGTGCTGGAACACCTTGTCGTCGGCGTTGTTCGACGAGCCGCCCGAAACAGTCAGCGTGCCGCCATTGCTCAGGTTGGTTGCCGCGTCTTCGCAGACGTCCTGCCACACCACGTTCTCCAGGCGGCAATCACCACCAGTGCAGTGGATACCGTCGGCTGCCTTGCTGTTGATGACCAGGTTCTTCACCGTCGCGTTGTTCAGCGACAGCACCGGTGCCTGACCTTCCGTGCCGCCGCCGCACGCGGTGCCGATGACCTTGCCCTGGCAGTCCACCGTGGCGTTGCTGATCGTGCCGCCCGCCACGCACGAACCGCCGGAGCTGGTGGAGGAGGAGCTGCTCGTCGAAGACGAACTCGAGCTCGACGAAGACGAACTGGACGACGAGGTCGAGGAAGATGAGGACGAGGACGAGGAGGACGTGCTGGAGCTGGACGACGAAGAGCTCGATGAGGAGGAACTACCGCCCGAAGAGCTCTTGTTGTACGAGCACCATGCAGAGCCCGGGAAGCTGTTGCTCGGGAAGTTACTGCCGGAACAGGCAACGCCGTCCGTGAAGGTGCCGTATACGAAGCTGCCGGACTTGCCGAGCGCCACCTGGCGCGTACCACTGAAGGAACAGCTGGCGCCGGTGTTCTGGGCGCACTTCTGGTATCCCGAGGGGTAGTCCGTAGCGGCGTGCGAACTGAACGCCACGGCAGCCAGCAGGCCGCCGATGAGAAGCTTGAACTTCATGAGTCTTGTCTCCTTGAACATTGATGGCCAAGTGGATCTCATGACGCCGCCCGAATACTTCGCCGTCGGATGGCGCAGCCCGCTTGGTGGTTTGGAGACTGGATCAAAGAATATATTTCGCAAAGCTGCAGTGCACCGCAACTCGATAAATACGGTTTTGTATTAGGTGTTTAGTAGGTGTGCGATGCGATATTTCCAGTTCTGGCGTTGTGACGGGCGCCGCTTCATTGCTCCCGTCTCCGGGGAATGCCCGTCGGGCAGCCCGACTCTTGCCGATGGTGTAACGCCGAAACGTCGGCGGTCAGCGTCGGGCATCACGGCCGGGATGTCATCCCGACCCTCATCGTTCACATGTCGCGTGGAGTCCGCGGACCTCGCAGCAAGCCGCTACCTGGCCGCACTCACTTCCCTGTAGGCGCGAGTGCGGCGAAGCAGGCCACGACCAAGGCGTCTTCAATTCGCCAGGTCATTCTCATGAGTGTCCGCAACAGATCCCGATCTAAAGGTGAGTAGACGATAGGAGTACGAAAAGTAGTTATTGACAGTACTACTTTTGGTGTTTTACCGTATCCATAGTGCGAATCAGTTGCATTTGCGCATTTATGGTTTCCGCCCTGACACCAACTCGTCCTGTTTCAATGAAAACCAATCTTTCTCCTGTGGTGGCGTCCTCGCCCCGCGTCGCTCTTACGCCCTTGAGCAAGGCGATCCAGGTGTTCCTCGCCGCCAGTACGGCGCTCCCGGCCGTGGTGTATGCCCAGACCAGCCCGCAGACACTTCCCACGGTGGTGGTGAGTGGCCAGCAGGATCAAGGCTATGCCGCCACCCAGACGACGACGGCGACGAAGACCGATACGCCTCTGCTCGACACTCCCCAGTCGGTCACGGTGGTGACGCCCGATCAGATACGCGACCAGTCCGCCCAGAGCATCGCCGAGGCGACGCGCTACGTGCCGGGCGTGAGCTTCGCGCAGGGCGAAGGCAACCGCGAGACGCCGATCATTCGCGGCATCAGCAGTACCGGCGACTTCTTCATCGATGGCATCCGCGATGACGTGCAGTACTACCGTGACCTCTACAACATCGAGAACGTCGAAGTGTTCAAGGGGCCCAACGCGATGATCTTCGGGCGCGGCGCCACGGGCGGCCTGATCAACCGCGTCAGCAAGCAGCCGATGTGGCAGGCCTTGTACGGCGGCTCCTTGACCCTTGGGTCCGACAGCAACCGACGCCTGACGGTAGACGTAAACCAACCGTTCAACGACGTCTTCGCAGCGCGAGTGAATGGCCTGTACGAGAACTCGGAAAGCTATCGCGACGGCGTGACGCTCGAGCGCTCCGGTATCAATCCGACCGTGTCGATGCGCCCCAGCGCGAAGACCCTGGTGACATTGGGATACGAGTACTTCAAGGATGACCGCATCGCCGATCGTGGCATCAGCTCGTATCGTGGCGCCCCGGTGGACACCGACCCGTCGACGTTCTTCGGCAATGCCGAGGGCAGCCCGACCTGGAGTCAGCTCAATGCGTTCAACGCATTGATCGAGCACCGGTTCGACAACGGGCTCTTGCTGCGCAACCGCACCCGCTTCTCTGACCAGGACAAGTTCTACCGGAATGTCTTCCCGGGCGCGGTGAACGCCACGGGTACAACGGTGGCCATCAGCGCGTACGACAATGCGACCAGTCGCGACAGCCTGTTCAACCAGACCGATGCCATCTTCGATGTGACGACGGGGCCTGTCCGCCACAAGCTGCTGGTCGGCACCGAGCTGGGACAACAGAACACCGACAACTTCCGCAACACGGGCTACTTCCCTGGCAACGTGACCAGCGTGCAGGTGCCACTGTCCAGTCCCACCACCAATCTTCCGGTCACCTATCGCCAGTCCGCGACTGATGCGGACAACACCAGCGAGTCCTCGGTCGCAGCCCTCTACGTTCAGGACCAGCTGGAGCTGACCGAGCAGTTCCTGGTGGTGGCAGGGCTGCGCTATGACCGGTTCGAGGTCGACTACCGCAACAATCGCAATGGCGAGAAGATCAACACGACCGATCATCTGCTGTCGCCACGCATCGGCGTGATCTACAAGCCCGTCCAGCCGGTTTCCCTCTACGCAAACTACAGCATCGCCTACCAGCCTCGTGCCGGTGAGCAGCTGTCTTCACTGTCCGCCTCCAACGCGGCGCTGGAGCCGGAGAAGTTCAACAACTACGAGATCGGTGCCAAGTGGGATATCCGCCCCGGCCTGGCCTTGTCTTCCGCGCTGTATCAGCTGGACCGCACGAACGTAGTGGTGCTGGATCCGACCGATCCGACCAATACCCGCACGATTCTGAGCGACGGTCAGCGCACCAAGGGCTTCGAGCTGGGCGTGGCAGGGCGCATTACCCCGGCCTGGACGGTGTCGGGCGGCTACTCCTATGTGGACGCCAAGCTCACGGCCAACACGTCCGCGACGCTGCGCGAAGGGGCGACGCTGGGGCAGGTGCCGCAGCACACGTTCGCGCTATGGAACCGCTATGACTTCACGCCGATGTGGGGAGCTGGCCTGGGATTGATCCACCGGACAGAGATGTTTGCCTCGACCGAGCAGACTGTCACCGCGTCCAACCCCTATCCCAACGTCACCTTGCCTGGCTATACCCGCGTCGATGCGGCGGTCTTCATGAAGATCAGCAAGGCGCTGACGGCGCAGCTGAATGTCGAGAACCTCTTCGACAAGAAGTACTACAGCAACGCCCACAGCAACACCAACATCACCCCCGGTTCGCCGCGTGCCTTCCGGGTCTCGCTGAACGCAGCGTTCTGATCGCCGCTGTCACCTGTCATCAATGTCGGGGGACAGGTGACAGCGGATGCAGGCATTCACTTTCCACCATGGACCCGATCCAGGACCTGTTCAAAGAAAAAGGGCTGAAACCTACCGTCAACCGGATTGCGGTGTTCACGGCCATGCTCACGGTGCCGGACGGTCGATCAGCGGTCGAACCGCTTTTCCAGGCGCTTTCCAGAAGCGGCGTCCACATCAGCATGTCGATGCTCTACGTGACGCTGCGAAAGCTCAGCGACCACGGTTTGCTCGGATGCGAAAGGGACGGCGGCCCATCCGGCGAAAGGGTGACGTACTCGCTGCCTTCCGCAGCATGCGGTTTTCCCTTGCGCGTGGTCTGCCGGAACTGCAGGAAAGAAAGCCATCTCAACGATGAGCGCCTCAAGAAGGCTTTGTATCGCGCTTCGGAAGCCAGCGGCCTGAAGCTGACAGACCAACCCATCACCGTTTCGGTCAGTTGCGAGGCTTGTGCCGAGCTAGGCCGTCGGCGCAGATACTGATACTTGAACCTGTAATTCTCACGAAGGAGTATGACGAATGGCAATTACGAAGAAGGCGATCCCGCTTGGCACCATTGCGGTGTGCGCGGCAATGCTCACAACCAACGCACTCGGAAACGAAATCAACCTCTACACCACCCGCGAGGCCGCGCTCGTCAAGCCGCTGCTGGACGCCTACACGGCGAAGACCGG
>NZ_JAYXHR010000003.1:0-565007 GCF_036017065.1 Uliginosibacterium sp. H1
GGCATCAACGTCGTGCTGCCCACCTTCGCAAAGGGCGGCACCCACGTGAACGTCTCCGGCGCCGCGATCGCCAGGCACGCGCCCAACAAGGACAACGCCGTGAAACTGCTGGAATACCTCGTGTCCGACGAAGCCCAGGCCATCTACGCCAAGGCCAACTTCGAATACCCGGTGAAGAAGGGTGCGGCGGTCGACCCCGTCATCGCCGCGCTGGGCACGCTCAACGTCGACCCCACCCCGCTGACCGAGATCGCCAAGCATCGCAAGGCCGCCAGCGTGCTGGTGGATAAGGTTGGCTTCGACAACTGATCGCGGATGGGGGAGGCCCACCGGCCTCCCGCAATGAGCGTCGACCATGCGGCGCGCCGGTTTCCACGGCGCGCCGCTTGTCCTATCGTTCGCCAGCCGTGGTGGCGGCTTCGAACCACCAGTTCCGCGCTACCCGGGTCACCACCGGAATCATCAGCAGCGCACACACCGCGAGGTACCAGCCACTGCCGTGCGACAGGGGGGCAGCGAACGCCAGAGCCTGCGGATCATTCCTTACGCCTGGAAGGCGTTGGTACAGATCAACTGCGGAGCTGACCAGCAACTGGACCGCGAAAAAAGACAGCAGCAGTGCAGACAGCCTGAACAGCGCAAGCAACTGCACGCGAGCCCCCAGGGTCCGGTAAACAGGCAGCAGGGCCATTGCGCAAGCAAGCCCCAAAAGGCTGCCCGCCACCAGTTCATGCATCTCCGACACGGCCATTTGAGCCCTGGCAAAGATGCCCACCTCGACGGCTTCGCGCAGTACGACCAGTGCCGAGAAAATGCGGATCGCCCACCTTGCCCAGGCGTGGTCGAGCCAGATATCCAGTAGCGAGCTCACCCGGCCCTGGATGGCTTGCGCGGAAGACGCCATGCCGGTCGCCATTGCGAGAATGCCGGCCGCGAAGAACAGGTTCAGCATCGACTCCAGGCTGCTTCCCCGCGGCATCAGTGCGAGCCACCCGATAACCACGGCCGCGGCCGCCAGCCCGCAAGCCGCCCCGGTCCGGACGTCGGAACGTAAGGCGGCATGGCCGGACTGCTGGAGGTAGGTCCAGAGCGCCCCTAGAATCAGCAGGGTCTCCGCGCATTCGCGCAGGACCAGAAAGAACATGTCGAGCATCGCTTCACTTCCTGAACCATCATCCTTGCAAGTAATTCGCATTATCCTGTGCGCGGCGATCAGCCACCAGTGAGCTGGTGCATGGCGTCGATGATTGTGGAACGAAGACCCTATTGAACTCCCGCCTGGGAAAAGAGGACCGACAGTGGCAGCGATGAATGATCAGGAGCTTCTCGAGCTCGTGGATCGGGCGGTTGATCAGTTCAACGGCAATCTGAATGACCTGGGCAGCGCCATCGGCATGGTGATGATCGGCAGGCGCTACGGATGGCGCGTAGTGCTGCTGATCCACAGCCCGACCACGATCCGAAAGTACGTCAAGATTCTTGGCCTGAAGAACCTGCGCGACGTGCTGCCCGAGGTGGGCGAGCTGGCCGAACGGTCCAATGCCTGGAAGCTCGTGGATGGCACCGCGAATTTCTGGAAGGTCGTGCGTGGACAGATCAGTGGTGTGCGGAGCGCCATCGTCCAGAAAAAATAGATGGCCTGTGACCGGCAAGTGATGCCGGTGATCGAGCAGCCGTGACGGCGACGCAGCCAGCAACCGCGCACTGTTTGCAGACGAGGAGGGGCGCGTTGCGTTCTGGAGCAGACGCTCCTCTTGGGCCACGGCTTAGCGGGCGGCCGTAGTTCTCCAAAGACGGCCGCCCGCTCGGGCGATCAAACGATTTCTGAATGTTCCGCGCAACTGAAGTCGAGAACGTCAATCACCAGCAGCAGGCGTTGCGAAAGTTGGCGCTGGGCCAAGTCGAAGACAGGAAGGGCAGGGCTACTGGCAGTGGGCCTGGACATGGAGGTTCACGTCCACCACATGTTCCCGGCCATCGTCCACGAGCAAACATGCAGCGTCTTTCTGCAAGACACCATCCACGCTGACGGTGATCTCGGACCCTGCCGTCTCATGTCCAACAGGCTGCGTGACGACCAGGCGGTAGAGAGCCTTACCGTGGCGGTAGTGCAGGACAAATCCGGGCCAGTCCGCCGGCAGGCAGGGCGTGATGTGCAGTGTGTCGCCATGCCGTGTCAGGCCCAGCAGTGACTCCAGCAGCAGGCGATACATCCAGCCGGCTGAGCCGGTGTACCAGCTCCAGCCACCGCGGCCTGTGTGTGGCGCCGCGGAGTAGACATCCGCTGATATGACATAAGGTTCCACCTTGTAGCGCTTGGCATCCTCGGCGGACAGCGCATGACGCACCGGGTTGATGAGTCGCTGGACGTCCCAGGCGCGTTCGCGCTCGCCCAGCTGCGCGAAGGCCATGGCTGCCCAGATGGCGGCGTGGGTGTACTGGCCACCATTCTCGCGGACCCCGGGCACGTAGCCGCGGATGTAGCCGGGCTCGGCATCCGAGCGGTCGAAGGGTGGGTCCAGCAACTGGACGAGTCCGGTGTCACGCCGCACTAGCCGGCGGTCCACTGCGTGCATGGCCTGCCGCGCCCGCTGCATTTCACTGGCGCCGGACAGCACGGCCCAGCTTTGCGCAATGGAGTCGATGCGGCATTCCGCGTTGCTGGCCGAGCCCAGCGGGCTGCCGTCGTCGAAGTAGGCACGCAGGTACCAGTCGCCGTCCCAGGCGTGCTCGGCGAGATTGACGCGTAGCTGCAACGCTTCATGGCTGCAGCGCTCCGCAAAGCCCGTGTCTCCGCGCTGGATGGAGAGCGTCTTGAACTGGCGCAGGACTTCGCACAGGAAGAAACCAAGCCAAACGCTCTCGCCTCTGCCGCGTATCCCTACCAGGTTCATGCCGTCATTCCAGTCGCCCGAGCCCATCAGTGGCAGGCCGTGTTCGCCGAAACGCAGGCCGTGATGGACCGCCCGCACGCAGTGTTCGTACAGACTGGCGCTCGTTGCGGAATGAGCTGGCAGGTCGTAGTAGGAGTCGTCCTCGGGATTGACGGGACGGCCCTCGATGAACGCCACGTCTTCGTCCAGTACCGCCAGGTCGCCCGTGACCTGCACGTAGCGGCAGGTGGCCAGCGGCAGCCACAGGTAGTCGTCGGAGCAGCGCGTGCGCACACCGCGCCCGGAAGGGGGATGCCACCAGTGTTGTACGTCGCCTTCCACGAACTGCCGGCTCGCACTGAGGAGTAACTGTGCGCGCAGCAGGTCCGGCCGGGTGTGGGTCAGTGCCATGGCGTCCTGCAACTGGTCACGAAAACCGAAGGCACCGCCCGATTGGTAGTAGCCGCTGCGCGCCCATAGACGACAGGCCATCGTCTGGTAAATGAGCCAGCCATTGACCAGGACATCCACCGTGGGGTCGGGCGTTTCGACCTGCACTGCGCCCATGGTCTGATGCCAGTGCTGCTTCACTGCATCGAGGGCCACCTGGCCCGCCGTGGCACCGCGGGTGCTGAGCACGATCTGGTTGGCGTCTTCCTCGTTGTCGCCAATACCTAGCCGGAAGACGATCTCCCGCTCCTGGCCGTTCGCCAGTTCGAACTTCACCTGGATTGCGCCGCAAGGGTCCAGCCCTGCACCAAGCCGGCCGGAGAGCTGCACGCGTCCCAGGGCGGCCGGCTCTCGCAGCGACCCGTTGCGGCCGATGAACTCGCGTCGATCGCCACTGACGCTCCGGCTAGTGTCATCGACGTCGAAGAAGACAACCTTCTCGGCGAACTCCATGCTGTAAGGGTTGCGGGCATACAGCGCACCGCTTCGTGAAACGCCGGTACTGATGTGCATGGAAGACTTGGCGCGCAAGTCACCGAGCACCCATTCGACATAGCCCGTGGCAGACAGCTGGCGAACCCGGCCGGATTCGTTGCGGATCTTCAGTACGGAGAATTTCACGGCGGAATCCAGTGCCACGTAGATACAGAGCTCGGAGTGGATGCCGCCCACCAGCGTCTCGAAGACGCTGTACCCGAAGCCGTGACGGATGACGAACGAAGCATCGTCGCCTGCGGGATAAGGTGTGGGTGACCAGAACTGCCCACGTTCCTCGTCGCGCAGATAGATCGCTTCGCCGCCGGGGTCGCCGACCGGATCGTTGTGCCAGGGCGTGAGGCGGAATTCATGCGCGTTGTGGCCCCATGTGTAGGCGCTGCCGCGCTCCGACACCACGCTGCCGAATGCGGGGTTGGCCAGTACATTGACCCAGGGTGCAGGCGTGGCCTGACCGGGGGCGAGCGTGATGACGTACTCGCGTCCGTCGCGCGAGAAGCCGCCGATGCCGTTGTAGAGAATCAGGTCGCGGGCGGCGCCTGCATTGCCGTTCCCCCATGCACGCGCCGCCGGGACGTCTGCGGTGATTCGCGGGGGACGGGTAGCCAGCAAGGGAGGCACGCGCGTTTCCATGCGTGCATGAGCGTCCAGCTGGTCCGCCAGGCTGCCACGACTGTCGCTGAGGATGGCGCGGGCCACCGACTGGAACAGCAACCGGTCTTCGCCGGAGATCTGCTCCGCTGCACGCACGAAGATGCCACCCGGCCGCTCCATTGCGTTGGCCTCCATTCCGGAAGCAACCAGCGCGAGGATCTGCTCCTGCAGTTGCTGGCGATAGCCAGCGTGGTCCTCGTTCCAGATCACCAGGTCAACGGCCAGACCCTTCATGCGCCAGTAGGCGTGAGCCTGCACAAGCTGGCGCACCAGACCGATGTTGCCGGCATCCCCGATCTGCAACAGCACGATGGGCAGGTCACCCGAGATGGCATAGCCCCACAGACCGGACTGGTTGCGCCGGTTGCGCACAAGTACCGACGGATCCGCACGTAGCGAGGCGTTGGCATAGAGTACCGATGCCGCCAGGCGCGCATACAGCTGGGTGTCGGCCTCACTCGCATTGATCTGCCGCAGCACGACCTGGCTGTGTGTCCAGGCCAGATCAAAAACGCGTGCGGCGAGGTGTCGGTCGCGATACTTGTCGATCAGCGCCAGAGCGGCCTCCCGAGTGTCTGCCATGCCTGTCACCAGGTCGACAGTGGCAGACTCCTGTGCCGCCAGCGTCAGCGTGCAGCGGATGGAGATGACGGGGTCGAGCACCGACCCGTCGGTCTCTGACAGCGCAGCACCTCCCTCCATCGCCAGTGGTCTGGCTGTGCTGCGTCCGCGCCCGATGAAGCGCAGACGATCCGTCTCGCAGGACAGCGCACCCAGAGTAGGCGCATGTACCGCCATCAGATGGAGTAACCATGGGGTGACTTGACCGGCGGATCGAGGTCGGCGCGTGCAAAGGATGGCATCGCGTGGCGGCAGGATCTCGGTCTGCACGAACAGGTTGCTGAATGCCGGGTGACTGGCGTCGGCGTCGGGTGGCGCGATCACGACTTCACCGTAGCTGGTCAGCTCCACCGTACGTGCGCGTCGAGAATGATTGGTGATGCGCACACGCCGCAGTTCGATGTCGTCCTCGGGCGATACGACGATCTCGGTATGCGTTTCGAAGGACTCCTTGCGCCGTTCGCCTTCCTCGTGGTGCCCACCCGCGGCCGGCAGCACGGCGTCGCGGCGCCGGAACTCGGCCCGTCCTTCGGTGAAGATGGCTTCGTAGCTCAACGGCTCCGTGCGGCTTGGCTGCCAGGCGGTGGACCAGCATGGCCCAGCTTGCTCTGCGCTCAGTTCGCGCAAGTAGCAGAAGCTGCCCCAGTGGTCGCAAGTACTGTCTTCGCGCCAGCGCGTTACGGCCAGATCCTTCCAGCGACTGTAGCCGCCGCCTGCCTGGGTGAGCATCACGTGGTAACGGCCATTGGACAGTAGTTGTACTGCGGGCACCGCACTGTCGACCTGGTTGTACAGACGGACCGGGGAACTCGTCGTGTCCGTGCCGGTACTGGAGGCACTGGCCTGCGCGGTATGCACATACAAGGCTGTGGCCTTGGGAATGCGTTCCTGCAGCAACAGCAACACGGCCTGGAACAGGCGATCCGATGCAAAGCGCCGCTGCATGGGCGCGCCCAGCAGCGTGTGGGTCAGTGCCAGCAGGCTCATGCCCTGGTGATGCGCCATGAAGCTGCGCAGTACCGCATGGGTCTGGTTGCGCGGCAGGCGCGAGGGCGTGTAGTCGACCGCTTCGAAGAAGCCATAACGACCCATGAAGCCTTCGCTGACCATGCGCTGCAGGTTGAGGCAGGCCTCCTCGGCTGCGACCATCAGCGCCAGCACGCATGCGTAGGGTGCGATGACGAGATCGTCACCCAGACCACGCTTGAGGCCCAATCCAGGTACGCCGAACGCTCGATACTGGTAGTTGAGGTGAAGGTCGATGGCGTTGTAGGCAGACTCCGAAATGCCCCACGGCACGCCGCGCTGTCGACCGTACGCGATCTGGCGGGCGACGGATGCCTTGCAGGTCTGGTCGAGCAAGGTGTTGTCGTAGCTGGGCATCACCAGCATGGGCATGAGGTACTCGAACATCGACCCGCTCCATGACAGCAGGACAGGCTCACCGCCGGCACTGGTCAGCAGCCGCCCGAGCGAGAACCAGCTTGCTTGCGGCAACCGCCCCTGTGCGATGGCGACGAAGCTGCACAGCCGTGCTTCGGATGCGAGCAGGTCATAGTAGCCCGCGTCGACCCGGTGCTCGGCGACGTTGTAGCCGATGCTCAGCAGGTTTCGTGTCTCGTCGAACAGAAAGCTGTAATCCATCTCGGCAAACGCGCCGGCCTGAGCGGCCAGGTTGTCGATCTGCTGAATGTACTCGCGTGCGCGTGCGCTGCCTTGGGCGACGTGCTGCTGCAGCGTGGCGATCCATTCAAGATCCGCCGCTGTGGCGGTGTGCGCCGCGGCGGAGGCGTCGTCATGGCGTGCTGCGATCAGGGTACTGACAAGACAGTTTTCCAGTTCGTCATGCAGTCGTTTGTCGAGGCCGCCCAGCTGGCGCAGGCTGGGTAGCGTATCCAGTGCTGCAATGCCGGCGAGACGGGTCAGTACATGCTGGGAGAGGCCTGCTGGATGAGCGAGCGACAACCAGGGGAACAGCTGCTCCAGTTCATCCAGGGCTGCATCGGTTTGCTGCGCGAGCGCGCGGACCCAATCCAGTGCTTCCTCCGTGGATGACGGGTCTTTCTGCAAAGCTTGAGCCAGCGTGTGGGCATCTCGCGCGCATCGCTGGAGCGCTTGTCGTGTGTATGAGATGCGTGGCGAAGGCGTCGTGCGCAGCGCTTCCAGTTCGCGTTGCAGCGAACCCAGCTCGGCCACCGCGATGCCGCCCTGGGTGTCATCGAGAACCATCAGCGTGTCGTTCAGACCCGAGAAGCAGCGTGCGGTCAGGACATGGTCGTCAGGCAGCGCCAGCAGCCCAGCGCGCAGCGTCAGCAGGTGGGCCGCGAGATTGCCGCTGTCTACCGTCGACACGTACATCGGCAGCAGGGGCTGCAGCGTTCGCGTGTCGTACCAGTTATAGAAATGGCCATGATGCCTGGCCATTGTGGACAGCGTTTGCAGCGTGTCCGCACTACGTGTCAGCAAGCGGCCGAGCGGCAGGTATCCGAAGTCGTAGGCCGAGAGATTCGCCAGCAGGCAGAGACCGATGTTGGTGGGTGAGGTCCGATGTGCGACTGTCTCGACCGGCTGCTCCTGCATGTTGTCAGGCGGCAACCAGTTTTCCTGCGCGGTGACGAAGCGCTCGAAGAAACTCCAGGTGCGCCGCGACAGCCGGTGAAGAAGCTGCCGTTGTGCCGTATCAAGGCGCATCTCCCGTGCGGCCAAAGGCAGGCTGATCCACCATGCGATGGCTGGGGCCAGCGCCCACAGGAAAAGTAGTGGCGCGGCTGCAGGCAGGGCGTGGGAATTGAATTGCGCGAGGTAGAAGCCCGTTGCGAGGGCCAGGACAGGTGCAGGCCACATGGCTGCGTAGCGTGCGGCCAAGGCCGGATAGCCCTGTAGTTCCGGCTTGCGCTCGGCACGTCGTTCCACTTCCTGCGAGGTTTGCCAAGCCAGCAAGCGATGGCGCGACACGCCCATGCGCCACAGTGAGCGGACAATGGCATCCAGGCTGAACCAGGCTTCATACGGCAGGCAGGCCAGGGCGAAGCCCAATTGCCCCAGTCGTCGCTGCGCGGAACGCAGCGTCGCCGGGATATGCTGGCTCAGCCGCACTTCGTCCGGCCAGCGGAGCAGTTCCAGCGTCAGCGCACATACGCTGGGCAATGCCAGCATGCCCAGCACGAGTGCCGTCCAGCCGAGCGCCCATCCCGGCGAGTCTGGCCAGGCTGCTGGCAGCCATGCCCAGCCCGCCAGCAGCAGGCCGGTGAAAGCTGCCGGCACCAGGCTGCGACGCAGGTTGTCGAACAGCTTCCATTGCGACAGCAGGCTGAGCGTATTGCGCCGCCGGCTGTCGGACCCGCGAACGCTGCGCCACAGCCACCCTGCGAGTTGCCAGTCGCCGCGGATCCAGCGATGGCGGCGGCTGACGTCCGCCTCATAGCGTGCGGGGTGATCCTCGTAGAGCTGAACGTCGCTGAGCAGGCCGGAACGTGCGTAGCAACCTTCCAGCAGGTCATGGCTCAATATGCGGTTGTCGGGCAGGCGTCCGCGCAGGGCGCGCTCGAAGGCGGCAACGTCGTAGATGCCTTTGCCGATGAAGGAGCCTTCGTCAAAGACATCCTGGTAGATGTCCGACACGGCGCGGGTGTAGGGATCGATGCCCGGCTCGCCACCGAACAGTCGTGCGTAGCGCGAGCGGCTGGTGCCAGGCAGGCTGATGCCCACCCTTGGTTGCAGGATGGCGTGGCCATCCACGACCCGTCCCGTCGCGTCGTGCTGCGGACGATTGAGCGGGTGAGCCATGGCTGCGACGAACTGGCGCGCTGCATCGCGCGGCAGCTGGGTGTCCGTGTCGAGGGTTATGACGTACTTCACGCCCGCCAGGGCGGCCATGTCACCGACGATGAGCGAGAAGCTGCGTGAGGCATCTTCGTTCGTCTTGACGGGACCATCTGCGGCCAGCAACAACGCGTTGAGATCCTCCAGCTTGCCGCGCTTTCGCTCGCGTCCCATCCACACGCGCTCCTGCGCGTTCCACAGGCGCGGACGATGGAACAGGAAGAACAGGTCACGGGTACGGGGACCGTCGTCTCCATCGGCAGGCGCAGCTGTGGCGTACTTGCGGTTGAGCGCCTCGATGCATGAGCGGGCCTGATCGAGCAACGCGCTATCGCCAGGCAGGGTTTCTGCTGCCGCATCCGGAAAGTCGGTGAGCAATCCGAAACGCAGTTGCGCGTCGCGGTTGGCCAGGAAGCGGACCTCCAGCGCTTCAGCCAGGTCTTCGATGTCCTGGCTGCGGGCGATGAGGGTCGGTACCACCACCAGCGTACGCGCATGGGCGGGAATGCCTTTTGCGAAATCCAGTCGCGGCAGGGCGTGCGGTGTGAGCAGCAGGCTGGTGATCCAGTCCACCAGACCCATTGCAGTCTGGCAGCCAGCCAGCAGGCCTAGCGCGGCGATCACGCCGGTCTGCCATAGCGCCATTCCTCCGGGCGCTGTGGAGGCATGCGCCCACAACACCGTCGCCGCTCCCGCGGCAAGCATTGCCATGGCGCCGAGGTACCAGGAAAGTGGCGACTGTGAGATACGACGCCTGAACGTGAGTGGCCACCCCGACCGGATGCGCGCCGCACGCTCCAGCTCCGAAGTACCGCGACCGATCAGGTAGTACCCGACGTGTGCTGCAGGGGTTGTCGGCGCATCACGATGCGCGGATCTTGCCAGGCCAACGGCAAGCTTTGTGACAGATTCTTCCGGGAGCCTGCTTTGGCGTGCCACGCGCTCTATGACGTGGCGGTATCGATCGCGTGTCCCGAAATCCATGTTGCCGTAGGTGCCATCGGGATCCTCGTGGAGAACATGCTCGACCACGCTCATGCTCTCGACGAAATCCTGCCAGTCGATGGCGCCGAAGACGCGCAGGCTGCCAATGCTGTTGCTGATGGAAAGCTGGTTTGCAGCCTGTTGCTGTCCTTCGGACTGCACCAGCTGCTCAATGGTGAGATCCAGTTCGGCGAGACGCTGTTCGATCCAGGTCAGCGGGAGTGCCAGGGCCGGGCCGCGACCACGCAAGCGTCTCGAGAGTTCGGCGACGAATGGGCTCATCATCGGCGGCAGCGAGCGCGCCATGTCCGCGATGACCAGGATGAGACTCTTCGGGTCGTTCTCCGCCGCCTCGCTCATCTTGTCCGCCCAGTTCTCCGCGAGCGTGCGCTCGACCGAACCGGATGCGATGTGAACGCCGACACGACGCAGGTTCTCTATGATCGCCAGCCGCAACATGATGGGCACGGCCCACAACTCGCCAAGAGTCAGCGGTGAGATGCCCTGGTAAGCCGACAGGAAGCGGTGCAGGACGTCCGCATCCACACGGCCATCCCCGTGCGACACAATCTCCAGCGCGATGTCATAGACGCGTGGGTGGGTGGGAGAGTGACTTCCCGGCGGCCGGGCAAGGCATGGCAGTTCGCGGCTGTAGCCTCTCGGCAGGTGGCGTCGCGTCGTGCGGATCTGCTCTTCGATGAGGTAGAAATTGTCGAGAAGCCATTCTGCGGCCGGCGTGATGCGTCGTTTGGCCGCAACGACATCGGTCATGAGCTTGCAGATGTCTGTCAGCGCACGTTCGTTCTCGGCGAGTCTCGGCAGCAGTACGTCAGGGGGATTGCCTGTCGTCAGGCTGCGGTGAGCAGCCGCCAGTGTTCTGCCATGTTGCGCCATCTGTTCGGCGCTGTAGAGCTCCGCCCTCAGGGGGGGATCCGCTTCCTCGAGATCGGGCCAGTTGCTTGGCGGACGTTTCCAGAAGCGGAGCTGGGCAAAGGACAGCCATGCGGGGACAAGTGTGCCGGTGCTCAATCAGTGACCTTTCCGACTGGCCGCAGAACGCTGCGGCAATGATGCGAACAGAGGAGGCTCAGGACCGGGCAGGGGTTGCTCCCGAGAGACGAGAAAACGCGTTGCGGTTCAGGTGCCGGCCAGTCTCAGGAGGTTCTTGCGAACGCGGGTGTGAGCGGGCGCCAGCGCGCGTCGAGCGACCCGCGCCGTCGAACCGGACAGCTTGACGGCGGTGAGGAGCGATCCCGTCAGTGCGTCGCCCACCAGCCTGGCGTGGCGCTCAGCCACCTCGCCTGCGTTCCGACTGTTAGATAGGGAGAGCACGGCCATGGAGGCGGCAGTCATCTGCTTCAGCAGGGTGAGACCGTATTTCTGGTTGAGAAGGGCGAGATCCAGCATTGCGGTGTGCGCGACCGCGACGGCGATCTCCACCTTCTCGCTGCCCATGAGCGCGAATTCATCCCGGTCGCGCGCGTTGGGAACGGGGCCTGATCGCGCAATCCGGTAGGAGCGGTGGCCGATGACCTGCGCGGAATCCATCGCCATCTCGGCGGCCTTCCAGGCCAGCCTGTTCCAGGCGGAAAGAGGCGCCATGAAGGCGGAGACCATTGTTCTCGATGTCATGATGATTCCAGTGAGGGCTGCTTGCAAAGGTGGTAGGGGTGGACGCGGGTTTCCGTCCTGGCGTAAGAAAAGAGACGTGGATCACTTGATCTGCATGTCATTCCTGACCGACTTCACCCCGCTGACACCCCGTGCGACCTCGACCGCACGCGTTGAGGACTCCTTCGAGCTGACAAACCCGCTGAGCTGAACGACGCCCTTGAAGGTCTCGACGTTGATCTCCGCGACCTTCAGTTCGGGTTCGGCAAGGATTGCGGCCTTCACCTTGGTGGTGATGTAGCTGTCGTCCACGTACTCGGCCGTGCCGGCCTCCTTGGGGGTGGAAGCGCAACCGGCGGCAGTTGCGAAGACGATGGCTGTCAATGCAGCCGAGAGGTAGAACCGTGCCTGTTTCATGATGAATGCTCCTTGGGGTGAGATTGGGAGAGCGGGAGTAGAGCGAGCCGGAAGAAGGTGGCGGATGGCTCTGGAAGCTCTCCGGTAGTTCAGGACTGCTGGCCCGTCGTCTTCGCGGATGCTGGTTCTCAGGCGATGGCGTGCCGAACGCCCCGGTACCCCAGCAGCAATACGCCAGCGCCAACAATCCCGGTGATCAGGGTGTTGTTGCTGATGGTTTCAACGCCGGGAACTCCGAATGTGGCGTAGATCAAGCCTCCCGCAATGGCGCCGGCGATCCCGACCAGCACATCGATCAGCAGGCCCTGCGCAGAGCCATCCAGGAGTGTGCTGACGATAATGCCGGCGACGACACCGAGCGCGATCCAAACGAGTAGAGACATGGTGATGTCCTTGCCTGTGCTGCCGGGTCTGGGGGTTTTCCATCGCGATGCGGTGGGGCCGAGCGGGTCTTGGCGCCCGCTATGACAAACGTGGGAAAAGCATGTGTGCAAAGCGAATTTCTGTCGGTGCGCTTGCGCACACAAGAGGGCGCCTCCAGCGCGAGGGCCGTCATCCGGATTGACTACAGGGCCGTGACAGACGGCAAGCGCGTGAAGACAGTGCTGGGAACATGCCATGCCGGGCTGGCATATCTTCCGCCGTCAGGCTGTCTCGTTCTCGCGGTGCTTGATGTATTTCAGGGGCAATGTGAAGCCGGAGGAAACAGACCGTAGCGGCCGGTGGCGCTCGCTCGTTCTAGGACTGTTCTTGAAGGGTGGGCCCGATGACCTGTCCCCCCTCGTTCTCCCAATCATCAACCGGCGAGAGGCGTGGCTCGGTCTGGTGCACGCGCATTCGTTTCATGAGGAGGAGGGCGCTGATAACTGCGACGGCACCACTGCCCACGAGCGCGTAAGGTAGTACGGACCTTCGGCGATGGATCATGTGCGACCTCCATTCGTAGAGAACCTGGCATGGCAACGCGTCCAGAACGTCGTTCATTGAGTCTTCCGCCTGGACGCGGCCTTCGTTCGATTTCAGTCCTCGTTCGACTCTTCAAAGCGCTTGATCTGCACCTCGGCTTCGTCGCGGGAAATGCCATACGCCTCCTGGATCTGTCCCGCTAGCTCCATGCGTCTTCCTGCAATGAAGTACAGCTGGTCGTCCGTAAGCTCTCCCCATTGCGCCTTCACCTTGCCCTGGAATTGCTTCCAGTTTCCTTCTGCGATATCCCAGTTCATGTCGTTCTCCGTTCAGGGCCCGAGGGCCGATAGCAGCAACTCGACCGCAAGGAAGAGATGCGGTCCGGGTAACTGGTGAATACGTTCCGCGTACTCGACCATGTGGGTTCGTGCGACCGGGTTGCGCGACGCATTCAGTTGGGTAAGCGGCCGCAAGGACTGTCCGCGTCAGTCGCGCCTCTTGAGCAGGAGTCCGATGAAAAGGCCGGTCACCGCGCTGGCGCCGAGTACCTGCCAAGGGTGTTCCCTGACGAAGCTGTTGGCGACGGTGACGCCCGCCGTAGCACGCTCTGCAATCATGTCCTTCGTGCCTTGGAGCGCTTGTTTTGCATCGCTCACAACATCATGAGCAGTGCTGGTGTTGACGGGAGCGACGTCGACTGCGCCGGGGCGGGGGACATCCTTGGACGGCTCGCCAATATCGGGGGCTGGTCCTCGTGTATCACCGGGAAGCACTGCTTTGTTGTCCTCCCTGAGAAGGGGGGAAACTCTCTGGTCGATGTTCATTGTCTTTCCTCTCGCGGTTGCATCGGGGGGTGTCCGGTGGGTGCCGGATTCATGGTCAGGGGCGCATGTCCCCTGGTAAATCGATACTTCGGGGCGCACGAGGCAGCGTGCAGGCAGTTGCACTCACTAGGTGGTGCGCCGCCTTTCGCCTCACTTCTGGATATCCTTCTCGTACGTCTCGTTCTTCATGTTGGTGGGTGCGGCTTTGCTGGCGTCCATTGATTTCATCTCGGCGAGCGCGTCTTTCTTGGCTTTCTTCTCGACAGCTTTGGCGTCTTTCATGCAGGTGCTTCTGGCGCTGCCCTTGACTTCATGGCAGTGCTGCCTGGCCACGGCGTAAATCCCCTCGGCTTTTGTGATGCGAGCCTGGTGGATGTTCTTGTCGGTCGGCCTGTAGCTGGACTCCAGTTCTGCGCGGCTGTTCTTCTCGGCGCTTCTGGCCTCTGTCATGCAGATCTCTTTCGAGTTGCCGGACAGACTGTTGCACCGCTGGGCGGCCGTTTGGTATTCCGTCGCACTCTGGCTTTTTCTGCTTTCGTAGTCCTGCGGCGAAAGTGCCTGTGCCGTGGCCAGGTTGCTCAGCGCCAGGCAAAGCACAATCGCGCTGGATCTACTATTGAATGCACTCATGGAGGTCTCCTTCGTATGGTGTTCTGTGGGGGGCTGTCGCTGTTCGCACGCCGGCCTCCGCCAGGTCACCCAAGTCGAGAGAACTAGGCGTGTGGGCTCGGAGCAGCTTCAGAATGACGAAGGGCTCGACGCGGGTCTGTCTGTTGACGCACAGAGCGGCAGGCGCACAGCGTGGCGTTACGCCGGCCCGCCCTGCCGTGGCAAGCCCAGGAGGGCCCTTGCACTGTCCATGCGGCAAGTTGGCTCCCGGACGGAAGGTCGTACGCCAAGCCGTCTGTATGTACGGTATCGAACATAGCGAGGGCGAGCCGGCTTCTATACTTGGGATACGCGCATTCCCGTATGCACCGCCCCCGGCAGCCTTGAAGTTGCGTTGATCGCAGCGGTCGGCCCGATGACCTGGAGAAAGCCCATGCCTGTGGCAGACCCTCGCCAGAACCACTTGCTCGCTGCACTACCCGCCGTTGAATGTGAGCGTCTCTTTCCGTTGCTGGAATTGGTGCCTATGAATCTGGGTGACGTGCTTTACGAGTCCGGCGCGCAGATGCGGCACGTCTATTTCCCCACGACGGCCATCGTGTCGTTGTTGTATGTGATGGAGGACGGTGCGTCGGCCGAGATTGCCGTGGTTGGCAACGAGGGAATCGTCGGGGTTTCGTTGTTCATGGGCGGGGAAAGCACACCCAGCCGCGCCGTTGTCCAGAGTGCAGGACAGGCGTACCGGCTGAAGGGGCCATTCCTGAAAGACGAGTTCTTCCGGGCGGGCGACATGCAGCGACTGCTGCTGCGCTACACGCAGGCCCTCTTGACGCAGATGGCCCAGACCGCCGTGTGTAACCGGCACCATTCGTTGGATCAGCAGCTCTGCCGATGGCTGCTTCTGAGCCTTGATCGCCTGCCTTCGAATAGTCTTGTCATGACCCAGGAGCTGATCTCCAACATGTTGGGTGTCCGTCGGGAAGGCGTAACCGAAGCGGCAGGCAATCTGCAGAAGGCGGGCCTTATTGAGTATCGCCGCGGGCACATCACGGTGCTGGACCGGCCTGGTCTGGAGGCACGGACATGCGAGTGCTACGCCGTGGTGAAGAAAGAGTTTGATCGGCTGTTGCCCTTCGCCGCATCACCATGATGTGTGCGCTGCCGCGCAGACGCGAGCGATGCATTCCCCCAGATTGACCCGTGTGACCTGGAGGAGATCGTGCCGTGTCAGTTGTTGCCCCCGCACTTCGCACCAATCGACTGGTAGCCGCTCTGCCAATCAGGGCGCGTCAACGACTTCTGTCCGCCTGCGAACCGGTGGAACTCTCTCTCGCCGATGTGTTGTCCGTGCCGGGCGAGACCATTCAGCAGGTCTATTTTCCGACCAGCAGTTTCATTTCGCTGACCACCATCCTGGATGAGCAGCTCAGTCTGGAAGTGGGTCTCGTCGGGGACGAAGGCATGCTGGGTACTTCGCTACTGTTGGGGGTGGACGTGTCACCGTTGCATGCACAGGTGGGCGGGGCCGGGAGCGCCTTGCGCATGGAGGCGACACCGTTCCGTCGCGCCGTGCAGGAGAACATCCCGTTGCAGCGCTGCCTCCGCAGGTATCTGTATGTCGTCATGCGCCAGCTTGCGCAGACTGCGGGATGCACCCGCTTTCATCTCGTGGAGGCGCGCCTGGCAAGGTGGCTATTGATGATGCATGACCGTGCACATTCCGATGCGCTCCACATCACCCAGGAATACATTGCCCACGTACTGGGCGTGCGGCGTGCGGGAGTAACCCACGCGGCGACAGCACTCCAGACGAGGCATCTCATCCGCTACAGCCGTGGGCACATCACGATTGTCGACCGCCCTGGCCTGGAGGCGGTGTCATGCAGTTGCTATGCCACCGACAAGGTGGCTTATTCGAGGGTGATGAAATAGCCGCTGCAAACAGGAAAGGCAGCCCCGATGCCTCAATGTGCTGGCAAGAAAGGGGTGCTGCCGCTGTCCCTGAGTTCCTTCTTCAGATGCTTGGCCACACGCTTCTGCTTTGCACTTAGCAGGGGTTGTTTCTTCTCTTCCTTATTGCCCTTCTGTGTCTTGGACATGCTTGACTCCTCCGTGATCGCTTGAGAGCTGAGCCGGAGGCAACGCCAGAACTGGCGGGCCTGAGAGTCAGGTGAGTTCTCAGTGTAGGCGGATGTGGCAAAAATGCCTGAATGGATGTGGTTCCCCGCGCAGATTGCCCGCTATCGAAGCCCCGTTCGGTCGCAACTGACTTGGCAGCTGTGGCGGTCCACGCCAGAACATCGCCGTCGGCTTTCGTCCGGGGGCAGGTGGCGGTGCTTCAATCACCAAAAATTGGACTTGAAATTCCGCATTGCACAAAGTTAGAATGAACATTCATTCTTTTCATGGCGCGCAGCCCGTCCACGCCCTGGAAAGTCCTGGATCCCCGCAAAAAAAATACTTGAAGGTGAAGCATGCACACGAATGACAAGACTCTGCGCCGGCGTGCCGGCTGGGCGCTTGCGCTGGCTATTGGTCTCGGCCTGACGGCTTGCGGCAAGCAGCAAGGGGGCGGGGCGCAGGGTGGCGGGCAGGCACCGGAAGTCAGCGTGGTCACCGTCGGTACGCAGTCGGTGCCGGTCAGTACCGAACTCGCGGGCCGCACCGTGCCGTACCAGATCGCCGAGGTGCGTCCGCAGGTCAGCGGCATCGTGAAGGAGCGCCTGTTCCGCGAGGGTGCGGACGTGAGTGCTGGTTCGTCGCTGTACCAGATCGACGCGGCGACCTACCAGGTGGAGTACGAGCGTGCCCAGGCCGCGCTGGTGAAGGCGGAGGCGAACGTGGCGACGACGCGTTCGCGCGCGCAGCGCTACGAGGAGCTGGTGGCGATCAAGGCCGTGAGCCAGCAGGACCGCGATGACGCGGTGGCCTCGCAGAAGCAGACCGAGGCCGACGTGGCGGTGGCGCGTGCCGCGGTGGAAGCGGCGCGCATCAACCTGGCGTACACGAAGGTGGCGGCGCCGATCTCCGGCCGCATCGGCAAGTCGACAGTGACGCCGGGTGCGCTGGTGACGGCCAACCAGGCCACCGCGCTGACCACCATCCAGCAACTGGACCCGGTGTATGTCGACGTCACCCAGTCCAGCAGCGAGCTGCTGCGCCTGCGCCGTGACCTCAACGACGGCCGCCTGAAGCGCGCCGAGGTGGGCCAGGCCCGTGTGCGGCTGCTGCTGGAAGACGGCACGGCCTACGCACGCGAGGGCAAGCTGGCCTTCTCCGACGTGACGGTGGACCAGGGCACCGGCACGGTGACGCTGCGCGCGGTGTTCCCGAACCCGGACAAGGTGCTGCTGCCCGGCATGTACGTGCGCGCGGTGCTGGAGGAAGGCGTGCGCGAGAACGCCATCGTGGTGCCGCAACAGAGCGTTAGCCGCGATGCCAAGGGCAATGCGGTGGCGATGGTGGTGAATGCCGAGAACAAGGTGGAGCCGCGCATGCTCAAGACCCAGCGCGCGCTGGGCAACCAGTGGCTGGTGAACGAAGGCCTGCAGGTGGGCGACCGCGTCATCGTGGAAGGCCTGCAGAAGGCCCGCCCCGGCGCACCGGTGATGCCGGTGCCGTGGGACCCGAAGGCCCAGTCCGCACCCGCTGCCGCCCCTGCCGCGGCCGCGAAGTAAGGAGCGTCGCACATGGCTCGCTTCTTCATAGACCGGCCCATCTTCGCGTGGGTCATTGCCATCGTCATCATGCTGGCGGGTGCGCTGTCGATCATGCAGCTGCCGATCGCGCAGTACCCGACCATCGCACCGCCGGCCGTCGTCATCAACGCCAGCTATCCCGGCGCGTCCGCCAAGACCATCGAAGACTCGGTGACGCAGATCATCGAGCAGAAGCTGACCGGCCTCGACGGTCTGTTGTACATGAACTCGACCAGCGATTCGTCCGGTCGTGCCTCGATCACCCTGACCTTCAACGCGGATACCAACCCGGACATCGCGCAGGTGCAGGTGCAGAACAAGCTGCAGCTCGCCATGCCGTTGCTGCCGCAGGCGGTGCAGCAGCAGGGCGTGCAGGTCGCCAAGTCGGCGCGCAACTTCCTGCTGGTGATCGGCTTCGTGTCGGAGGACGGCAAGGCCAACCAGACCGACCTGTCCGACTACCTCGTGGCCAACGTGCAGGACCCGCTGTCGCGCGTCACCGGCGTGGGCGAGGTGCAGGTGTTCGGCGCGCAGTACGCCATTCGCATATGGCTGGACCCAGCCAAGCTCAACAACTACAAGCTGACCCCGTCGGACGTCACCGCCGCGCTGCAGGCGCAGAACGCACAGGTGTCGGCCGGCCAGCTCGGCGCCGCACCCGCGGTGCCCGGCCAGCAGCTCAATGCCTCGATCACTGCGCAGAGCCGCCTGCAGACCGTCGAGCAGTTCCAGGACGTGCTGTTGCGCACCAACGCGCAGGGCGGCACCGTGCGCCTGCGTGACGTGGCGCGCGTGGAGCTGGGAGCGGAGAACTACGGCACCGTGGCGCGCTTCAACGGCAAGCCCGCGGCCGGCATCGGCATCAAACTGGCGGCCGGCTCCAACGCGCTGGAAACGGCCGATGCGGTGAAGGCCAAGATCGCCGAGATGAGCCCGTATTTCCCGGCCGGCGTCTCCACCGTGATGCCGTACGACACGACGCCCTTCGTCAAGCTGTCGATCCAGGAGGTGGTGAAGACGCTGATCGAGGCCATCATCCTGGTGTTCCTGGTGATGTACCTCTTCCTGCAGAACTTCCGCGCCACGCTGATCCCGACCATCGCGGTGCCGGTCGTGTTGCTGGGCACCTTCGGCGTGCTGGCAGCGTTCGGCTACTCCATCAACACGCTGACGATGTTCGGCGTGGTGCTGGCCATCGGCCTGCTGGTGGATGACGCGATCGTGGTGGTGGAGAACGTCGAGCGCGTGATGAGCGAGGAAGGCCTGCCGCCCAGGGAGGCGACGCGCAAGTCGATGGGGCAGATCACCGGTGCGCTGGTGGGCATCGCCCTGGTGCTGTCCGCGGTGTTCGTGCCGATGGCTTTCTTCGGTGGCTCCACCGGCGTCATCTACCGCCAGTTCTCGATCACCATCGTGTCGTCCATGGTGCTGTCGGTGGTGGTCGCGATGATCCTCACACCGGCCCTGTGCGCGACCATGCTCAAGCCGATCGAGAAAGGCCACAAGCACACCCAGGCGGGGTTCTTCCGCTGGTTCAACCGCATGTTCGACCGCAACACGCAGCGCTATGAATCGGCGGTGGGCCGCATGCTGGCGCGCACCGGTCGCTACATGGTGATCTTCGTGCTGCTGGTGGCCGGCATGGCCTTCCTGTTCACGCGCATGCCGACGTCCTTCCTGCCGGAGGAAGACCAGGGAATCATGTTCACGCAGATCATGCTGCCCGCCGGTGCCACCCAGGAGCGCACGCTGCAGACCATCGAAAAGGTGGAGCAGCACTTCCTGGAGAACGAGAAGGACGCGGTCAGCTCGCTGTTCACCATTGCCGGCTTCAGCTTCGGGGGCTCCGGCCAGAACATGGGCCTGGGCTTCATCCAGCTGCGCGACTGGAAGGAACGCGAGCGTCCCGACCTGCACGTGAAGGCGGTGGCCGGTCGTGCGATGGGTGCGTTCTCGAAGTTCCGCGACGGCCTGGCGTTCGCCTTCGTGCCGCCGGCGGTGATCGAGCTGGGCACCTCCAACGGCTTCGACCTGCAGTTGCAGGATCGTGGCGGCCTCGGTCACGAGGCGCTGATCGCGGCACGCAACCAGTTCCTCGGCCTCGCCTCGCAGGACAAGCGCCTGGTCGGCGTGCGCCCCAACGGCCAGGACGACCAGCCGGAATACAAGCTGGACATCGACCACGCCCGTGCCGGTGCGCTGGGGGTGACGGTGGCGGACATAAACAGCACCCTGTCGATCGCCTGGGGCAGCCAGTACGTGAACGACTTCATCGACCGTGGTCGCATCAAGAAGGTGTACATGCAGGCCGATGCGCCCGCCCGCATGCTGCCGGAGGATCTGAACAAGTGGTACGTGCGCAACAACAAGGGCGAGATGGTGCCGTTCTCGGCGTTCGCCACTGCGCACTGGGACTACGGTTCACCGCGTCTGGAGCGCTTCAACGGCATGCCGTCGATCAACCTGCAGGGCCAGGCTGCACCCGGCCTCAGCTCGGGTGACGCGATGGCCGCGGTGGAGGAGATCATGGCCAGGCTGCCCGCGGGCATCGGCCACGAATGGAGCGGCACCTCGTATGAGGAACGTCGTTCCGGCGCACAGGCCCCGGCGCTGTATGCCATTTCACTGCTGGTAGTGTTCCTCTGCCTGGCAGCGCTGTACGAAAGCTGGTCGGTGCCGTTCTCGGTGATGCTGGTGGTGCCGCTGGGGGTCATCGGTGCGCTGCTGGCGGCCAGCACGCGCGGCCTGTCGAACGACGTGTACTTCCAGGTCGGCCTGCTGACCACCATCGGCCTCGCGTCGAAGAACGCGATCCTGATCGTCGAGTTCGCCAAGGAGCAGATGGAGCAGGGCAAGGAGCTGGTGGAGGCGACGATGGAGGCGGTGCGCATGCGCTTGCGGCCCATCCTGATGACCTCGCTGGCCTTCGGTCTGGGCGTGGTGCCGCTGGCGATCGCCACCGGCGCGGGCTCGGGCAGCCAGAACGCCATCGGCACCGGTGTGCTGGGCGGCATGATCACCAGCACGGTACTCGGCATCTTCTTCGTGCCGGTGTTCTATGTGGTCATCCGTCGCATCTTCAGCAAGCGTGAGGCCACCGCGGTGGCCGCCGGGACGACCCCCGCGACGCGTACCGCACAGGAAGGACATTGATATGAACAAGTCATTGCTGGCATCGGCCATCACCACGGCCATGACCTCGCTGCTGCTCGGGGGCTGCGTCAGCCTCGCGCCCGACTACCAACGACCGGTCGCGCCGACGGCGGACGCCTGGCCGCAGGGCGCGGCCTACAAGCCGACGGCGGAAGTCGCGGGCAAGGCCGCCAACGAGATCGGCTGGCGCGAGTTCTTCGCGGACGCCCGCCTGCAGAAGCTGATCGAACTGTCGCTGGCCAACAACCGCGACCTGCGCGTGGCCGCACTGAACATCGAGCGCGCACGGGCGCAGTACCAGATCCAGCGCGCCGACCAGTTCCCCACCGTGCGGGCGACGGCGGGCGAGACCGTGTCGCGCACGCCGGCCGACCTGGCCGGGGGCGGCGATGCGCGCATCAGCCGCCAGTACAGCGTCGGCCTGGGCGTGGCGAGCTACGAGCTGGATTTCTTCGGTCGCGTGCAGAGCCTGAAGGACGCCGCGCTGCAGACCTATCTGGCCAGCGAAGAGGCGCGACGCAGCGCACAGATCGCGCTGGTGGCCGAGGTGGCGAATGCCTATCTCAGCCTGGCCGCCGACCAGGAGCGGCTGAAGCTGTCGCAGGACACGCTGGCAAGCCGCCAGGAATCGTACGAGCTGACGCGTCGTACCTACGAGCTGGGGGCCGCGTCGGCCCTGGCGCTGCGCCAGGCGCAGAGCACCGTGGAAGGCGCGCGGGGCGACGTGGCAACCTTCACCACCCGCGTGGCGCAGGACCGCAACGCACTGGCCGTGCTGGTCGGCGACGCCGTGCCCGCCGAGCTGTTGCCGCCGGACCTGGGCAGCGCCGTCGCCGCGGTGAGCGACCTGCCTGCCGGCGTGCCGTCCACCGTGCTGCAGGGCCGCCCGGACATCCTGCAGGCAGAACGTCGCCTGCAGTCGGCGAATGCCAACATCGGCGCCGCGCGCGCGGCTTTCTTCCCGAGCATCACCCTGACGGCTTCGGCAGGGACGGCGAGCGCCAGCCTGGACGGACTGTTCCAGTCCGGCTCCGGCGCCTGGAGCTTCGCGCCGTCGATCAGCCTGCCGATCTTCGACATGGGGCGTCGCGAGGCGAACCTGGATGTGGCGCGTACCGATCGTGACATCGCGCTGGCCCAGTATGACAAGGCGATTCAGTCCGCCTTCCGCGAGGTTGCCGATGCGCTCGCCGTGCGTGGCACGGTGGACGAGGAGCTGTCGGCACGGCAGGCGCAGGTGGAAGCCTTCGCCGAGAGCCTGAAGTTGTCCGAGGCCCGCTTCCGCGGCGGCGTGGACAGCTATCTCGCCGTGCTGGACGCGCAGCGCTCGCTGTACGTCGCGCAGCAGTCGCTGATCGGCGTTCGCCTGTCGCGCCAGGCTAATCTCGTCACCCTGTACAAGGTGCTGGGTGGCGGCCTGGTGGAGCGCAGCAGTTGAAAGTGGCGCGGCGATGAGCACACCCCGCAGGCATCACGACCCCGAGCGCGCCGAGGCGCGTCGCTGCCAGGTTCTGGACGCGGCCGCCGGGTGCTTCCGCGAGCACGGCTTCCACGGTGCCAGCATGGCGGAGATCTCGAAGCGCGCCGGCATGAGCGCCGGGCACATCTACAACTACTTCGCCAGCAAGGAAGAGATCATCTTCGGCATCGTCGACCGCAATGTCGAAGATGTGCTGGAACGCATGCAGACCCTGGTGGATGGCGGCCGCGACGTGCTGGACGTGCTGGTGGACCGCGCCGCCGAGGGGGTGGCGCACAACACCGAGCCAGCCTATGTGTCGCTGATGCTGGAGGTCAGCGCCGAGGCGGCGCGCAATCCGGCGGTGGCGGCCAAGGTGCGTGCGGCGGACCGCATCCTGCTGGGCCGGCTGCACGAGCTGCTGATGTCCAGCGGCAAGGCCACGGCGTATCGCGAAGATCCGGCACGACAGGGGCGGCTCAACATGCTGGTGGCGATGTTCGAAGGCATTCGCCAGCGGGCGCTGGCCTGTCCCGATCTCGACCTCGACAGCCTGGTGGCGCCCATGCGCAACGTCATCCGCGCGGTGCTGACGGGCTGAACGGGCCGGCATGCGCCGCACCCGCGACGAGGCATCCCTCACCCGCGCGCGCCTGCTCGACGCCGCCGAGCAGCTGTTTGCGGAGCGCGGTTTCCCGGCGACGCGGCTGGATGACATCGCCGCCGCAGCGGGGGCGACGCGTGGCGCTTTCTACTGGCACTTCAAGAGCAAGGAAGAAGTGTTCGACGCGATGCTGGCACGCGCGGCGGAACACATCGGCGCCGCGCTGGCTTCCTCCCGCCGGCGTGCGGCGGACGATCCGCTCGGTGCGTTGCGCGAGCGGATCGACACCGTCCTCCTGCATGTCGAGCAGGATGCGCGCTTCCAGCGCGTGGTCATCATGCTGATCTGCGGGCCGCACAGCCACACGATGCCCTCATCACTGTGCGAGCAGGCCAACACCCTGGGTGCGAGGGCCATCGACGAGTTTGCGATGCTGTTGCGCGCGGCTGAATTGCGGGAGCAACTGCCACCGGGACTCGACAACAGGCTGGCCGCGCAGGCCTGCCATAGCCTGCTGTGTGGCGTGATCGCCGACTGGTTGCGCGCGCCGGCGGTGTTCGACATCCGGCGGGATGGCAGCCGGATGATCGATGCCTTCTTTGAATTGCTGCGGGAGTCGCGGGCGCTGCGCGCCACGCTCGCGTGAGCCCAGCCGGCACGGCGGCCGGGGTTGCAGGCAGAACGGGGAGCCATGGCTCCCCGTTGTTTCGTCAGTACCAGGCGTTGCTCACGCGCGCAGATGTTGCCTCAGGCGCACAGGCAGTGCGACAGGTCGCTGGTCAGCTCCCGGGTAGGTGTGCGGGTGTAGTCCTTGTCCACGCGGGTGCTGACAAGTTTCTCGGTGGGGTGATCCAGCTCGGCATTCAGCAAGCCCATGAATCCCGGCGGCGCCACCAGGATGGCGCGTGCAAAACGGTTCCTACTTCGCCCTAGCTGTAACTCCCCGGCCAGCTGGTGGGCAAAGCTCCTCGCCGAGGGTGGCTTGCCCTCCCTGCGCGGCGAGGCACGTCCATCCGCCGGATGCATCACCAGGTCCTCGGCAGCCTTGGCTTCCTGCACCAGTTCCAGACCCTTGTTGGGGCCGTGGTTGGCGAACAGGCGGGCGCGACGGGCGTTGGCGACGAGAATCCAGGTGATCGACATGTTGAATGCCTCCGGCAGTGTTCCATCGGGTGAAACATGGGATGCCGCCGCGGGCTGCGGCGGTTCTCTCAGCATAGGCAGACAAGCAGCGGTGTTACAAAGACATGACGACGGATCAGGCGCAGAGCCAGCACTGGCGCCGATATTTTTTTGAGGCCTGCGTGCATTCCGCGCCACGAGGGGGATTCCCGGAAATGCCAAAGGCATTTTCTAGGCGCGGCGCAGGCGGGCGAGCGGATCCTGCCGGTAGAACAGGCAATACTGGGCGTACAGCTCCGGATAGTCTTCGGACAGCAGCTCCGGATCGGTGAAGAACACCTCGCTGGTGACCGCGAAGAACTCGGAGGGGTGGGTGGCGGCATAGCTGTCGATGGCGGTGTCCATGTCCTGCGCTTCCGCTTCGTCGACCAGGGCACAGAAGTCCTCGTAGGCATCGTCCAGCGTGTCGAGCCAGGCATCCTCGTCCATGTCGGCATGCAGCGGCGGGAGGCCGTCGGCCGGGCCGTTGAGCATGTCGAGCTTGTGCGCGAACTCGTGGATGACGACGTTGGCGCCGTCGTAGTCGGCCGGGTCGTCGAACCAGGCCAGCACCACCGGGCCGCCGTCCCAGGCTTCGCCCAGCGCGTCCTCGTCGTACTCGTGCAGCACGCCGTCTTCGTCCACGCTGCGGCGGGGGATCACGAAGGCGCCGGGGTACACGATGATGCCGCTCCAGCCGTCGTAGGCGCCCAGTCCCAGCTTCAGCACCGGCAGGCAGGCCTGCAGCGCGACCGACAGCCGCAGGTCGTTGCCGGGCACCAGCCCCTGCGCGCCGGAGAACACCTTGCGTTCCAGGAAGGCCAGCGCCATGGCGCGCAGGTCCGCGCGCTCCTGCTCGTCGAGCGGATCGAGGAAGGGGAGATGGCGCTCGGCGCTGCGCCACAGGTCATCGCTGATCGTGGCGCGCGGGGTGGGTAAGAGCAGTCGCCTGAGCGCATCGAGCATGGCGTCAGTGTATGGCGAATGAGGCACAGGCGAGGAGATAAACGAGGACATAAACGAAGACATGGGCGATGGCATGGGCGATGGCATGGGCGCGCACTGCCTGTGTCGTGATGTGCAGACAGCGCGGTCTGACCAGTCAGTACATTCCCGATGGTCCGCCGGTCGCGAAGAAGCCCTGTGGGATAATCGCGCCCATGGTTTCCGTCCAGCATTCCGTCGCCAACACCAGTATCGATACGCCGCTACCCCGCGTGCTGGCCGAGGGGCTGCCCGAAGAGGCCGTCTCCTATCTCGAGCAGGCCGTCACCTGGGCGCAGGCCGCTTACGGCCAGCGCCTGCTGGGCAGTCGCGAAGGCGTCTGGGAACATGCCCTGGGCATGGCGCTGATCGCCGTTTCCTTGCGCCTCGACCTGGAAACGCGTCTTGCCGCGTTGCTGTTCGCCATCGGCGAGCATGAGGAGGACGCAGCCGAGCGCATCGAGGCACGCTTCGGCTCGGTGGTGGCGCGCCTGGTGGAAGGGCTGCGCCGCCTGAGCCGCCTGCGCCTGAGCGCACGCGGAGAGTCTTCCGCCACCGCGGCCGATCTGCGCGCGCAGACCGAAGTGCTGCGCAAGATGGTGCTCGGCATGGCCGAGGACATCCGCGTCGTGTTGCTGCGGCTCGCCTCGCGCGTACAGACCCTGCGCTTCTTCGCCAGCCGGCCGGCCGAAGTGCGGCCGGAAGTGGCGCGCGAGAGCATCGACCTGCTGGCCCCGCTCGCCAACCGGCTGGGCGTGTGGCAGCTGAAGTGGGAGCTGGAAGACCTGTCCTTCCGGTTCCTGCAGCCGGACACCTACAAGCAGATCGCGAAGATGCTCGACGGTCGCCGTGTCGAGCGCGAGGCCTTCATCGCCGAGGTCATCGAAACCCTGAAGCGCGAGGTCGGCAAGCTGGGCGTGCAGGCCGAGGTCTATGGGCGGCCGAAGCACATCTTCAGCATCTACAACAAGATGCGCTCGAAGGACCTGGACTTCGACCACGTGTATGACGTGCGCGCATTGCGGGTACTGGTGCACACGGTCGAGGAGTGCTACGCCGTGCTGGGCCTGGTGCACGAGCTATGGACGCCGATCCCGAACGAGTTCGACGACTACATCAACCAGCCCAAGGGCAACAATTACCAGTCGCTGCACACGGCGGTGCGCGCGGCCGATGGCCGTGCGCTGGAGGTGCAGATCCGCACCTACGACATGCACAAGCATGCCGAGCTGGGCGTGGCCGCGCACTGGCGCTACAAGGAAGGCTCGTCCCACGGCGGTGACTATGACGAGAAGATTGCCCTGCTGCGCCAGCTGCTGTCGTGGCGCGACGAAGTCACCGACGCGGCCGAGTGGGAAGAACAGACCAAGCGCGCCGCGCTGGACGACACCATCTACGTGCTGACACCGCAGGGCCGCGTCATCGACATGGCGGCCGGCGCGACGCCCATCGATTTCGCCTACCGCCTGCACACAGACCTCGGCCATCGCTGCCGTGGCGCCAAGGTGGACGGCCAGATGGTGCCGCTGGACACGCCGCTCACCAACGGGCAGAAGGTGGAGATCATCAGCGCCAAGCAGGGCGGGCCGTCGCGTGACTGGCTCAACCCGCAGCTCGGCTACCTGGCGACCGCCAATGCGCGTGCCAAGGTGCGGCGCTGGTTCGTCGCGCAGGAGGAGGAGGATACCGTCGCCCAGGGGCGTGCCCTGGTGACGAAGGAACTGCAGCGCATGGGCGAGACCCAGGCCAACCTCGAACTGCTGGCCGAGCGCCTCGGCTTCAAGGACGCGGAAGGCTTCTTCCTGGCGGTCGGCCGCGGTGACGTCGGCTCGCGGCAGATCCACAGCGCCTTCCAGCGGCCGGTCAACACGGCGCTGGAACCGGAACTGGTGATCGGCGAGAGCCGGGCCACCGAGTCTCCGGACAAGATCCTGGTCGTCGGTGTGGGACGCCTGCTCACGCAACTGGCGCGCTGCTGCAAGCCGGTGCCGCCGGACCGCATCCAGGGCTTCGTGACGCGGGGCCGTGGCGTGTCGATCCACCGCAGCGACTGCCGCAGTTTCCAGCACATCGCCCAGCGCCATCCGGAACGCATCGTGCCGGCCGAATGGGGCGGCGGCGTGACGCCGGAGGCCGGCAAGGTCGATGTCTACCCGGTGGACGTCGTCATCGAGGCGCAGGACCGCCAGGGCCTGTTGCGCGACATCTCGGACGTGTTCTCGCGCGACAAGGTGAATGTTATCGGCGTGAACACCGTGTCACGCAGTGGGCGCGCCTACATGCGCTTCACCATCGAGGTGAGCAGCGGCACCCTGATGCAGCGCATGCTGCAGCAGATCGGCGGGGTGGACGGCGTCAGTTCTGCCAGCCGCGGCTGATCGCCGCCAGACGCTGCCGCTTTTCCCGCCTTTCCAGCCTTTTCCCCTCCGTAGCGCCCCCACGTCTGCCCGCTGGCTGCGGCCACCATCCACTCGTCCCGGCATTGGCCGCGGTTATCCGGCGGCGTGTGATGCAGTACGCAAACAATAGTCCGGGCGCTTTTACTAAATTTTCAATTGGTGCACAATACGAACAAACGTGGCCGACCCGGTGGTATCGGGTCGCTGCAGGAAGTGGTCGGTCCGGTGGCAACACCGGGTCGGCGGCTGGGGCGGTTTGTGCCGGAACAAACCGTCCTTGACCGTGGTCAGTCCACGGTGGCTCCGGCTGCAGTGGCGCTTCAGCGCGAGCTGAGCGCGTGTTTTGTCTCTGAAGTATTTCAAGGCGACCTCTCCGGTCGCCTTTTTTTTGCGCCGTTTCCCGGCAGTGGTGGAGCCATGTCGATGACATCGGCTGCCGAGATGAAGGGCGCAGCGAGCCCGTGGGTTTATGCGTGTTGGTCCGACCTGCGTACAAATTGTGTGTCGGAACGTAAAATCACGGCATGAAAAAGCCGACCCGCAGGTCGGCTTTTCCAGTCATCGAGCGGTCGGGCGGTACGTCTCAGACCGGGCGGACCAGCTGGTGCAAGACCAGCGCGGTGGCGCCGATGGACACGGCGTGTTCGCCGAAGCGGGTCACGGTCACGTTGGGCGAGCTGAGCCCGGCTTGCGCCGCCAGCTGGTTGAGCGTGTTGCGCGCGGCGTCCACGTAGGCATCGCCCAGGCGGCAGCAGGGGCCACCCAGGACGATCTGCGCCGGGTCGAAGGTGGACCACAGGTTGTGCAGCATCACGCCCAGGTAATGCCCGGCGTAGCGCAGCACGTCGTGCGCCTTGGAGTCCCCGACGGCCAGGCGGGCCTTGAATTCGTTGGGCGTCACGCCCAGCGCTTCCGACATGGCGCGCAGGCTGATGAGCGCCTCGGCGCAGCCGTGGCGGCCGCAGGTGCACAGCGGGCCGTCCGGCACCAGTTGCTGATGGCCGACGTCGCCGGCAAAGCCGCCGTGGCCGGACAGCAGGCGGTCGCGCACGAACATGCCGGCACCGACGTTGAGGCCAAGGTGGATGTACAGCAGCGGCTCATCGATCTGCATGCTGGCGAACTCGACTTCGCCGAGTGCGGCGCAGGCGGCGCGCCGCTGCAGCAGGATCGGCTGGATCGGCAGGCCGCCCGCCGTCAGGTGTTGTTCGAGGGCGGCACGCACCGGCACGTCCTTCCAGCCGGCCGCCGCAGAGGAGCGCAGCACGCCGCTGCTGGCGTGTACCGGCCCCGGCACGCCGATGCCCAGGCCGAGGATGCTGCGGCCCTGGTCCTGCACATGGCGGGATACGGTGAGGATGGCGTCGGCCAGTGCCGCGAGGATTTCGTCGACATCGTTGCGCGGGTTCTGCCGCGTCACGATTTCCAGCACTTCGCCGGTGAGCGTGGTGGCGGTGGCTTCCACGAAGTCGAGGCTGAGGTCGCCGCCGATGAGCGCCAGGCGCGTGGTGTCCAGTCGCAGCGGGGTGGGTCGGCGGCCGATGCTGCCGGTGACCAGCGCATCGTCCTCGGCCAGCCAGCCCTCGTCGATCAGCTCCTGGACCAGCAGGCTGACGGTGGACTTGGTGAGGCCGGTGTGGGTCGCCAGGTCGGCGCGGGACAGTCCGGGTTCGCTGCGGATCAGCCGAACCAGGGCCATACGGTTGATGTTCTTCAGGAACTTCTGGTCGCCGGTAATCGTCATTTTTCGTTCTCGGCCAAGGTTCTGTTTGTGTTTTGTCTGCGCGCGGATTGTAGCAGTGTCGCGCAGACTGTCATTCAGCCCTGATCGCCAGCGATAGTGGGGTTTTCGCGGCGTTGACGCCGGCCCGGGGCGTCCGTCCGGATGCCTGCCTGAGGCCGGGAACGATTTCCGTGCCCCGGCCTGCTCAGCCCATGCCCAGCATGCGTGCCAGGCTCTTGTTGGCGCTTTCCCGCTCCACGCAGACGTTGCGCTCCAGTTCCAGCAGGTGCTCGTCCATCACGCGCACGGCGGCGTCGGCGTCGCCGTGTTCGATGAAGTCGACGATGCGGGCGTGCTCGTCGTGCTCGCAGGAGGCATTGCCCGGGGGTTCGTACAACGCGACGATCAGCGAGCAGCGCGACACCAGCTCGACCAGGTATCGCTGCAGGATGGGGTTGCGGGCGAGTTCTGCCAGGCGCAGGTGGAAGGAACTGGCTAGGCGCGCCCAGGACGGCTGGTCGAAGCGGTGCATGGCCTCGTGTTCCTGCGCGAGCTGCTTGCGCAGGGCGCTGAGGTCGGCGCGGGTGGCGTGCTGGGTCGCCAGCCGCACGATGGCGGCTTCCAGCGCGCGGCGCGCCTCGAAGATCTTGCGCGTCTCTTCCGGCGTGGGCGCGGCCACCACGGCGCCGCGGTTGGGACGCAGCTCCACGATGTGGTCATGCGCCAGGGTCTGCAGCACCTTGCGCACGGTGGCGCGGCTGACGTCGAAGAGCTCGCACAGCGATGACTCGGGCAGCTTGGTGCCGGGGGTCAGGCGCTGGGTCATGACGCTTTCGAAGACGGTGTTGTAGATGCGCGTCTCCACATCGTCGCCGGTGCGCATGCCGGGCAGGCCCGTGTTCAGCAGTGCCTGCTCGTCCGCAACGGCGCGTTTTCTGGCGGGAGCGGGGGCAACGCGGGACGCGCCGGCGGATTTGCTCCTGCTGCGGGCCGGGGGCTTTGCGGTGCTGGGCTTGGCGGGTCGGGCCATGATGTGTTCAACAATCCCTGTCGACAATGGCGGGGCGTGGAATGCGCGGAGGCGATTGTCGCCGTTTCAGCGGTGCCGCGCATCCATTGCTTAAGAGGGGAGACACCGCGAGAGACGCCGCGACCTCGCACTCAGGCCTGCAGCGATCGCCATGTGTCCACCGCGAGGCGGATCAGCGCCAGATCGCTGCCGACGGGGCCGATCAAGGACACGCCGGCGGGCAAGCCGTCGGCGTCGCGTAGCGGCAGGCTGACCTGCGGCAGGCCGGCGAGCCCGGCGATGCAGCAGATGCGCAGCGTGCGGGCGCGGATGTCGTCGATCTCCGCACCGCCTGCCCCGCGCAACGGCGCTGCGGTGGCGGCGGAGGGCACGATCAGCACGCGATCCGTCCCCACCACGGCGCGTACCTGTGCCCGGATCGTCTTGCGGCGTTGCGCGGCGACTTCCGCAGTCTCCGCGGTGACTTCGCTGGCGGCGCGCCAGCGTTCGGTGATGGCCTCGCTGAAGCGCGGCGCGTGGGTGTTGATCCAGTCGCCATGCGTCACCCAGCCTTCGCGCGCGCCCAGCGTGACGTAGGTACGACGCCAGTCCTCCAGGCTCTCGCCGGGCGCGATGGCGACGCGGCGCGCGCCTTCGGCGAGTTGCGCGTCGAGTTGCGCCGCCACCGCGGCGAGCAGCGGCTGGAAACGTGCTTCCGCTTCCATGCATGCCTCCTCCACCAGCACGGCGCCGCGCGGAAGGAAGTCGCTGGCAGACAACAGCGCAGCGCCCACGCGGGTGAAGGTGCTGGCGTCATGGGCGAACCAGGTCGCGGTGTCGAAGCTCGGGTGCAGCGGAACCAGGCCTTCGCGCGACAGCAGCCCGTGCGTCGTGCGCAGGCCCCACACCCCGCAATAACTTGCCGGCACCCGAGTGGAGCCGCCGGTGTCGGTGCCCAGCGCGAAATCCACCAGATGCGCGGCGACGGCTGCCACCGATCCGCTCGACGAGCCTCCGGGAATGCGCGCCGGTGAAGTCGCGTTCATCGGCATGCCGTAGTGCTGGTTGTCGCCGTGGATGCTGAAGGCCAGCTCATCGGTGATCACCTTGCCGGCAAGCTGCGCTCCGGCGGCGAGCAACTGGTTGACGAGCGCGCTGCTCACCTGGGGCACGGCGTGGGTGGCGAGCCAGGTGGGATTGCCGGCGCCGGTGGGGTGTCCGGCCACGTCGAACACGTCCTTCACGGCAAAGCGCAGGCCGGCCAGCGGGCCAGAAGGTGCGCCGTCGATGATGAAGCGGCCGTGCGGGACCCAGGCGTTGACGGTGTCGTCGATGGGAAAGGTGGTGGTGCTGCTCATGGTGAAACCGGTTCCTGATTCTTCAATGATGGAGGGGCCAGGGACGCAGCGGCATCGCTGCTACAGGCCGAGGCTCTCGACGTGGGCACAGATGGCGCCTGGCGTGGTGATCCATGCCTCGCCAGTGTCCCTCGCGCGACAGATGTGCTCCAGCGCGCGACGCAGATGGCGCAGGCGGTAAGGCTGGCCGACGAGGTAGGGGTGGAGGGCGATGCCCATGACCAGTGGCTGGCGTTTCGATTGTGACAACATCTCGTCGAAATTGTCGACAATCATCTGCGCGAAATCCTTCCCGTCCATCTGCCGCGCGATGATCATCGGAATGTCGTTCAGCTCCTGCGGGTAGGGAACGGCCCACAGGTGGCGGCCGCTGCGGGTCTGCATGCGATGGGGCTGGTCGTCGTGACACCAGTTGAGGTTGTAGGTGTAGCCGGTCTCGGCCAGCAGGTCGGGCGTCAGGTGGCTCTCGGAGATCCAGGGTGACAGCCAGCCGCGCGGCGCGGTGCCGCTCTCGCGGGCAATGCGCTCGCGGCAGTAGCCGAGAAGGGCGTGCTCGCCGGTCTCGCCGAGTTCGGCCTGGCGCACGGAGTTGCTGTGCCCGTGGCCGATCAGCTCGTCGCCCCGCGCCGCGAAGGCGGCCACCAGCTCCGGGCTGTGGTCGTAGAGCGCGGTGTTGACGATGCAGCCGGTGGGCAGCGCCAGTTGGTCGAAGAGTTCCAGGCAGCGCCATGCCCCTACGCGGTTGCCGTACTCGCGCCAGCTGTAGTTGAGCACATCCGGTTCCGGCGACACCGGGCCGATCTTCGCGCCCAGGCCCTCGCCGAAAGCGAAGTGCTCCAGGTTGAAGCCGATGTACACCGCCAGCCGCGGCGCCCTGCTGGTATGGCTTCCGTCGGGTGCCGGCCAGTCGTAGTCGGCGCGCCGGGTGATGGCGCTGTAGGGAAAGCGCGCGTGATGGGTCAGCGGACCGAAGTTGCTCATGCCGCTGCTCCGGTCTTGTGGTCCGGATTCATGGGCGTGGCCCAGGGGGCGGCGAGGCCGGCGCGCACCAGCATCCATTCGGCGCTGTCGTTCCATACGTCCATCTGCACGATGAGACCATCGCGCAGCACGTAGCGGTCGACGTAGCGGTTGCCCTCGAACGGGGTGCCATCGGGCCAGGCGCCATACAGGGTGCCGATGTTGTAGACCACCGCCTCCTCGTCGCTGGCGCCGCGCACGACGTCCGTGCGTTCGAACTTCTTCTTCACCCAGGCGTAGCGGCCGGCATTGAAGGCCGTGCAGTCCGCGGGCTTCGCCATCGCGCGGCCACCGGTGAAGCGGATGGTCATCTGTGGTGACACGAAGCGGCTGGCGGCCTCCGGGTCCGGAATCATGATGAGGCTCAGGAACGCCTCGACGATGGCGCCGGGGGCCTGCGGGGCGGCATTGCCCGGTGCGGGCGTCGTGCCCGCTTGTGATGCATGGCTCATGGTGTTTCGTCCGTTTTCGCACCGTCAGGGTGCGCAGGGTTGGCTACAGGCAATACGGTTTGATTGTCAGCAAATGTCGTGCCGCATTGTCCACAATGTGTATTCACTGGTGTGCGCGTTGTGTGTCCAGTTATGCCCACACTGGCACGGGCTTTGCTCAAGAGGAGCGATGGCGGCGAGCGGAGCGTTCCGCGGCTGCCCGGTTTGTCCGGTCCGGTTTTCCGGGCCTTCCTCATGCGCTTGCTGGAGAACACACATGAATCGCAACACCCGTTCCTTCGTCAGTGTCCTGGGCCGCCGCAGTTTCATCGCGGCCGCCATGGCGACATCGCTGTCTGCCGGCCTGCCTGCGTACGCGGCCGACCCGATCAAGATCGGCCTGGTGACGGCGCTGTCCGGCCAGTCCGCCCTGGCCGGCGAGGCCATCACCCGCGGCATGACCATCGCCATCGAGGAGATCAATGCCAAGGGTGGCGTGCTGGGTGGTCGCAAGCTGGAGCTGGTGCGTCGCGATGACGAAGGCAACCCGGCCAAGGGCGTGACCGCCGCGCGCGAGCTGATCTACAAGGAGAAGGTGGCCGTGCTGTTCGGTGGACTGGATACGCCCGTATCCATCGCCATCGTGCAACTGGCCAACCAGGAGAAGGTGCCGTTCATGGGGCCGTGGGCAGCCGGTACGCCGATCACCCAGAATGGTGCCAACCCCAACTTCGCCTTCCGCGTGTCGGCGGTGGACGAGATCGTCAACCGCGCCATGCTGGGCTACGCGCAGAAGACCTTCAGTGCTGCCAAGCCCGGCATGATCCTGGTGAACAATCCCTGGGGTGAATCGAACGAGAAGGGCCTGCATGCCGCGCTGGCGGCCAAGGGCATGAAGGCCGTTGGCGTGGAGAAGTTCGAAGCCAGTGACGTGGACGTCGTGCCGCAACTGACCCGCCTGAAGGCCGCGGGCGCCGATGCGCTGTTCATGGTCGGCAACGTCGGCCCGTCCGCGCAGGTCGTGAAGTCGCTGGACCGCATGGGCTGGAAGGTTCCGGTGGTGTCGCACTGGGGTCCGGCGGGTGGCCGCTTCACCGAGCTGGCCGGTCCGAACGCGAAGAACGTGCACTTCGTGCAGACCTACAGCTTCTTCGGCAAGCAGTCGCCGGTCGGCCAGAAGGTCATCAAGGCCCTGCAGGCGAAGTACCCGGACATCAAGGCGGTGGATGACATCACTCCGGCCGTCGGCGTCGCCAATGCCTACGACGGCGTCCAACTGGCCGCGCTGGCGATCACCAACGCCGGTTCCACCAATGGTGACGCGGTCCGCCAGGGCTTCTACAAGATCGGCAGGTACGAAGGCCTGATCAAGACCTACGACAAGCCCTTCACGCCGACGGTGCATGACGCCATCACCGAGAACGACTACGTGTGGGCGTATTTCATCGATGACTACATCCTGCCGGTGGGCATGACCTCGAAACAGTAACAGTCGATACGTCGATCAACGGGATCGGTTCGCAAGCGTATTCACCGCCCGATCCCGTCATTCCCGCGCCCCTCGACAGGCTCGGGGACCGTGCGGGAATCCGGTGTCGTTGCAGTGTCGTTGAATCGGCACCGACACCGGAAGACAACAACGACGCAGGGCTCCTGCCTTCGCAGGAGCGACGGAAGCGGGGGAGCACGGCTCCCCGCATCCACAAGAAGAAACGAACAAGGTTGATCTGATGCTTCTCCTCTCCGCCCTCATCAGCGGCATCGGCCTCGGCAGCATGTACGGGCTGATGGCGCTGGGCTTCCACGTAACCTACGCGGTGTCCGGCACCGTGAACTTCGCGCAGGGCAGCTCCATGATGCTGGGCGCGGTGCTGACCTTCGGCTTCGCCAAGGCGCTGGGCTGGCCGATGTGGCTGGCCATCCTGTTGGCACTCGCGTTGTGCGCGCTGTACGGCCTGCTGGTGGAGATCCTCGCGGTGCGACCCTTCGCCAGCCGCGGCTCGAATGCCTGGCTGATGTCCACCGTCGCGCTGGGCATCGTGCTCGACAACCTCGTCATGTTCTCCTTCGGCAAGGAGCCGCGCAGCCTGCCGTCGCCGCTGGCGCAGACGCCGATTGACATCGGCGGGCTGGGGCTGGGCGTGTATCCGCTGCAACTTCTCATTCCGGTGGTGGGCCTGCTGCTCGCTGCCGTGCTGCATTTCGTCGCCCGTCGCACCCGCTGGGGAACGGCCATGCTGGCGGTGGTGCAGAACCGCGACGCGGCGCGCCTGATGGGCATCCCCATCACCCGCGTGGTGGCCGGTGCCTTCGCGCTGTCCACGCTGTTCGCCGGCATCGCCGGCGTGCTGATCGCGCCGCTGTTCAACGTCAATGCCGACATGGGCACGCTGTTCGGTCTCAAGGCCTTCGCGGTCGCCATCCTCGGTGGCATCAGCAGTGCCTGGGGCGTGATGATCGCCGGCCTGCTGTTCGGTGCGGCGGAAGCGCTCATCACCGCCACGCTCGGCTCCGGTTACACGCAGATCATCAGCTTCGCGCTGGTCATCCTGGTGCTGGCGGTGCGGCCCAACGGGCTGTTCGGTCGCGCGGAGGTGCGCAAGGTATGAACGCCCCGCAATCTCCCGTCACGAAAATGGCTGCTGCGCTGACCCAGGCACCGGTCCGTAATACCGCGTCGCCTGCAGGTGGGGGCGTGCTCATCGGCGGCATTGCAACCCTGCCGCAATGGCTGGCCGGTGCCGTGCTGCTCGCGGCATGCGTCGGGCTGGCCGCCACGGTCAATGGCTACTACGTGTACGTCCTGGCCAACGTGGCGCTGCTGGCCATCGTCGGCATCGGCCTCAACGTGCTGCTGGGCCTCAGCGGGCAGGTGTCCTTCGGGCACGTCGGCTTCTACGCGCTGGGCGCCTACGTCGTCTCCATCCTCACCACCAAGGCCGGCATCAGCTTCTGGCTGGCCTGGCCGCTCGGTGCGCTGTTCGCCGGGGCCATGGGCGCGCTGCTGGCCTTGCCTGCCTTGCGGGTGAAAGGCCCCTACCTGGCGATGGTGACCATCGCCTTCGGTTTCATCGTGGAGCACAGCGCGGTGGAGATGCGCGAGCTCACCGGCGGGCAGAACGGCATCATGGGTATCGCCGCGCCGTCGCTGGGTGTCGAGGCCCTGCGGGGCGAGCGGGCGATTGCCGTGCTGGGCCTGCTGGCCGCGGCGCTGGCCTTGATCGCCTTCGTGCGCCTGTCGCGCGGCACCTGGGGCGCGGCGCTGCGCGCGGTGCGCGACTCGGAAACCGCAGCGGAATCCATTGGCCTCAACCCGCTTGTCATCAAGACCGTGGCCTTCGCGGTGTCGGCCTTGCTGGCGGGGCTGGCGGGCGGGCTGTACGCACCGCTGTCGGGCTTTGTCACGCCGCACACCTTCGGTTTCATCCAGTCCATCCTTTTCGTGCTGGTGGTGATGATCGGCGGCGCTGGCTCCATCACCGGGCCGCTGGTGGGCGCCATCATCGTCGGCCTGCTGCCGGAACTGCTGTCCAGCCTGGAGGAATACCGTCTGCTGTTCTTCGGCGCCCTGCTGCTGGTGGTGCTGTGGGTCGCACCGGAGGGCATGGTCGGCCTGCTCGCCAAGGCGGTCGCGGTTGTGCGCAGCCGTTTCGGCCGGCCGGCAGCCGCGATGGCGCCGCGCACGGAGGCGACCCTGCCCCTGAAGCTGGATGGCCGGGCGCGTCGCGAAGTGCAGGCCAGCGGTCTGTCGATGATCTTCGGCGGCGTGCGTGCGGTCAGCGAACTCTCCTTCCGCGTGCTGCCGGGCAAGGTCATCAGCCTGATCGGCCCGAATGGCGCGGGCAAGAGCACCGCGCTCAACATGTTGAGCGGCTTCTATCGCCCGAGTGCCGGCAGCTTCAAACTGGGTGACGCGGCACTGCAGGGCAGTGGTGCCTGGCGCATTGCGCGCGGCGGCGTGGCGCGTAGCTACCAGACCTCGCAGCTGTTCGGCAGCCTGAGCGTGGAGGACAACGTCGCGCTCGCCCTGCCGCGGGGTCGCCTCGGCGGCTTGCTCGGCGCGGCACGCATCCGTGCGCCGCAGGCACGTGAGCGCGCCGCCGCCCTGCTGGCATGGTGCGGCTACCAGGGCAGGCTGGACGCCACGGCGGCAGACCTGCCGCACGTGGACCGCCGCCTCGTCGAGATCGCCCGCGCGCTGGCCACCGACCCGGACGTGCTGTTGCTGGACGAACCGGCCGCCGGCCTGTCGCGCGAGGACAAGGAGCGCCTGTCAGCGCTGCTGCGCCGGATCGCCGACGCCGGCATCGGCGTGCTGGTGGTGGAGCACGACATGGCGCTGGTGATGGGCGTGTCCGACCACATCGTCGTGCTGGATGCCGGCCACTACCTGGCCGAAGGCACGCCGGCGCAAGTGCAGCAGAACCCGGCGGTGCGGCGCGCCTACCTGGGCGAAGGCGACAGCGCGGCACGCCTCGCGTCTTCGACCACGCGACGGAAGGCCGACGAGCATGCGCCGGAACTGCTGGGCGTTGGCAGCCTGAGCACCGGCTACGGCGCCGAGCCGGTGTTGCAGGGCGTGAGCCTGCAGGTGCGGCAGGGCGAGATGGTTGCGCTGCTGGGCGCCAATGGTGCCGGCAAGTCCACGCTGATGCGCACGCTGGCCGGGCTGCATCGGCCGGTACAGGGTGGCATGCACCTGGGCGGCACCGAGCTGGGACTGCTGCGTGCGGACCGCATCGTCGGCATGGGTCTGGTGCTGGTGCCGGAAGGCCGCCAGGTCTTCCCCGAACTGAGCGTGCTGGACAACATCCGCCTCGGCGCCTTCCTGAAGCCGGACGGACGCGAAGCCCGCGTGGAGGAGATGCTGCAACGCTTCCCGCGCCTGCGCGAGCGCCTGCACCAGCGCGCGGGCTTGCTGTCCGGCGGCGAACAGCAGATGCTGGCGATTGCACGCGCGCTGATGGCGCAGCCGAAACTGCTGTTGCTGGACGAGCCTTCGCTGGGCCTGGCACCGAAGATCATCGAGGAACTGTTCGCCGCGCTGGACCGCCTGCGCAGCGAATCGATGACCCTCCTGCTGGTGGACCAGATGGCGGCCCTCGCACTGGCGCTGGCGGACCGCGCCTACGTCATCGAAGGTGGGCGTGTGGTGGCGCAGGGGACGGCGGCGGAGATTGCCGCCGACGATGCGCTGACGCGGGCCTACCTGGGCGGGCATTGAGCAGGTGGGGACTGAGCAGGTGGTACTGAGAGAACCTTTCCGTCATTCCTGCCTGCGCAGGAACGACGGCGCCCCAGCCAGGGGCACACACACACCGGGAGACCTGAGAAACGATGAGCATCGACATCCCGCAAGACATCAACATTCCGGAAGTGCTGGCCGAAGTGACCGCCGCCTTCCAGCGCTACGAAGCCGCGCTGGTGAGCAACGACGTCGAGGCACTCGACGCCTTGTTCTGGGACAGCACGCACACCCTGCGCTACGGTGCCACCGAGAACCTCTACGGCTATGCCCAGATCCAGGCCTTCCGTGCCGGGCGGTCGTCGAAGGGGCTGGCGCGCAGCATCTACAACACGGTGATCACCACCTATGGCCGCGATTTCGCGACTGCCAACACCGAGTTCCAGCGGGATGGCAACCCGCGCCTCGGGCGGCAGAGCCAGACCTGGATGCGCACGCCGGACGGCTGGAAGGTGGTGTCCGCCCACGTGTCGCTGATGGATGCGCCGGCAGGCTGACGATTCCGTCACTGTCGTGTATCCGATCCGAAAATTCTCAATCAAGAAAACCCATGTTGCATAGTAGAAGCTGTCGTGGCGGTATGGTGACCGCGCCCCATCACCTCGCCGCGCAGGCAGGTGCCGCCGTCCTGCGTGAAGGGGGCAACGCGGTGGAGGCGATGGTGGCCGCCGCGGCGGCCATCGCAGTGGTGTACCCGCACATGAATGGCATTGGTGGCGACGGCTTCTGGCTGATCGCCGAACCCGGCAAGGCCCCGGTGGCGGTGCGGGCCTGTGGCCAGTCTGCCGCGCTGGCCGACCAGGCGTTCTACCGCGACCACGGCGACACATCGATTCCGGCGCGCGGTGCGCGTGCCGCGCTGACGGTGGCCGGCGCGGTGGGTGGCTGGCAGGCGGCACTGGACGTCGCGGCGCCCTGGGGCAAGGCCCTGCCGCTATCAAGTCTGCTGGCGGATGCGATCCGTCATGCGCAGGACGGCGTCACGGTGACGCCTTCACAGGCTGCGCTGACGAAATCCAAATGGAATGAGCTGAAGGACGTGCCGGGCTTCGTCGAGGCCTTCGCTGCCGATGGCCAGCCGCAGGTAGGCGATACGCTGAAGCAGCCGCGCATCGCCGCGACGCTCGCGCGTCTTGCCGAGGCTGGCCTGGACGACTACTACCGTGGCGATCTGGCACGCAGCATCGCGCGCGACCTCGAAGCACTCGGCAGCCCGCTGCGCCTCGCCGACATCGCCGGCTACCGCGCCAGCGTCGTCGAGCCCCTGTCCGTGCAATTGTCGGTTGGTCGCGTCTTCAACCAGCCGCCACCGACGCAGGGCGTGTCCTCGCTGAACATCATCGCGCTGTTCGACCGCCTGGGCGTGAAGGAGGCGGAGGGCTTCGCGCACCTCCACGGCCTGGTCGAGTCCACCAAGCGTGCCTTCCGCTGGCGCAATCGCCACGTCGGCGACCCCGCGTACATGACGGCCGATCCGCGTGAAGCGCTCAGCGACGCCGTACTGGATGCCGAGGCGCGTGCCATCGACATGCAGCGCGCCGCGCCTTGGCCGGAAGTCGCAAAGCCCGGCGACACCATCTGGATGGGCGCCGCCGATGCGCAGGGCAGGGTGGTCAGCTACATCCAGAGCGTGTTCTGGGAGTTCGGCAGCGGCCTGGTATTGCCGGAGAGTGGCGTGCAGTGGCAGAACCGCGGCGCGTCCTTCACGCTGGCACCCGGCCCCAACGCGCTGCTGCCGGGCCGCCTGCCTTTCCACACATTGAACCCCGCGCTGGCGCAACTTAAGGACGGTCGCGTGCTGGCCTACGGCACCATGGGCGGCGAAGGCCAGCCGCAGACGCAGGCCGCGGTCTTCACGCGGCACGTGCTGTTCGGCCAGGACATGCAGGCCGCCGTGACGGCACCACGCTGGCTGCTGGGCAAGACCTGGGGCGAAGACTCCACCAACCTCAAGCTGGAATCACGCATCGCCCCGCAGGTCATCGACGCCCTGCGCGCCGCCGGCCATGACATCCAGGTGGTGGGCGCCTTCGAGGACATGATGGGCCACGCCGGTGCCGTCGCCTTCCATCCGGATGGCCGCATCGAGGGCGCGACAGACCCGCGTGCAGATGGGGCCTGCGCGGGCGTCTAGCTGACCGTCCGCCCGGTTCCCTCGGGATCGCGAGATCGCCTTGGGTGCCATGGGTGCGCCGTAGTGCGCCATAGGTGGGATAACCCTGCGCATTTCGGATCGGTAGCTTGTCGTTCCTGCGAAGTCAGGGCCTCAATGTCGTTCAGAACCGCCGGGCTCCTGCCCGCGCAGAAGCGACGGACATGACTGGAGCCAGGCGCCATCCACTGCGAGGCGCTGGGGATTCCTTGCCTGTCTTGTGTATTGGTGTGTTAATACACTAGTATTCCTCCATGCCGAGCCGCTTCCATCTCGATCCGCATCTGCCGGAGCCCATCTATCGCCAGTTGATGGACCAGGTGCGCCGTCTGATCGTCGCCGGCCAGCTACGAGCCGGCGACGAGCTGCCGTCGGTGCGGGCCATCGCGGCCACGCATGCGGTCAATCCGATGACGATCTCCAAGGCCTACTCGTTGCTGGAGGCGGAGGGCGTGCTGCAAAGGAACCGCGGCGCAGCGATGTCGGTGGCGGACGGTGCCGACGCAGGGAACGAGCAGGCTATCGATCTGCTGGCGCCCGCGCTGGACCGCGTGGTGAAGGAGGCGGCTCAACTGGGCCTGACGCAGGCGCAGGTCGTCGCCGCCCTGCGCAAACGGATGGGCGGCACAAAGTGAGGAGACGCGTATGAACACAGCATTGATCGAGGCACATGGACTGCAGCGCAAGATGGCTGGAAAGCCGGTTCTGCGGGATATCTCCCTGAACATCCGTGCGGGTGAAACCCTGGGGCTCGTTGGTCGCAACGGCGCCGGCAAGACCACGCTGCTGCGGTGTCTGCTGGGGTTGGCATTTCCGGACGGTGGCGAAGCGCGGGTGTTTGGTGAATCAGCAGCGTCAATGTCCGCGCAGGCTAAATCGCGCCTTGGCTACGTGGCGCAGGGTGGCGACGTTCCGGCCCTTCTTTCGGGCAAGGAGTTGCTGGACATGATGGAAGGCTGGCAGCCGAACTGGTCCAGGCCTTGGGCGAACGAGTTGGTACAGCGCTTTGCGGTACCGCTGCAGACAAGAGCCGACAAATTGTCCGGCGGGGAGCGTCAGCTGCTTGCCCTCGTGCTGGCAATGGGGCACCGGCCGGACCTCCTGGTGCTGGACGAACCGGTCGCGAGTCTGGACCCGGTGGTGCGTCGCGAGGTGGCCGCGACGCTGGCCGAGTTACAAGCCGATCACGACACCGCAATCGTTTTCTCTACGCATGTACTCAGTGATCTGGAGCGTCTTGCGTCGCACCTCGCGGTGCTGGAGGAGGGCGGGCTGCCGTTCCTGCGTGAGGCTGACTCCATCAAGCAGGACGTCTTGCTTTGTCTGATTGCAGGGCGCCAGGGACCTGTTGCGCGCCCTGAACATGACGGAATCCTGTCCTGGCGACCCAGCGGGATGGGTTCGGTGCGGGCGCTGATCGACACGAGTCGGCTTTCTCTGGACGTGCTGCGTCGCGCCTTGGACGCAGATATCGAGTCCCGCGCCCTGAACGTCGAGGACTTCGTGGTGGAGTACCTGCAATGAGTGCCGTGGTGACCCGCTATGCATGGTGGGCATCGCCGCGCCAGTCTGCCGTGTTCATACTGACACTCATCTCGTTCCTGGTCGCCCAGTTGGTGGCGCAGGGTCATGTCTCACTGGGGAGTCGTGCGGAGTGGGTGTGGGAGGGCCTCGGCGTATTCGCCGCATTCGGCCTTTTCACCGCGTCGTTCATGTTGCTTGGCAAGGGACTGATGCGTATGGCGGCCCTGGCTCGCGCGGAGACCGCGCATCTGTTGCCGGATTTCCGGCGACGCATGCGCGACGGGGTGTGGGGTTGGGCTGCACTGGCATTGCTGGCCGCAGGACTCGCGGCCGCCACACTTCCCTCGGGTACCGCCAGATTGGGTCTGGTATTCGTGGCGGTTACATGCTGCGTTGGAATCTTCCCCAGCAGCCTTGACCAGATGCTCCGCACCGTTCGCGGACGCGGCTACGACCGGCATGGCATGTGGATAGCCATACCCGTCGTGATGCTTCAGTACGTTCCAGGTGCTTGGGGCATCACGTTGCAGGTGGCGGGTACGGTGGTGCTGCTCGTCTGGGTTTTCAGGACTCTTACGACGCGCCCAGAACCGTTCTCCGATGGTTTCCGCCAAGCAGCTGGTCGGGTTCGAATGCAATCTTCGCGGGTTGGCGTTCTACGCGACTCGTTCGTCATTTCCGCCGCTGTCGTCTTGGCCTGCATGCTGATTCATCGGGGTGTGACAGCTTCGCAGCCATTTCTTGCTTACTTCACTATGACCAGTTTCCTGCTGCTCGACCCGCGGGGCGCCGACACAGCTCTGCTGAGATTGCGCTGGTTGGCGGGCGCATCGCGCATGCAGCTGCTGGGACTTGGATTCGGCGCTGCGAGCCGGAATGGGCTCGCGGACACATTCGCCATGGGGCTGTTGCTGGCGATCATTGCGAGTTTCGGTGGGCTCGAATGGCGGGAGGCGATGGGGCTGGTTTGCCAGTTTGCGCTGCTGAGATGCGCGTTCCTGTTCTCAGGCCTGTGTTGGGTCGGGGGGAGGCTGTCTTACGGATGGATCTGTGCGCGCATCGGCTTCCACCTTGCGGTCGTGCTCGCGCTGTTCATGCTGCATGACGCGTGGCAGACCGCACTGGGTGACGAGTATCTGGCTGCCATGGCCGTCGCCGCGAGTGCGCTGGTCATGCATGCAGCGGCTTTTGCCGCAGTGGGAGTCTGGCGCTGGCGCCGGCTGGAGTTATAGGCGGAGCTAGGCTGCAGTTGGCGGTGCCGCAGGCGGCGTCGGCTGCAGCGACAGCTCTGCCAGCTTGCGATGTGCCGCATGCGTGGCGTGCGGCAGCAGGCCGGTGAGGTCGGCGAGTTCGAAACGCTGCGGGTCGATCTTCTGGCCGTTGGCGAAGATGAGGTCGAAGGCGTCGGGTTTCTGCAGGGCCATGCCGAGCAGCAGCAGCATCGGCAGCGGGTTGCCGATGCGCGGCGCGCTGCCGGACAGGTTGTCCTGCGCGATCACCATGAACGGTTGCGGGGTGGTGCTGTGGCGGGCCGTCCAGATGCGTTCGCGCTGGTCGGTCTTGGTGGTGAAGGGGGTCACCGTGTTCCAGCGCGTGATGACGAGTTCGGCCGTCGCGACCGTTTCCGGCCACGACAGGCGGGTTCTCCACATGAAGCTTTGCAGACCGGCCATGACGAACGAAGTGGGACAGGCGAAGGGATGACGGCTGGATTTACGGCGTGACGCCGGCCACGCTTGAGCTTCGTTCGTGTCGGAACGTGTCAGGCGAGGCTGGCAAAGGCCGTGCGGGCCGCGTCGACGGTGGCCTGGATGTCGGCGTCGGTGTGCGCGGCGGACACGAAACCGGCTTCGAAGGCGGAGGGGGCGAAGTAGTGGCCCGCGTCCAGCATGGCGTGGAAGAAGCGGTTGAAGCGTTCGCGGTCCGCCGCCATGACTTCGGCAAAACTGGTGGGAGGCGTCTCGCTGAAGTACAGGCCGAACATGCCGCCGACGGCCTGGGCGGAGAACACGCAGCCGGCCTCGCGCGCCGCGTGCTGCAGCCCATCGACCAGGCGACGGGTGTGCGCCTCCAGCAACTCGTAGAATCCCGGCGCACTGATGAGCCTGAGCGTGGCAAGCCCGGCCGCGACGGCCACCGGGCTGCCGGACAGGGTGCCGGCCTGGTACACGCTGCCCAGCGGTGCGACCTTCTCCATGATGTCGCGGCGACCGCCGAAGGCACCCACCGGCATGCCGCCACCGATGACCTTGCCCAGCGTCACCAGGTCCGCCTGGATGCCGTACAGCCCCTGCGCCCCGGTGAGGCCGACGCGGAAACCGGTCATCACTTCGTCGAAGATCAGCACGACGCCGTGGCGCGTGCATAGCTCGCGCAACAACTTCATGTAGGCCTGCGAGGGGCGCACGAGGTTCATGTTGCCGGCGATGGGCTCGATGATCACGCAGGCGATCTCGCCGCCGCGGGCGCGGAAGGTTTCTTCGAGTTGTTGCGGCTCGTTGAAGTCCAGCACCAGCGTGTGCTTTGCGAAGTCCGCCGGCACGCCGCCCGAGGACGGATTGCCGAAGGTGAGCAGGCCGGAGCCGGCTTTCACCAGCAGGCTGTCGGCGTGGCCGTGGTAGCAGCCTTCGAACTTGACGATGGCGTCGCGCCCGGTGAAACCGCGGGCGAGGCGGATGGCACTCATCGTGGCCTCGGTGCCGGACGACACCAGGCGCACCATCTCCAGCCCCGGCACCATCGCACACAGGGTCTCGGCCATCTCGATCTCGCGCTCGGTCGGCGCGCCGAAGGACAGGCCGAGCGTGGCGGCCTGCTTCACCGCGCGCACCACGTCCGGGTGCGCATGGCCGACGATGGCCGGTCCCCAGGAGCCCACGTAGTCCACGTACTGCTTGTCGTCGGCGTCCCAGGTGTAGGCGCCTTGCCCGCGGGTGATGAAGCGTGGCGTGCCGCCAACCGAGCGGAACGCCCGCACCGGCGAATTGACGCCGCCGGGAATGGTTTGCTGGGCGCGAGCGAAAAGATCTGCGTTACGGCTCATGGAACGTCCTTCGGGAAAAATGGATGCCGTCAGGCGGCAGGCGAGGCGGTGAACAGCGCTGCGAAGCGTGCCGCCTGGGCGCGCGGATCCGCGGCGTTGTAGATGTCGGTGATGACGGCCAGCAGGTCGGCCCCGGCGGCCACCAGCGGCGGCGCGTTGTCGGCGGTGATGCCGCCGATGCACACCACGGGCAGGCCGAGTTCGTCCCGCGCGCGTCCGATCAGCGCGCGCGACGCGGCCACGGCATGCGGTTTGGTGGAGGAGGGATACATGGCGCCGAAGGCCACGTAGGCAGCACCGCCCGCTGCCGCAGCCCGGGCGCGCTCCATCTCGTTGTAACAGGACACGCCGACGATGAAGCCAGCACCTGCGCGGGCGCGGATGGCTGCCAGGTCGCCATCGTCGCGGCCGATGTGCACGCCGTCGGCGTCCACCGTGAGTGCAAGGTCGAGGTCGTCGTTGACGATGAAGCAGGTGCCGGTGGCCTTGCAGAGCGCCGCCAGGGCAGCGGCCTGTTCGAGGCGCTGCGCCGGCTCGGCGTGCTTGTGGCGATATTGCAGGCAGGTGGCGCCGCCCTCGATGGCCGCGCGGCTGACGTCGAGCAGTCGCGCGGTGTCGTCCCAGTCGGGCGTCACCAGGTAGAGGCCACGGCGCAGTTCCATGCGTGCCTCGTTACTTCTGCCGGATTGAATAGAAGCGGTCGGGGATCATCTGCCCCATGCCTAGCCGCAGGCCGTGCGCGAGGGTGTCCCAGGTGTAGCGCTGGGCCGCCTGCACGGCTTCCGGCACCGGCATTCCGTGGGCAAGGAAAGCCGCGATGGCCGCCGCGAGCGTGTCGCCCGCGCCGTGGTAGCTGCCCGGCAGCCGCTCCCAGGCGTCGGTGCGGATCGTTCCGCGCGCTCCGTGAAGGGTGTTGACCACCTGCGGGGTCTGCTCGTGGGCGCCGGTCACCAGGACGTGCTGGGCCCCCAGCTCGATGAGGTGGCGCGCGCAGTCGGCGAGGCTGGTCTCGGCGCCGCCGGCTTCCTCCTCGCCGTCGTCTTCCTCCTGGGCGAGCCGGCGCAGTTCCATGGTGTTGGGCGTCAACACGGTGGTGAGCGGCAGCAGCAGTTCGCTCATGGCGGCCAGCATCTCTTCATCGACCAGCGGGTCGCCACGGCCGGTGGTGATGACGGGGTCGAACACCAGCGGGATGTCCGGGTAGTCGGAAACCACCTCGGCCACCGCCGCGACGTTCTCGATGCTGACCAGCACGCCGACCTTGAAGGCCTGCACGCGCATGTCTTCCAGCAACACGCGCGCCTGGTCGACCACCCAGTCGCCGTCGCTGGCCTGCACGTCTTCGATACCTGCGGTGTCCTGCAGGGTGAATCCGGTCAATACCGACAGCGGATGCGTGCCGAGGGCCGCAAGCGTGAGGATGTCAGCCTGCATTCCACCGCCGCCCGTCGGGTCGGATGCGGCGAATGTCATGACGACAGGAAGGGGGGATGAGGCAGGCTTGATATCCATCGCGAAAACCGCAGGAAAACGCTAAAGCTCGGCAGGGCAAATGCCGAAATGCGCTAAGATCGATCGAGTTTACCTGAACGTTTCCCACATGTCCGAAGGCAGCGTTAACGACTTCAAAGCCTATATGTGTCTCATCTGCGGCTTCATTTATGACGAAGCTGCCGGTGTGCCGGAGGAGGGCATCGCCCCCGGGACGAGGTGGGAGGACATTCCTCCCAACTGGCAGTGTCCGGAGTGCGAAGCGCGCAAGGAAGATTTCGAGATGGTCAGTATTTGAGCAGTGCCGTATGTCGCATCGCAGCACGTTCAATACATTGCGACCACAACAGTTTTGGGTATATTCATACGCCCGTTTGGGCAAGTCGTCACCGACCGCAGGGGCAGATGCGGCGGGGCTGGCAGGCACGTAGAAGCTGATCGGCTCCCGAAGGGGCCGGAGCGAATGAATAAGGGAGACCGCGTTGGCTGAAGGATCGGACGCCTCTGGCGTCAAGGTTATGGTCATCGACGATAGCAATACGATTCGTCGCAGCGCCGAGATTTTCCTGGCTCAGGCCGGCTACCAGGTGCTCCTGGCCGAAGACGGCTTCGATGCGTTGTCCAAGATCGCGGATCACCATCCGGATCTCATTTTCGTCGACATCATGATGCCGCGCCTGGATGGCTACCAGACCTGCGCGCTCATCAAGAAGAACCCGCGTTTCGCCTCCACCCCCGTGGTCATGCTGTCGTCCAAGGACGGCCTGTTCGACCGCGCGCGTGGCCGCATGGTCGGGTCCGACGAATACCTCACCAAACCCTTTACCAAGGACAGCCTGCTGAAGGCTGTTTCCGCGCACACCGTTGCGCGTACTCAACGATAGTCAGTGCTGGGAGAAGCGCCATGCCGGTCAAGAAGATCCTCGTCGTAGACGACTCGCCAACCGAACGTTTCGCCATGGCGGAATTCCTCACCAAGAACGGCTTCGCTGTCGTCATGGCCGAGAACGGTGAAGACGGCGTGGCGAAGGCCCGTGCCGAACTGCCGGACCTGATCCTCATGGACGTGGTGATGCCCGGCATCAACGGCTACCAGGCGACTCGCACCATCTCGCGCGACGAAGCGACCCGCAACATCCCCATCATCATGACCACCAGCAAGGACCAGGAAACGGACAAGATCTGGGGCATGCGCCAGGGTGCGTTCGACTACATGACCAAGCCGGTCAACCAGGACGACCTGCTGAAGAAGATCGCAGCCATCGGCTGAGATCGCAGGACACGACACGCGTCGCATACACGAACACAAACAGACACCAGGCAGGGGTAATCCAGACACATGGCCAAGCGAATCAGTTTGCGCGAATTCCAGCAGGACCTCGCCAAGCGCCTTGCCGAGGTCAAGATCGCCGGGCACCGCTCCGCGTTGCTGGCGGTCACTGCGGCGGGCGAGAACTGGCTGGTCGACCTGCAGGATGCCGGCGAGATCATCGCCGCGCCGTCCCTGAGCCCGGTGCCGCTGACCCTCAACTGGTTCCGGGGTGTCGCCAACGTACGGGGCAACCTGTTCAGCGTTGTGGATTTCGCCGCATTCTGCGGAGAGGCGCCCATAGCCTTGACGGCGGATTCGCGGATCATGCTGATCGGCGCAAAGCATGGGCTCAACACGGCGCTGCTGGTGTCCCGCGCGCTGGGTTTGCGGAACCCGGAAGATTTCGAAGTGGATGAAGCCTTCGTTGACGCGCGTCCCTGGATTGCCGGGGCAATGCGCGACAGCCAGGGTCGCTTGTGGAAACGTCTTGTCGTGCGACCGCTGCTGGCGGATCCGCGCTTCCTCGACGCGAGTATCGATCACCGGCATTGAACTGAACGTCACCAACTTAGATAGGGCGTGTGGGGCGCCCCGAACGCCCCCTGTCTCGGCAAGACAAGAGTCCGCAAGGATCGGAGCAAAGGCATGGCACTGAAACTGAAGAATCCGCTGGGTGGCATTTCGTTCCCCTTCAAGAAAGGGGGGCGGAGCAAGGACGATGTTCCTCTGGGTTCTGCCAGCACGATCATGGACAGCTCGGGCGACGCCCCGAAGCCCGGGAACCTGCGCGTCCGGCTGCCCCTCATCGGCAACAAGCCGATTGCCGAGCAGCTACGTGTCTTGGGTCTGCTCTTCGCGGTGTTTGCGGTGGTCGCGGTGCTGCTGACCTACATGCAGATCCGCCAGGCCTCGCACGGCACGACCTTCGTGTCCGCCGCGACGCAGATGGGTACCCTGTCCCAGAGTCTCGCGAAAGCGGCCCAGCTCGCGGTGACCGGTGGTCGCACTGGCTTTACGGAATTGAAGGAAAGCCGCGAGCGTTTCGCGACGCTGATCGACGCCGTGAACAACGGTGGCGAGATCGACGGCAACTCCATTCCTGCCAGCCCGGCCGCTGCATCCGCGGAGCTCAAGGAACTGAACGACGCCTGGGCAAGCACCAACAAGCTCGCCAATGACCTCGCCTCGCAACAGGTCAGTTTGACCCGCCTGGGTACGGCGGTGACGGCCATCAATGCCAACAACTCCCAACTGCTCGACCTCTCCGAGCAGGTCGCCGCGCTGAAGCTGCAACGCGATGCGCCGGCGGCCGAGATCGCTACCGCCAACCAGGTGGTGATGCTGACGCAGCGTATGGCGAAGAACGCCAACGCGCTGCTCGCGTCGGAAGCGGTGGACCCGGAGGTCGTGTTCCTGCTCGGCAAGGACGCCAACAGCTTCGAGGAGCTGCTGACCCAGTTGAACGAGATGACCCGCGATCCGGAAACCAAGGAGAAGCTGGAACAGCTGCAGCGTTACTCCACGCGCCACCTGCTGGCCGTCGGCGGGATCCTGAACAACGTGCAGCTGCTGGTGCAGGCCAAGCGCGCCGGTCGCCAGATCTTCGCGGAATCGCAGAACCTGCTGAAGTTCACCAACAACCTGGCGACCGCCTACAACACGGCCTACACCAGCAACCGCCTCATCATCGCCATCGTGATCTCCGCCGTGCTTGCGCTGATCATCCTGGGCCTGATGGCGCTGGCCTACGGTGACGACATCGCCGCCCGTCGTGAAGAAGCGGAAACGCAGCGCGCGCTGGCGGAAGGTGAAAAGAACATGACGCAGCAGGCCATTCTGCGTCTGATGAACGAAATGGGCGACTTGGCGGACGGTGACTTGACGATCCGCGCGACGGTGACCGAAGACGTGACCGGCGCCATCGCCGACTCGGTGAACTACACGATTGAAGAACTCTCCGTGCTGGTGCGTCGAATCAACGACGCGGCCGGTCGCGTGACGGCCGCTACCGAATCCGCGCAGCGCGTCTCCGGTGAGCTGCTCGACGCTTCCGAACGCCAGTCGCGCGAGATCCAGGGCGCCGGATCGCAGATTCAGGACATGGCGCGTTCGATCAGTACCGTATCGTCCAACGCGCTGGAAACCGCGCAGGTGGCGCGCCGCTCGCTGGAAGCTGCGCGCAAGGGTGCGGACGCGGTGCAGAACTCGATCTCCGGCATGAACGAGATCCGCGAGCAGATCCAGGAAACCTCGAAGCGGATCAAGCGACTCGGCGAATCCTCGCAGGAGATCGGTGAAATCGTGGAGCTGATTTCCGACATTACCGAACAGACCAACGTGCTGGCGCTGAACGCTGCCATTCAGGCGGCGAGCGCAGGTGAAGCCGGCCGCGGCTTCACGGTGGTTGCGGAAGAAGTGCAGCGCCTCGCGGAACGCTCCGCCGAGGCGACGAAGCAGATCGCCGCGATCGTGAAGACCATTCAGACCGACACCCACGACGCCGTGGCCGCTATGGAAAGTTCGACGCGGGGTGTGGTGGAAGGGGCCAAGCTGTCCGACGCGGCCGGTCAGGCGCTGTCCGAGATCGGCGACGTGTCGGTGGAAATGGCGACGCTGGTCGAGAAGATCTCCTCCGATACGCAGAAGCAGGCGTCCGTGGCTACCGAGGTGTCGGAAGCCATGCGCGGCATTCTCGCGATTACCGAACAGACCACCCGAGGTACGCAACAGTCGGCGTTGTCGATCGGTCAGCTCGCCGACCTCGCTGTCGAACTGAAGGGTTCCGTGTCGGGCTTCAAGGTCTGAACACCAACATGACGCAACGTCGCCCGGCTTCGTTGCGCGAAATCCCGTCTGCCAACCATTCCTGCCCGGCGCGCGTGCGCGTGCCGGCGCCTGTGGCCGCATCCGTGCCACTCCTCCGAGGCTAGAGCATGAGCACCAGCGATTTCGATATCGGACCGCTCACCTGGGTGAAAAGCGAGATCGACGCGGCCCTCGACCGCGCGCGCGAGAGCATCCAGAAGGCACAGAGCGGCAGCGAACGACGCGAACCCCTGCGATTCGCCCAGACTCACGTCCACCAGGCCAGCGGTGCCCTGTCGGTGGTCGGCCTCGACGGCGTGTCCCAGTTTGCCGATGCGATCGACAAGCTGCTGGCCAGCCTGGCAAGTGGCGAGCGCGAGCCGGATGACGCGAGCATCACCCTGGCGCTGCGTGGCATTGCGGTGCTGGCCAACTACATCAACGAACTGCTGGCTGGCGCGCCGCACCAGCCGCTGCGTCTGTTCGATACCTTCCGCGAGCTGGTCGCGGCGCGTGGCGGCGAAGCGCCGGTGCCGAGCGAACTGTTCTTCCCGGACCTCGGCGTACGCCCGGCACTGGCACAGGCCCGTGACGTGGACCCGGCCCGCGCGGCACATGAGTTGCGCGTCATGCGTGGCCGCTTCGAGAAGGGCCTGCTGGCCTGGATCCGCCAGCCGAAGTCCCCCGAAGGCCCCGAGGAGATGCTGAAGGCGGTGCGCCGCATCGAGCAATTGCAGGCGTTGCCCGCCACCCGCGCATTCTGGTGGGCTGCCATTGCGTTCTTCGAAGGTGTTGCCCAGCAGACCATTCCCACCGATCGCGCCGCGCACAAGCTGTGCCGCCGTATCGACACCCAGATGCGACGCCTCATCGAGGGCTCGCAGGTGGTGGCCGAGCGTCTCGTGCGCGACGTGCTGTACTTCGTTGCCACGGCCGCCACCGACAGCCCTCACGCCCAGGCCGTGCGTCAGGTGTATCGCCTGGAGCGTCTGCTCCCGTCGCCCGAGGCGCAGCTTTCCGACACCCTGCGCCAGCCGCTGGCACTGCGCGTGCGCGAAGCCCTGGAGCAGGCGAAGGATTCGTGGAACCGTTTCTCGGCAGGTGCCGCCGTCGCCCTGCCGCAGTTCGTCGAACAGCTTGCCGAGCTGAGTGCGCGTGCTGCGCCCATGCGCGTCGCCCAGGTCGACCGTTTGCTGGGTTCGCTCAATGAACTGCTGGGCTGGCTGCGTGCCGACCCCTTGCGTGCCAATGAAGCGCTCGCCATGGACGTGGCAACCGGCCTGCTGGTCATCGAACAGACCAACGAGTCGCCGAACGCCGACCCGGCCACGCTGCGACGACAGGTCGACACGCTGTGCGAGCGCTACGCTGCCCGCGCCCGCGGCGAGATGCTGCCGGCGCTGGACGACAGCGTGTTCGGCGAGACCTCGCGGCGTGCGCAGGAAAAGCTGTTCTTCAACCAGTTGGCGCGCGAGATCCTCACCAACCTGGGGCAGATCGAGCAAACCCTGGATGCCTTCTTCCGCAATTCGGCACAGCGCGACGGGCTGCCGGGTCTGTCCGGCCCGCTCAAGCAGATCGAAGGTGCCTTCGCCGTGCTGGGCGAACCGCGTGCGGTGCAACTGGTGCGCGAGGCCGCGCAGCGCGTCGTCACCTTTGCTGGACAGAGCGAGCCGCCCTCGCAGGACGAATGCAAGGACGTCGCCCATCAGCTCTCGGCGCTGGGCTTCTACGTCGAAGCGCTGAAGACCGGACCGGCGAAGCTGGAACATTTCCTCGATCCGGATTCGGCCAAGCTCTCCGACAGCGAAGTGGAAGCCGTCACCGTTACCGTGGAGGCACAGCTCGCACGCGACAGCCGTGGCACCCAGGAGCTGGTGGAAGCGCTGAAGGAAGCGCCGCAGGATGAAGGCCTGCGCCAGCAACTGGTCAGCAACCTGGAAGCCCTGCGCGAAGACGCCCATCTCATCGCCGACAGCGAGCTGGAACAGAACGCCCGCGATGCGCTGGCCAGCCTGAAGTCCGGCGAAGTCGGAACGGCCGAGCTGGCCGAGGCGCTCTCGCATGTTTCCCCGATTGCCGCGCCGCAGCCGTCCGAGGAAACCGCCCGCCTGATGCAGACGAGTGGCGAGGAGCTCGACGCCGAACTGCTCGAGATCTTCCTGGAAGAGGCGACCGAGGTACTGGAGACGCTGCGCAGCGCACATGCCGTGGTCAGCGCCGAACCGCACAACGTCGAGGCGCTCACGACGCTGCGCCGCGCCTATCACACGTTCAAGGGCAGTAGCCGCATGGTCGGTCTCAACGACTTCTCGGAGGCCGCAAGGCACGTCGAGATGACGATGAACCGCTGGCTACAGCTCGACAAGAACGGCAGTGCCGAGATCCTCGCACTGGTGGAGCATGGCCGCGTGGTTTTCGACGCCTGGGTCAAGCAACTGCGTACGGGCGGCAGTGTCTGGTACGACGCCGCTGCGCTGATCAAGCATGCCGACGACCTGCTGGCCCATCTCGACAATCCGGACGAGCCGCCGCCCGGCAAGCAGCCGGTGCCGGCTGCGGCTCCCGCAGCAGCAGTGGCCGCAGCCGTCGGCGGCAGCGCGCCGGCAGCGGGCGGCACGAAGATGGAACTCGATGTCGACCTGTCGGAAGACATCGAGCCTGCTCCTGCCGTGGCACCCGCCGCGAAGCTGGTCGAACATTCGCTTTCCGAGACCACCTTCGACTTCGACGCCTTCGATTTGCCGGAACTCGGCCACGGCGAGACGCGCTACGAAGCCTCGCTGGAAGAGACCCGCCTGGACGTGCCCTCGCTGGCGGCACTCGGTCTGGACGAGGCGCCGTTCGACGTCAGCGACGAACCGCAGGAGATGGACCTCACCAGCACGCAGCTGACCGGTCCGGCCACCGAACTCGAATCGCCTGTCTTCACCCCCATGCCTGCTCCCGTGTCAGCGCCGGCAGGCGATGCTGTGTCCGGGGCGCTGACGCATACCGATCTGCACCCTGTCGCGGAAGACGAGGTCGTCGCCGAGATGGATCTGACCAGTTCCCTGGTGGGAATGGATCTGGCTCGCCTGGAGCGAGCCGAGTCGGACCATGCCGAGGTCGACCTCACCGACAGCTCGCTGGATCCCAGCATGTTGCGACAGGTGGAAGACATCGGCCAGGAGACCTCGCTGGACCTGCCGAGCTTCGCGGAGCTGGAGGCGATCGCGAGTGGAGAGCCCCGTGAAGAAGCCGTTGCCGAAGGTGGCGAGGAACTGCCGGGCGACGATGCCCTGACCCTGGCGGACCTGGAGGCCCGTGAGGCCGCCGAAGACCTGCCGGTGATGGCGGAAGCGGTGAGCGAGGCTGCGACCGATGTGTCTGCGCCGACGTCCTCGTTCGTGACCGAGGTGGTGCCGTCGGCTGCCACGCCAGTGCCGGCGGAGCCGAAGCTGCAGGAAGTGTCGATCGAGGACGAAGCCGAGGGCGACATCGACCTGCCGCATATCAACCTGTATGCGCTGGGCGGCGAGGCACTGCCCGACAGCATGGCGCAACGCGTGGCCGAGATCGTCAACACCACGCCGCCGCCCGCCAGCGACAGCGAGGTGACGCTGGGCGAGCACACCATCTCGCGCGGCCTGTTCGACATGTACATGGGCGAGGCGCGCCAGCATCTGGCCGTGCTGCGTGAAGAAATCGGCCTGCTGCAGGCCAATCCGCTTCGCACGCCGTCTGCTGCGTCGGTGCGTGCAGCCCACACGCTCGCCGGCATTTCCGGCACGGCCCGTATCGAGCCGGTGCAGGCGCTGGCCAAGGCGCTGGAGCATGCGCTGCATCACTTCTGTGATGTTGGCCGCACGCCCGACCTCAACCAGACGGCCGTGATGGCCACCGCCGTGTCCACCCTCGAAGCGATGGTCGCCGAGGTGGAGCGCATGAGCGTGCCCCTGCTGGTTCCCGAACTGGTCGATCAGCTCGACAACCTGCGTCCGCAGTTCGACGCGCCGCGTGAGCCGGCGCCGCTCGAGCCCGCGCCGATCGCCCAGGCGAACGAAGCGCCGGCTGCGGTGACCGCCTACGACCTGCCCGAGCCGGAGCCCGTGGTCATCGCCGCGGCGGACGACGAGGACGACGAGCCCCTGCACACCGTGCAGGACGATCTCGACGAGCAGTTGCTGCCGATCTTCTTCGAAGAAGCCGACGAGCTGACTGCCGAGATCGAGGCCACGCTGCGCCAGTTGCGCAGCCAGCCGGACGACGCGGAAGCGATGAAGTCGCTGGCCCGTTCGCTGCACACCTTCAAGGGCAGCGCACGGATGGCCGGTGCGATGCGCCTGGGCGAATACATCCACGAGCTTGAAACCCATATCGAGGCTGACCTGCTCGCGCAGAAGGCCGGCCCGCAGCTTGTGGACCAGATGGAAAACGGCATCGACGCCATCGGTTCCCAGCTGGCCCTGCTGAAGGATCCGTCGGCCGCGGTGCAGGCGCCGGCGCAAGCCGCGTCCGCGATGCCCACGGTGGAAGAGGAAGCGGCCATTTCGTTCGGCGCGCCGGTGTTCGCCGAAGCCCCGGCTGCAGACGCGCCAGTCGCCCACAGCATGGCGGTCCAGCCCATCCAGCTTGCGCCGCCGCCTGTCGACGAAATCGAGCCGGCGCAGGTGCGGCCGAACCTGCGCGTACGGGCCGACCTCATCGACCGCTTCGTGAACGAGGCCGGCGAAATCTCCATCGCGCGGACCCGTGTCGAGGGCGAGATGCGGACGCTGCGCCGTTCGCTGCTGGACCTGACCGAAAACGTGATCCGTTTGCGCAACCAGTTGCGCGAAGTGGAAATCTCCGCCGAGTCGCAGATGCAGTCGCGCATCGCCGCGGCGGAGTCGCAGCACGCCGAGTTCGACCCCCTGGAGTTCGACCGTTTCACCCGTCTGCAGGAAGTGACGCGGATGATGGCCGAGTCGGTGGGTGACGTGACGACCATCCAGCAGAACCTCCTGCGCAACCTCGACGCAGCCGACACCGCCCTGCACTCGCAGGGGCGCCTGTCGCGCGACCTGCAGCAGGCGCTGATGGGCGTGCGCATGGTGCCCTTCGACGATCTCGCCGACCGCCTGCATCGCGTCGTGCGCCAGACCGCGAAGGAACTGGGCAAGCGCGCCAACCTCGACATCCGCGGTGGCCGCATCGAGATCGACCGCAGCGTGCTGGACCGCATGACTGCGCCGATCGAGCACCTGTTGCGCAACGCCATCGCCCACGGCGTGGAAACGCCGGACGTGCGTTCCGCGAATGGCAAGTCCGAGATCGGCCAGATCACCATCACGCTGACCCAGCGGTCCAACGAAATCTCGCTGGCAATGGCCGACGACGGCCGTGGTCTCAACTACGAACGCATTCTGGCGCGTGGCCGCGAGGCCGGATTCGTCCAGCCGGGCGACCAGCCGAGCGACAGCCAGCTCACCCAGCTCATCTTCGAGCCGGGCTTCTCCACCGCCGAGACCGTGTCCGGCGTCGCGGGCCGCGGCGTCGGCATGGACGTCGTGAAGAACGAAACCCTGGCGGTCGGCGGCCGTATCGACGTGTCCTCCACGCCGGGGCAGGGCGCGCAGTTCCTCATCCACCTGCCGCTGACCCTGGCGGTCACGCAGGCGCTGCTGGTGCGTGCCGGTGGCCGCACCTACGCGGTGCCGTCCAACATGGTCGAGCAGGCGCTGGAGCTGAAGGAAACGCCGCTGCAGGAAGTCCGCGACCGCGGTTACGCCGAATGGAAGACCCAGCAGTACCCGTTCCGCTACCTGCCGCGTCTGCTGGGCGATACCGCGACGCAGCCCGAGCAGGGCCGTTTCCACTGGGTGCTGTTGCTGCGTGCCGGTAACGAAACCCTGGCCATGCACATCGACGAACTGCGCGGCAACCAGGAAATCGTGGTCAAGAACGCCGGCCCGCAGTTCACGCGTCTGCAGGGTTATACCGGCGCCACCGTGCTGCCGGACGGCGAGATCGCCCTGATCCTGAACCCCGTGGTGCTGGCCGGCCGCTACCGCAGCAGCGAGGAGCAGGGTGGCAGCGACGAGTTCGCGCCGGTGGCCGATACCTACGAGGTGCCGACGGTCATGGTGGTCGATGACTCGCTCACCGTGCGCAAGATCACCAGCCGTCTGCTGGAGCGCGAAGGCTACCGCGTGGTCACTGCCAAGGACGGTGTCGATGCCCTGGAGCAACTCGTCGAGCTCAAGCCCGACGTGATGCTGCTGGACATCGAAATGCCGCGGATGGATGGCTTCGATCTCGCGCGTAACGTGCGTGCCGACGACAAGCTCAACGACATCCCGCTGATCATGATCACGTCGCGGATGGCCGACAAACACCGCAACTACGCGATGGAAATCGGCGTCAACCACTACCTCGGCAAGCCCTATCAGGAAGAGCATCTGCTCGAACTGATCGCTGGATTCATCGCTGCCGCGCGGCGCTGATCTACCACACAAAACGCCCGCACCGACCGAGGGGCAGGTTGTGCAGTTTGCGCAACCTGCCCCTTAACTTTCACTTACTTCGGGGTGTGGGGCTGGGGTAGAATCCGCCCTCCCCGAACGTCTTTCCCTCGACGAGAGTTCGTTGCTCTCCGTTGATTCCCATTGCCATGGAATTTGCCGGCATCCGCCTGAAGAACAACCTGTTTGTCGCTCCCATGGCGGGTGTGACCGACCGGCCATTCCGGCAGCTGTGCAAGAAGATGGGGGCGGGACTGGCGGTGTCGGAAATGGTCACGTCGAATGCGCTGCTTTACGGCAGCACCAAGACGCAGCGTCGGGCCAACCACGAAGGCGAGGTCGATCCGATCTCGGTGCAGATCGCCGGTGCGGACCCGATCATGATGGCCGAGGCGGCACGTCACAACGTTGACCGTGGCGCGCAGATCATCGACATCAACATGGGCTGCCCGGCCAAGAAGGTCTGCAATGTCGCCGCCGGCTCCGCGCTGATGCGCGACGAGGCGCTGGTGGGCCGCATCCTCGAAGCGGTGGTCGGCGCGGTCAGCGTGCCGGTGACGCTGAAATTCCGCACCGGCTGGGATCGCGACAACCGCAATGCGCCGACGATCGCGCGCATCGCCGAAGAGGCTGGTATCCGCCTCATCGCCATCCATGGCCGCACGCGTTGCGATCACTACATGGGCGACGCGGAGTACGACACCATCGCGCTGGTGAAGTCGCAGGTCGGCATCCCGGTCTTCGCCAACGGCGATATCTCCTCGCCGCGCAAGGCGAAGCAGGTGCTGGACTACACGAAGGCCGACGGCGTGATGATCGGTCGCGCCGCCCAGGGCCGGCCGTGGATCTTCCGCGAGATCGAACACTACCTGGCGACCGGCAGCGAACTGCCGCCGCCGGAGGTCGGCGAGATCCACCGCGTGTGCCGCGAGCATCTGGCCGATCTGTATGGTTTCTACGGCGAAGAGGCCGGCGTGCGTGTCGCGCGCAAGCACATCGCCTGGTACACGAAGGGCCTGGTGGGCTCCAACGTGTTCCGCAGCATGATGAACACCTTGCCTGACGTACCCCGCCAGCTCGAAGCGGTGGACGGTTTCTTCGCCCAGCTTGCCGACCACGGCAGGTATCTGGCCTACGACGAGTCGGCCGTCAATGAATCTGAAGCTGGGATGGAGGCGCTCGCAGCATGAGCCGCAACAGTGAAATCGCGCTCTGCGTGGAGCAGGCGCTGGACCGTTACTTCAAGGACCTCGACGGCGAGCAGCCGAACGATGTGTACGGCATGGTGTTGCGCCAGATCGAGCGGCCGATGCTGGAGTCCGTGCTGCGCCGCACGCGCGGCAACCAGACGCAGGCGGCCGAGATCCTCGGCATCAATCGCAACACACTGCGCCGCAAGCTCTCCGAGCACGGCCTGATCTGACAACTACCCACACGCACCCGCTCACGCGGGTGTTTCTTTTGCACTGAATGGTTTTGCACATGAAAGTTACCCAGGCTCTCCTCAGCGTTTCCGACAAGCAAGGCGTCGTGGACTTCGCTCGCGAACTCGATGCCCTCGGCGTCAAGCTGCTGTCCACCGGCGGCACCGCCAAGGCGCTGCGCGATGCTGGCCTGCCGGTGACGGACGTGGGTGATTACACCGGTTTCCCGGAGATGCTGGACGGCCGCGTGAAGACATTGCACCCCAAGGTGCACGGCGGCATCCTGGCGCGTCGCGACCTGGCCGAACACCTGAGCACCATCGAGCAGCACGCCATTCCGCGCATCGACCTGGTGGTGGTGAACCTCTATCCGTTCCAGGCCACCGTCGCCAAGGCGGGCTGCACGCTGGAGGATGCCATCGAGAACATCGACATCGGCGGCCCGACCATGGTGCGTTCCGCCGCCAAGAACCACGGTGGCGAGGCAGGCGGTGTCGGCATCGTGACCGACCCGGCCGACTATGCCGGTATCGTGACCGAGCTGAAGTCCAACGCTGGTGCGCTCAGCTACAAGACCCGCTTCGAGTTGGCCCGCAAGGCCTTCACGCATACCGCCCGCTACGATGCCGCGATCGCCAACTGGCTGACCGCCGTCGACGCCGACAAGCTGGAGCCGGCAGCCGCGCCCGAGCGCGCGACCTACCCCGGCAAGCTGCAACTGGCCTTCGACAAGGTGCAGGACCTGCGCTACGGCGAGAACCCGCACCAGAGCGCGGCGTTCTACCGCGACACGAACGCGCCGGCCGGTGGCATCGCGGGCTACACCCAGCTGCAAGGCAAGGAACTGTCGTACAACAACATCGCCGACGCAGACGCCGCCTGGGAGTGCGTGAAGGCCTTCGAAGGCGGCGTGGCCTGCGTCATCATCAAGCACGCCAACCCCTGTGGCGTGGCCGTCGCGGCGACCACCGAAGAGGCCTATCGAAAGGCCTTCCAGACCGATCCGACCTCGGCCTTCGGCGGCATCATCGCCTTCAATGCACCGGTGGACGAAGCGACCGCCAAGGCCGTTTCTGGCCAGTTCATGGAAGTGCTGATCGCACCGTCCTACACGCCCGAGGCGCTTGCCCTGCTAGCCGCCAAGCAGAACGTGCGGGTGCTGACCTGCGGCCTGGGCCGCATCAGCCAGACCGACTACAAGCGCGTCGCGGGCGGGCTGCTGGTCCAGACCTACGATGACGCGATCATCACCCCGGCCGATCTCAAGGTGGTGACCAAGCGCGCACCGTCCGACAAGGAGCTGGCGGACCTGCTGTTCGCCTGGCGCGTTGCCAAGTACGTGAAGAGCAATGCCATCGTCTACTGCCAGGACGGCATGACCGTGGGTGTCGGCGCCGGCCAGATGAGCCGCGTGGACTCGGCGCGCATCGCCAAGATCAAGGCCGAGAACGCCGGCCTGAAGATCGAGGGTTGCGTGGTGGCCTCCGACGCCTTCTTCCCGTTCCGCGATGGCCTCGACGTGCTGGCGCAGGCTGGCGCCACCGCAGTGATCCAGCCGGGCGGCTCGATGCGCGACGCCGAGGTGATCGCCGCGGCCGACGAGCAGAACGTCGCGATGGTGTTCACCGGCTTCCGTCACTTCCGCCACTGACCGTCAGCGCAGCGTCAGGCGCGCGGCGTTGAATGGCCCGACCGCCGCGCCTCCTTACCGAACCTCTACTTTGACACCATGAAAATTCTCGTAATCGGTTCCGGCGGACGCGAACATGCGCTGGCCTGGAAGCTGGCGCAGTCGCCCAAGGTGCAGAAGATCTTCGTGGCGCCCGGCAATGCTGGAACTGCCCTGGAGAACGGCGTCGAGAACGTGCCGGCCAGCAGCATTCCGGAGTGGATCGAGTTCGTGAAGCGTGAAGGCATCGCGCTGACCGTCGTGGGGCCGGAGGCGCCCTTGGCGGCGGGGGTGGTGGACGCTTTCCGTGCGGAAGGGCTGGCAATCTTCGGACCGAGCAAGGCCTGCGCGCAACTCGAAGCATCGAAGGATTTCGCCAAGGCCTTCATGACCCGTCACGACATTCCGACGGCGAAGTACCAGACCTTCTCGGACGCAGCCGCGGCGCACGCCTACGTGGATGCCGAAGGCGCGCCCATCGTCATCAAGGCTGACGGCCTGGCTGCCGGCAAGGGCGTGGTGGTGGCGATGACGCTGGATGAAGCGCATGCCGCCATCGACGCGATGCTCATCGACAACAAGATGGGTGACGCCGGCGCGCGCGTGGTCATCGAGGAATTCATGCAGGGCGAGGAAGCCAGCTTCATCGTCATGTGCGACGGGAAGAACGCGCTGGCCATGGCGACCAGCCAGGACCACAAGCGCCTGCTCGATGGCGACGAAGGCCCCAACACCGGCGGCATGGGCGCCTACTCGCCGGCCCCGGTGGTGACGCCGGAAGTGCATGCGCGCGCGATGCGCGAGGTGATCCGCCCGGTACTGGCCGGCATGGCTGCCGAGGGCTCGCCCTACAGCGGCTTCCTGTACGCGGGGCTGATGATCGATGACAGCGGTGCGCCGCGCGTGGTCGAGTTCAACTGCCGTTTCGGCGACCCCGAGACGCAGCCGGTCATGATGCGTTTGAAGAGCGACCTGGTGGATCTGGTGGAAGCTGCGCTGGCCGGCAAGCTCGACGAGGCCGAGGCGGAGTGGGATCGCCGCGTCGCGCTGGGCGTGGTGCTGGCAGCCGGCGGCTACCCCGACAGTCCGCGCAAGGGCGATGCCATCCAGGGCCTGTCGGCGCCGAGCGAAGACGCTCACGTCTTCCATGCCGGCACCGTGAAGCAGAACGGCAAGGTGCTGACCGCGGGCGGTCGCGTGCTGTGCGTGACGGCGCTGGGTGACTCGGTGCGGGGAGCCCAGGCGCGTGCCTATGAAGTGGCATCGACGATCCACTTCGAGGGCATCCAGTACCGCAGGGACATCGGCCATCGCGCCCTCAAGCGCTGAGGCAACACAGGATGACGACCCGTCTGGTACGCGAATATCTGCTCGAGCTGCAGGCCCGCATCGTCGCCTCGCTGGAGGCTTTTGACGGCAACAGTTTCCGCACGGATCAGTGGGAGCGTCCGAAGGGGGGCGGTGGCATTACCCGCGTCATCGAGGACGGTCGCTTCTTCGAGCGTGGCGGCGTCAACTTCTCCCACGTCATGGGCGATTCCCTGCCGCCGTCGGCGACCGCCGCGCGACCCGAACTGGCGGGTGCCGGTTTCGAAGCCATGGGCGTGTCGCTGGTCCTGCACCCGCGCAATCCGTATTGCCCCACGGTGCACATGAATGTGCGCTTCTTCTCGGCGACCCCGAAAGATGCGGAGGTGGAGCCGGAGCCCAGCGCGCCGCCGAAGTTCTTCGCGGCGCCACGTGGTCGCGGCCACGTGAAAGTGCCGGTGAACCCGGCTGCGGTGCGCCTCAACGGCGAGGGCGATGCACAGCCGACCTGGTGGTTCGGGGGCGGCATGGACCTGACGCCGTACTACGTGTTCGAAGAAGACGCGCGGCATTTCCACCGTGCCTGCTACAACGCCGTGGCGCCCTATGGCGACGAGCGCTATGCCCGCTACAAGAACTGGTGCGACGAGTATTTCTTCCTGAAGCATCGCAACGAAGCGCGAGGCTTGGGCGGCCTGTTCTTCGACGATCTCAACGAACTGGGCTTCGAACAGAGCTTCGGCCTCATGGCCGGTGTGGGCGATGCCTTCCTGGACGCCTATCTGCCGATCGCCGAGCGTCGTCGCAGCCTTGCCTATGGTGAGCGCGAGCGTGCCTTCCAGGCGTATCGCCGTGGCCGCTATGTCGAGTTCAACCTGGTGTACGACCGCGGCACCTTGTTCGGCCTGCAGTCAGGCGGGCGCACGGAATCGATCCTGATGTCCCTGCCGCCGAGCGTGAACTGGCGCTATGACTGGCAGCCGGAAGCGGGCAGCGAGGAGGCGAAGCTGTACGAGTACCTGCAGGGCCGTGACTGGCTGGCGGACTGATGCGCGCGACCGATCGGTGAAATCGGTGAACCGGTGGGACTGGTGAAGTGGTGAAGATGCAAAGCAGAACGGCTTCCCGCGGGAAGCCGTTCTGCTTTGTCCTTTGTGGGTGAGGGCGCTGCCGGGAGTCGACCTCAGGCGCCGAGCTCGGCAGCCGCACGGAAATGCTGGTTGGCTTTCTCGCCACGCTCCAGCGACTCGGCCAGGCGTGCCAGCTCCAGGTGGGCGGCGCGCGATGGCGCCATCGACAGCGAGGCTTCCAGGTAGCTCTCCGCCTTGCCCCACAGCTGGGCGCGCAGGCACAGGCGGCCCAGCGTCAGCAGCAGGCCGGCGTCATCCGGGTGAGTCTTCAGCCAGCGCTCGGCGGTGGCGAGCTGGGCGCGCAGATCGGCCGACTTGCAGCGGCCATAGAGCACCGCCAGCTCGGGCTCCCAATCCTTGTCGAGCACGGACTCGATGGCCTTTGCAGCGAGCAGCTCGTCGCCGGCGCCGATGTAGAGCGGGAGCGCGCGTGCCAGGAAGCGCGGGTCCTGGCGCTCCTCCTCGGGAATGGACTGCCACAGGCGATGCAGCGCGTCGAGATCGCCGTCGGCTTCGCGCAGTTGCTCCTGCTGCGCACGGCGCAGCAAGGGCGCAGCCTGCTCGGGGGTCAGTGCGCGGTACTTGCGGAGCTGGCGGGTGATGCGCGCCACTTCTTCCCAGCGGCCGCGTCCCTGCTCCGTCTGCAGCGACAGGCGCAGGGCCGCGATGTGGCGATGGCCGCTGTTGCGCAACTGTTCGAGCAGGGTGGCGGCGACATCGAAGCGCCGGTCGTTGACCGCGTGCTCGGTCTCTACCATCAGGCGCGCCATGTGGATGTCACGGTCATGTTCGGCGGCGCGGTCCAGCCATTGCTGGCGACGCTCCGGCTCGCGCAGGGCCTGTGCGGCCTTGGCCGCCAGCAATGCCGACAGGCCGGGCGCAAAACCGCCGTCATAGGCGGCCTCGGCATGGCGATAGGCCTGGCCGTAGCGGCCTTCCAGATACAGGCGGCTGCCATCCTGCAGCGCTTCGGCCGCGGCCTGGCGGCGCCTGCGCTGGCGCCAGGCTTCCACCTGACCCGGCAGCTCGATGGTGCGGGCGATGAGGCGTAGCAGCAGGTAGAAGCCGATGAAGGCTGCGGCCGTCAGCAAGGCCAGCAGGTTCAGTGAAATCTGCACGCGATAGGGCGGCAGTACGAGCAGGGCGTAGGCGCTGTTGTAGCGCGCCAGTACGGCGAGCGTGACGGCGAACGTGAAGAGACCCAGCAGCCAGAACAGGGCGCGCATGTGTCCCTCCTAGCGGTTGCCGGCCTTGAGCGCGCGCAGGGCGCTCTCGGTGTCGGCCAGCGTGGGGACTTCCACCTTGAGGCGGGCACCTTCCAGCTGGCGTAACTCGGTCAGCATCTGCGCCACCGGGCGCGCGCTCACGTCGAAGTAGCGCTCCAGCCATTGCTCGACCTGGCGGATATCCTCGCCGAACACCTTGCCGTCACGTTGCAGCAGGGCGAGGCGGGCGGACAGCAGGCGCAGGCGCAGGTTCTCGCGCAGGTAGGCCGACTGCGAAGGCGACAGCAGGGCCGGATCGGGACGATCCATGCGCTCGATGCGGATCAGGTGACGGAAGTCGGTCCACAAGTCGCTCAGGATGCTGGACAGGAAGCCCGGTTCCGGCGGTGCGAGCGGTGCCGATGCCGCGGCGACGGGGGCCGACTGTACCTCCGGCTTGCTGCCACGACGTGGTGTCGGTGCCGGCTTGCGCGGTGCCGCGGCAGGTGCCGATGCATTGCGACCGGGCAGGGGCGGGGCATGCTCGAAGCCAAGTGGCAGGGAGTCGATGCGCCCAAGCATGGTTTCCAGTTGCAGCGCCATGCTGGTGACGTCTGCCAGCGGCAATGCCTTCAGGCGGTCGATGTCGCGGGCCAGCGCGCGGCGCAGTGGCAGCAACTGCGCACGGTCCACGCTGCCGAGGCGGGCTTCCGCACTTTGCAGCGCGGTCAGCGCGGCGGGAATGTTGCCCGCGAGCTGCAGCTGCTGGATTGCGATGCCCACGGCTTGGTCGACGTCGGCGAGGACGCGTTCGTCCCGGGCCTTGGAGAACTCCTGATATACGGACTCCAGGGTGGACTGCAGCCCCTGGGTTTCAGCCAGGCGAGCCTCCACCGCGCCCAGCTTGGCCTGGATGGTCTGCAACTGGTCATGGCTCTTGTCCGCCAGCGTGCGGGCTTCCCGGGCGACGGTATCGCCTTCGTTCAGGCGGCGCGCCAGTTCTTCCTGGGTGCGGCGCAGCTCCTGGCGTGTGTCTATCCATTGCCAGGCGAGGAACAACAGGCCGGCAGTGCCGATGATGGCCAGCGGCAGTATCCAGCGGTTCGCACGGCCGGCTCTGGCTGCTGCGGGCGGGGCCGGCGGATTCGGGGCAGGTACGGGCTCCATGCCGCGCATCTTACCCGAAGCCTTGTCTGGCCAGTCTCCGGGAAGGCCACAAGCGACAGCCTGCAGGCTGCACGATGGGTGAAAACACCACACCGACGCACATGGGCATACAAAGCAAAAAGCCCAGTCCGCGGACTGGGCTTTTCTGTATCTGGTGGGGGCACAAGGACTTGAACCTTGGACCTACGGATTAAGAGTCCGCTGCTCTACCAACTGAGCTATACCCCCGAGAGAGGCGCGCATCTTACCGGATATTGCAGGAATGGCAAGGCGCCCTTTACTGCTTTGCTTCGTTGCGGGTGGTGGGTCGGGCGAGACTCGAACTCGCGACCAACGGATTAAAAGTCCGCTGCTCTACCGACTGAGCTACCGACCCGCAAAGCAAAGACGCGAAATTATAGGCTAGCTGCTGCCTGTTGTCAAAGGCCGCGAGCGACCGGATTCGGCATTCGGAGGCCGTCAGCGTTTTGCCAGGCCGAGGGCGCGCATCACGGCGGCGACGTCGGCATAGTTCCGGTCGAGGAAGCGTGCAAACTCCGGTCCGTCCTGGTAGTCCAGATTCAACGAGGCCTTGCGCGCGGATTCGCGGAATGCGGGTGAGTCGAACGCGCGCTTGAAGGCGTCGGTCAGGCGTGCCTTGGTTTCATCGGGCACGCCCAGCGGCAGGGCGAGTCCGCGCCAGGTCGAGAAGCTGACCGGCAGCCCCTGTTCGGCGAACGTCGGCACATCCGGGAAAAGCTCGTCGCGCTTGTCGTCCATCACGGCGAGAACGCGGAGGTTGCCGGCCTGCACCTGGGCGCGTACTTCCGGCACGCTCACCGAGACGGCCTTGATGTGCCCGCTGAGCAGGGCGGTGACGGCAGACATGGCGCCGTCGAAAGGCACGTGGCGCACCTGGATGCCTGCCTTGGCCGCGAACAGGCCTCCGGCCAGATGCCACACGGAGGCGGCTCCGGAGCTGCCCAGCGTGAGCTCCCCCGGGTGACTGCGCGCGAAGCGGATGAATTCGCGCAGGTTGTCGAAAGGCGCGTCCCGCCGCACGGTGAGCGCCGCCGCATCGCTGTTGATGCGCATCAGCGGATCGAAATCGCGGTAGGTGAACGGGACCTGCCCCTGTACCTGCAGCGAGTTCAGTTCGAAGGTGATCATGCCCAGTGTGTAGCCGTCCGGCCGCGCCTGGGTGATGGCGCTGTGACCGACCGCGCCACCGCCGCCGGTCGTGTTGACGACGCGGATCGTGTAGCCGAGATGTCGCTCGGCCTCGTGGACCAGCGCACGCAGCAGGGTGTCGGTGCCGCCGCCTGCCGGCCAGGGGCAGATGACGGTAACCGGCTTGAGGGGAAAGCTCGTGTTCTGGCCGTGTGCCGCCGGAAGCGCGCAGGCCAGCGATGCCGCCATGAAGCGACGTCGGTTCATCATCTCCTCCTCCTGCATCCGGCTGACACCGTGTGCCCGGTGCGTGCGCGGCGCTTGTCGTTATTCCCGTGCGTGACGGGTCCGACGATTGTGACGCAGGGCGGTACTCGCAGGCGGCTGGGGAGAACCCGGACGAAGCCCTTTGGCGGGGCTGCGTGGGCGGGTCGGTCGGCGAGGTGGGTGATGCTTGCGGTGCTACGTGTCACGTGTGGGAACTGTCCTGGTTCGACAGGCGCAAACGCTGCCAGATCTCGCGCGTCAGGCCGGCCTGGTTCAGGGTGTAGAAGTGCAGGCCCGGAGCGCCGCCGGCCAGCAGGCGCTCGCACAGGTCGGTCACTACGTCCAGGCCGAATGCGCGCACCGAATCGGCGTCGTCGCCGAAGCTTTCGAAGCGGCGGCGCATCCATTGCGGAATCTCGGCGCCGCAGGCATCCGAGAAGCGCGCCAGTTTGCTGTAGCTGGCAATCGGCATGATGCCGGCCACGATGGGGGCGGTGACACCGCGTCCGCGAACGACGTCGACAAACCGGAAGTAGGCGTCGGCGTTGTAGAAGTACTGGGTGATGGCCGCATCGGCTCCGGCTTCCATCTTGCGCACGAAGGCGTCGATGTCCTGCTGGGCATTGCGGGCCTGCGGATGGAACTCGGGGTAGGCCGCCACCTCGATGTGGAATTCCTCGCCGGATTCCTGGCGGATGAATTGCACCAGCTCGTTGGCGTAGCGGAATTCGCCGGGGTCCGCCATGCCGGAGGGCAGGTCGCCGCGCAGCGCGACGATGCGCTTCACGCCGATCTCGCGGAATTCGGCGAGGTGCTCGCGGATGCTCTGGGCCGTGGCGCCGATGCACGACAGGTGTGGCGCGGCGGAGAGTCCCTCGGCCTGGATCTCGCGCACGATGGCCAGCGTGCGGTCGCGCGTGGAGCCGCCGGCACCATAGGTCACCGAGAAGTAGGCCGGGTTCAGTGCCACCAGTTGCGCGCGGGTGGCGCGCAGCTTGTCCACGCCTTCCGGCGTGGCGGGGGGGAAGAATTCGATGCTGAAAGTCTGGGTCATGAGGTGATCCGTGACGTAGCTTCGTGCAGGGCGGCCGTGTTGCCGCGCTGCGCGAAGACGAAGAACTCGCGGTTGCCGTCGCTACCGGTAATGGGGCTGTCGAAGTAGTCCAGCACCTGCAGGCCGTGGGTGCCGCAGGTGTCGCGTATACGCGCTTCTACCTGCGGGTACAGGCTGGCGTCACGCACGATGCCGCCGCGGCCCACACCTTGCGGCCCGACCTCGAACTGCGGTTTCACCAGCGACAGTACGTGACCGCCCTCTTGCAGAAGGGCGGGCCAGCGTGGCAGCAGCAAGCCCAGCGAAATGAAGCTGGCATCGCAGACGACGAGGCCGAAGCCGCCGGGGGGCATGTGCGCGCCCAGTTGATCTGCGCTCAACTCGCGGGCGTTGATGCCCTCCAGCGTCACGCAGCGCGCATCCTCGTGCAGGCGGGCATGCAACTGGCCGTGACCGACCTCCACGCCGATCACCCGTGCAGCACCGGCCTGCAGCAGGCAGTCGCTGAAGCCACCGGTGCTCTGGCCCACGTCCAGGCAGGTCATGCCGACGACATCCAGCCCGCTGCGCGCCAGGGCGCCATCGAGCTTGAGGCCGCCGCGCGACACGAAGCGATCCGCCTCGTCCGGCGTGACATGCAGTTCCGCGGAGTCGGGCAGCAGTTCCGAGGGTTTGCGAACGAGCGTGCTGCCCTGCGCCGAACGCCAGCTCACGCGGCCAGCCGCGATGAGCCGCTGGGCGGCCGTGCGCGACGCCGCCAGGCCGCGCTCGACCAGCAACTGGTCGATGCGCGGCAGGCCTTCACGCGCCGCGGCCCCAGCAGCCGGCGTGGCCGGTTTGCTGCGCGGTGTGCGGGCGTGAAAGGAGTCCATGCTGCGAAGGCTGGCGAACGCTCAGTAGCGGTAGTGGTTGGACTTGTACGGGCCTTCCACCGGCACGCCGATGTAGTTGGCCTGCTCTTCGGTCAGCGTGGTGAGCTGCACGTTGAGCGTCTTGAGCTGCAGACGCGCGACCTTTTCGTCCAGATGCTTCGGCAGCGTGTAGACGCCCACCGGGTAGTCGTTGATCTTGGTGAACAGCTCGATCTGCGCGATGGTCTGGTTGGCGAAGGACGAGGACATCACGTAGCTGGGGTGGCCGGTGGCGCAGCCCAGGTTCACCAGGCGGCCCTTGGCCAGCAGGATGATGCGCTTGCCGTCCGGGAAGATGACGTGGTCGACCTGCGGCTTGATCTCGTCCCACTGGTACTTTTCCAGCGAAGCGACGTCGATCTCGTTGTCGAAGTGGCCGATGTTGCAGACGATGGCGTTGTTCTTCATCGCGGCCATGTGCTCATGGCGGATGACGTGGAAGTTGCCGGTGGTGGTCACGAAGATGTCGGCCTTGTCGGCGGCGTATTCCATCGTCACGACGCGGTAGCCTTCCATGGCGGCCTGCAGCGCGCAGATCGGGTCGATCTCGGTGACCCATACCTGTGCCGACAGTGCGCGCAGTGCCTGCGCCGAGCCCTTGCCCACGTCGCCGTAGCCGGCGACGACGGCGATCTTGCCGGCCACCATCACGTCGGTGGCGCGCTTGATGCCGTCGACCAGCGATTCGCGGCAGCCGTACAGGTTGTCGAACTTGGACTTGGTGACCGAGTCATTCACGTTGATGGCCGGGAACTTCAGGTCGCCGCGCTGGTGCATCTGGTACAGGCGATGCACGCCGGTGGTTGTTTCCTCGGTCACGCCCTTGATCTTGGCAAGGCGCACCGAGTACCAGGTCTTGTCCTGGGCCAGCTTGGCCTTGATCGCGGCGAACAGGATGGTCTCTTCTTCCGAGCCCGGTTTGGCCAGCACGGACAGGTCTTCCTCGGCCTTGGCGCCCAGGTGCAGCAGCAGGGTGGCATCGCCACCGTCGTCCAGGATCATGTTCGAGTAGCCGCCATCGGCCCACTCGAAGATGCGGTGCGTGTAGTCCCAGTACTCGACCAGGGTTTCGCCCTTCTTGGCGAACACCGGGATGCCGGCGGCGGCGATGGCGGCGGCCGCGTGGTCCTGCGTCGAGAAGATGTTGCATGAGGCCCAGCGCACGTCGGCGCCGAGCGCCTTCAGCGTCTCGATCAGCACGGCGGTCTGGATGGTCATGTGCAGCGAGCCGGTGATGCGCGCGCCCTTGAGCGGCTGGCTCTTCGCGTATTCCTCGCGGATGGCCATCAGGCCCGGCATCTCGCCTTCGGCGATGTTGATCTCCTTGCGGCCCCAGTCGGCCAGCTTGAGATCGGTGATCACGTAGTCATTGAAGTCAGCCACAGCGTTCATGAAGAACTCCTGAAGTGTGGCCGGCAGGGAAGGGTGGTGCGTGCTTCTCAGCGTGTATCTCACCTTCATCCCGTGTCCGGCACGGTTGAACAGGTGAGCGCCGTTGAATCAGCCCGGTGCCATTGCGGCAGCGGGTTCCGAGCCTGGGAAACCACCCGGTTTCTCGCAGCGCTCCTCGGAAAGTGCCGGGATTATAGGCGATGGGCGGGCAGGCCGAAAGGCTGGCGGTTCAGCCGGCCTGCTCGCCGGGAATGGCCAGCAGTTGGTCGACGCGGTTGCGGTCCACGTCCATGACCTCGAAAGTCCAGCCGGCGCAGTCGAAACGCTCCGCCTTGCGCGGGATGCGGCCGAAGCTCATCAGGGCGAAGCCGGCCACCGTGTGGTAGTTGCCCAGGCTCTGGTCGGGCAACTCGCGGATGTCGAGCTTTTCCTTCATCTCGTCGATGGGCAGCAGGCCGTCGAGCAGCCAGGAGCCATCGGGGCGGCGCACGGCCAGGGACTCGTCGGGGTCGTCGGCATAGGGCATCAGGTCGCCGACCACGGCCTCCACCACGTCGTAGACCGTCACCATGCCCTCGGTGAGGCCGAACTCGTTGATGACGAAGGCGCATTCGCTGCGGTGGCTGCGGAAACTGCGCAGCAGCTCGATGAGCGTCAACGCCCCCGGCACGAACAGCGGCGGGTTCATCGGCAGCTGGGTGAGGTCGACTTCGCCGGACAGCGCCACCGGCAGCAGCTCACGGCTGTCCACCACGCCCACCAGTTGCTGCATGTCGCCCTTGCACACCGGGAAGAAGCGCTGCGGGTGCTCGCGCAGCAGGGTGAGGTTCTGGTCGCGCGGACGGGTGAGGTCGATGTAGCGCACGTCGATCACCGGCGTCATGGCGGCGGCGGCACGACGGTCGTCCAGGCGGAACACGTTGCCCAGCAACTGGCTCTCTTCGCGGCCGATCTGCCCGCTGCGCTCGCTCTCGTCCACGTAGGCGAGGATGTCTTCCACGCTCGTCACCGCCGGTGCGGCGCGTACCGGCAGGCGCTTCAGGATCACGTCCGACGACCACGACAGGAAGCTGATCGCCGGCGACAGCACGCGGATGAACAGCGTCATGAAGGGCGCACAGCGCAGCGACACTTTTTCCGGCTCGGCGATGGCGATGCGCTTGGGGATGATCTCGCCGAACACGATGGACAGCGCGGTGACCAGCGCGATGGTGGCCGCCAGCGCGATCTCGCTGCGCCAGGGTTCCAGCACGGGCAGGCGCTGGGTGATGGCCTGCTCGATGGCGGCGTTCATCGCCGAATCGCCGTAGATGCCGGCGAGCAGCGAGGTGGCGGTGATGCCGATCTGCGTGGCGGCGAGGAAGCGGCTGGGCTGCTCCTTGATGGCCAGCGCCTGCCGCGCGCGATGGTCGCCTTCGTCAGCGGCCTGCTGCAGGCGGGCGCGGCGTGCCGATGCCAGAGCCATCTCCGTCAGCGCGAAGAAGGCCGACAGCAGGATCAGCAGCAACAGTATCCAGAAGGCATTCATGCGGGGCTCCGCCGCAGGGCGACGAAGCAAGCATGCCAGAAAGCCACGGGCAGTGCCCGTGGCCGGATCAAGGCAGGGTGATGCTGAAGTAGGCGTGGGCGCGCCAGGGCGCGTAGTGCAGTTCGGCCGGATTCTTGTCCAGCGGTGCGGCCAGGACCAGGCGGCCGCTGAAGGTCTTCCAGTCGAACATCACCCCCGCACCCACGCCGGTGAGGAAGTCATTGCTGCCCACTTCCTTCAGGATGCCCGGGCGATAGGGAAAGGCCCCGCCGTGGTCGATGAAGCCCAGCCACTGCACGCGCGGTGCGTCGGCGCCACTTTCGAAGTAGGCCTGCGTGCCCTGGCCATAACGCAACTCGGCGCTCACGTAGTAGCCGTTGCGCCCCGACAGCAGGCCTTCGGAGAAACCACGCACCGTGTACGCGCCGCCCACCTGGAAGAGCTCGCTGGAGGGCAGCAGCTCGGTGTCGCTCAGCTGCAGGCTGGCCCGGGTGACCAGCTGGAAGCTGTCGCTGACGCGGTCGAGCCGGTTGCCGGCCATGCGGTAGTACAGGAAGTCGCTCTCGCCGCCCAGGCCGGTCAGGCCCACGGACACGAACTGGTCCAGGTACCAGGAGCTGCGGTCGCCGAGGCGGTCGCCGGCCAGGCCGAAGGTCAGGATGCGCAGGTCCTCGTTCAACTGCTCGACGCCACCGAAGCGGCTGACGGATTCGCGCGCCGAGAAGCGTGCGTAGGTCGACCAGGATCGGTCGAGCTTGGTGAGCAGTGGCTGGGTGAGACCGATCGTCGCGTCCTGCGACTTGCCGGTGATGTCCAGCGGCTGGAAGGGGCCGTCGATGATGCGGATCTCGCCGGTGCTGGCCGACAGGTCCAGGCGCAGGTCGTTGCGGGTCACCGGCAGGGAGTAGGACAGGCCGAAGCTGTGGGAGCCCTCGGTCACCGTGCCGTTGAAGATCGCACTGTCGCTCAGGCCGGCCAGGTTGTTGCTGCGTGCGCTGAAGCCCGCGCGGGCGTTGCCGGTGGTGTCGCGACCGGCATTGTCCACGTAGAACTGGAACTGGTTGCGCGGGGGTTCGATCATCGTTATCTGCACGTCGGTGGTGCCGAACTTCTCGCCGGCCACCACGCTTGCGCGCAGCTGCGTCGCGTTGAGCCGGTTGAAGCGCGCGATGTCTTCTTCCAGCGTCGGGATGGACATCAGCGAGTCCTGCGACAAGGTGAGCCGCTCGGAGACGTAGTCGCTCGCCAGGGACTGGTTGCCCTGTACCTGCAACCGGCCGGTGCGGCTTTCCACCAGGCGGATCTGCACGACGCCGTCGCGTACCGTCTGCGGCGGCAGGAAGGCGCGCGCGGTGAGCGCGCGGCGCGCATCGTAAAGCTTGTTGATCTGCACCACCGCCGCCTGCAGGTCGGCCAGGCTGACGGTCTGCCCCCGCAGTGGCGCCAGCACGCTGTCGATCTCGCTGGCGGAAAGGATCTGCGAGCTGTCGACCTGGAAACGCTCCACACGGATGTTCTTCACCTCGCTGGCGGCGCTCGCCGCCGGCGTCGCAGGCGTGGTGACGGCGGGCGCCTGCGGGGCCTGCTGGATGAGTTCCTCCCGTCGCTGCTCCTCGCGTTGCGCGCGCTCGCCGCTCTGCACGGCCCCCGGGGAGATGGAGGGCGGAATGAGCTGCGCGTTGGCGGGCGGCGTCATCGCTGCCCAGGCGCCGCAGATCAGTGCGGCAATCGTTGTCTTGTTTGTCATGGATGTGCTGCGTGGTCTCATGGTTGTGCGCCGGACGCGGTCAGCCCTGCGCAGGCGCTGTCGCCACCCTTGCATTCGAAGAGGTCGCCGCTGATCGAAACGTTGCCCGCTGCGGGCGCGGTGTCGGTGCGGATCTGCAGGGCGGTGCTGCTGGGCGCAGCGCGTAGCGCGCCCAATGCATCCTGACCGGTGCCCGATGCGGTCACCGTGCCGGCCGGGAAGCCGGACACCACCTTGAGCGGATTGCTGCGGATGATGAAGGCGCCGACTTCCGCCGAGGACGGCGTGATGCGCAGGTCATAGGTGCCGGTCATCGTGAAGGCGTGCGCATCGAACGCTGACTGTCCCAGCCTGCTTATTGCATCCACCCGCACGCTGTAATCCGGCGTCTGGAAGCTGGCGTAGTTGCCGACCCGGCCGTCGATCACGCGGAGCGGGCCATTGGTGTTCACCGTGCTGACGTAGGCATCCAGCAGGCTGAACGTGGCGCCGGCGGGGGCGTCCAGCGTCATCGCCACCAGGCTGGCCTGACTGCCGTTCATGCCGCTGACCTGCAATGCGAGCGGCAAGGGCGTGCTGACCGTGGCCTGGATGACGTCAGCCTGCATGACCACGTCCGGGCTGCTGACCTGCAGCGCATGCGCGCCGCCGATGGTCTGCGGTGCGCGCACCTGCAGGGTGGCCGGGGTCGTCACGTCGGTGCCGGTGCTCGCGCTGCCGAGCACGCTACCGCTGCCGTCGCTGCCCGCGGTCAGCACGATGTCGGACGCGGAGGACAGGCTGCCGCCGGCAAAGGCGATGTCGTCGCCTGCCACGAAGCTCACCGGGCCCTGGCTGTTCACCGTGCCACCGATGGACTGGCTGTTCGCCGTCCGGGTGGTCAGGCTGCTTGCGGCAGTCACCGTGCCGTCCAGCTGCATGTTGCGACCGGCGTCCAGTTGCAGGTTGCCGCCGCTGGCCAGCGTGCCGGTGACCACCAGGTCGCGACCGGCCTCGACCCGGGTGTCGCCCCCCGCCGTGGCGCTACCGCCGACAAGGACATCCTGGCCGGCGTTGACCTGCAGCGATGCAGGAGTGTCCACGCGGCCGTTGATGACCACGTTGCCGTTGCTTGCCGTCAGCGAGGTGTTGCCAGTGCTGGTGAGCGTGCCGGCGGGAGTGATGCTCAGGTTCTGCTGCGCGACGAGCAGGCTGCTGCCCGCGGCCTGCACGCTGCCGGCCACCACGATGTCGGTGCCACTCCTGACGGCCAGGTTGCCACCCGTCGTGAGGCTGCCGCCCAGCGTGGTCGTGCCGCCGCTGAGGAGCGTGGTGTCACCTGCGACGCGCGTCGTGCCAGCGAGCGTCAGTGCCGCACCTGCCGTGGCGTCCAGACGTTCCGCGTCGACCAGCGTCCCGGTGACCGTCAGGTCGTTGCCCGCCGTCAGGGTGGTGGAGCCGCCACTGCTCAGGCTTGCGCCGGTCATGCCGAGGTTGCCGCCTGCGTCGATCCCCGCGGTGCCGGTGGCGATCAGCGTACCGGTGACCTGCGTGTCGCCGCCGCTGCGGGTACGGAGGTCGTTGCCGCTGTCGACCGTGCCGTCGACCAGCAGGTTGCCCACCGCGTCGAGCGTGACGTTGCCGGCGGCGTCGATCAGGCCACCCACACTCATGTGCTGGCCGCTGGACAGGCTCAGGGCACCTTCGCTGACAAGCTGGCCACCGACTCGCAGGTCACCGGCCAGGGTGACCAGGGTCGTGCTGCCATTGCTGTCGAGTCGGGCGTCGAGGTCCAGGTCGCGGCCGGCGGTGACGCGGGTGTCGCCGCCGGACAGTGCCGCGGCGTTCAGCGAGATGTCGTCGGCGGCGATCAGGGTCAGTGCGCTGCCGGCCGTGATGCGGGTACCGCCGGCATCGACCTGCAGCGAACCATTGCCGTCGGTGCCGGCCTCCACGCTGATGTCGCCGGTGGCAGTCAGGCTGCCCGCCCCCCTGATGGAGATGTCGTCGCCGGCGGACAGGGTGATGCTGCCGGCATTCACCTGGCCGAGCACGTCCAGGTTGCCGACGTTCACGTGATAGGCAAAGTCGCCTGTCGTGTTGATGCTGCCGAGGTTGCCGTTCTGTCCCGCGCTGCTGATGTACACGCCGTTCGGTGCGCTGGCATTGAGCAGGCCGGTGGCGCCGACGTTGACCTCCAGCGCGCCGGCTGCTCCGCCGGCGGCGCCTATGGTCGTTGCGGCCGTCAGGCTGACGTTCTTCGCCTGTACGTCGAGCTTGTCGTCCTGGCCACCGTCCAGGATGGCGCCGGTCGCAGCTTCGAGCACCGCATCCTGCTGCGCGTACACCGAGCTGATCCGCATGTCTCCGCTCTTCTCGGTGATGTACACGTCGTTGCGGGCGCGGGCGATGAGCTGGCTGCCGTTGGCGACATCCACCACCATGCTCTTGCTGGCCGAGCCGATGCTGCCCTGGCCGGCTTCCAGCACGAGGTTGGCGGACTCGATGGCGGCATCGTTGCCGCTTGCCGCGTTCGACAGGCCTGCGCCAGTCTTGATGCGCACTTCCTGCGTGCTCTTCACCTTCTCGATGGCGAGGTCCTGCTCCGAGCCGATCAGGATGGTGCCGGCCGCTTCGGCAACCAGGTTGCCGCTGGCGGTGACATCGACATCCTTCTTCTGGCGGATGCGGATATGGGTGGCGGTGAGCGTGACGTCCTGCTTCTCGGCGGTCAGCAAGGCCAGCTTCTCCTCCTTGCTCAGCGTGCCGGGGTCGATGCTGCGGGAGATCAGCAGCTCGCCGGCATCCTGTCCGATGCCGCCCGCCAGCGTGCCGAGGGTGATGTTGCGGCCGACGACGTTGGCCTCCTCGATACGCACTTCGGTATCCGCCACCGCGCGGAACAGGCCTGCGCCCAGCGAGTTCGCCAGCTCGCTGTCCTTCCACTCGGCGCCGTCCCTCAGGGCGGTGCTTTCCTGGAGGGTCGCGGTGTAGCTGAAGCTGTCGTTGTAGGTGCCGCCACCGAAGCGGGTATGGGCGTCGTGGTAGAACGCGGTCTGCTCGGCCTGGTAGCTGGCGATGTCGGCATCGGTCCAGCCGTTGGCGTTCTTCAGCGCACTGACCTGCGCGGCGCTGAGCGTGAAGCTGTAGCCCGCGTTGTAGGCATCGGTCGCAAAGCCGCCGTTGCCGTCGGCACGCAGGTTGCGCATGCGCCAGTAGCTCTTGTAGTCGTTCTCGACCTGCTTCTGGAAGTTCGCAACCGTCTGGTCGGCCGCGGCCCGGGCCGGGTTGCCGCGCAGCTTCATGTTGTCCCACAGGGCCAGCAGTTCGGTCGAGGACTTGTTGTCCTCCTGCTCGACCAGGTTGGCGTCCAGCAGGCTGCCACCGACGACACCCAGCGTGACGTCGCCAGTCCTCGAATCGATCTTCGTGACGCGCATGTCACCGGTGGCCTCGGTGAGGCGGATGTCGCCGGCAGCGCTGGCCGACAGCACCGTGTTGCTGCCGCGCGTATCCACCGTCACGCCACTGCCTGCCGTGACGATGCCGCCACTGGCTGCGGTGGCTGGCGTACCGATGCCGCCGGACAGGCTCACCAGATTGATGTTGTTGCCACGCAGGATGACGAGGCCGGCATTGGTGGTGGTCATCAGGTGACGGTCTGCAATCACGTTGAGATCGCCCGCCGTGGCGTTCAGCGCCGCGATGCGCAGGTCGCCGCTGATTTCCTTGACGCTGATGCCGTCGCGCGCCATGGCGCTCAAGGTGCCGTCGACCAGACCCTTGGCCGGGTCGGCATCCGTCAGGTCGATCTGCACGGGCCTGGCTGCGCTGCCGATCGCACCGGTGGCGGCGTTCAGCGAGACATTGTTGGCGAGGATGTAGGCGTTGTCGCTGAGGCTCTCGATGCCATTGGTCGCATTGATCGTGGCGTTGCCCGTCAGGCTGCGGACCATGCCGTTGAGCAGCACCTTGCCGCTCGACGAGGCGATGTTGACGTCCGAGGTGTCGTAGCCGGTGAAGGTGACCTTGATCTGCTTCGAGGCGTCGAGGCTGTGGTGGTAGTAGTCGTACTCCGTCCAGGTATAGCGATAGGTCTGCTTCACATACTCGCTGTGACAGACTCCGGCGATGCAGTCTGTATCCCAGCGGACCGGGGCCAGCGTGTTGCGGGCCTGCGGCGTCACGTACTGCGAGTGGTCGTAGTTGTAGTCACCGGTCCTGAAGTCGTTGGCCGTCAGCCAGTCGCCGGTCAGGCGATTGGTATAGGTCGAACTGCTGCTGGTCTCGCTGGGTTGACCGCCGGGGTCAGGCGCCAGCCAGTCGGCGCCCCAGGTGATTTTGGTGATGTAGGAATCGTCGCGCGTCCAGGAGGTGGTCTTGCCGTTGATCCAGTTGAAGCGGCGGTTTTTGGTCGTCTCGTAGGTGCCGGTACGACCGTTCCGCTGGCTGACGATGTAGTTCGGCTTGCCGTCGGCGTCGACGGTGCGGTTGTCCAGCGTGTAGATGGTGTCGCCGATGCGCACGATCTGCGTCACCAGCGCCCTGCCGGAGCTGGAGGCTCCCGTCTGGTCCACACTGCCATTGGCGAGCAGACGCTTCGAGGTGTCCGTGATCTTGATGACGCCTTCAACGCCCGGACCGGTGTCGAGTCGATTGATGACGATGTCGAGGCCAGTGTCGTTGACCACCGCGATGCGCCCATAGCCGTCCTGTACGCGCAGCTCGCCGTTGCCGGTCGAGAAGACGTTGCCGTACAGCTCCATGTGGCCGCCACCCATGCGCACGTTGGCGAGATCGAGGCGGTCGGTCGCCAGGTCGTAGCGCACCTTGATGTCGGTGCTGGCCGGGTCGGGGTTGTTGAGGTCGAAGTAGCGCGGCGCGCTGTCCGGGTTGGCCAGGTAGGCCGCCTTGGCCGCCGCGATGGCACCGGCCTGGCTGCTGATCAGCGTGCCCGGGATGGTGATGCTGCGATCCGGCAGGCCAGCCTGGATCAAGCCGTTGATGTTGAGCTTCTCGCCACTGATGTAGACGTTGTTGCCGGCGATAGTGGTGCTGCAATTGGTCGGCACGCTGCAGTCGCGAGCGGTGATGGCGGCGATGTAATCCGCTTCGATCGCCTCGCGCTGAGCGGGCAGGCTGCCCAGCTGGCTGATGGGATTGCCGCCCTGGTGCGTGAAGCCCGGCGTGTAGGTTTTGATGAAGTCGCCGCCGGTGGCGATGTTCACCGTCTCGGCATTGATGTTGGCCGACGCACGGATGGTGCCGTGGCTCTTGGCATCCGCGATGCCGCGCAGGTTGGTGATGTCGCCGGAGATCCACAGCTGCGCCGGCGAGCCGGTGTCGGCGTCGTTGCTGTTCTCGATGGCGATCACGGGCTTGGGCGAAGTGTCGGCGTCCACCACGGTGATGCTGGTGCTCTTGCCCGAACTGTTGCGTGCGTTGATCGCGTCGGCCGAGGAGACGCGCAGCCCGTTGAACGTGACCTGGCCACCATCGTCGTCGGGGATGGTCAGGGTGTTGGTGGTCATGAAGCGCGTCGACTTGTTGTCGATGTCGATGCGCACGTCGCCGGGGGCTTCTAGCTTGCCGCCTGCACCACCGGTGAGGTAATCGCCGGTGACATGAACGTTGCCGGTGGTGGCCAGGATCGGGTTGACGTCCAGGAAGTTCACCAGTGTGCCGGCGTCCAGGGCTGCCAGTTGCGATTCGAGGATGTCGGCATCGTTGTCCAGGGCATTGGCCACGTCGGTGGCGTTTGCGTCGCCAGCGTAGTTGTTGGCCGAGGTGCGGACCTGCTGCGCCTTCAGGCGCAGCGCGTTGATCTCAGCGGCCAGTTCGGTCGCCAGGTTCACGTTGTTGCGCAGGTTGAAGCTGACGCTCTGCGACTTGTCGTAGCTGCCGTCAGCGTTGTAGGTCAGCCACTGGTGGTGCCAGATACCGGCTTCCACGGTGCCATCCACGTTGACGCCCGAGCCCGGGTTGAACGGATTGTTGGAGTTGTTGGCCGTGGAGCCGCCAGTGATCTTCAGCGAGGAGGTGTCGGCGCCGAAGAACTCACCGATCGCGGACAGGATCTCGCGGTAGGAGTCGGTGCCTTCACCGAAACCACGCACCGTGTGCGTGCCTTCCGAAGCGGTGAGGTAGACACTCTTCACTGAGCGGACCTGCGCACCGGCAGCGACGTTGATGGTGTTGTGCTGGTTGATCTCGCCGTGGGCCTTCGGGTCCGTCTCGATCGGTACCGCGGTGCGGTTCCACAGGCGGGTGTCGGCGTCGGCGTTCAGGTTGTTGCCGGCGTTGCGGTCGGTGCCGGACATCAGGTGCACGTCCTTCTCCGACTCGATCAGCGTACCGGCGCCGATGTTCACCTGGTTGTCGGCCGCGATGTAGGAGCGTGTGTCCCCCTCGGCGGCGCCGGCCACGCCATAGGTCTTGGAGCGGGCTTCCGTGCGCACGTCGGCCACCGTGCGGGCCGACAGGTTGATCTCGCCGTCGCTCAGCAGCGTGGCGTTGCTACCGACCTGCACCTTGCCGTCGTTGAGGTCGTTGTTGATCACCGACTCGGCACGCGCGATGGCCACCGCGCCGCCGGAATCCAGGCGCACCGAATCGTGGGCGTTCACCGTGTTCTGTACGCCGAGGTTCAGCACACCCAGGCCGACGCCGGCCACGTTGACGATCAGGTCCGTGCCGTCGCCGATGCTGACTTCCGCCCGGTTGCGGATCGTCGATTCACTGCGCGCTGCGGCGCCATTGAGCAGGCCACCGCCTTGCGAGTCGACGTTGTAGCTGCCGCCCAGCGACGGCTTCACGATGCTGTTCAGCGCGTGCGCCTGCACTTCCTGCGCATTGATCGTCAGGTTGTTGCCGATGCGCGCGTTGGTGAAGGTGTCGACGTTGTTGACCGCGCGTGCGCCGGAGTAGCCGACCACCGACGCGTTGAGCGAATCCGCCGTGGCGTTGAAGTTGGTGGTTTGCGCGGCGTCGATGTCCAGTTCGCGCGCCGTCACGCTGCCGCCGGTGCCACTCGCGCTGCCCAGGTAGGCATCGGTATGCGACACGGCGATCGTCTGCGCCTTGGACGCGACCAGCACGCCCAGGCCACCGGCGCCGGCTTCGGTATCGGCACGCAGCGTATCGCTGCCGGTGGCCGAGATCTTCACTTCGTCCGTAGACACGATGTCGGCGTTGTTGCCGATGCCGGCCGTGGTGGTGGTGTCGGCGACCGTCCTGGCGTTGTTGCTGCCGCCGGCCAGCAAGCCGATGTTCACACCGGTGACGCGAGCGTCACTGCTGGTGGCGGAGTTCGCCAGTACCTGCACATCGTCGCTGGTGCGCAGCTTCGCATTGTTGCCGATCAGGGCGCGCGTGCCGGTGTTGGCGATGGCATCGGCATCGGTAGCACCTGCACCCAGCAGGGCACCGCCGGCCGCGGCGACGGCAGAGGCATCTGCCGTCTTGTCGCCGCCACGCAGCCTGGTCTGTGCGTCCAGCTTGAGGGTCGCGGCTTCCACGTCGATGTTGTTGCCGGTGATGGCATCGGCATCCGTATCCACTTCGGCCTTGGCCAGCGATACGCCGATCGACACGCTGGTGCTGACGGCAACGCCCAGGGCACGCGCATCGGCCACCGGGTCGACGTCGGCACGGATCTGCGCCAGGCCGCCGGTGGTGCGTACGGTGGTGTTGTCGCCCAGTTCGGCTTTGGCGGAGGACCGGTCGGTGGCCTTGGCATCCGCGCCGGCGCCGCTGAACAGGCCGCCCGCTGCAGCCGTGGCTTCGGCATAGGTGTCGGTCTGTGCATGGCCATGCACGTCCAGGGCCTTGCCGGTGATCTGCGCGTTGTCGCCCACTTGTGCAGTCGCGCTGCCGTCTTCGGTGGCATACGCGAGCGCTGCGCCGACGCCGACGATACCGGCTGCGCCGCCCAGTGCTTCGGACCGCAGGTTGTGGTCGATGCCGGCATCCACGCGCACCAGGCCCGTGCCATTGGCATCGGCAGCTGCCGTGCCGGTGGCGTTGATGATGGCGCTGTTGCCGATCTCTGCCGTCGCGCTGCTGGTCTTGCTCTGGATCGCCACCGAGGCGCCCAGGCCGACCAGGCCGGCGCCGCCGGCATAGGTCTGCAGGGAGGACGCACGGGTCTGCACGTCGCTGGCACTCACCAGCACGTTGCGGTTGGCGGTGACATTGCCGGACACGCTGGCCAGCGTCGCATCATCCACGTTGGCGATGGCGATGCCGCCACCCAGGGAGACGCCACCCGACACCGCGGCGCCGATGGCCATGGCATCCGTGTCGGTCTGCGTGGTGGCGGACACATTCACGTCGCGTCCTGCCTTCAATACGGCGCCGCTGCCGACACCGGCTGCGGCCGTGTTGTTGGAGGGCAGGGTGGCAAAATCGTTGGCGACGTTCAGCCCGCTGCGTGCGCTGTTGGTGCGCGACACGGTGCCGGAGATGCCCCCGGCGTCCGTGCTCGACTGGTCGCCGAAGGCGCTGCGCGACGAGACCGTGCTGGCGTCATTCACCGAGCCGGACAGTTCGGATTGCGCATCGCTGCCAGCGCGGCTGCCGACGCCGATGTAGGACACGGCACCGGAGATGCCGAAGGTGAGGCCGCCCGAGGCGGCGACGGTCAGGGAGCTGATGTCACGCGTGGCGTCTGCATCGACGACGATGTCGCGATCCGCATCGACACGGGCACCCCCCACGATGGTGGCTGAGGCGCCGTTGTTCACCAGCACCACGTCGGCGGTGGCACCCACGCCGCCGCCACTGACGCCGATGCCCAGCGCGCCCAGCTTGCTGTCGAAGCTCGTGCTGTCGCTAGCGGTGACGCGCACGTCCTGCGCGCTGCCGGCGTAGCTGCCGTCCTGGTTGATCTGCGTCGAGCCGCCGACGGTGGCTTCGGTGCTGCCCTTCACGATGGTGACGCCCACCGTGCCCGCGATGCCCACGCCGCCCGAGGCGGAACCGGTGGCGCCGATGATGCCGATATCTTGGTCGGAAGCGGCGTGCACGTTCGTCGCGCCGTTGGCGTTCAGCGTCGTGCTGCCGCTGGTGGTGGCCCTGGTGGTCTGATCGACCACGGTGACGATCACCGAGGCGCCGACACCGGCCGCGCCGGACACGTTCAGGCCACCGACGTAGTGATCGGCGTCGAGCTCGGAAGTGGCTTCGACCGTCAGCGCACCCTGGCTGTTGAGTGTGGCGTTGTGCGCGAGTGCCTGGGTGGTTCCATTCACCGACAGTACCGTGGCCGAGATATTGACGGCCGCTGCGCCGCCGCCGGCTGCCCCCACCACGATCTGTTCAGTCTCCACCGTCGAACCGGCATCGACTGTCACCGCGTTGTTCGCCTGCACGGTGGCGCCATCCACCTTCGCGGTGGTGGTGTGCGAAACGATCGTGGAATCGGCCGATCCGCCGACACCGGCTGCGCCGCCGATGGCAAGCCCGCCCGCGCCGGCCTGCACGACGTCGTGGTGGTAGGCCGCCACGCGTGCCTGCTGCTGCGCATTCGCGCCGGCCAGCGATTCGTTGATCCTGGCGCCGCCCGTGACCTGTGCGGTGGTCGTGCCGCCCAGCAGGTTCACCGACACGGTGGCCGCGACACCGGCCTTGCCGCCGCCGGACACGTTGGCGAGGATGGATTCCACCTTGCTGGTGGAGGAAGCCACCACGGCCACGCCGCGGATGTTGTCCTTCTGCTGGCGACTGTCTACCGATACGCCGAAGCCGCCGGCCGTCAGGCTGCCGTTGTCCACCGCCATGGTGCCGCCCAGGCCCAGCGCGTCGACGCGCGTGGCACTGCCGGTCACTTCGGCCGTGGTGCTGGAGTGGATGTCGTTCACCGCGATGGCGCCACCGCCACCGACCGTGCCGCCCAGCGCGACCGTACCGGCCTTGGCCTGGATGGTCTCATCGTCCTGTGCGGTCAGCAGCAGGTTGTGGTCGGCGTCGACGTTCGCGCCGTTGCCGATGCGCGCCGTGGTGCTGCCGCCCAGGTCGTTGATGGCAATCGAGCCAGCGAAGCCTGCCGTGCCGCCGCCGGAACCTGCCGCCGCCCACACGTCCACCGTGCCGCTGCGCTTCGCTTCGACCGTCACGGACGCCGCGCTGTCGATCTGCCCGCCGCTCACTTCTGCCAGCGTGCTGCCGCCGATGTGGTTGTACGAACCGGAGGCGCCCACTGCCGCCGTGCCGCCGCCGGACAGCGCGCCGGTCACCGCCAGGATGTCTGCCTCGTCGGTCGCCTTGATGCTCACGTTGCCACTGGCCAGCACGGTGCTGTTGTCGCTGCGTGCCTGCGTCTGCGTGGTGATGTCGTTGATCGCCAGCGAGCCGGACACGCCGACCTTGGCCGAACCGCCACCGCCCATGGCGTAGGTTTCGATCTCCGAGTCGTTCTTCGCCGTCAGGCTGACGCTACCGGTGTCGACGTGGGTGTTCTTCAGCTCGGCGCCGATGCGGTTGTCGATGTCGTTCCAGGCGAAGCTGACACCGAAGCCGGCATTGCCGGCGGAGAGGCCCAGCGCACCCACCACGGCGAAGATGCCTGCGCCGTCCGTGGCGCTGACGTTCAGCGACGCGGCGTCGATGCCGTTCACCGTCTTCTTGCCATCGATATAGGCGTTGGTGCGGTTGTCGATCTCGTTGATGGCCACCGCCGCGGCGCCGGCCATCTGGCCGCTGCTGGCACCCAGCGACGCAGCGATGGTGTCGATCTGGCCGTCGCTGGTGGCATTGACGTCCAGCGCGCCGCTGGCATCCACGTCGCTGTTCTGGATGTAGGCGCTGGTCACGTTGTCCAGCTCGTTCCAGGCGAAGGACAGGCCGATGCCCGCCTTGCCACCGAAGGCGATGGCGCCCGCCACCGCGCGGATGGCAGAGGTGTCGCTGGCGCTGACGGTCACGCCCTGCACGCCGCTGACGTTGCTGTTGTAGAGGTAGGCGGTGGTCGTATTGGCGATGTCGTTGATCGATACCGAGCCGGCGACGCCTACCTTGCCTTTGCTGCCTTGCACGGACGCCGACAGGGTCCGGATCTCGCCGTCGACATCGGCATCCAGCGACAGCGCGCCGCTCTGAGCGATGGTGGCGTCGGTGATGTAGGCAGCCGTCGTGCCGCCCAGGCTGTTCATCGCGAAGGAGCCGGCCAGGCCGTTGCCATTGCTCTGTGTGGAGATGGTGACGGCGCCGGCCAGCGCGTTGATGGCCAGCGTGTTGTCGGCGTCCAGTGTGACGTTGCCGGCCTGGGTGACGTTGGCACCGTCGGACAGGTAGGCCTTGGTGTCGGCGGTGATCTCGTTGATGGAGGCATCGGCCGAGACGGCGATGCCGAACTTGCCGGTGCCGCTGCCACTGCTGCCGCTCTTGGTGTCCGATCCGCTGGCGCCGGATTCCGAACCCTGGGCGCTGCTGTTGGTCGCAATCGCGCCGCTGACGGAATACGCGCCGATCTCGGTGTCCGACTCGGCCTTCACCAGCAGGTTGCCGCCGGTCTTCACGCTGCCGGTGGCAGCTGCGTTGTCCAGGTTCAGCGGATCGTAGTCGCCCACGAAGGCCGAGGTGCTGGTGTCGATGTCGTTGATCGACACCGCGAAGCCGATGCCGACCTGGCCCTTCGTGGCGACCACGCCGCCGGCGATGGCGATGTTCTCCACGTCGCCCAGCGCCTGCACCTGCACGTTGCTGCCAGCGTCGATCCGCGCGTCGTCGTCGATGGCGGCGACGGTGGTGTTGTCGATCATGTTGATCGACACGGCGCCCTCGATGCCGACGTTGTCCGACTGGCCGCCGGCTTCCGTCACGGTGACGATCTGGCTCACCGATTCGGCCTTCACGTCCACGCCGTTCTCGCTCTTCACCTGGGCGTTGCCGCGGATCGTCGCGCTGGCCGTGCCTGCGATGTCGACGATGTTCACCGCACCGCCGATGGCCGCCTTGCCGCCACTGGTGCCGAAGAACTTCTTGCCGAGGATGCCGACCGCATTGACGGTGCTGACGTCGTTCTTCGCGTACACCGTGACCGACTGCTGCGGCAGCACCATGCTGTCCTTGTCGTAGACGGTGTTGATCTTCGCGCCTTCGTCGATATGGGCGTTGCTGTGGTTGTCCAGGTTGAACAGGCTGACACCGGCGGCCAGCCCGAGCCCGCTCTTGCCGCTGGCGGAGTTGATCGAGTACGAGGTGAACACCAGGTCCAGCACGGCGCCCTGCAGGTGGTTGAGGATCGCGTCCGGCGAGTTCCAGTCGATCTGCCAGGCGAAGGGCACGAGGGTCTGCGCATCCACGCGCAGCGCGCCCCTGGCGTCCACCGTCGCGTCGTGGCCGATGAAGGCGTCCGCGTTGTTGCTGAAATTGCCCAGCACCACCGAGCCGCCGATGGCGGTGCCGGTGGAGGTGGACTTGGCGCCGGCGCTGGCGGTCGGGCGGTCTTCCACCTTGGCCACGACGTCGATCTTGCCGTTGGCCTTGACCGTCGCGTTGGCGGCGATGCTGGCATTGGCCGTGTTGGTGGCGTCCACGTACGCGACGGCACCGGAGGCGTTGAACTTGCCTTCCTTGATGCCCGGGAACATGAAACCGGTGAGCTTGTCGCTGTTCGCCTGGCTGAGGCCGCCGACCGAGGTCAGCAGGCCGCCGGAGACGTTGCGCTGGATGCCGGCGGTGAAGTTGGTCATCTTCGCCGACAGGGTGTTGGGATTGCCCAGGGTGGCGGCATCCGCGCTGGTGGTGTTCTTGGCGATGTCGACCTTGGCGTTGGCCTTCACGTCACCGGTGGTGGCCGTGGCGTCACCGCCCAGCCTGGCCGTGGCGGTGTTGTCCGATTCATTGACGGCCACCGCGATGCCCAGGCCGCTGCCGCCCGCGTTGCGGGCGCTGGCCACGGCGGTGATGTCGGCCTTGACCAGCGCATTGACGTCGATGGCGCCGGCATTGATGGTGGTGTCGTCGCCGGTTTCCGCCAGCGCGGTGGCGGTATTTTTGGCGCGAACGAACACCGCGTCGATCGGCTTGTTGGTGGAATTGACGTCCGCACTGACGTTCAGCTCCACGTCGGTGGTGGCGCCGACGCTGGTCTTGTTGGTGGAGGTGAGCGTCGCCGTGCCCAGTACCTGAGTCTTCGCCTCGGCGGTCGATTCGCCCCAGGCGGCGGAGAACAGCATCGGGCTGCTGAAGCCCGGCTTGGCGGCGGAGACGGCCTCGGTATTGATGTTGATGGCATCGCTGGCGGTGACGCTGGTGGCACCGTTGACCAGCACCCTGGCGGTGGAGGTGGATAGCGCCACCAGCGGGATCGCGCTGAAGTCGAACAACTGGTCGTTCACGACCTGCAGCGTGGGGTCGTTCTCGTCAGGCAGCCAGCTCTGGTCGGCCAGGCGCACCAGGTTGCCCAGCACGTTGAGCGTGAAGGAGGTGCTGGACTTCGCTTCGATGGTGACGCTGCTGCCGCTGATCTGGGTGTTCCGGGTGGCGCTGTCACCGATGATCGTGTCGGCGCTGGCTTCCTTCTTGAAGCCGGCACGCGCGCCGGCGCGGCTGTCGATGGTGACGGAGCCGCTGCCGGTGATGCGGGCGCCGTAGATCTCCGTCTTCGCCGTGGCCTTGGTCTTGACCGCCAGGAACTCACCGCCGGGGCCGTCGGACAGGCTGTCGGCCTCGTCGTCCACCAGCTTCTGCGCATCCGCCAGCGAGGTGTTGGGGAAGGCGTCCAGCGCCTGCACGATGGCCGAGGTGTCGGCGTCGCTGCGGATGAGGATGTTGCGGCCACGGATCGTGGCGTCGGTGATCTTCACGCTGGCGTTGGCCGTGCGGTCCGCCCCCACGGCGTTGACGTGGCTGGCGGAGACGGTGATGTCACCGGCCGCGAAGCCGTTGTCCGCGTGCGCCAGCAGCTTTGAGCCGGCCTTCAGTTCGACGTGCGAAGCCTTCAGGCGCAGATTGCCGGAGTCGCCCTGCGAGGCGGCGGTCAGGTGGTCGTCGGTGGTCGGGTTGGTCGTGTTGCGGGTGGAGATCACCACGTTCTCGGCGACCGTGATCGAGTTGTTGGCGATCAGCGTGTAGGCGCCGCCGTCGGTGAACTGGCTGTTGGCCACCACCTCGATGTCGTTCGGGTCGATCAGCACCGCACCGGCGTCGCCATTGTTCGCGCCGACCTTCAGCTCGCCGCCGGCCAGCACGATCTTCTCCTTCGCGCTGAATTCCACGAAGCCGCCATCGCCCGACACCTCGCCGCCACGGGCCGAGACGGTGGCGCCTTGCGACAGGGTCGCGTTGCGGTCTGCCCAGGTGATGACCTGTCCTGCATCGGACGCGCTGCCATGGCCATCGGCCGACACGCGTGCGCCGCTGGAGAGGGTGATGTCGCGACCGGCGCGGATGTCCACGTTGCCGGCGTGCTGTCCGCTCGTGCCGTCGGCTGCGACCGTGCCCGCAATGCTGACGTCGCCCGCAGCGAGGATGCGGATCGTGTCGCCGTCGGCGTAGGTGACGCCGGCCTGTGCCAGGCCATCCACATTCACCAGTGCGCCAAACTGCACGGCTGCCGAGGGGCCGCTGTGGACGCTGCCACCGGCTTCGATGTTCACCGTGGCGGCGGCCAGCATGGCGGCGTCGATGGTGCGGATGGCGCCACGCACGCTGATGAGGCCGGTGCTGGACAGCGGGAACTGGCCGGCCAGCGCCTGGGCGACCGCTGCGTTGTCGATCGCGCCTTGCGGGGACAGCAGACGGTTCATGAAGTCCGCCGTCGGCGCGGCCAGCATCAGGCTGCCCACGTTGATCTGTCCGCTTGCGCCCACGACGACGCCGTGCGGATTGAAGAAGAACACGTTGCCGCCGATGCGCCCGTCGCGATATGCGTTCATCACGCCGTCGATGTTGCTGGCGCCAGCGCCGTTGACGAGGTTCAGCAGGTTGGCCGTGTTCGTCGGCAGGTGCAGGTTCACCGTCTCGCCGTTGCCGACGTTGAAGCGGCTGAAGCTGTTGAAGGCATTGTTGCCGCGGACGGTCCCGGTGGTGATGTCGGTGACGCCTCCGCCGCTCCCGCTGAGGTTGGTCTGGGTGCGGCCGTCGGTGACGATGTCCGCCGCCATCGCGCCTGGCATGGGCAGCAGGACGCCGCCGAGCATGCCCATCGCGTTCAGGAAAGCGCAGTGACGCAGGATGCGCAGGTACTGGCGGCGGAAGAAGGTGATGGCACCGTAGCTCATGGAATTCCCCGATATCCGTAACCAGGCCGGGAGCGCGGCGCTGGCGCGGCAGCTGTTGTGCTGCCTTTCTTGTGTTCGTGTGGGCGATCACTCCGGGCGCGGCAGCCATGCCGTATTCCGTTCCGCGTCGTCGGACGTCGGGGAACGGTGGGTGGGCGGGGGATGTCCGGGCGCCCCGGAGCGGGCGCATTCTTGCGGCTGGAGCAAGCTTGGATGAGCGGCTGGTCGGCTTCCATGTACCGATCTCGCGCAGTGCGACAGCCTTCACGGTGAATGACACAATTTCAAGCCATACGGCGAGGTATCGTGCCCATAAGGGCGGGCCTTGGAGCCCTGTGGAGCCCTCCCGGCGTTGAAGGGCGTCGCCACCCTGCGGGCTCATGTCGGCTGCTCATTCCTCGCCGGTCCGCGACGCTGCCCCTGTTGTCCGCCGGATGCGCCTGCCAGGGCGTTCCCCGCTGCCGTCGCAAGTATCATGGACACCGCTTTTCTTTCGCTGCGATGCCTTTGCGCATGAATCACGACACCCCCGACGCCGCATTCCACGCTGCCGACACAGGAACCGGCGCTGCCGAAGCGCTCGCACCCGCTTCCCCCCGCTTTGCCCCGGCTCCCCAGCATGCGCTGACGCACGTGCTGGCCACGGGCTTCGGCAACGTCTGGGCGGGCCTGCGGCTCGCGCTGTTTCAGCGCGGCGCCATCGCTGCCCTGCAGGTCTCCGTGCCGCAGCTCGTCTGGCTGGTGGTACTCGGCTTGTTGCTGAGTCTCGGCAGCGACCTGGTGCGCGTCGGCCTGGACGGTCAGTTCAATCCCTCGGCCGTGCCGTACGAGTTCTACGGCTTGCCGTGGGTGCTGCTGTGCGCATGGCTGGTGGCCAATGTGGCGGGCGATGCGTCACGCACGCTGGCAGCCGCCATCGCCGTGCTGGCGCTGCAACTGGTTGCCGGCGTCGTGTGGGAGGGGCTGGGCTTCCTGCCGCCGCAGTGGTGGCAGGCGCTGGGCGAGCAGGGTGCGCAGCTGCTGTGGTGGTCGCCGCTGGTGTGGTTGTGCGTGGCCACCATGGTGGCGCTGGCGCGGATCTGCGACCTGCAGGTGCCGCGTCGCCTGGTGCTGCTGGCGGTGCCGGTGCTGCTGGTGTTGCCGGCCTTCCTGGTCGGCCAGCCGCCGCAGTTGTGGGTGGCCCGCTACGAGGAAGATCCGGAGGTGCTGGCCAGGCGCGAGGCGGTGGTCGACGAGAGCGTGCTGTATCGCCAGAACCTCTTGCTTGACCAGGTGCTGTCGAAGGTGGCTCCCGGAACGCCCGGGGTGCCGGAGTACTTCTTCGTCGGTCTCGCCGGTCACGGCGGCCAGGACGTGTTCATGCGCGAGGTGGAAAGCGTGGACCGGCTGTTTGCCGAACGCTTCGGCACCGGCCAGCGCAGTGTGCTGCTGGTGAACAACCCGGCCACGACGGACATCCATCCCTTTGCCACGGTCACCGCCCTGCAGCGCGCACTGAAGACCATCGGCGAACGCATGAACCGCGACGAGGACGTGCTGTTCCTGTTCATGACCTCGCACGGTGCGGCGGATTTCCGTTTCGACCTGTCGCTGTGGCCCTACCGCCTGCACGAGTTGAGCCCGGAGGTGCTGCGCAAGGCACTGGACGACGCCGGCATCCGCTACCGCGTGCTGATCGTATCGGCCTGCTATTCCGGCGGCTTCGTGCCGCCGCTGTCCAGCCCCGACAGCCTGGTCATCTCGGCCGCGCGGGCAGACCGCAATTCGCATGGCTGCGCGCACGAGAACGACTGGACCTTCTTCGGCCGCGCGCTTTTCGACAACGCGCTGCAGAAGACCTTCTCGGTGGAGCAGGCTTTCGACATCGCACGCGAGGACGTCGCGAAGCAGGAGGCGGCGGAGGGGCTGGAGCCGTCGGAGCCGCAGATCAGCGTCGGCGATGCCGTGCGCAAGCCCCTGGCCGCGGTCGAGCAAGGTCTTTCGACGGGCGCTGCCGGGAAGTGATCGCCAGTGCGCCGGCCGCCGGCGGGAATGCCGGAACCTCCCGCGTACCGGCCCGCGCGGGTAGGTAAAGTCTGATCGGTCGGCAGGCCGGCTGCCGATACAATGGCGCCCGTTCCCCTTGCCCAGGTGCTTCCCGTGTCCGACCGCCTCGCCGTCCTGCCGCAATACCTGCTGCCCAAGCAGGCGCTCACCGCGTTGATGGGGAAGCTCGCCAGCAAGCAGGCGGGCGCGCTCACCACCAGTGTCATCCGCTGGTTCGTCGGCCGCTATGGCGTGGACATGAGCGAAGCCGCCAACCCGGACATCGCCAGCTACCCGAGCTTCAACGAGTTCTTCACGCGTGCGCTGAAACCCGGTGCGCGCCCGCTGGCGGATGCCGATTTCATCTGTCCGGTGGATGGTGCGATCAGCCAGTTCGGCGCCATCGAGCGCGACCAGATATTCCAGGCCAAGGGTCATCGCTACAGCACCACCACACTGGTCGGCGGCGATGCGCAACTCGCCGCGAAATTCCAGGATGGCCACTTCGCCACCCTGTATCTCAGCCCGCGCGACTACCACCGCATCCACATGCCCTGCGAGGGCCGCCTGCTGCGCATGATCCACGTGCCCGGCCCGCTGTTCTCGGTGAACCCCACCACCGCCCGCGGCGTGCCAGGACTCTTCGCCCGCAACGAGCGCGTGGTCTGCGTGTTCGACACCGCCCATGGCCCCTTCGTGCTGGTGCTGGTCGGCGCCACCATCGTCGGCAGCATGGCCACCGTGTGGCACGGCGTGGTCAACCCGCCGCGCGTGAAGCAGGTGCGCGAATGGCGCTACGACAGCCAGCAGATCGTGCTGAAGCAGGGCGAGGAAATGGGCCGCTTCCTGCTGGGGTCGACGGTGGTGATGCTGTTCCCGAAGGGACCGCTGACGTTCAATGCGGATTGGGCGCCGGCGCGAGGGATCAGGTTGGGTGAGGTGATGGCGGTACAGCGCTAAGGTGAAATCACGTTGATCAGCGCCCCGCCTATGGGCGGCTCACATGCAATCTGATGTCGACATCTTCGATGGGCGGCAGGACGCGGATCTGGCCGACATCCCTGTGAACCATCGCAGCTACGATACCTTCTCCGACACCGGTTCCTATACCGGAGGCGGTTGAGGTAGGGGGCGCAATATTTGAGGCAATGCTCCTTGCGTGCTCCCCGAGATGAGGATCAAGGGAGCCCCCTAGGTTGAACATATAGAAGTAAGCCCGATAAGCCTTGATGTCGTTCGATTTGGGTACAAACAGGCCTCCCGGGAATTTGCTATCGGGAAAGCGCTCCTTGTTGAAGTTGGCTGCAGCAGGAATTTGAACGGCCAGATCTGGGCCACGATAAAAGCGCCCGTCCTCGTTTTCGTACTCGATCACGTAGACGCCCGATTCAAGGGCGAAACCGTTGTCGTAATACTTGAACCCCTTCACCGTGACAAGATCAGCAGGATTCGCGGGTTTCGCCAGCGATTCAAGTCGGACGTTGTAAGCGCTACATGCCGATAAGATGAGAGCGGTCAGCAGCACGAGCGCAGCACTACGAATGTTCTTCATGGATGAGATTTTGCGAATGGTTTGGCTTAAAAGCTGCTCGCTTGCAGCGTCGCTATCTATTCTTCAAGCAACGCCTGCTTCAGGCTCGCCGGAATCTCCGTGAGAATCAGTCGGTCATTCTGACGGTCATACATCACCGCTCCTGATCTCAGGCTGCTGCGGTCGAACTCCAGCTTCCACTGCGGGCTGGCGGCGCGGAAGCGCACCAGGGGGCGGATGGCGCGGCGGTCGGGGACGAAGCCGGTGGCGAGCTGCATGTCTTCGCGGTCCAGGCTGCGCTGCAGGCGTTCCGGTTCGTCCGGCCAGACCCGGCGCACCATGTCGTCGAGCGCCAGCGGCATGCCGGCTTCGCCGAGTTCGTCCAGGCACAGGTGGGCGCGCTCCATCATCTGGTCGCGGGCCTCGCCTTCCAGCTTGTGGGCGTCTGCGAACTGGTTCAGCCCCTGTACCAGCTTCTGCGTTTCCTTCAGTGCGATGACGACATCGTTGCAGCCGAGGAACAGCTTGAAGTACTGCGCTACTTCGGCGCGGCCCTTCAGGAAGCTGATGTAGCGCTCGGCGCCGTTCTGCCATGAAGTGAGGTCGATGCGACCGGCGACGCGCAGCTTCTCCAGGTCCAGGTGCAGGCTGTCGGTGATCTCCAGCCCGTTGGCGATGGCGGTGCCGGTGGTCTCGCTGACGATGGCGACGAACAGGCAATCGGAGCCGCGGTCCTGTACGTGTGCGATCAGCACGTAGCCGCCAGTGGCCAGCGATTCGGCGGCGGCGCGTTTGCGCAACTCCTCCATCATGCGGCAGCCGAGCTCGGCGAAACCCAGGCTGCGTTCCACCAGGTACTGATGCAGCCAGACCGGGAGCGGGAAATCCGCTTCGTCGCTCTCGAACTTGCCGTAGCCCTTGCCCAGGCGGTTCCCGTAGGACAGGCAGAGGGTTTCCACCAGTCGCTGGGCGGCCGGCGTGATGGCACAGGGTGCTTCGCGCAGCGTGATGCCGGCTTCGCCGTGGGCCTCCTTGTCGAGCCTGTGGATGACGAGGGCGGTGATGCGGTTGGGCGTTTCGGGGCTGTTCATGGACGCACGGCAGATGGGGCAGCGAGGCAGGCGCGGATTCTCGCATGCGACGGGCGGCCGGGGAGGCAGGATGGATCAAGCCATGCAGGGCGGCCCTGCATGGTGTGCGGGGTATCGCGGGAGTTGCGCGCTTACAGCTCGCGTGATGCCGTCAGGCGCGGCCTTCCGGAATCCCGCGCAGGCCGGCGCGCTCCAGCCGGTCTTCGAGTTCGCCGAGGTGCGCGGCCACGACATTGCCGGTTTCCTCCACCGCAGCGCGCACTGCGGCTTCGTGCCGCGCCTGCCGCTCGATGTTTGCCAGGGTGGCGGCTTCCAGGTACTGGCGCAGCTCGGTGAAGCGCGAGGCCTCGGCGCTGTTGGCGAGCGTGCGCTGGGCTTCGAGTTCCTTGGTATGACGGCGTGATTCGACCAGGAGGGTGGTTTGCAGATGGGTGATGACGCCCATGAACAGCGCACTGAGCACTGTCAGGATGCCGAGCAGTACAAGCCCCAGCGGGGCCTGGACGACCACGACGCCGAGATTGAGCGGCCCCGGCGCGGAGATGGCGCCCCAGTTGAGGAAGATGAACACCAGACTGCACAGCACTGCAACCAACAGGACCAGGGTGCGGATCTGCATGATTCCTCCTTGTTATGGCGACGTGTCGTGGCGAAGAACTGCCTCGCGGTTTCTCATTATGGGTGACGCGCGGTGAATCACTCAGGGTGAATCATGCCGCTGTGCCTGATGCGGACATGGTCCGCATCGGTCTGACCGTCGTTCGACCACGACGTTCAGCGGCCTCGCCAGCGAGTGACAAAAGAAAACGGGGCGCCGGAGCGCCCCGTTCTTCAACTGCCGGTGAGCAGGTGCTTACAGGCCGGCATCCGCACGCAACGCAGCTGCCTTGTCCGTACTCTCCCACGTGAATTCCGGCTCGTCGCGGCCGAAGTGGCCGTAGGCGGCGGTCTTGGTGTAGATGGGGCGCAGCAGGTTGAGCGACTGGATGATGCCCTTCGGACGCAGGTCGAAGTGCTGCTCGATGAGCGCCACGATCTTGTCGTCGCTGACCTTGCCGGTGCCGAAGGTGTTGACGTTCAGCGAGACCGGGCGGGCCACGCCGATGGCATAGGCGACCTGCACTTCGATGCGCTCGGCCAGGCCGGCAGCGACGATGTTTTTCGCCACGTAGCGGCCGGCGTAGGCGGCGGAACGGTCGACCTTGGACGGGTCCTTGCCGGAGAAGGCGCCGCCACCGTGACGGCCCATGCCGCCGTAGGTGTCGACGATGATCTTGCGGCCGGTCAGGCCGCAGTCACCGTGCGGGCCGCCGACGACGAAGCGGCCGGTCGGGTTGATCAGGTACTTCACCTTGTCGCCGAGCAATTCCTTCGGCAGCACTGGCTTGATGATCTCCTCGATGACGGCTTCCGACAGCTGGGCGTGCGACACGTCCGGGCTGTGCTGGGTGGACACCACCACGGTGTCGATGCCGACCGGCTTGCCGTCGACGTACTTCACCGTCAGCTGGCTCTTGGCGTCCGGGCGCAGCCAGGGCAGGCGGCCGTCCTTACGTACTTCCGCCTGGCGCTGCATGATGCGGTGCGCGTAGTAGATCGGCAGCGGCATCAGGCTGGGGGTTTCATTGCAGGCGTAGCCGAACATCAGGCCCTGGTCGCCGGCGCCCTGTTCCAGGTCCAGGCCTTCGCCCTCGTTCACGCCTTGCGCGATGTCCTGCGACTGGCGGTTGATGGCGGTCAGGATCGCGCAGCTCTTGTAGTCGAAGCCGATGTCCGAGCTGTCGTAGCCGATGCGGCGCACGGTGTCCTGCGCGATCTCGCGGTAGTTGATGTGGCCGCTGGTGGTGATTTCGCCCGAGATCACCACCAGGCCGGTGGAGACCAGCGTCTCGCAGGCCACGCGGCCGCGCGGGTCGACGGCCAGGATGGCGTCGAGGATGGAATCGGAAATCTGGTCGGCGACCTTGTCCGGATGGCCTTCCGAGACCGACTCGGAAGAGAAGAGGTATTCGGCCATTGAGCCTGCTCCCAAAACAAAAAACCCCGGTTGGTGGCGCGAGGCCGACTCCGGGGTTTTGCGAGCGGGCGACGCTTTAGCAGTATTTTTGCGGCCCTGGGGGATGACGAAATCCCGGAACCGACGTCGCCCTGCAAGTTGTCTGTTTAACTCGGCGACGCGAGAATTATACCCGTTGTCCGCATACTGAAAACCCGCGGCGACGGAATCCACCCTTCCGGGCCTGCCCGGCCACGCCCCTGTTGCACACTGCGCGCCAATCCATGTCATCGCTGATCCCTGCCGTCTTTGCCGTGCTGCGTTGCCTTCCCTTGCGTCTGCTCCACCTGCTGGGGGCAGGGGTGGGCTGGCTGGCATGGTGGCTGTCGCCCGGCCTGCGCAAGCGGACGCTGGAGAATCTGGCACTCGCCTTTCCCCAGGGCGTTCCGTCGGGCCTGGCGCGGCGGGCGACCGTGGATGCGGGCCGTGCGCTGCTGGAGCTGCCATGGTTGTGGTCGCGGCCGATCGAGGACGTGGCGGCCCGCGTGACCGAGCAGGAGGGGTACGAGCGGGTCGAGGCGGTGCGCGCCGAGGGTCGTGCCATCCTGTTGCTGACGCCGCACCTGGGGTGCTTCGAGGCGGCCGCCCAGCACTACGGCACGCGCTATCCGATCACCGTGCTGTACCGCCGCCCGAAGCTGGACGTTCTGGCGCCGATCATGGAGTCGGGCCGGCTGCGCGGCCTCATGAAGGCGGCGCCGGCCGATGCAAGCGGGGTCCGCCAGATGCTGAAGGCATTGAAGCGGGGCGAGGCGGTGGGCATGCTGCCGGACCAGGTGCCGCAGTTCGGCGAGGGGGTGTGGGCACCGTTCTTCGGCCGCCCGGCCTACAGCATGACGCTGGCTGCGCGCATGGCCGAAGTGAAGGATGTTCACGTCTTCATGGCGTATGCTGCGCGCCTGCCGGGTGCCCGCTACCGGCTGGTCATCCGCGATCTGGGCCGGCCGCTGTCCGGCACACCCGAGCAGCGGGTGGCGCAGATCAATGCCGAGCTGGAGGCCCTGATCCGCGAGTGTCCGGACCAGTACCTGTGGAGCTACAACCGCTACAAGCGCCCGGCGGGTGTGCCGCCACCCGGGGCCGTAGTTTCTGCCGATGCCTGAAGCCGCCTTTCTCCACGCGCCCACCTTCTTCCTCCTTCCCCGATGAGCGAATTCTTCATCCGCCTGGTCCTGGGCTTCATCTGGCTGCTGCACTGGCTGCCGCTTTCCGTCCAGGCCTGGATCGGCAATGCCCTGGGCTCGTTGCTGTACTACCTGGTGGTGCCGCGCAGGCGGGTGGTCCTGACCAATCTGCGCCTGTGCTTTCCCGAGCTGGACGAACGCGAGCGCAAGGCGCTGGCGCGCCGGCATATCCGCCTGGTGACGCGCTCCTACCTGGAGCGTGGCGTGCTGTGGTGGGCTTCCGAGGAGCGTCTGCGCGGCCTGATCCGGCGCGAGGGCTTTGAGCACATGCGTGATGCACTCGCGGAAGGGCATCCGGTCATCCTGCTGGTGCCGCACTTCATCGGCCTGGATGCAGGCGGCATGGGGGTCGCCGTGGAGTTCGAGGCCTGCAGCATGTATTCGCACCAGCGCAGCAAGGTGCTGGACAAGATGTTGCTGCGCGGCCGCTCGCGCTTCAACGGCGCCTTGCTGCTGTCGCGCCAGGAAGGGCTGCGCGGCGCGGTCAAGGCCATGAAGAAAGGCAAGCCGTTCTTCTACCTGCCGGACCTCGATTTCGGCCCCAGCGACGCGGTGTTCGTGCCTTTCTTCGGGGTGCAGGCCGCCACCATCACGGGCCTGTCGCGCCTGGCGCGACTGGCCAGGGCCAAGGTCATCCCGGTGGTCAACGAGATCCTGCCCGGCGGTGAGGGCTACGTGGTGCGCATGGAGCCACCCTGGGAGGACTTCCCGACCGACGACGTCGAGGCCGACACCCGCCGCATGAACGCCTGGCTGGAGAGCCGCGTGCGGACCATGCCGGAGCAGTACTACTGGGTGCATCGCCGCTTCAAGACGCGGCCGCCCGGCGAGCCGGGTCTCTACTGAGCGCTCCGTCCTTCCCCGCCGCCCGTAAGGCGCCCCCTGCGTACCGGTGCGTGCCAAAGAGGGCTTCGTCCTCTACGATGCAGGAAATGCCGGCAGGCAGGTGTGGATCGCTGCGGACGGCGCGATGGCGTGCAACTGCTTACGGACCGAGAGGCTGGCGTGACGCGGATCTTCATCTCCTATCGACGTGACGACACCGGCGGCTATGCCGGTCGCCTCGAGGACGCACTCGAAGGGGCGCTTGGCCGCGATGCGGTGTTCCGCGACGTGCAGGACATCGCTCCCGGCGACGATTTCGTCGCGGCGATCCGCCAGCGCCTCAAGGGCGCGGACACGGTGCTGGTGCTCATCGGCCCGCGCTGGGCCGGCCGGCTGGCGGATGGACGACGGCGCATCGACGACGCGGGCGACTTCGTGCGCATGGAGGCGGTGGCCGCGCTCGGCGCACCGCTGCGTGTCATCCCCGTGCTGCTGGCCGGCGCGACGATGCCCTCCGAATCCGATCTGCCGGAACCCCTCAAGCCGCTGGCCCGTCGCAATGCCTTCGTGCTCAGCGACGCGGGCTGGCACGACGATTTCGTGCGCCTGCTTGCCAGCCTGAGCCCGCCGCGGCGGCGCGGGGTCGTGACCCTGCTGGCAGCGGTCGTCGCGCTGGCCGTTGCCGGCGGTGCGGCGTGGTGGTGGAGCCGGCCGGCCGCACCGACCCTTGCAGAGCGTGTCCTGGGCACCTGGCAGGGCAATGTGCGCTACGCCTGGGGCGACCGCTACGACGAGCGCTTCGAGTTCAAACGCCACGCTGGCGAGCTGACCGGCACCGCCAGCTTCCTGCGCTATCCGCGCGCCATCGAGGCGCTGCGTATCGAGGGCGACAATCTGCATTTCGAAACCCATTCTCTGGAGCGGGTCGGCGAATCGGAAAAGACGCTGACCCACCGCTATTCGGCGGAGTGGGTGCAGGCAGGGGAGATTCAGGATGGGCAGGGCCCCCAGGATCGACGCGGCGAGCGCCTGCGCATGCGGCTGGTCACGACCGGTGGCCACAGCAGCAATCCGCCGATCGAGTTCGAGGCCCGCCGCGTGACGGAACCGGCGGCCGGAGCGGATCGCGCCAGCCCCTGAATGGGGCGATAATGGCGGCCATGAAGCTGCAATTCACCAAGATGCAGGGCCTGGGCAACGACTTCGTCGTCATCGACGCCGTGCGCCAGCCCATCGCCATGACCCCGCAACTCGCCGCGCGCCTGGGTGACCGCCGTTTCGGCGTCGGCGCCGACCAGATCCTCATCGTCGAGAAGTCCGAGACGGCGGGCGTGGACTTCCGCTACCGCATCTTCAACAACGACGGCAGCGAGGTGGAGCAGTGCGGCAACGGCGCGCGCTGTTTCGTGCGCTACGTGATCGATCACGGCCTCACCGACAAGACCGAGATCCGCGTCGAAACGAAGTCCGGCCTCATCACGCCGCGCGTGGTGGAAGGCGGCCTGGTGACGGTGGACATGGGCGTGCCGGTGTTCGAGCCGGCGCGCATTCCTTTCCAGTCGAATACGGATGCCGTCGAGCAACCGCTGCAGGTCGGTGCCGACACGGTCAGCATCACCGCGGTGTCGATGGGCAATCCGCACGCCGTGCAGGTGGTTGCCGACGTCGATACCGCCGCCGTCGAGACGCAAGGCCCCGTCATCGAATCGCATCCGCGCTTTCCTGCACGCGTCAATGCCGGCTTCATGCAGGTTGTCGATGCGCACACCATCCGCCTGCGCGTGTATGAACGTGGCGCCGGCGAGACGCTGGCCTGCGGTACCGGTGCCTGCGCCGCCGTGGTGGCCGGCATCCGCCGTAGCCTGCTGCAGAGCCCGGTGCGGGTGCAGACGCGTGGGGGCGACCTGTCCATCGCCTGGGACGGCGTGGGCGCACCGGTGATGATGACCGGCCCGGCCGTGAGCGTCTTCGAAGGCGAGATTGACCTATGAGGTGAAACGTCAAGCGTGAAAGGTGAAACGCGGATGCGCGCCCTTCACGGACCACGTTTCACTTTTCACCTTTCACATTTCACGGATCCCCCGAATGAACGCACAAGACGTCGTCGACTTCCTCAGCAGCCATCCCGAATTCTTTGCCGAGCACCCGGACCTGCTGGCGCAGATCTCGGTGCCGCATCCGACTGCCGGGGGCACCATCTCGCTGACCGAGCGCCAGGTGCATACGCTGCGCGAGAAACTCACCGCCGTGCAGACCAAGCTCGGCGAGCTGGTGGGCTTCGGCGAGGAGAACGACGTCATTGCCGAGAAGGTGCATCGCCTCACTCTGGCGCTGCTGCAGTCCGAGAGTTTCGAGACGGTGACCGGCTCGCTCTACAGCCACCTGCTGGAAGACTTTGCCGTGCCGCACGTGGCGCTGCGCATCTGGAACAGCATCCTCAAGCGACCCAGCGAGGAGTTCATCGAGGTCACCGAGGACTTCCGCTTCTTCGCCGCCGACCTGCACCACCCGTACTGCGGCCTGGCCAACCAGCCGGAAGTGCTGGCCTGGTTCGGCGAGGCGTCGAAGCACATCCAGTCGCTGTCGCTGGTGCCGCTGCGACGCGATGCACAGGTCTTCGGCATGCTCGCGCTGGGCAGTGAAGACCCGCAGCGCTTCTTCCCGGAGATGGGTACGCTGTATGTCGAACGCATCGGCGAGCTGGTCGGTGCCTCGCTGCTGAAGCACATCGGCTGAGGCAGCCATGCAGGCCGGGGAGCGCGACCCGCACAGCCAGCCCGAGGCCGCAGTGGACATCCCGGCGGCCGATGGGCCGGTGCCCTTGCCGACATTGCCGCCCGAGATCCTGGCCTATCTCGACTACCTGGCGTTCCAGCGCCGCAGCAGCGCGCACACCATCGCCAACTACCAGCGCGACTTTGCCGTGCTGGTCGATATGGCTGCCGGCCGGCCCTTGTCCAGCCTGAAGCTGCAGGACGTACGTCGTTTCGTCGCGCGTTCGCACGCCGGTGGCCTGTCGCCACGCTCCATCGCACGCCGCCTGTCCGCCTGGCGCGGCCTGTACCGCTGGCTGGTGCGCGAGGGCAAGCTGGAGGCCAATCCGGTGCTGACCGTGCGCGCGCCACGCGGCCCCAGGCGCCTGCCCAAGGCGTTGTCGCCGGACCAGGCCGCCGCCCTGCTGGACGGCACACCGGAGGACACGCTGGAAGTGCGCGACCTAGCGATGTTCGAGCTGTTCTACTCCTCCGGGTTGCGCCTCTCGGAGCTGGGCACGCTGGACCTGGAAGGCACCCTGTCCGTGCGCGACGACGAAGTCACCGTCTTCGGCAAGCGCGGCAAGACGCGCACCGTGCCGGTGGGTGGCAAGGCGCGCGAGGCCCTGCAGGCCTGGCTGGCCGTACGCGTGCAGATCGCAGCGGCCGACGAGCCGGCGCTGTTCGTCAGCCAGCGGGGCGGACGGCTGTCCACCGCGATGATCCGCAACCGGCTGGCACGCTGGGCGCAGTTGCGTGGCCTGCCTATCCACGTGCATCCGCACATGCTGCGCCACAGCTTCGCCAGTCATGTGCTGCAGTCGTCCGGTGACCTGCGCGCCGTGCAGGAGCTGCTCGGCCACGCCAGCATCGCCACCACGCAGGTCTACACCCACCTCGACTTCCAGCACCTCGCCAAGGTGTACGACGCCGCGCACCCGCGCGCGCGCAAAGGCAAGTGATGCGACGCGCACCCGGCCTCCTGCATCGCCGGGCGCTGCGCCCGGCGGCCCTGGCGCTATCCGTGTTGATGCTGTCCGCCTGCGCGCTGGTGCCGCTGTCGGAACGCACCCGCCAGGCACTGCCGGAACACAACGGGCCGGTCTTCGAAATGCACAATGCCGCAGGCAAGCCGGCGGGCTGGCTGTACGGCTCGGTGCATGTCGGCTCGGCCGAGCGGCCTGCGTTCTCGCAGCAGGCGCTGGTCGCCATGTCGCAGACCCGCCACGTCTACCTCGAAGTCACCGACGGCAGCGAGGACCGCTGGGACATGGCGCAATGGAAGGCCGAGGACTTCCACCCCGCGCCGGAGCCACGGCTGAGCGAGGCGCAGATGACCGAGGTGATGGGCCAGGAAGTGGACATCGTCGAGGCGCGCCGCGAGCGCACGTTCGAAGTGCAACTGGCGGGCTACTGCGGTCTGGAGCGGCGCTTCGGTTCCGAGAACACCGCGCTGAAGCTGCTGGCCGGCAGGAGCGTGCAGGTGGGCGGGCTGGAAACCACGGCCAGCCGCGAGCGCGACGAGAAAAGCGGGCCGCAGGACCCGGTGCGCCGTGCCGACGAGGAAAGCCAGGTGCGCGCGGCCATGGCGGATGCGATTGCCGGCCTCATGCAGAGCCCGAACTACGTGTGGCGTGCCGACCAGGACCCGCGCCTGCGCGTGCTGGACGCCATGTGCAGGCTGTTCTCCACCCACCCCGAGCAGCTGGCCAGCCTCGTGCAGGCCATGCCGGCGGGCACCTACCGGGCGCGCGAACGCACCATGGCCAAGGGCGTCGTGGCCGCCGTCGAGCGCGGCGAACGCCCCTTCGTGATCGTCGGTGCCATGCACCTGCTGGGAGAGGGCAGCATGCCCGCCCTGCTGGCCGAGCAGGGCATCACGGTGCGACCGATGGGCTCCACCAGGCCCTGACGACGGCGCGTGCCTGCCGCGCGCTGCGCGGGCTCAGCCGACCGCGCGCTTCGGTTCCTCGACCCCGCACAGGCGCACCCAGGTGAGTTGCAGCATGCGTGCGTCGGCGCTGGCGCGGTGGCGGGTGACCTGCTGCTCGCGCTCGATGGCCGCGCGGGTGTCGTTCCACAGGTTGGCGGTCGGCTCGTCCAGCAGGCGGGCGAGGTGGTCCAGCTTGAAGTTCGGCGCGCTGTTCGCTTCCTCGTACAACACGTTCAGCCAGGCGAAGTCGTGGTACCAGGCATCCGAATACACGGTGAGGCCGCGCAGGCGCTCGTTGAGCATGCGCGCCACCTCGTGGGCCTCGCGGCCGTGCGCCATCACCGTCTCGCGCGGGATGCCATGCACCTTCATGGCCGCGTCATCCCAGTGCGTCCAGCCCTCCGCCGGCCGCACCAGGGTGCAGAAGCTGCTGCCGTCGGGCAGGGCCACGCCGATCTCGATGGGATAGCTGCCGCGGCCGAAACCGGAGGCTTCGATGTCGATGATGGCGGGCGGATGGTTGAGCATGGCAGTCATCGTGGGGGTTGGCGGGGTGGGCGTCGATTATGGTTTGCCACAGGCCGGACAGCCCGCTGCAGCGCGGCATCGGCGCGGACAGGCAGGGTCGGCATGGTCAGCGGGGGAGGTTGAGGGGTAGCATTCGGCCCCTCGCGGGTCCGTCCTCGCACGAACCCTCGCTTGCAGGTTTTTCCTGCATTTCCTTCTTCATAGCAGCTTCAGGTTTCAGCATGGCGCGTCTCTATCTTCAAAACGGCAAGGAACGTCCGGTCCTGCGCCGCCATCCGTGGATCTTCGCCGGCTCGGTAGACCGGCTGGATGGCCGCGCCCGCCCCGGTGACACGGTGGAAGTGCTCAGCCATGACGGCCAGTTGCTGGGCCGCGCCGCCTGGTCGCCGGAGTCCCAGATCCGCGCCCGCATGTGGAGCTTCGACGCCGATACAAGCATCGACCATGCCTTCTTCAAGAAGCGCGTCGCCGAATCCGTCGCCCGCCGCCAGGCCCACCCCCACCTGCGCGGCCAGGACGGCGTGCGCCTGATCCACGGCGAATCCGATGGCCTGCCCGGTGTCATCGCCGACCGCTTCGGCCCGGTCGTGGTGGTGCAACTCACCAGCGCCGGCGCCGACAAGTGGCGCGAGGCCATCGTCGCCGGCCTCAAGCAGGCCACCGGCTGCGAGGCGGTGTACGAGCGTTCCGACTCCGAGGTGCGCAAGCTGGAAGGCCTGGAGCCCACCAGCGGCCTGCTGGATGGCGAGCTGCCGTCCCCGCTCACCATCATCGAGAATGGCGTACGCATGGAGGTGGACGTCGTCGGCGGCCACAAGACCGGCTTCTACCTCGACCAGCGCGACAACCGCCTGCTCACCGGCCAGCTCGCCGCCGGCCGCAGCGTACTCAACTGCTTCTGCTACACCGGGGGCTTCTCGCTGCAGGCGCTCGCTGGCGGCGCCGCCTCCGTGCTGTCTATCGACTCCAGCGGCCCCGCACTCGCCACCGGCGCGCGCAACCTCGCGCTCAACCCGTCACTCGACGCCAGTCGCGCCGAGTGGCTGGAGGCCGACGTCTTCGAGGCGCTGCGCAGCCTGCGTGCCGAGGGCCGGACCTTCGACCTCATCATCCTCGACCCGCCCAAGTTCGCCCCGTCTGCCGCGCACGCGCAGCGTGCCTCGCGTGCCTACCGCGACATCAACATCCTCGGCTTCCGCCTGCTCAACCCCGGCGGCATCCTGATGACGTATTCATGCTCCGGCGGCATCGGGCAGGAGCTGTTCCAGAGCATCGTCGCCAGCTCGGCCGTCGATGCCGGGGTGGAGGCGCGGATCATCCATCGCCTGTCGGCGGCAGCGGATCATCCGATCGGGTTGGCGGTGCCGGAAGGGGAGTATCTGAAGGGGCTGGCCTGTCAGGTGGGGTGACTGCCGTTGTCCGGTGCGGCGTTCCCTGAGTTTCGTCCCCTGAGCTTCGGTTTCTGAGCCTCGGTCCCTGAGCTTGTCGAAGGGGTCGAAGGGGTCAAGGGAGCGAAGGTTCTCTCGCGAGGCCCGCGCACCTCCTCATTCCCGCACCACCTCACGCACCGTCATTCCCGCGCAGGCGTGAATCCAGCGACGTTGCCCCCTCTCCCCTCAGAGGGAGAGGGCTGGGGAGAGGGGTGGTCTTTTCTACCGGCTCCCGCGGCAGGGCCTGTGCTCACTCATTGCGCTTGGCCGGGAGTTCGCCCCGGCGGGCGAGTTACCTTTTGCTGCGCGGCAAAAGGTAACCCAAAAGCGCGCCCCGCTTCCGCCGCCACGCTTCGCGTGGTTCCCTGCGCTGCGCGCCATGCCGAGCGGCTGCGGAACTCGCGCTGCGCGCTCAGATATCCTCGCCGTCGCGCTACGCGCGATCCCTCGTCACGGCTGTGCTGCTCGGCGGCTGCAGAGGGGGAGGGGGCTGTGCCGGCTCGATTGATCGCGCTTTGAGTTACGCAGCCAGATGAGAATAGCTTCCGAAAGAATGCAATGTGCATTAATGCATGTTGCTCTCCAAGTCTCTACGATACGCTGAAGACTTTGCAAAAAAGGAGCTTGCACAACGTGAGCGAGCAGGAAGCCTTGAAGTCCCTGACGGATATCGGTATTCCGATTCTTTCCGCTGTTGCAGCGACTGTTGCGGCAATTTTCGCTTGGCGAAGTTCTCGAACCGCAGTTCAAGCCCTGGAGTTGGCGAAACAGGACCATCAAGAGCGACATGCAGGCTTAGATGCATACCTTATTGATGGAGTTTCTTGGGATAGCAAGAACGGTGATCGAATCGTAGCTTTTGCGTGCTCCGTTTCGAACTCCAGTAGCGCCCCCTTGTCCGTGTCGCGCACGGAGCTCAATGTGCATGCGAAGAGGGAGGGCGGATCAGACGTTTGCGTACTTTGTAGGCCCGAACCATTCGACTTGCAGGCGGACTGGGATCTAAAGCCCATCGCTGCGCCTATTAATCTTGATGCTCGCACCACTGAGTCAGGTTGGATCGGGTTTCGAATTCCGCTGAGGGTACTTCAGTCCATGGCCGTAGACAGATACGAGATGGTTTTTGAGTGCTCCTCAGGGGAGCGCGCCTCTGTAACGCAGTATCTTTTGCAGAAGATATCAAATGCAACGCGGTAAGCTTGATGAATCAATCCTTGTTCCCCTCGTTTCTGACGGTGCAATTGCAAATCCTGACGTCGCAGATGGAAGATTGATACCTGTATTGATCATTGATTGCAGCAGTAGGCCTGAAATTTATGACCTAGTCCTATTGCATAAATCTGCGCCCCCGGGCGATGTGAAAGTTATGTGGGGAAGGAAGATTTTTAGCAAGAAAAACATCTACTTGGTTATTGAGAGCGTACGTCCTGTTTCAACCAAGTTCGGTATCCGGTTTTGCATGAGCAAGCATGCTGGGGTCGTGGATGGAGTCATTCACGCAAGGGGGTTTTACCTTCAGCCGCTCCAGTCTGGTAGACGGGTTCTGGACGGATTGGACGAACCAAAGATCCTCGTTGAAGTTCCTGACTCGGCAATGCTTAATGATTGGCATGCAATGCATCACGCCTCTGTTGTGAAGACCTATCGTCAGCAAGGGGCTTCACGAGGTGCCGCCAGAAAACTGGCGGATGAGCATTTGCAGAGGCTATCTGAGCTCTGGCAATTGCGACAACAGGCTGGCGTATCCGAATCAACCGACGACGGTATTTAGTCCCGTGCGTGCAGTTGGTGGAGCGCAACGCGTCCAATGAACTGATACAAAGCAAAGTCAGTAAGTACGCACGGCCCACCCCTCCCCTCTCCAGCCGCCGAGCAGCACAGCCGTGACGAGGAATCGCGCGTAGCGCGATGGCGAGTTGTGGAGCCGCTCGGCATGACGCGCAGTGTAGGGGACCACGCGAGCTATGTGCTCCACGCAAGCTCATCGCAATTAGTTAGCTTGGCGCGGTTCCTACTCATTTGGAAGTTGTAACCATGAGCGGTGAAATTGCACAGTCTAAAGAGAGTCAATGGCATGGCTCTCACCATCCTTGGAGCTTCCGTCCGCACGCGTACCGCTGGGAAGGCGAGCGGATCGCGGGAGTCAATATGTTGCCGCTCGCTACTGAGTTGCGGGCGTGGATGTTGCAACTTGGAGAGCTGGCACTCATGCCGACGTTGATGCCTCCAGCGGAGGGTGGGTTTACGAATCCATACACCGCCAACGGCGTTACTCTGACGCTTCTCATGAGCAGAGTGATCAACGCTTCTCACGAATACGCAACCTCCCAAATGCAAGGCCACAGCGAAGTAGACGCGGAGATTAAACGAGTTCGCCTATACAACGAACTGCTCATCTACTCTGCCCGGCTGTGTGAGGTGGCGATTAAACAACTGCTCTATTGCACCCAAATCCCCGAGTCTCGATACGAACGGATGGCGTTGGGTGCATTGTTAGAGTCCCCGTGCCCCACCTGCAAACGGGGAGGCGGCAATAAGCCTCATCTTGTCTCTTTGGTCGGTACGCTGGCACATCCATACCATCTTTGCCGTGAGTTCGAGCATTGCGCTATGGATCACATGGATCTAGTGAATCGGCTGCGAAACTCGGAAGCAGCTCATGCCGGAGTTCAGCGTCTGAACATCAGATCTGTTGAAGCGTCCAAGGCCCAACTAATGGAAGACAGTCACGAGATTCTCAATGGTTTTGTACACATGCTGTCGCATCTGAAAGACTTAGAGCAGAATGCTTGTGGATCTGGCTGAGAAAGGGGAGGCAATAAATGCTCTGAAGAGCGGTGGCCTGCAGGCATCAAGCTGCAATTTCAACCTGGTCCCTGGCGAGAGATTCTCCTTTGATCTGCGGGAGCCAGGGAGTCAATGATCGAGCCGAGCCCGAGTAGGGTGCAATAACCCAAGGGCATTGCGCCGGATGAGGGTGTCTCTGCAGAGTGCTGCCTGCCAATCGGGAACGACCCCAATCCCCTCTGTAGCCGCCGAGCAGCACAGCCGTGACGAGGGATCGCGCGTAGCGCGACGGCGAGGATGTCTGAGCGCGCAGCGCGAGTTCCGCAGCCGCTCGTCATGGCGCGCAGCGCAGGGAACCACGCGAAGCGTGGCGGCGGAAGCGGGGCGCGTTCTCTGCATACTCTCTGCCGCGCAGCAGAGAGTATGTCGCCCGCCGGGGCGAACTCCCGGCGCTGCGTAACGGGTGACCACGGGCCTTGCGGCGGGAGCCGGTAGAACAAGCCAGGGCGCGTGGGCTCGCCGAGCCCACCCTACAGCGGCTACAGCGGCTTCGACCGCTTCGATCCCTTCGACAGGCTCAGGGAACGAAGCTCGGGGGTTGCGCGGACATGACGTCCGGGTGATTGCACCGCACCCACAATGCAGAAGGGCCGCTTGCGCGGCCCTTTTCGTTACTCCCTCAGCAACGCATCAGCGATGCACACCCTCAAGCCGCGAGCGCCACCTTGATGCGCCCACCCTCCACATCCACCACATGCGCCTTTACCGAGCATTCCGGCAACTCCAGACACGCACCCGTGCGCAGATCAAAGTGGTTCTTGTACAGCGGCGAGGCGACGACGATGTTCTCGCCGAGGTTGCCGACCAGGCCGCGTGACAGCACGCTGGCGCCGGACTTCGGGTCCACGTTGTCGATGGCGTAGAACTGCTCGGGGCCGACGCGGAAGACGGCGACGTGGCGGCCTTCCACCAGTGCACAGACACCGGTGTTGGGGATGATGTCGTCGGCGGCGCAGATGTCGGTCCAGGTCATGGTTGCGGTACTCATATGATTTCTCCGGCTACGGTTCAGGCGGGGGTGGCGGCTTCGGCGCGTTCTTCGGGGCGGGCGGGGCGGATCTGGCCGCGTTCCTGCACGAATATGACGTGCTCGTCCGGCTTGTCGCTGTTCACGAAGGAGCGGAAGCGCTTGCGGGTGTCCGGGTCATTGACGGCGGACTTCCATTCGCACTGGTAGGTGTCGACCACCGCCTGCATCTGCGACTCCAGCTCGGCGCACAGGCCCAGGCTGTCGTTGATGAGCACACTCTTCAGGTAGTCGAGGCCGCCTTCCAGGTTCTCGCGCCAGGTGCTGGTGCGTTGCAGGCGGTCTGCGGTGCGCACGTAGAACATCAGGAAACGGTCGATCAGCTTGAGCAGCTCGACCTTGGTGAGGTCGCTGGCGATCAGCTCGGCGTGGCGCGGCTTCATGCCGCCGTTGCCGGCGACGTAGAGGTTCCAGCCCTTGTCGGTGGCGATGACGCCGACGTCCTTGCCCTGCGCTTCGGCGCATTCACGGGTGCAGCCGGATACGCCGAACTTGATCTTGTGCGGCGCGCGCAGGCCCTTGTAGCGGTTCTCCAGTTCGACGGCGAGGCCGACGCTGTCATCCACGCCGTAGCGGCACCAGGTGCTGCCGACGCAGCTCTTTACGGTGCGCAGCGACTTGCCATAGGCATGGCCGGATTCGAAGCCGGCGGCGATGAGTTCTTCCCAGATGTTGGGTAGTTGCTCCAGGCGGGCGCCGAACATGTCGACCCGCGCGCCACCGGTGATCTTGGTGTACAGGCCGTACTTCTTGGCCACCTGACCGACGGCGATGAGGCCGTCCGGCGTCACCTCGCCACCGGGCATGCGCGGCACCACGGAGTAGGTGCCGTCCTTCTGGATGTTGCCGAGGAAGTAGTCGTTGCTGTCCTGCAGGGCAGCGAGGTCCTTCTTCAGCACGAACTCGTTCCAGCACGACGCGAAGATGCTCGCCGCGGCCGGCTTGCAGATGTCGCAGCCCATGCCTTTGCCATGCGTGTGCAGCAGCGCCTCGAAGCTCTTGATCTCGCCGACGCGGATCAGGTGGTACAGCTCCTGGCGCGAGTAGGGGAAGTGTTCGCAGATGTGGTTGTTCACCGCCATGCCGCGCTTGGCCATCTCGGCCTTCATCACCTGCGTGACCAGCGGCACGCAGCCGCCGCAGGTGGCGCCGGCCTTGGTGCAGGACTTCATCTGCGCGATGGTGCAGTTGCCTTCGCCCACCGCGGCGCAGATCTGGCCCTTGGTGACGTTGTTGCACGAGCAGATCTGCGCGGTGTCGGGCAGCGCATCCACGCCCAGGCCCGGCTTGGCCTTGCCGTCGCTGGACGGCAGGATCAGGAACTCCGGGTCTTCCGGCAGGGTGATGCCGTTGAGCGCCATCTGCAGCAGCGTGCCGTACTCGTCGGCATTGCCCACCAGCACCGCGCCCAGCAGTTGCTTGCCGTCCGGGCTGACGACGATCTTCTTGTAGACCTGCTTGCGCTCGTCGATGAACTGGTAGCTGCGGCAATCCGGCGTGCGGCCGTGCGCGTCGCCGATGCTGGCGACATCCACGCCCATCAGCTTCAGCTTGGTGCTCATGTCGGCGCCGACGAACTGCGCGTCCGTCTCGCCGGCCAAGTGGCGGGCCGTCACGCGGGCCATGTCGTAGCCGGGCGCGACGAGGCCGAAGGTCTGGTCGTTCCACGCCGCGCATTCGCCGATGGCGTAGATGTGCGGGTCGCTGGTGATGCAGTTGCTGTCGATGACGATGCCGCCGCGCGGGCCGGTGGCCAGCGCGCACTGACGGGCCAGTTCGTCACGCGGGCGGATGCCGGCGGAGAACACGATCATGTCCGTCTCCAGCCAGGTGCCGTCGGCGAACACCATGCGGTGGCGCGCGGTGGCGCCATCGACGATCTCGGTGGTGTTGCGGTTGGTATGCACCTTGAGGCCCAGGTCCTCGATCTTCGCGCGCAGCACCTTGCCGCCGCCTTCGTCCACCTGAACCGCCATCAGGCGCGGGGCGAACTCCACCACGTGCGTCTCCAGGCCCAGGTCGCGCAGCGCCTTGGCGCACTCCAGGCCGAGCAGGCCGCCGCCCACCACCACGCCACTCTTGGAGATGGCACCGGCTGCGGTCATCGCCTCCAGGTCCTCAATGGTGCGGTAGACGAAGCAGTTGTCGCGGTCACGCCCCGGCACCGGCGGCACGAAGGGGTTGGAGCCGCTGGCGATCACCAGCTTGTCGTAGGCGAGCGTCTCGCCGTCGGCGGTGGTGACGGTGCGGGCGCGGCGGTCGATGGACACCGCGCGGGACTTGAGTTTCAGGTTGAAGCGGGTGCGCTCGAAGAAGCCGGGCTCGACCAGGGACAGGTCATCGGCAGTCTTGCCGCTGAAGAATGCGGAGAGATGCACCCGGTCGTAGGCCGCGCGGGGTTCCTCGCAGAGGACAGTGACGTTGGCCCCGGCCAGGGAGGTTTCGGCCAGGCTTTCGAGGAACTTGTGGCCCACCATGCCGTGGCCAACGAGGATGATATTCATGTCTGATCCTGCACAACGCGGGGCCATGGGGCTGTGCAGTGACACTGCGCCTCGGCCCACCCGCGATAACGTCCGTCACCGGACTGGGGTGAACAAAAATGGGTTGGAACCTCACCTGGGCGCGCACACGCGGTGACACCCGAGTCAGAGTTCCGCCGTCATCAGCGGAGGCTCAAACAGTCCGCAGCATCGACACCGCGGACGGAAGTCATATAGCAAGGGGTGTGCCGGATTCGCCAAGTACCCATTCCGCCAGGAGGGGCGCTGGTTTGCGGGCGGTCGGGGCCGCTTCGGGGCGCTGTTTGCGGGGGAAGGGCGCGCTGTTGTGGTGCGGCGGGAGCCCCATCGCGGGGCGGGGGTGGGGGCTGCGTTGTGTTCGGGTCACCCACGCCGAGGGCGTCGGTCGGGATGGTGGCCGTGCGGGACACGTTGATCCCATGCCACCTCACGCACCGTCATTCCCGCGCGGTCCCTGAGCTCGTCGAAGGGCGGGAATCCAGTGTCGTTGTCTTGCTTCGTGGTTCTACCGGCTCCCGCCGCAGGGCCTGTGCTCACTCGTTACGCTTGGCCGGGAGTTCGCCCCGGCGGGCGAGCTACCTTTTGCTGCGCGGCAAAAGGTAGCCCAAAAACGCGCCCCGCTTCCGCCGCCACGCTACGCGTGGTTCCCTGCGCTGCGCGCCATGCCGAGCGGCTGCGGAACTCGCGCTTTGCGCTCAGACATCCTCGCCGTCGCGCTACGCGCGATTCCTCGTCACGGCTATGCTGCTCGGCGACTACAGAGGGGATGGGGCCGTGCAGACTTTGGTTGCCGTGCTTCTTCAGAACGTCCGGCGCAACAACTTCCGACTCTTGCACCCTACATGAGCTCGGAAGGCTGGCGCCTGCGAGAACCGCGTACCAAGCGCTCAAGGTAAGGGGAGATTTTTTCCATCATGTAGGTGGTGAACTCTGCCGCCATTTCTTGTGAAATGACTCCATCTTTTCGTATTTCTAGCTGTCGGCACGCGTGGTCTAACCCTTCATCCACGATCCGTTCCCACGCACGCATTCGTCCACGAGCTAGCACGATTGGAATGACGTGCTCGGCCGCAGCGCGTTGGTTCTCATGGTTGAACCCTTGGCCTGATACCAACAGGGAGAGTTCGTCTTGGCTGATCGAAGTGTTCAAACGGACACCACCAGGGAGGCCAGCAACCGGGTTGATTGAGTAGACCGCGTTTACGCTTGGTCCGCTGTAGCAGTCGCTAAGGATGACGACATACCTGAAGAAACTGAAGTACTCGACATACGACCACAGTCTCTTCGTGGCCGGATCACCATGCAGCGAGACACAGTGAAATACGTTGTCTTTCGGTCGGTCAATGACTAGGTCAGACATGTATGCAAATCCGTACGGAATCGGCTGATTTTCATCCTGCAGGAAGCTAAGGGCCTTTTCACAATCCTCATGTGGAACTCCGCATTCCGAGGCAAAAGCGTAAGCCGTCTTGATGATGGAACGTCCTGCGTCTGGACCACCTAGAGATAGGCTGACATGTAGCGGAGAGTCCATGTACTCGGTTTTCACTTGCAGCTCGCGAATTGCTTTCTCAAGATCAAACCCAGGGTACTTCCGAGCAACGCCTCGCAATCGGCTGGTCGCCTCAGAAAGTGAGTTGGCGGTAAGACTAATGCGGATGGTCCCAGCCGACTCCTCCTCGACATACGACGGTTTTTCCGGCTGAAAAGAGCCATCGGCTAGAAGCCAATATTTCTCTCCCTCTACGGTCTGAACCAGTTGTCGCGGCGGAGGAGTGCCGGACTCTCTGCTAATTCCTAAGGCAAGTGAGAACCAATTCAATTGTCTGGCGAGCTCCGCATCCCAGCTAGCGCCGTGTTTGCTGTTACAAGTTCGACATATGAACCCTGTGGTCTTTTTTCGACCACCGATTGAGTTCGGGATGATGTGTTCTTTTGTCCGGTTTTTTCCGGACAGCACGCACTGACATAGCGCGCAGTACTTTAGGTTTTCCAATCTTGCATCCCTTCTCGTCCTCTCGCACATGCGCAACGCAGCCTGATGTTGGCTCATTGGCAACACTCGTAGCATGTCCATTCCCGACACAACCTGTCTATTGTCTGTCCGAGCTGGTGCTTCATGCCTAGGATGCAATAGTCGAAGGGCATTGCGCCGGATGTTCCGAAGAAGCACGGCAGGCAAAGTTGGTACGGCCCAATCCCCCTCTGCAGCCGCCGAGCAGCACAGCCGTGACGAGGGATCGCGCGTAGCGCGACGGCGAGGACTGCCTGAGCGCGTAGCGCGAGTTCCGCAGCCGCTCGTCATGGCGCGCAGCGCAGGGGACCACGCGAAGCGTGGCGGCGGAAGCGGGGCGCGTTCTCTGCATACTCTCTGCCGCGCAGCAGAGAGTATGTCGCCCGCCGGGGCGAACTCCCGGCCAAGCGTAACGGGTGACCACAGGCCCTGCGGCGGGAGCCGGCAGAACGAAAAGTCAAAGACAACGACACTGGATTCCTGCTTTCGCAGGAATGACGGTGCGTGAGGTTGTGCGGGAATGATGGAGCGTGAGGATTGAACGGGTAGGCGGCTGGGCAGTTGTGCCGCACCTACAATGCAGAAGGGCCGCTCGCGCGGCCCTTGTCGTTCTTGCTACTGCATGACAGCGCTCAGCGCTGACCGCGCAACCACTCCTTGCGCGCCTTCACCGCCGTATCCGGGAAGTCCGAGAACACGCCGTCGATGCCGAGTTCGTAGAACTGCTTGTACTCCTTCGCCGGGTCGTTGCCGTAGTCGGCGGGCAGGCGGCGGGCTTCGTTGCGGAAGGTCCAGGTCTGCACGACGAGGCCGAGCTTGTGGGCGCGCTTGATCAGGTCGTTGGCGGGGACCAGCTTGCGGGCGGCCTCACCCGGCGCGGTGGAACCGGCAATCGGCGTGGTGCCGACGATGTAGCGCTTCCACGGCGAGATGCCATCGGCGTACTGGCGTACTTCACGCAGGCCGGCATCCGTCGTCAGGTAGGCGAAGGTGCGCGACAGCAGGCGCGGGTCGCCGGAGGCGGTCCAGTCGTAGGGGCGGTCGTAGGGCGCGGTGAAGTCCAGCGTGCCGTCGTCCTTCACATCGTTGGCGTCCAGCAACTGGATGAGGCGCACATGGGTCATGCGGTTCAGTTGCTTGAGGTTGCCCTGCTCGAAGCTCTGGATGAACACCGGGGCGTGGCGGTCGTTCCAGCCGGCTTCGGTCAGCGCGCGCACCAGCGGACGTTCCAGCGCCAGGCCGAGTTGCTGGTGGTAGGTCGGGTGCTTGGTTTCCGGCGCGATGCCGATGACGCGGCCGGTGTCGCGGCGGGCCTTCTTGGCGAGGTCGATCACTTCCTTGAAGGTCGGGATCCTGAACTTGCCGTTGTACTGCTGCGGGCGCTCGGCGAAGGCCTGCACGGCGCGCAGGGTCTTGATCTCCTTCAGCGTGAAGTCGCTGGCGAAGAAGCCTTCCTCGGGGAAGCCGTCCACCACCATCACGCGGCGGCGGCTGGCGAATTCGGGGCGGTCCTTCACGTCGGTGGTGGCGATGAGGTTGGGCTCGTGGCGGGCGATCAGGTGGCCGTCTTTCGTGATGACCAGGTCCGGCTCGATGTAGTCCGCACCCTGCTGAATCGCCAGCGCATAGGCCTCCAGCGTGTGTTCCGGCAGGTAGCCGCTGGCGCCGCGGTGGCCGATGACCAGCGGAATGTCGCGGCCGTGGCCGCCGTGGTGGTGGCGATCGTCGTCGCGGCGGTCGTCGCGGTCGTGGGCGCTGGCGGGGAAGGCCAGCATGGCGCCCAGCAGGGCGAGGCTCAGCGTGAAACTGCGGCGGGGGAACATGGGGTGGGGCTCCTGTGGGGTGACAAGAGCCTGCACGGTAGCGGGGGAGTTTGACGGCCGCGTGACGCAGGCGTGCGCGCCGTCATTCACTGCGGAGAGGGGGGCCATCAACGCTGCTCGTGACTGGCATGCACCACGGGCCCGGCAACTTGTTGACGTCGCGCAAGCAAGCCATCGACGGCGCGAACCTGTACGGGAAAACCCTGGTCCCTCCCTGTGCCCACATTTCATTCACAAGGAGCGTCCCATGAGCCTGGACGTCAACGCAGCCGTCGTCATCGCCTACTTCATTTTCATGGTCGGCATCGGCCTGGTGTTCCGCAAACTCGCCAGCAACTCGGCGAGCGATTACTTCCGCGGCGGCGGCAAGATGCTGTGGTGGATGGTCGGCGCCTCGGCCTTCATGACGCAGTTCTCCGCCTGGACCTTTACCGGCGCGGCCGGCAAGGCCTACAGCGATGGTCTCTCCGCCATCGCGGTGTTCATCGGTAACGTCATCGCCTATGCGGCGGCCTGGTGGTACTTCTCCGCCCGCATGCGGCAGATCCGCGTCGACACGCCGACCGAGGGCGTGCGCCGCCGCTTCGGCCCCACCAACGAGCAGTTCTTCACCTGGGCCATCCTGCCGCTGTCGGTGATCAACGCCGGCGTGTGGCTGAACAGCCTGGCGATCTTCGTCAGCTCGGTGTTCAACGTGGACGTCGTGGCCACCATCTGGGTCACCGGCATCATCGTGCTGCTGATCTCGCTGCTGTCCGGTGCCTGGGGCGTGGTGGCCAGCGACTTCGTGCAGGCGCTGATCGTCGCCGTGCTGTCCATCGCCTGCGCAGGCGTCGCGCTCTACAACGTGGGCGGCGTCGGCAACATGGTGCAGAACTTCCCCGGCGGCTTCGTGGAAGGTCCGGACATGAGCTTCCCGCTGCTGATCGTCGGCACCTTCCTGTTCTTCATCGTCAAGCAGATGCAGAGCATCAACAACCTGCAGGAGTCCTACCGCTTCCTGTGCGCGAAGGATTCGCGCCACGCACGCAAGGGCGCCATCTTCGCGCTGGTGATGATGCTGGTCGGCGCCTTCATCTGGTTCATTCCGCCGTGGTCGGCTGCCTCGCTGTTGCCGGACGCCACCAGTGCCTATCAGGCGACGCTGGGAGCCAAGGCGAGCGACGCGATCTACCTCGTGTTCACCGAGAAGTTCATGCCGCTGGGCACCGTGGGCCTGCTGATGGCCGGCCTGTTCGCGGCGACGATGAGCTCGATGGATTCGGCGCTCAACCGCAACGCCGGCATCTTCGTGCGCAGCTTCTACAAGCCTATCCTCGCGAAGAACCGCGATGTGTCGGACAAGACGCTGCTGCAGATCGGTGGCGTGGTGACGGTCGTCAATGGGCTGCTGGTCATCCTGATGGCGCAGTTCTTCCAGTCGCTGAAGGGCTTCTCGCTGTTCGACCTGATGATGCAGGTGGCGACGCTGCTGCAATCGCCGATCCTGGTGCCGCTGTTCTTCGGCATGTTCATCCGTCGCACGCCGAAGTGGGCGCCGTGGGCCACCGTGGTGTTCGGCCTGGCGGTGTCGTGGATGCTCGTCACCTGGCTGAAGCCGGCGCTGTTCGCCGACCTGCTGGGCATCACGCTGAGCAAGCGCGAGACCGGCGACTTCTCGGTGATCATCAACATCGCCGCGCACCTGGTGCTGACCGGTGGCTTCTTCTGCCTCACCACGCTGTTCTACAAGCGTGAGGAGAGCGCCATCCAGCAGGAGACCGATGCCTTCTTCGCCGACATGGAGCGTCCGGTGGTGACCGACGACAGGCCGACGGCGTCCGACCTGGAGCAACGCGCCAAGCTGGGCTGGATCGTGACCGCCGGTGGCGCCGGCATGCTGGCGATGATGCTGATCCCCAACCCGATGTGGGGCCGGCTGCTGTTCGGTGCCTGTGCGCTGGTGATCCTGGCGATAGGCCTGCTGTTGTGGCGCAGCTCGCGCCACGACCCGGTGGATGACGAGGCCACGCTTCTCGCGCCTGCAGCGCGCTGAGGCCAGGGACTCCGGGACAGGACCCGGGCTTCGACAACCATCGGTGGAGACGGGGAGCCTGCGGGCTCCCCGCTTTCTGTGCGTCGCGTTCTTCTGTTGCGTCTTTCCTTGCGACCCAGTGCCGCGGCGTTGGTGTTGCGTGCCGGCGCAGGGCTCAGTCGTGTTCCGTGTAGCGCGTGTCGCTCATGCCCAGGCGGCCGATGAAGGGCAGGCGCAGGGCAGGGCGGTTGAAGTCGATGCCGAAATCCAGGCCCAGCAGGTTCAGCTCGATGCCCTCCTCGACGCCGACGTTCATGCCCAGCAGGCCCAGCAGCGACAACTGCACGCCGCTGCCGGAGGGGCTCAGGCCGACCGGGCGGGTCAGCGGCCGGTAGTCCTTGCCGATGGCATTCGCCGGCAGGTCCAGGCGCAGGTCCGGCACCTCGCGGCCGATGTGGGCGACGAAGGTATTGCTGTTCGGGCCCGGGTAGGCGTCGTAGGTGCTGCCGTAGGGGTAGCTCGCCACCGCGGCCTCGATCTGCTCGATCATCTTTCCCACGCCCGGTCCGCGATGGTCCACCAGCAGCTGCGGATGCGCGCCGAACCACAGGCCGTCGGGCACGGCGTAGTTGCGCTGCACCGCGTCGCTGGCGCGCCAGCCGATGACGTCGTAGCGCGTGTAGGCAGTGTCACCGGCGCGCTTGTAGATGATCCAGGAGTGCACCGCGAAGCGCCCGCGCCAGCCCCAGGTGGAGGCGGCATACACCTGCACGATGGCGGTGTCGGCAATCTGCTCAGGGTCCGGCGCGAGGCCGGCGGAATGGCTGGGGGCGTCGAACCAGCTGAAGCGGGGGCGGCTGTCGTCGCTGAGGGCGCTCCTGGCGAAGCTCAGGCCGAGGGAGACGACCGCCACCGACAGCACGGTGGCGCCGGCGCGTTTGAGGTGTTTCTTCATGCTTGCGATCCTGCGGGGCGGGCGACGACAGGTGCCTGCGTCGTGCAGGATGGTAACGGCGGGCGTGGCCGGATGTTTACGGGGTTGCGTATATCGACATGCCGGCTACGACACGGAACGCTGGCGATCGATGCCTGTCGCGCGGGGCTGGGAGTCACGCCATGACGTAGGTCGGGTTAATCGCAGCGACTGGTGCTGGGCCTGCCGAAGAAAGCCCGACACCCACCGACACCTGGCTCGAACCCATGCGCAGATGGAGTGCGACCACCCTCGCTCCGTCGCTCCTGCCCGGTCCCCGAGCTTGTCGAGGGGCAGGGACGACGAGGCGGGGGCTTTGCGCTTGCGAGTGGCATGTGCCCATGGCGATGCGCGAGATGTTGGGCTTGCTTCGACGGTGCTCAGCGCAAGTCGCGGCACTCAACCCAACCTACCCCTCGATGTGAGTGTCTGCGTGAACGACGAAGGCGCCCGCGGGCGCCTTCGTCGTCATCGATGCGTGAAAGGCCGAGGCATTAGCAGACGATGTTCACCAGCCGGCCCGGCACCACGATGACCTTCTTCGCAGGCTTGCCTTCCATGAACTTCTGCGCGGCTTCCGAGGCGATGGCGATCGCCTCGATGGCCTTGTTGTCGGCGCCGGCCGGCACCTTCACCGAGCCGCGGGTCTTGCCCAGCACCTGCAGCACCAGTTCGATCTCGTCCTGCACCAGCGCGGCGTCCAGCGGCTGTGGCCAGTCGGCGGCGAGGATGTCCTTGCCGTAACCGAGTGCATCCCACAGGTAGTGGGTGATGTGCGGGGTGATGGGGGAGAGCGCGCGCAGCAGGATGCCAAAGGCTTCCTCGATGACTTCTGCGGCTATTGCAGAGTCACGCGGTGCCTTCTCCAGCGCGTTCAGCATCTTCATGCACGCGGAGGCGACGGTGTTGAACTGCTGCTTGCCGAGGTCGTAGTTGGCCTGCTTCAGCAGCAGGTGGATGTCGCGACGCAGGGTGGCGAGGTTCTCCGGCAGCTTGGCGCTCGCCAGTTCGCGCGTGGTGGGCAGCTTGCCGCGCAGTTCGCTGGCGAAGACGTTGCCGAAATTCCACACGCGCTTGAGGAAGCGGTACGAGCCTTCGATGCCCGCATCGCTCCACTCCAGCGTCTGCTCGGGCGGGGCGGTGAACATCATGAAGAAGCGCGAGGTGTCGGCACCGTACTGCTCGATCATCGCGTTGGGGTCCACGCCGTTACGCTTGCTCTTCGACATGGTGCCGTAGCCGCCGTACTCGACCGGCTGGCCGTCGCGCTTGGCGGTGGCGCCGGTGACGCGGCCGGAGGCGTCGTGGGTCAGGTCGACTTCTTCCGGCGCAAACCACTCGATGCCGGTCTTGTCGCTGCGGCGCGAGAACAGGTGGTTCAGCACCATGCCCTGCGTCAGCAGGCGCTTGAAGGGCTCGCGGTATTTCACCAGACCCAGGTCGCCCATCACTTTCGTCCAGAAGCGCGAGTACAGCAGGTGCAGGATGGCGTGCTCGATGCCGCCGATGTACTGGTCGACCGGCATCCAGTAGTCGACGCGCTGGTCGACCATCGCGGCGTCGTTGCCCGGCGTGGCGAAGCGCGCGTAGTACCAGGACGAATCCACGAAGGTGTCCATGGTGTCCGTCTCGCGGCGCGCGGCCTTGCCGCACTTCGGGCAGGCGCAGTTGAGGAAGTCCGGGCGCTTGTGCAGCGGGTTGCCGGAGCCGTCCGGCACGCAGTCTTCCGGCAGCACGACGGGCAACTGATCGTCCGGCACCGGCACCGAGCCGCAGTCATCGCAATGGATGATGGGGATCGGGCAGCCCCAGTAGCGCTGGCGCGAGATGCCCCAGTCGCGCAGGCGCCACTGGGTCTTCTTTTCGCCGATGCCTTTGGCGACGAGGTCTTCGGCAATGGCGTCGACGGCGGCGGCGTAGCCGAGGCCGTCGTACTTGCCGGAGTTGATCGTGACGCCGTGTTCCTTGTCGCCGTACCACTCCTGCCAGGCGTCGGCGGAGAATGACTTGTCGCCGACCTTGATGACTTCCTTGATCGGCAGCTCGTACTTCTTCGCGAAGCCGAAATCGCGCTCGTCATGCGCCGGTACGGCCATCACGGCGCCATCGCCGTAGCTCATCAGCACGTAATTGCCGACCCACACCGGCACCTGTTCGCCGGTCAGCGGATGGGTGACGAAGAGGCCGGTGGGCAGGCCTTCCTTCTCCATGGTCGCCATGTCGGCTTCCATGACCGAGCCGCTCTTGCACTTCTCGATGAAGGCAGCGAGTTGCGGGTTGTTCTTTGCGGCGTGCGTGGCGATGGGATGCTCGGCAGCGACGGCGCAGAAGGTGACGCCCATGATGGTGTCGGCGCGGGTGGTGAACACCCACAGCTTGCCGTCGTTGATGAGCGATCCGCTGTCATCCTTGATGTCGTGCGGGAAGGCGAAGCGCACGCCGGTGCTCTTGCCGATCCAGTTGGCCTGCATCAGGCGCACGCGCTCGGGCCACTGGTCCAGTGTGTCGAGGTCGTTCAGCAGTTCATCCGCATATTGCGTGATGGCCAGGTAGTAGCCGGGAATCTCGCGCTTCTCCACCACCGCGCCGGTGCGCCAGCCGCGACCGTCGATGACCTGCTCGTTGGCCAGCACGGTCTGGTCGACCGGGTCCCAGTTCACGACCTGGGTCTTCTTGTAGGCGACGCCTTTTTCCAGCATGCGCAGGAACAGCCACTGGTTCCACTTGTAGTAGTCGGGCTTGCAGGTGGCGAGCTCGCGGCTCCAGTCGATGGCGAAGCCCAGCGACTTGAGCTGGCCCTTCATGTACTCGATGTTCGAATACGTCCACTGCGCGGGTGGCACCTTGTTGGCGATCGCCGCGTTTTCCGCCGGCAGGCCGAAGGCGTCCCAGCCCATGGGCTGCATGACGTTGTAGCCCTGCATCTTGTGGAAGCGGGTCAGCACGTCGCCGATGGTGTAGTTGCGCACGTGGCCCATGTGCAGCTTGCCGGACGGGTAGGGGAACATCGACAGGCAGTAGTACTTGGGCTTGCTGGTGTCGTCCGGCGCCAGGAAGGACTGGTGGTCGTTCCAGAATTGCTGGGCGGATTGCTCGACCGCGGTGTGGTCGTACTTATCGGACATCTGCGACATGGTGGGTGCGGGAGGTGAAGGTCGGCCGAGACGGGGCGCCCGTCGCGGCTAAACGATTGAATTTGCGAAGCCCGCCATTGTAATTCAGGCAGGGGGCGTGGACCGAGGCGCCAGGCCTGCCGGGCCGGCGAGGGTTCCGGTGCGCAAGGGGTGCATGGGTACGCGAAGCCCACGCCTGCCGGGCTGCCCGGGGAGCTCAGCCCGCCGGGGTCAGCCCAGTGAATCCGCCGTGATCAGCGCCAGCAGTTCCTCGCGCAGCAACGGCGCCAGCGCGGCGATGCGCGCCTGCTCGCCGCGGTCGGCGGCTTCTTCCAGCGTGGTGGACAGGCTCAGCACCCGGTCCACCCCCATGAAGCCGGCACTGCCGCGCAGGCTGTGGAAGAGCTGGGCGAGCGCCTGGTGGTCGTGCGCGGCCAGGCCGGCGTCCAGTTCGCTCACCCGCTGCGGCAGGCTGTCGATGAACAGGCGCTGCACCCGCTCCGACACGGGGATGCGTTGCGGCTTCGCTGCGTCGCTGGCGTCCTGTGCCGGCGGGGCCGGCATGGGCGGGAGCGTCACGCCGCGCTGGCGCTGGCGGGTGATGGCCATCGCCAGGGTGACGTGCAGGCGGCTCTCGTCGATGGGCTTGGCGATGTAGTCGTCCATGCCGGCTTCCAGGCTGGCGGTCTGGTCGTCCGCGCTGGCGTTTGCCGTCAGCGCGACGATCAGCGTGTCGCGACGGCGCACAGGCGCGTCCGGCAGGCCACCGGCACGGATCGCGCGGGTGGCCTCCAGGCCGTCCATGTCCGGCATGCGGCCGTCCATGAGCACCAGGTCGTAGTCGTGCTGGGCCAGCGCATGCACGGCGGCGCGGCCGGACTCGACCATGGTCACCTTGTGTCCCATGCGCTCCAGCACCGTGCGGATGATGAACTGGTTGACCGGGGTGTCCTCGGCGCACAGCACGTCGAGCTGGTGCGTGTGGCGCGCCTGTGGCGCGACTTCCTTGGTCTGCGGCGCCTCGCCGAGCGAGAAGGGCAGGCAGAACTCGAAGGTGCTGCCGACATCCACCTGGCTGCTGACGCTGATGCTGCCGCCCATGGCTTCCACCAGTTCGCGGCAGATCGCCAGGCCCAGGCCGGTGCCGCCGTAGCGGCGGGTGGTGGAGCTGTCGGCCTGCTGGAACTTCTGGAACAGGCGTGGCAGGGCTTCGGCGGGAATGCCGATGCCGGTGTCCTCGACCCGGATGCGCAGGCGGCAGCGGTCCTCGCCGGCGTCGTCGCCGAAATCGTGCGTCAAGGGCACCACCCGCACGGCGACGCTGCCCTGGTGGGTGAACTTCAGCGCATTGCTGGTGAGGTTGAGCAGCACCTGGCGCAGGCGCGTGGGGTCGCCGCACAGGTAGCGTGGCAGCGTGGGATCGAGGTCGACGGTCAGCTTGATCGGCCGGTTGACGAGTTGCTCGTCGAAGCCGCGCAGGGCGTTGCGCACCAGCGCCGGCAGGTCGAAGTCGATGTGCTCCAGCGTCATCTGGCCGGCCTCGATCTTCGAGAAGTCCAGGATGTCGTTGATGATGGTGAGCAGCGACTCGGCGTTGGACAACGCGGTGGCGGCCTGCTCGCGCGGCGCGCCCTGCAGGCTGCGTTCGCGCAGGGCGATGCGCAGGGTGCCGATGACGCCGGACAGCGGCGTGCGGATCTCGTGGCTCATGCTGGCCAGGAATTCCGACTTGGCGACGCTGGCATCCTCCGCCGTCTTCTTGGCCTGGGCGAGGTGGGCCTCGGTCTCGCGCAGCGAGGTGATGTCGGTCAGCACCGCCACGCGCACCGGCTGGCCTTCCATGCCACGGCCGGCAGCGGCACGCAGCACGAAGTAGCGGCTGGGCGCCGACGAGCCGGGGGGCGGCGCAATGGTGATCTCGCTCTCGTACGGTTCGCCCTCGCGCAGCAGGGTCATGGCGTGCTGCTGCGCGTCCAGCACGTCGGACAGGCCGGCGATGCGCAGGTCGCGCGGGCTGTGGCCGAGGATGGCGTCGATGCGCCGGCCGCACAGCGCGGCGAAGGCGCGGTTGGCCATCAGCAACTGGTGGTTGCTGTCCTGCACGAAGAGCGGCGTGGGCAGCATGTCGAACAGCGACTGCAGGAACTCGCGCAGGCGCGACTGGCTGGCCAGCATGGTCTGCAGCTCGCGCTCGGCCAGGCGCAGGCTGGTGACGTCCACGTTGGCCACCACGATGACCGGGCGCCCTTCGGCATCCAGGCAGCGGCCCTTGGAGACGATGCGGTAGCGATCCTTGCCGGTCAGCTTGTGCGGCTTGTACTCCTCCTTGAAGACGTACTTGCCGGCCAGGGTGGCGGCGTCCTCGTCCAGCACCTGCTTCAGCTCCACCGGGTCGTCGATGATCTCGTGCGGCCCCTTGCCCAGCAGGTCGGCGGCGGTGACGTTGCGCTCGCGCTCCAGCGCCTTGTTGATCATCAGGTAGCGGCTGTGCGCGTCCTTCACGTACACCGGGTTGGGCATCACGTCGATGAGGCGCTGCATGTAGGCCTGCACGCGCAGGCGCATGGCGGTCTCGCGCTCCAGCGTGACCTGCAGCTCGCGCTCGGCGATCTTCCACTTGGTGAGGTCGAAGTGCGCGCCGACGATGACCGGGCGGTCGTCGGCGTCGTGGCACAGGCGCTTGGAGACGATGCGGAACACCTCGTGCCCGCTGATCGGGTGGCGGGTGTGCTGTTCCTTCAGCACTTCGCCGCCGGACAGCACGTGGCGGTCCTCGGTGGCGACAAGCTCCTTGGCGGCCTCGTCGGCGGTGATGTCGAAGGAGGTCATGCCCACCATCTGGCTGGCCTGCATGCCGCGTTCGCGGGCGAACGCCTCGTTCACCAGCAGAAAGCGGCTGTTGGCGTCCTTCACGTACACCGGGTCGGGAATCACGTCGATGAGGCGCTGCACGAACACCTGGGTGCGCTGGCGTAGCGCCGTCTGGTGGGCCAGCGCCGCGTGCAGCTCGCGCTCCGCCAGGTGCCAGCGGGTGACGTCGAAGTGCGTGCCCACCACGATGGCGCTGCCGTCGGGTGTCAGGCAGCGGCGCTTGGACACGATGCGCCAGCAGGGGCGGCCCGACAGCGGGTCGAACGCTTCCTCCTCCTTCATCACCGGCGTGCCGGCCAGCACGTGCAGGTCCTCGTCCAGCACGCGGTCGACGTGTTCCTGCGCCGGGAAGAGTTCATGCGTGGTCTGGCCCAGCATGCTCTCGACGGTCATCTTGCGTTCCTGCGCGAAGGCATTGTTGGCCAGCAGGTAGCGCCCCTGGCGATCCTTCAGGTACACCGGGTGGGGAATGACGTCGATCAGCGAGCGCAGGAAGTCCAGCTGGTCCGCCAGCGGCATCGGCCGGCCGGGGCGCAGCAGGTGCAGCAGCGGCAGCACCAGGCTGGCGGCGGCCACGAACAGGGCCTCGGCCAGGGTCGGGAAGCTCAGCATCTCGGCCAATGCCACGGCCAGGCCGGAAACGAGCGGCCACAGGATGAGCATGCGAAGCGTGTAACGGGACATTTGGAACTGCCTTTTCCGGTCTTGTGTCGTGTGGCAGGCCTGGCGGCCGGTGCCTCCTCCGTCAGGCAAGCCTACGCGTTTCAGGGCCGGCGTAAAATGGGCGTCTTTACGCCATCCGTGCAGGATGAGCGTTGTTGCGCCGCACACATGCCGTGCCTCTCCACAATTGCCTACCTGCGGCTTCCGCTTTTTCCTACATGCCTGCCTTGCTCGACTCGCTGAACCCCGAACAACTCGCCGCCGTGACGCTGCCGGCGCAGTCCGCGTTGATCCTTGCCGGTGCCGGCTCGGGCAAGACACGGGTGCTCACCACCCGCATCGCCTGGCTGCTGCAGAACGGCGTAGTAGGGCAGAGCGGCATCCTTGGCGTGACCTTTACCAACAAAGCAGCAAAAGAAATGCTGACGCGCCTGTCAGCCATGCTGCCAATAAATACCCGCGGCATGTGGATCGGCACCTTCCACGGCCTGTGCAACCGCATGCTGCGCGCGCATTACCGCGAGGCCGGCCTGCCGCAGACCTTCCAGATCCTCGACAGCGGCGACCAGCTGGCGGCCATAAAGCGGCTGCTGAAGGCGCTGAACGTCGACGACGAGAAATTCCCGCCACGCGAGCTGCAGCACTTCATCAACGGTAACAAGGACGCCGGCCTGCGCGCACCGCAGGTGGAGGCCTGGGATGAGTTCACCCGTCGCAAGGTGGAGCTGTACGCCGAGTACGACGCGCAATGCCAGCGCGAGGGCGTGGTGGACTTTGCCGAGCTGCTGTTGCGCAGCCATGAACTGCTGGCGCGCAACGAGCCGATCCGTCGCCACTACCAGTCGCGCTTCCGCCACGTGCTGGTGGACGAATTCCAGGACACCAATCGCCTGCAGTACCTGTGGCTGAAGCTGCTGGCCGGCCACGGCACGGCGGAACAGGCGGCGGTGTTCGCGGTGGGCGACGACGACCAGAGCATCTACGCCTTCCGTGGCGCGGAGGTCGGCAACATGCGCGACTTCGAGCGCGAGTTCAGCGTGAAGAACGTGATCCGCCTGGAGCAGAACTACCGCTCGCAGGGCAACATCCTCGATGCCGCCAACGCGCTGATCGCCAACAACACGCGCCGCCTCGGCAAGAACCTGTGGACCGACGCCGGCCACGGCGAGCCGATCCGCATCTACGAGGCCGGCACCGACATGGACGAGGCGCGCTGGGTGGTGGAGGAAATCCAGTCCCTGGTGCGCGATGGGTCATCGCGCAGCGACATCGCGCTGCTCTACCGCAGCAACGCGCAGTCGCGCCTGCTGGAGCACCAGCTGTTCGCCGCCGGCATTCCGTACCGCGTGTATGGCGGCCTGCGCTTCTTCGAACGGCAGGAAATCAAGCACGCGCTGGCTTACCTCCGCCTGCTGGCGAATGCCGACGACGACACGGCCTTCGCCCGCGTGGTGAACTTTCCCACCCGCGGCATCGGCGCACGTTCGGTGGAGACGCTGCAGGACACCGCGCGGATGTTCAACACCAGCCTCTATGCCACCGTGCCGCACCTGTCGGGCAAGCCGGCGGCCAGCATCGGTGGCTTCGTGCGGCTGGTCGAAGAGATGCGCCGCGACACCCGCGGCCTGCCGCTGCCGGAGATCATCGAGCATGTGCTCGACAAGTCCGGCCTGCGCACCCACTACAAGAACGAGAAGGAAGGCGAGGAACGCCTCGCCAACCTGGACGAGCTGATCAACGCCGGCATGAACTTCCAGGCCGAGAACGGCGAGGGCCCGACGCTTGATGCCGACACCGGCGAAGTGAGCGTCAGCGAGAACGTGCTGGCCGACTTCCTGGCGCATGCCTCGCTGGAGGCGGGCGAGCACCAGGCCGACGCCGGCCAGGAGGCCATCCAGCTGATGACGGTGCACGCCGCCAAGGGCCTGGAGTTCGACGTGGTGTTCGTCACCGGGCTGGAGGAGGGGCTGTTCCCGCACGAGAACAGCATCACCGCCGAGGACGGCCTGGAAGAAGAACGACGCCTGATGTACGTGGCCATCACCCGTGCCCGCAAGCGCCTCAACTTCACGCTGGCGCAAAGCCGCATGCTGCACGGCCAGACGCGTTACGCGCTGAAGAGCCGCTTCCTCGACGAGGTGCCGGAGGCGCTGCTGAAGTGGCTGACGCCGCCGCGCACGCAGGGCGGCTACGGTGGCTTCGGTGGCCACTGGACGCCCAGCCATGCGCGCCCGCAGGCCTTGCCGGAAGAATCCCGCGCCGTGTCGCCACGCCTCAACGGCCGCGACCTGGGCGGCTTCCGCATCGGCCAGAGCGTACGCCACGCGCGCTTCGGCGAGGGCATCATCGTGTCCGCCGAAGGCAGCGGCGCGGACGCCAAGGTGCAGATCAACTTCGGCTCCGGTGGCGGCATGAAGTGGCTGATGCTGTCGATGGCCAAGCTGGAGCACGTGTGAGGTTGTTTTCGAGCCTCCGGCGTGCTGGCTTCGACGGGCTCAGCCAGCGGTCGCGGTGGTCGCAAGGCTCGTTGGCTGAGCCCGTCGAAGCCAACCCCTCGCTAGCGCCCAGATTCCGCAGCGCATGACCACCCCCATACCCATCCTCGACGCCCTGCACCAGATGCCCCTGGCTGTCTGGCTGCGCACCTCGGGCTGGGTCTATCCCGCGCTGGAGGCGGTGCACATCGTCGCCATCGCCCTGGTGTTCGGCACACTGTGGATCGTCGACCTGCGCCTGCTCGGCGCCATGCGCCGCATCGACCTGCAACTGCTCGCCCGCCACGTCATTCCGTGGACCCTGGCCGGTTTCGCGCTGGCCGTGTGCAGCGGCCTGCTGATGTTCATCACGCAAGCAGGCGATCTCGTCGGCAACCGCGCCTTCGTCATCAAGATGTGCCTGCTCTTCGCCGCCGGCACCAACGCGGCGCTGCTGCACAGCCGTGGACCGCTGGATGATGGCGACCGGCTGACGCATGTGCAGGCAATCGCCTCGCTTCTGATCTGGCTAGCGGTCATTGCATGTGGTCGCTGGATCGCCTACGTGTAAAGCGCGGCAAGCGTAGCGCCGCGCTCTTGCCGTACCGTCGTTCCGGCGGAGTCGATCCCAGAGCCCCGTCGCTCCTTCGCAGGCAGGAGCCCAGCGTCGTTCATCTTTACGTTCGCCGACGCACCGACGCCCGAACCCGCTACCGCTTCACGCTGTCTCACCACCGCCCGGCCACGCGCGGGCGCTCACCGCAAACGACTCGAAGGGGATTGCCATGAACCGACGCAGCTTCGTCCTGGCCCTGCCGGCCACCTGTGCAGTACTCACCCTGCCACGCGCCTTCGCCCACCACGGCTGGAGCAGCTTCGATGACAACCGGCCGATCTACCTGGAAGGCACGGTGAAGAAAGCCAGCTGGCAGAACCCGCACGTCGAACTGATCCTGGAAACCCCCGCCGACCTGAAGCTCCCCGCCGACCTCGCCAAACGCAGCGTCCCCGCCCAGAGCACCAGCCTCGATGCCGCCGGCATCCTCGGCAAGACCACCGTGCCGCGTCGCAAGGACCGCACCTGGGAAATCGAGCTCGCCCCGCTGACCCGCATGAACCAGTGGAAGGTCCCCGAGATCAAGGCCGGAGAGCAGATCGCGCTGGTGGGCTACACCTTCAAGGATGAGCAGGGCGAGGCGATCCTGCGGGCGGAATACCTGTTCCGTGGGAATAGCGTTACGCCGCTACGGTCGGGGCCGGTGTAGGTGTCGCGCACAAAACGAGCTCTAAATCGCCCCTAGTAAAAGCCTGGTCCAATCCGGTCTGCCGTTGCAGATCAACTTCTTCAGAGCTCTTTCCGCGATCCGACAGTACTTTGGGAAGGACTGCTGAACTGCTTGAATCTTGTCGCGCCTCCCGCCGCAGAGAATTCCGCTGTGCGCGACCTGGCTTCTATAGCTGTACATGAGATTGACGTCGTCATGAATGGAAACCCGCTCGTCCGGCGTCTCCGCAATGAGCCAACTCCCACGCAGACGAAGACTTTGCGCGAGCTGTTGGCTACTCTTGTTGTCGTCGAGCAGCGCCATTTCTAGCGCAATGCCGAGATCCAGAATTTTGTCTTCAATCTGATGACGTCTTTTTGATTGACATAGGCGCGAAAGGGCTCGGCCAAGCCTAGACTTTTCTGTTTCTTGGAGCGTTAGGAATGCGCACAGCAGTGTATTTATTTCATCAACGCTGCTTTCCGTTAGGGCTGATGTCGCGTGGCCCGCTACGTCATAGATCGGGACCCCGCCACCTGATGCTCCGAACGGACCCAAAGGAGTGCCTGGCAGGTTGTACGAGGTGTGGAAATGTGGAGTGCATGAGATGTCTTCCACCGCGTTCAGCACCAGTGCAAGGTCATTGATGAGCTTGGATGAAGCAACCAATTCGTCGTCCCACACCACATTCCAATCGCTACGAGACCGGCTAATCGTCGCCAAATGAGTGATTGCAGCTTTGGGTCTTGGGGACTGATGCAGGCTGAAGTTCATCGGATGCATCAAGTACTGCTCCTTCTCGCGGGAGTCCGGCATGTCTTCCACTGGCGTTATGCGCAATCCATGAGTCAGCTTGATCGGGTTTTTAGGTTCTAGGCCCAATACCCACAATGTGTTGATGATCGTTATCTCTTCGGTATTGAGAAATGCCTCCAATCCTCTCTCTGCCGCATCTTGCCCAATCTCGTTGGCTGCCCATAGGAACCACATGGCTAGTGTGGTTGGATCGAAGCGTCTTGCGGACGATCCCTTGAGAATCATTTGACCCTCAAGATCGGCAACCCGAGGGTCGGCCTCTAGGGCCGACAGGATTGCCTTGCCCTGTGCCGTTGAGCTAATGATTTCGTGGTACTGCACGAAGAGTCGCGTCTCGATGTCGGGGATGTAAGAGAACTGCTCAAGTGCGGGCTTCGGTATCTTCAAGTGGCCGAGTTCCATTCCTGTCCCTGTTCCTCTTCTGGTGGTTGCTAGAAGGCAATAATTGCCCATTGTGACGGGCTTGGCGCCGTGCAATGCATGGCACGACTCCGGCAGGACGTTTCCAGAAAGGCAGGAGGTTTGACAAGTGGCTTTGGGAGGCCTTAGTGGTTGTCGACGTTGGCAACGCGGTTGGCGCATGCCCACTGGTATCCTGCCGCCATGCTTGACATCGACCGCCACCTTTCCCTCGCCGCCGCGCACAGCCGTTACCTGAGCCGCCAGTTTTCCGCGCGGCCGGAGCTCGTGCCGATGCTGGCGGCGTCCATCGACCGTGCGCTGACGCGCCAGGATCTGGAAACCTTCCTGTCCGTTTCGCCGCTGGATGACAACACCCTGGGGCCGCGCCTGCGTGGTTTGCGGGCCTGGGTGTATGCGCATGCGATGGTGCGCGACCTGGCCGGGCTGGCGCCCTTGCCGGAAGTCACCGGGGCGATGACCCTGCTGGCCGAGGTGGCGGTGGAGACGGCGCAGCGCGTGCTGACCGCCCAGCTCGCGACCCGCCACGGCCTGCCGCGCAATGCGGCGGGCGAGGTCATCGAGATGGTGGTGGTGGGCATGGGCAAGCTCGGCGGCGGGGAGCTGAACGTGTCCTCCGACATCGACCTGATCTTCCTGTATCCGGAGGACGGCGAGACCGATGGTGCGCGGCCGGTCGGCGCCTTCGAGTTCTTCACGCGGCTGGGGCGCGCGATGATCGCGGCGCTGTCCGAGCTGACGGCGGAGGGCTTCGTGTTCCGCGTGGACATGCGCTTGCGCCCGAATGGCGACTCCGGCCCGCTGGTGGCCAGCTACGACATGCTGGAGCAGTACTTCATCGCCCAGGGTCGGGAGTGGGAGCGCTACGCCTGGATCAAGGCGCGTGCGCTGACAGGCGTACGCCACGACGAGCTGGCGCAGATCGCGCGGCCCTTCGTGTTCCGCAAGTACCTGGACTTCGGTGCCATCAACGCGATGCGCGGACTGCATGCGCAGATCCGCCAGGAGGTGGCGCGCCGCGAGATGGCGGAGAACATCAAGCTGGGGCCGGGTGGCATCCGCGAGATCGAGTTCATCGCCCAGGTGTTCCAGCTGATCCGTGGCGGGCGCGACCCCGGCCTGCAGATCCGCCCGACCGTGCAGGTGCTGAACGCGCTGGAGGCGCGCGGCCTGTTGCCGAGCGCGACGGTGGACGAGCTGTGCGCCGCCTACGATTTCCTGCGCCGGCTGGAGCACCGCATCCAGTACTTCGAGGACGCGCAGACCCACAACATTCCGTCCGATGCCTCCGACCGCTCGATGCTGGCCGCCGGCATGGGCTTCGATACCTTCGAATCGATGATGGTGGTGCTGGACCGTCACCGTGCGCAGGTCGGCCGCCATTTCGACGACGTGTTCTCCGACCCGAACGCGGACGAACACGAACTGGACGCCGTGTGGCAAGGCCCGCCGGATGCGGAGCAACTGCGCGACCGCCTGGAGGCGCTGGGTTTCGCACAGCCGGAAGCCTGCACCGAGCGCCTGAACGCCTTCCGCCAGGGTAGCCGTTACCGCAGCCTGGGTGACGACGCGCGCAGCCGCTTGCGCGCGCTGATGCCGCGCGCGCTGGAGCTCTGCGCGGCCTGCCCGAACCCGGACGAGACCCTGCAGCGCGTGCTCGACCTAATCGAGGCCATCTGCCGCCGCGCGGCCTATCTGGCCCTGCTGCAACAGTACCCGGCGGCGCTGGGGCGCGTGGTGGCGCTGATGTCCGCATCGAGCTGGGCGTCGAAGTACCTGACCCGCCATCCCTTGTTGCTCGACGAGCTGCTGGACGCGCGCCTGCTGGAGCAGATGCAGGACCGCAACGTCTTCGCCGCCGAACTGGCCGCGCGCATGGATGCGCTGGGTGACGACACCGAGCGGCAGATGGACGTGATGCGCGAGATGCACCACGCCCAGGTGTTCCGTCTGCTCAACCAGGACCTCGCCGGCGTACTGACCCTGGAGCGCGTGTCGGATCACCTGTCCGACCTGGCCGACATCATGCTGGCCGAAACCTTGCGCCAGTGCTGGCGGCGTCTGCCCAAACGTCATGTCGAGGTGCCGCGTTTCGCGGTCATCGGCTACGGCAAGCTGGGCGGCAAGGAGCTGGGCTACGCCTCGGACCTCGACCTGGTGTTCATTTACGACGACGACCACGAGGACGCGCAGCCCAACTACGCACGGCTGGCGCAACGCATCAGCACCTGGCTGTCCAGCCAGACGCCGTCCGGCATCCTCTTCGAGACCGACCTGCGCCTGCGGCCGAACGGCGACTCCGGTTTGTTGGTGTCCTCGCTGGAAGCCTTCCAGCAGTACCAGCGCGAGTCTGCGTGGGTGTGGGAGCACCAGGCGCTGACCCGGGCGCGGTTCTGCGCGGGCGACGCGAAGGTGGGCAGCGCCTTCGAAGGCATCCGCCACGAATTGCTGACCGAGCCGCGCGACGTGGCGAAGCTGCGCGCGGAGGTGCTGGCGATGCGCGTCAAGATGCGCGAGGCCTTCGCCAACAAGAACGAAGGCTTCCACGTGAAGCACGACGCCGGCGGCCTGGTGGACGTGGAGTTCATCGTGCAGTACCTGGTGCTGGCGCACGCGCCGACCTGGCCGGAGCTGACCGGCAACATCGGCAACATCGCGCTGCTGCGCCTTGCCGGCAACATCGGCCTGATTCCCGCCGACACCGCGCACGAAGCGGCGGACGCCTACCGGGCCCTGCGTCGTGCCCAGCACCTGCAGCGCCTCAACGAGCAGAAGAACGTGGTGGACGAAAGCGCCCTGCAGGAGGCGCGCGAGGTGGTGATCCGGCTGTGGAAGCTGGTGTTCGGGGAATAGGTATGGCTCGTCTGCGGCGATACACCATCCACGTAGAGCACGATGGCGGCTCGTACATCAGCCAGGTCACTGCAGAAGATGAGGATCAGGCCATCGCGGAGTGGTGTTTGTCCGTGAAGCGGTTGCGCGTGTATGAACGTGGAAGCAAGGGGATGGCGAAGGCCGTTGCACTGGGCGTGGCAAACACTGGACTCACCGAAGTGGAGACCACGCACAAGGTCTGGTGCTTTACGGCTATGCATGCCGACAAGCTTGTGCTTGGATATGTGATCTACTCAGGCGCCGCGAAGAAATGAGCGTTGGCGCGTTGGCGCGGTGAGGTTTGAGAGAGATGCTGCGCCGGTTCATCAAGACTCACTACGACCGTTGGCTGATCGCCCGTCGCAAGACGCTGGCGCAGCGCTACCCGCAGCACTGCTTCGGCACCGGCAGCTACGCCGACGATGACTTCGAGGTGCGTGCCTGGGGCGAAGGTGCACGGCTGGTGGTGGGCAACTACTGCTCGATCGCCGCCGGGGTGCGCATCCTGCTCGGGGGCAACCACCGCACGGACTGGGTGAGTACGTTTCCCTTCGCGGAAAAGTGGGCGGGCGTGCCGCGGCCGGTGGGCTACCCGGCGACGCGGGGCGATGTGCTGATCGGCCACGATGTATGGATCGGCGCCGATGCGCTGATCCTGTCCGGCGTCACGGTGGGTGATGGCGCGGTGATCGGCGCGCGTGCGGTGGTCAGTCGTGATGTTCCGGCCTATGCTGTAGTGGTGGGCAACCCGGCGCGCGTAGTGCGGCATCGCTTCGACGAGGCCACCATCGCGCGACTGCTCGCAGTGCAGTGGTGGCATTGGGACGAGGCGCGCCTGCGCGCGCATCTGCCACTACTGCTTTCCGACCGCATCGAGGACTTCCTGCAAGTTGTCGAAAGCCCAGCGGAGGCCGCTACCGGCCCCTGACCGCGGGCCTTATGCGTTTGCGCCAATAAAGTTCATACGTGCTTTCTTATGGTGCGCAATGCACCGCGCCGACGCTTTGTCGCGTTCTGGCCTAAGTGTTTGTTCTGCATAGGGGTTGCCCCGTATCCGGAGCGGGTGCCCGTCACGCTACGCAATGCCTTTCCCGGCGTAAATCAATGTCTTTCAATGATTTGCGTCTAATGGCACGGACGCTGCTTTTGACTGGCCCATGAGCGTACTTCGCCAGGGTGCCCGGAAATGAAGAAACTGAAACTCGTGATGGTCGGCAACGGGATGGCCGGCGTCCGCACGCTCGAAGAGTTGCGCAAGATCGCGCCGGACATGTACGACATCACCGTGTTCGGCGCCGAGCCGCACCCGAATTACAACCGCATCCTGCTGTCGCCGGTGCTGGCCGGCGAGATGACCATCCAGGACATCATCCTGAATGACCTGGCCTGGTACAGCGACAACGGCATCAACCTGCACACCGGCAAGAAGATCGTCACCATCGATCGCAAGGCCCGCAAGGTCATCGCGGAAGACGGCACGGAAGCCGAGTACGACCGCCTGCTGCTGTCGACCGGCTCCAACCCCTTCATCCTGCCGGTGCCCGGCAAGGAGCTGAAGGGCGTCATTTCCTATCGCGACATCGCCGACACGGACGCGATGATCGACGCCGCTGCCAAGTACAAGCACGCAGTGGTCATCGGTGCCGGCCTTCTGGGCCTGGAGGCCGCCAACGGCCTGGCCCTGCGTGGCATGGACGTGACGGTGGTGCACATCGGCAACTGGATCATGGAGCGCCAGCTCGACAAGACCGCCGGCACCATGCTGCAGAAGGCGCTGGAAGCCAAGGGCATGAAGTTCCTGCTGCCCAAGCAGACGGCAGAGCTGATGGGGGACGAGGGCGGTCGCGTCACCCACGTGAAGTTCAAGGATGGCGACATCGTGCCGGCCGACCTGGTGGTGATGGCCGCCGGCATCCGCCCCAACACGGAGCTGGCCGAGAAGGCCGGCCTGCACTGCAACCGCGGCATCGTGGTGAACGACACCTTGCAGACCTACGACCCGCGCATCTACGCCGTGGGTGAGTGTGCGAACCACCGCGGCATCGCCTACGGCCTGGTGGCGCCGCTGTTCGAGCAGGCCAAGGTCTGCGCCAACCACCTGGCGATGTACGGCATCGGCCGCTATCAGGGTTCGGTGACGTCCACCAAGCTGAAGGTCACCGGCATCGACGTGTTCTCGGCCGGCGATTTCAGCGGCGGCGAGGGCACCGAGGACATCGTGTTCTCCGACCCCGGCATCGGCGTATACAAGCGCGTGGTGATCCGCGACGACAAGATCGTCGGCGCCGTGATGTACGGCGACACGGCGGACGGCTCCTGGTACTTCCAGATGCTGCGCGACGGCCAGAACGTCGCCGACATCCGCGACCACCTGCTGTTCGGCAAGAGCCACCTCGGCGATGCCGGCCACAAGGGCCAGAACATCGCGGCCAGCATGCCGGACAGCGCCGAGGTCTGCGGCTGCAACGGCGTGTGTAAGGGCACCATCGTCAAGAGCATCAAGGAGAACGGCCTCTTCACGCTGGATGACGTGCGCAAGCACACCAAGGCGTCCAGCTCCTGCGGTTCCTGCACCGGCTTGGTCGAGCAGATCCTGGCTTCCACCATCGGTGGCGCCTACACGCCGGCGGACTCCAACAACAAGCCGGTGTGCGCCTGTACCGACCACTCGCATGGCGAAGTGCGCAAGGCCATCGTCGACCTCAAGCTGAAGTCGATTCCGGAAGTGATGCACGCCATGGAGTGGAAGACGCCCAACGGCTGCGCGAGCTGCCGCCCGGCGCTGAACTACTACCTCATCTCCTCCTGGCCGCACGAGGCCCAGGACGATCCGCAATCGCGCTTCATCAACGAGCGCGCCCACGCCAACATCCAGAAGGACGGTACCTACTCGGTGGTGCCGCGCATGTGGGGTGGCCTCACCACGCCGAACGAACTGCGTGCCATTGCCGACGCTGCCGAGAAGTACAAGGTGCCCACCGTGAAGGTGACCGGCGGCCAGCGCATCGACCTGCTGGGCGTGAAGAAGGAAGACCTGCCGAAGATGTGGGCGGACTTCGCGGACGCCGGCATGGTGTCCGGCCACGCGTATGGCAAGAGCATCCGCACCGTGAAGACCTGCGTCGGTGCCGAGCATTGCCGCTTCGGCACGCAGCGCTCCATGGACCTCGGCGTGAAGCTGGAGAAGATGCTGTTCGGCATGTGGAGCCCGCACAAGGTGAAGCTGGCCGTTTCTGGCTGTCCGCGCAACTGCGCCGAGGCCGGCATCAAGGACGTCGGTGTCATCGGCGTGGATTCCGGCTACGAGCTGTATGTCGCGGGCAACGGCGGCATCAAGACCGAAGTCGCGGAGTTCTTCTGCAAGGCGAAGGACGACGACGAAGTGATGGAGTACTCCGGTGCCTTCCTGCAGTTGTACCGCGAAGAGGCCTTCTACCTGGAGCGCACGGTGCACTGGGTGCAGCGCGTCGGGCTGGAGTACGTGAAGAGCAAGGTCGTCGACGACGCGGACAACCGCAAGGCCCTCTACGAGCGCCTGCTCTACGCCCTGCAGGACTACAAGGACCCGTGGCTGGAGCGTGCGTCACGCGGCGGTGAGGCCGGTCTGCGGCAGGCCTTCGAGGACATCACCATCCAATAGAAAACGACCGGACACAAAGACGTGGGGAGGCAGGTGGAGAAACCTGGCCTCTGCCTGCAGCCCCGCGCTCTTTGTGTCTTTGGCTCCAGAACAACAAGCTCTAACAAGCCGTACAACACGCTTCGCGAATCAGGGTTGCAACCATGGCCGACTGGAAAAAGATCTGTGCGCTGACCGACATTCCTTCACTGGGATCGCGCGTCGTGAAGAGCGAGCAGCATGGCGACATCGCCGTCTTCCGCACCTCCGACGACGAAGTGTTCGCGCTGCACGACAAGTGCCCGCACAAGGGTGGCCCGCTGTCGCAGGGCATCGTGCATGGCAGGCAGGTGACCTGCCCGCTGCACAGCTGGAAGATCCAGTTCGAGTCTGGTGAGGCGGTGGCGCCCGACGTCGGCTGCACGAAACCCTTCGCCGTGAAGGTGGAGGAGGGCACGGTGTTCCTGTCCGTCTAGCCGTTCAGTTTCTCTCTCCTCCGCCTTGTCGGAGGAGGGCCAAGGGGCCAGGTCGCGCATGCCAGGGCCCTGCGGATTCCGATGGCGCGCCGGCGATGAAGCCGGGGTTGCCGATCAGCGTCGAACCGACGCGCAATCTCCAACGATGGAGCGTTTCATGGACAGAAAGTCCTTCCTGCAGGCTGGCCACACTCCCACGCTGCTGGCCGCATTCCTCTACTTCGACCTGGCCTTCATGGTGTGGGTGCTGCTCGGCCCGCTGGGCGTGCAGATCGCCGCCGACCTCGGCCTCACGCCCGCGCAGAAGGGCCTGATGGTCGCGACGCCGCTGCTCACCGGCGCGCTGCTGCGCATCGTCATGGGCGTGCTGGTCGATCAGTTGAAGCCGAAGCTCGCCGGTGCCATCGGCCAGGTGATCGTGATGGCCGCACTGTTCTTCGCCTGGCACTTCGGCATCCACAGCTTCAACGAAGTGCTGGTGCTGGCAGCCTTCCTCGGCGTGGCCGGTTCGTCCTTCGCCGTCGCGCTGCCGCTGGCCTCGCGCTGGTATCCGCCGGAGCACCAGGGCACCGCGCTGGGCATCGCCGGGGCCGGCAACTCAGGCACCGTGCTGGCCGCGCTGTTCGCACCCAGCCTCGCCATGGCCTTCGGCTGGGGCAATGTGTTCGGCCTCGCGCTGATTCCGCTGGGCATCGTCTTCGTGTTCTACCTCATCGTCGCCAAGGATGCGCCCGACTGCCCGCCGCCGAAGCCGATGTCGGACTACTTCAAGATCCTCAAGGATCGTGACGCCTGGTGGTTCATGTTCTTCTACTCGGTGACCTTCGGCGGCTTCTCCGGCCTGGCCTCGTCGCTGACCATCTACTTCAACGCGCAGTACGGGCTGGACGCCAAGACCGCCGGCTTCTTCACCGCCGCCTGCGTGTTCGCCGGCAGCATGGTTCGTCCGATCGGCGGCAACCTGGCCGACCGCGTAGGTGGCATCAAGAGCCTGTCGCTGATGTACGCGCTGGCTGCCACCTTCCTGGTCATCGTCAGCTTCGGTATGCCGACGGTATGGGCGGCAGCGGGTGTGTTCGTGTGCGCAATGCTGGCACTCGGCATGGGCAATGGCGCAGTGTTCCAGCTGGTGCCGCAACGCTTCCGCAAGGAGATCGGCGTGATGACCGGCCTGGTCGGCATGGCCGGCGGCATCGGCGGTTTCTACCTGGCCTCCAGCCTGGGTTACTCCAAGCAGGTGACCGGCAGCTACCAGACCGGCTTCCTGATCTTCGCGGCGCTCGCCGTGCTGGCCCTGATCGGCCTTACCGGCGTGAAGACGCGCTGGCGCACCACCTGGGGTGCCGCGCACCTCACCGCCGCCAAGATCTGACCGGTTTTTCCATCCGCCTGATGGCCCTGCTTCTTGCGAAGCAGGGCCTTTTCACATGAAATGCCTGCCACCGAAATGCCCGCCACCATGACCAACGCCCTGATCGCCCACTTCGGCCATGCCTCGCTGACGGGACCGCGCGCGCGCAACGAGGACTTCCTGGGTGCCGTCACGCCGGAAGGTGCGGAGCTCGACAACAAGGGCCTGCTGGCGGTGGTGGCCGACGGTGTCGGCGGGCATGCCGATGGCCGCGAAGCCGCCGAGTTCACCGTGCGCAGCCTGCTGTCCGACTACTACGCCACGCCCGACACCTGGGCCGTGCCGCAGGCGCTTGACAAGGTGATCGGCGCGGCCAACCGCTGGCTGTTCTCGCAATCGCAGAAGCGGCAGCAGGCCGCCGGTATGGCCACCACGCTGACCGCATTGGTGCTGCGCGGCCGTCGCTGGTACGCCGCCCACGTCGGCGACTCCCGCTTGTATCTGTTGCGCGATGGCCAGCTCAAGCGCCTGTCGCAGGACCACGTGTGGGAACACCCGGAACTCGACACCGTGCTGTCGCGCGCGGTGGGGCTGGATGCGCGGCTGAGCATCGACTTCATGGAAGGCGAGCTGGTGGAAGGTGACGCCTTCATCCTGCTCACCGACGGCGTGTGGGCGACACTGCGCGATGCGCGCATCCAGGCTATCGTCGAGCGTTTCACCGACGCGCAGGAGGCTGCCTTCGCACTGGCCGACACCGCGGTGGCCTCCGGCAGCCAGGACAACAGCAGCGCGCTGGTGCTGCGCGTGGCGCAACTGCCGAAGGACTCCCTGCGTGACGCGCTGGCCCGTGTGAGCGAGTTGCCGCTGCCGCCGTTGCTGAAACCAGGGCAGGAGATGGACGGCCTGACGGTGGTGGACAGCCTGCACGAGTCGCGGGTGACGATGCTCTACCGGGTGCGCGCGGCGGATGGCGCGTTGCATGTCATGAAGACCCTGAGGCCCGAGGCGGATGCGCAGGACATCGCGGCGCTGGCGCACGAGGAGTGGCTGACGCGACGGGTCGTCGATGCCGCATTTCCGCAGGTCATCACCTGGCCGCAGCGCGCGCACCTGTACTACCTGATGAGCTGGCACGAGGGCGAGACGCTGAAAGCGCGGCTGGCACGCGGCCATCGCTTCTCGGTGGCGGAGATCGGGGATCTCGGTGCGCGACTGCTCAAAGGGCTGGCGGCGCTGCATCGCCTGTCCATCGTCCACCGCGACATCAAGCCCGACAACATCCACCTGGGTGCCGACGGGCGCCTGCGCATCCTCGATCTCGGCGTCGCGGCGTCGGACTCCGGTGCCGACGAGCAATTCAACGAGATCAACAATCCGGGGACGCCGAGCTACATGGCGCCGGAGCTGTTCAACGGCGGCAAGTGCAACGAGGCCAGCGACCTCTATGCGGTGGGTGTGACGCTATATGAGCTGGCCACGCGCAAATACCCCTATGGCGAGGTGGAGCCCTTCCAGCGTCCGCGCTTCGGCGACCCGGTGCCCCCCACGCGTTACCGGCCGGATCTGCCGGAGTGGCTGGAGTCGGTGCTGCTGAAGGCCTGCGCGCGCGATACGGCGCGGCGGTTCGAGACGGCGGAGGAATTCCTGCTGGCGCTGGAACACGGCGCCCATCGGCCGCTGCAGGTGCCGCGCAAGCGTCCGCTGATGGAACGCGACCCGCAGTTCGGGCTGAAGCTGCTGGCCGCGTTGTCCCTGTTGCTCAACCTCGTGCTGGCCGCGCTGCTGTTCCTGCGCTGAGCTGCGGTCGACGAAGCTGCCTCAGCGCGGATCGCCAACCTGCCGGCAATCGCTGAAGACCTTGACGCCGTTGCGCTCCACGAAGGCGTCGCGCCCCTTGCTGTGGAACGCCGTGCCGCCATTGACGAAAAGCTCACCCGAGGCGGCGGGACTGCGCGTCAGTATTTCGAAGCCTTCCGCGGACCACAGGCGCAGCGTGTCGCCGTTGATCAACGCGACCGGAAGGTCAGCCGTACCGGCGCAGCGGTACACCGCCATGCGGGTTTTCGGGTCGCGCGAAAAGTAACTGACATTGCCGATCTGTGTTTGCTCGACACGCATCACCGGTCCACGGACTTCGGCCTGAGCCAGCAACTCCAGATCGTTGAGGTAACGCGCGTCCTGTGAGCCGGGTGGGCACATGGCGCGGCTGAGTGCGATCTTCTCGATCCAGATACGGCCCTCGTGGCTGGTGTCGGATTTGCCGGTGCCGCGGTTGCAGTCGGCACGGATCTGGGCCTCCGTTCTCATCAGGACGCGGCTGCCCGTCAGTTCGAGGGAGTAGAGACTGGGATCGGCAATCGTCACGGAGTTGGCCAGGGTGGCGCTCCCCAGCCAATACCAGACGGTATTGGTGGTGATGATGCCCGGCGCGTCCGGATCCACAGGATTGCTGGCGCAGGCGCTCAGCAGCGCCAGGGCGCTCGTCAGCAGGCCGATACGGGCGGCCAGACGGGAAAGCAGGGCAGAAGCAGGCATGGGGAAGGAAACCGGGCTGGCGGAGCAGGCATTCTCTCAGCCTTGGACGGCCTTGCACTGGCGCGCGGACGGATGGACAGCGAGGTCCGGTGGGGCAAGATTTAACGTTCCACCCGACCCGTGGACTTGATTTTATCAATGCGAATTATTATCGTTACCGTACTTGATCGCCGTACGGGCTGATCCGTACCAGGGTTCGACAAATGATTGTCTGTGTCTGCAAACGAGTTTCCGACCGCCAGCTGCGCGCCTTGGCACGCGATGGGGTGACGTCCGTCTGCGAGATGCAGCTCGAAACCGGCTGCGGTACCTGCTGCGGCAAGTGCCTGCCGATGGTGCGCGAGATCGCCGACGAGGCCCAGCAGCGCGAGATGGCCGGTTTCGGCATGGGCATGCTGGCGGCCTGAGCGCCCCGGAGACTCCAGGAAAAAGGCCCCATCCGGGGCCTTTTGCTTTTTGTGGGTCTGGTGCGGGCAGCCGCCTGTTCAGATCCTGAACTTGCCGACCGACTTCGCAAGGCTGTTGGCTGCGACACTGGCACGATCCACCAGCGTACCGACCTGACGCGCCGCATCCGCGTTGCTGTGCGATGCCTCGCTCATGCGTTCTATGACGCCGCCGATGGCGCGCGCGCTGTCGCGCTGTACGGCGAGCGCATCGCGGATCTCCTGCATGCCTGCCACCACCTCGGCTGCCGCCGCCGGAATCGCCGCCACCGCGTCGGCCGACGCACCTGCTGTGCGCACGTTCTCCTCCACGCGGGCGACGTTGCGCTCCATGGTGGCGACGGCGGACGCACTCTGCTGGCGGATGCTGTCGATGACGGCGAAGACTTCTTCGGTGGACTTGGTGGTGCGTTCGGCCAGCTTGCGTACTTCGTCGGCCACCACCGCGAAGCCGCGGCCCTGCTCGCCGGCGCGCGCGGCTTCGATCGCTGCATTCAGCGCCAGCAGGTTGGTCTGGTCGGCAATCTCCTTGATGGAGATCACCACGCTGGAGATGCGGTTGGCTTCCTCGGCCAGCGAGCTGATGACCTGGGCCAGTTCATGCACCGACTCGTTGAGCCCGTTGAGTTCCCCCACGGCCTGGCGCACGGACTCCGCGCTGGTGGTCGAGCGCGTGCCGGCGTCCTGCGCTGCGGTCACTGCGCGCTCGGCGTTGCCGGCCACCACCTCCACCTGTGCACTGACGCCAGCAAAGCCTTCACGTGCCTGTTCGGCGAGTTGATCCTGGCGTACCGCCTCGGCACTCACGCTCTGGCTCAGCGCGTGCAGGGCGCCGACGTCGCGCTGCACGCTGTCGGCAGCCTCATGTGCCTGGGCGACGATGGCCCGCTGGGCTTCGAGAAGGCGGCGGAAGGCGTCGGCCACCTCGGCGACCTCTCGGCTACCGGTGCTGGCGACGGCGCGAGTGAGATCTCCGGAGCGGGCGATCTCGCTGGCCTCGTGCGCCAGGGTGCGTAGCGGAGGCACCGTCTGGCGCATCACGATCACGGTGGCTACCAGCAACAGCAGGGCGCCGGCGATACCGGTCAGCAAGGTGATCTGCATGCTGCGCCGGGCGTTCGCGGTGGCGGTCTCGCTCAGCTGGCGAGCATCGTCCTGCAGGGCGTCGGTGAGCTTCTCCAGCTCTTCTTCCAGGGTGTCGAAATCTGCATCGAAACTGGCCTTGCGCGCCAGGATGTCTCCCGGCTCGCGCCCGATGATGGCCTGTGCCGAGGCGATATAGCGCTCGGTGAGCTTCTCTGCCGCAGTCGCGGCGGTTCGCGCGCTTTCCGGTATCCCGGCGCGGTTGGCGGCAATCTGGCTGCGCATGCGTTCGGCATGTTCCGCGAACTGCTTGCTGGCGGCCTCCGCCTGTTCGGCATTGGCGTTGCTCATCGCCATCATCGAAGCCAGCACGTCGCCCCGGATACCGTCGTGCATCATGTCGATGTCCGCCTGCACCCGCACCCGTCCCTGCGCTTCCAGCACCTGGTGATCGACGCTCACCAGCCGCTCGATGTTGAACACCGCGAGCGCGGAAATGATCGCCACCGTGGCGACCCCGATACCAGCCAACACCATCATCATGGCGTTGAAGGACATTGCTGAACGCGAGCGCATCTCGATCTCCTTTGGAGAATGCGAATGAACACCGGGTTAACGACTGCAGGATACGTCTCTTCAGTCGGGTTTTTCTCGCATGTCCTGCATCGGGCGGCCATAATCGGAGCGTCTTTCACCGACAAGAACAGGAGTTCCGCCATGAAGGGTGACGTACAAGTCATCGCTCACCTCAACGCCCAGCTCAAGAATGAACTGACCGCCATCAACCAGTACTTCCTGCATGCACGCATTGCCGGCCACTGGGGCCTCAAGGCGTTGGGCAAGAAGGAGTACGAGGAGTCGATCGGCGAGATGAAGCATGCCGACAAGCTGATCGAGCGCATCCTGTCGCTGGATGGTCTGCCCAACCTGCAGGACCTGGGCAAGATCAACGTGGGCGAGGATGTCAGCGAGATACTCAATGCCGACCTGAAGCTGGAGTACGGCGCACAGTCGACCATCAAGGATGGCATCGCGCATTGCGAGAGCGTGCGTGACTACGTGTCACGCGACCTGCTGCAAGCCATTCTGGATGACACTGAAGAGCACATCGACTGGCTGGAAACGCAGATCGACCTGCTTGCCCGCGTCGGCATCCAGAACTACCAGCAGAGTCTGATCGGCGAGCTGGAAGCCTGATTGCTGTTTCGCAGTTCACCCGCGCGCTGAGGCGTGCGTCACTCCACCGCCCATGGCGGTGCGTCCCAGAGTATTAATACGAATCATTTTCAGCAAGTTTCCCGGCACGATTGCGGAAGTTTTGTTGTGTCGGATCGACACTTGCGGTTCGCGATCGGGAAATACGCGGCTACAATGGCGCCGCGGTGACGACCCCTATGCAGCCTTGCGCTGTGGGCGGGGTGGTGCCGAAGAAAAGGGCGCCGCGCAATCGCCGGATCGCGCGGCCGGAACCAAGCCGCTCCTTGAGCTTCGCCATTCCTTCCAAGGTGGCGGTTCCGAAACGGGCGCTGTGAACGCCCTCAGCCTAAAACCAAAAAACCTGTTGCGAGGCGGCCACGTACTAGTGCGTGGTCGCCGTCGCATGGGCCTTGCGCATCCGCATGGCCCAGTGGTCGGCAAGCTCCAGGCAGGTTTCGCGCGATACGTTGCCGAGTTCGCCCCGTTCGCCCAGTTCCTGGAAGTGCGCGCAGATCGCGTCGGAAAGACGCTCCTCGCAATTCGCACAGTGCTCACCAACAAAATACAGATGCAGCATGCACAGCAGGTTGGCCAGCGCCTGATCGGTAGAACAGTCCTGACATTCCGGCGGGCGTACATGCTGCATGCTTGCTCCGCTATCAGCCGCGGGTCGCGTAATACTCGACGACCTTCTGCATTTCCAGCGGGAACGGCTGGGCATCACCCGGGGGCACGTGTGCCAGGGTGGCGCGCTTCTGCGTACCGTCGAAGGCGATCCACTCCGGACGGGCCAGTGCGGGTTCAGCCAGGCTCTCGACCACGGCCGGAACCTTCTCTGCCTTGGAGCCCAGCGACAGGACGTCGCCCGGACGGACGCGCTGTGCCGGCATGGTGACGCGGCGGCCGTTCACCTGGATGTGGCCGTGACGCACCAGTTGGCGTGCGCAGGGAATGCTGGGGGCGAAACCGGCACGGAAGACGACGTTGTCGAGACGACGCTCCAGCAGCTCAATCAGCTTTTCGCCGGTCGGGTTCTTGCCCTTCTTGGCTTCCTTCATCAGCGTGCGCAGTTGCACTTCGCTGACGCCATAGTGGTAGCGCAGCTTCTGCTTTTCGATCAGCTGCTGACCGAATTCGGACTTGCGCTGCTGCTTGCCGCCGTGTTGACCGGGCGGTTGCGTGCGGTTGTTCGGGGTCTTGCGGGTCAGACCGGGAAGGTCCGTGCCCAGGGCGCGCAGGACGCGCACGCGGGGGCCAGTGTAACGAGCCATTTCAGAGATACTCCGATTTATTAGTGGTGAAATGCCGATCCGGGCACTGCCGAAGCAGGGCACAGATGGCTGGCGTGTCCTTGCCATCGCTGGGCAAGGGCATGAGCGATCTCCCGGATGAGAGGATCGCTACGCTCGTCCTCGGCAACGGTCTCCAGGTGTTGAATGACCTGGGCGGCCGTGTCGGGGTCGGGCGATTCGGCGAAGCGCGTCATCATGGACAACGCCGACGCGGCCAGCATCGCGGGGCTGGCTTCGTTGTCGGTGCTCTGCAGGGGCAGATCGTGCGTGTTCATGAGTTCTCGCTGTAATTCAGTGTCCGGCTTCCCGTCGGCTCTGCGCATTGCGGGCGACGATCCAGTCGCGCCAGCGCAGGGCCAGCTGGTTGCTGATGTCACGTAGCTGCGCATCTGCAGCTGCATGTTCGGCCAAGCAATCAAGATGGCGTGCCACGAGGGCTGCCAGTTCGTTGCTCGGCGCTTCGGCAAATCGGGTCATCGCACACAGTGCTGCGCTAGTCAGTCGCGGGGCGCTGCCCTGCGGGGTGACGTTTGACGCGTCGTGCATGCGTTTCTCCCTTGCCGATGTCACTGTGACGTCAGGCTATAGCAAATGGGAATGATTCGCAATAAATTTTTGCTGCTCTGCCAAAAGGCGGGCGCGAATTTTAGCTGGAAATCGGGCCAAGCGCGAGAGGGGCCGGATTGTCAAGTGTGACTTGTGATGGCAGCCAGCTGGCACGCGGTTTCCGGGGGGGGGGGGGCGTGCGGTGCCCGAGGCTCCGGTTGCGCGTCGCTTGATCGCGGCTCAGGCCCGAATCTGTGTCGTGTTCTTGTGCCGTGTGAGAGGTGATTAGGCCCCTCGCGGCAATGAAGCCCGACCGCTCAGTTTCGTGGCTGAGCCTGGCGTGGAGTGAGGCCGAAGCGGCGACGGAACGCGGTGGCAAAGTTCGCCGTACTGCCGTAGCCCGCCTGCCAGGCGGCCTGCGCGATGCTGACAGCCTGCGTTTCGAGCGTCAGTCGTGCGACGTCGAGGCGGCGATTGCGCTGGTACTCGAAGATGGTACTGCCGAAGGCGGCGCGGAACTGCTGTTGCAGGCTGTGAGCATTCAGACCGGCGTGGCGGGCGATCTGGTCGAGATTCAGCGTATCCGCGGCGCCGCTGTCCAGCCATTCGCGCAGCGCGTTCAGACGCGTGCGGCTGCGCGTGTCCAGCGCAGTCGTATGTCGTGATGGTGCATCGACGAAGCGTCCCATTGCGTCCGCGACGAGTTCGAGGGCACGACTCTCCAGGTACAGGCTTTCCAGGCCGTTGGCATACACGGGCGGGCGGATCATCTGGCTGGCGATGTTCTGGGCGCGAACGGATGGCTTCCATTGCGCGATGGAAAGGTGCTCACGGCGGAACCTGTCGAGTGCGGCGCAGGCGATTCCGCTGTCTGCGAACCATTCCGGCTTCAGCGTGACGCCGACCTTCCGTTCATAGCGGCCACGCTGCGAGCGGCGGACAAAGCGCTCGGGCTCGGCCAAGGAGATCAGCGCGGCATCGGCGCCGCCGTCACGGGTGCCGATGCGCACCTGACGGTCGCCGAAGCGGGCTTCGGCATGCCCGTTCAACAGCACCACGAGGCTGAGGCATTCGCCCAGCTCCGCCTCGGTGGTCATGTCGTGCAGGTCGCGCAGTTCGGTGCATTTGATCTGCAGGCCGCTACGCGGGCTGACGACGGCAAGGTGGCCGGCCAGTACGGGCGCCTCGGTCGCGACGTCCGGCCTGAGCACGCGGTACTCGCGCGTGCATTGACCCATGCGTGCGACCAGTTGTCCTCGATCCACCCAAGCTTGCGAGCCCTCATCCCGGCTTGCCATGTCCATGCCCGACTCCCGTCAACGCGACCCGAATGCCGGATGTCCGCAAACAAGTTTCTTGCTTGCGCAAAACCCTGCCGGAGATCGATGGCGCATATTAGCGCCGCACCGCGCAGACGAAAACCATTCTCATTGAGCCGCCCGACTGACTCTGCCGTAGCGCGGGCCTTGCGCCTTTGGCCGGCATTCCTACGAGGAGAACCGCATGATCGTGCAGGAGGCACGCTTCGCCACCGCCCTGCCTGGACGCTTGATCCTCAAGCTGTGCAAGCACTTCCGCCACAAGGTGCCGGCCGAGTTCGACGAGCAGCATGGTCGCGTCGAGTTCCAGCCGGGACTGTGCTTCCTCACCGCGGAAGCGGGTGCGCTACACATCCGCATAGAGGGAGCGGACGATGGGCAGATCGACCGCATGCATTACATTCTGGAAGATCACATCCGGCGCATGCAGCGGCTGGAGACGCTGCAACTCGGCTGGCAAGTGGCTGGCTGAAGTCAGGTGCGCAGCAGGCGGGCGTGGTTGTCCCAGGCGACATTGCCCGGCCTTGCTTCCCGCAGCTGGGCGGTCGTGTCCAGTAGCCAGCGCCGACCGTTGTCGGCCGTGAGCTGCCAGCCGTCGTGCATGGGTGTCAGCGCGCATACGCGGGGCGTGGATGAGTCACCGATGACTTCGCCGCGGCTGTTCCACACGGCGGCGCTACCTGCGCTGGTGCAGCTCACCACGAAGACGTTGCCTTGCACCGCAATGTCGCCGGCATAGGTGCCGCCGCGCTTCAGCATGGCGTCGTCGGCTTCCGCGTAGCGCAGGGTCTGGCCGTCGAACAACGAGAGTAGTGGGCGCAAGTCGGCGCCTTCGTTCTGCATGGCAATGCCCAGTGTGCCGTCGGGGGCTTCGGCGATGTGGCGGATGCTCATGCCGGGGTCGGGCAGGCGGTACTGGCCGAGCAGCCTGCCGTCGGCGGCGGGGTCGAGCAGCACGAGTGACGGATCCATGCTGCCGAGGTTGCGCTTGACGCGGCCGGTCTCGGGCACGATCAGGATGCCGCCGTTGGCCACCGCGAGACGGCCATCGCGCAGCCACAGCAGCGCATGCGCACCGACGCCGTGCGACGGCCAGGTGGCGACCTTCTCCAGCGTTCGGGTGTCATACACGCCGACCTGGCTCTGGTCGGTGGTGAGGTCGGTCTCGGTCGCGAAGAGGCGACGGCCTTCCGGGTCCAGCGTGATGTGGCCTTCATAGCGGGTGGCCTCGTCCGCCTCCACGCGCGCGACCACCTGGCCGCGAGCAGGGCGGAAGGCGACGAGGAACTGGCCGGGACGACGTGCGGCGACGTAGGCGAGGTCGCGCTCGCGTGGGTGCCACTGCACGTCATGGCCGCGCGCCGGCAGGCTGATTGCGCGTTGCGGATGCGCGCTGAGGCCGGCGAAGTGCGCACGCGGACGGTCAGCCCTGTCGCTCCAGCAGGTGAGCAGCTCGGGGGGCTCGACAGGCTTGTCCGAGGCGGCGCCTGCCGGGGCGACGAGCCCGATTGCGGCGAGGCCGGCGCTGCCTAGCAGCAGGCGACGGCGCGAAGGATCGTGGTCATGCATGGTGGTGTCCTGCCCGGTCCTCAATGTGCGTCGAGGTGCCTGGAGGCATGGCGTCAACGGCGCTGGGTTCCCGCTGTGCGAGCTTTCGGTACTCGCCGAAATGCCTGCTTGCCCCTCTGCGCGGGAATGACGAGTTCAAGGATGGGGCCGGCTTAATCACCGTCGGTTTCGCCGAAGCCGACAGATACCCGCATGGCATCGGCGACGTCTTCCGCAAGCAAGGTCTTCAGCTTGCCGATCTGGTTCGCTGCCTGCTTTACGGCGGCGCGTCCTTTGGCGTTCGACAGGTCGGTAGGCAGCGCATCGAGCGCGCGCTGTCCGTGTGCGGTGGCGTCGTCGATACGCTTCGCGAGGTCCAGCATGCCCTGGCCGCGCAGCATGCCGGTGAGGCCGGTGCCGAACACGCTGCCGGTCGGGCCCCCTTGCAGGCCGTAGCGGAGGCCTTCGTAGTAGGCGCGCAGATGGGCGCGACTCTCGCCGCTGCGCCAGGCATCGAAGGCGGGCTTGCTGCCGGCCGCAGGCTTGGCCATGTACTTCAGCAGCAGGCCGTCGGTGGCGCCGATCAGGATGTTGAGCGCGTCGGCCATGATCTGGTCCTGCGCTTCGCCGTCGGCACTGGCCAGTGTGTCGCGCCAGGGTTGCCACGCCGGCGTCAGCGCGGCGGCCTCCTTCGCGGCCTGCGTGGCAATTCCTTTCGCATAGGTGCAGGCGCGTTCGTCGCGCGTCAGCGGCGTGCGTGCCTTGTCGAACAACAGGTACTCCAGCGCCGGCAGGCCGCGGGCGGTGACGCCGATGGCCTCCATCGAGGCCGGTGGTCTGGCGATGGTGCTGTCGATCTGCGGCGGGCGCGTCGGCCAGAAATCGATCTGGCGGAAAGTGCGCTGTTCCAGCAGCGGGCCGAAGGGCAGGGCGCTGATGTGGCGCAGCGCCAGCGCGCTGCGTTTCCACTGCGCGCGCGCATCGTCCAGCGCGGCCGGCGTGCGTGCGCTGCACAGCGTGTCGAGGCGGGTGACCAGCGTGGCGAGTTCTTCGTTGAGTTTCGCGCTGCCGGGCACCAGGCGGTCCTGCGCGAGACGCTCCAGCCATACGTTGGGATTGAGCACGGGCGCGGGGTTGTCGACATCCTGCGCGGCGACTCCGCCTACCCCGAGCAGCAGACAGAGACTGGCTGCCTGCAGCGAGACCCTGCGTACTGCACGCGCGGCGATGTGCCGCCTGCCGGCCCCGCCAGCCTTGGCATCGTTCATAGCGACTCCAGGAACTTGATGAGCGCGGCGCGCTCGGCCTTGTCGAATTTCAGCACCTTCTGCTTGCTGGCTTCCGCTTCGCCACCGTGCCACAGCACCGCTTCCATGAGGTTGCGGGCGCGGCCATCGTGCAGGAAGAAGCTGTGGCTGTTCACCGTCGGGACGAGGCCCAGCCCCCACAGTGGTGGCGTGCGCCATTCGCGGCCATCGGCCTGGAAGTCCGGGCGGCCGTCGGCGAGGCCTTCGCCCATGTCGTGCAGCAGCAGGTCGGTGTAGGGGAAGATGGTCTGCTTCGACAACTCCGGCAGGCCGGCGAGATCGCCGGTCACGTACTTCGGCGTGTGGCAGCTGGCGCAGCCGGCGTCGTTGAACAGGCCCTTGCCGCGCAGCACGGTGGCGTCCTGCGGGTTGCGGCGCGCCGGCACCGCCAGCGTGCGGGTGTAGAACACCACGTTGGCCAGCGTGCGGTCGTCGATGTCGTGCGGCGAGGCTTCGCGGGCCTTCGACTTCGCGCGCCATTCCGCTTCCTGTCGCTGGCGGGCGATGCAGTCGGCCTGCGAGGGCATGCACTCCTCGTTGTGGAACAGCGAAGACGTGATGCCGATGTCGCCGTTGAACGCCGCTGCGGTCTGGTGGGCGATGGTGGCGACGTTGGCCTTCCAGCCGAAGCGCCCCAGCATCCATTGCTGGCTCGGCGTATCCCACACGCGGTTCGGCCTGCCGCTGATGCCCTGAGCCTCGGCCTCCTGCCGCGTCGCGTTGGCGAGGATGTCCTCTTCGCGGATCGCTTCCAGCAGGCCCAGGCCGATGACCTGCGGGCCGACGCGCGGCGAGACCTGCACCTGCGGATGCAGCGGGCCGTAGGCGGGCTGGGTGATGCGGTAGGTGGGCGCGCGCAGGCTGTACGGCGTGCCGTCGGCGAAGCGGCCGCGGACTTCCTTGTAGCGGATTGACACCTTCGCCTCCGGCCTCACGCCGGTGACGGCGAAGTTGTCGAGCTGACCGCCATAGGTCGGCTCCGCCACGATGCCGTCCTTGCCGCCATCGCCGGGAATGGACAGGCGCAGCAGCAGGCCGACCGGCTGCTCGATGCTCTGGCCGTTGCGGGTCTTGGGTGGCGCGCCGCGTCCGTCCAGCGCGTGGCAGCCGGCGCAGGAGCGCGTGATGAAGTGGGGGCCCAGGCCGTCGCGGCCGGTGGTGGAGGCGGGTGACTCCACCCAGTTCTTCTTGAAGAACGAGTTGCCGATGAAGAACGGCGTCTGCCGGTCCACCGACAGGTTGGCTGCCGGCATGGAGAAGGCGTTGACGCCGTCGTCCGGGATGGTGGTGTCGCCGCCGGGCAGGGCTTCGGCGGGATCGAACGCGGCGGACGTGGATTGCGCGAGCGAGGCCAGCGTGGCGCCGCCGGTGGAGATCAACAGCGTGGCGAGCAGTGCGAGCAACTGGGCCTTGTGGCTCGGGCGGATCATGCGGTGTTCCTGTGCATCGGGTGCCTGGAAGGCACAAGGCGGATACCGCTCGGTATCCGCCTCTGGGTGAAGCATGAAGCTGCGTGGCGCCGATTATTCCGGCAGCGCGGTGTTCAGGCGCTTGATGCCGAGCACGCCAGCGGCTTCGACCAGGCCGGTGGCCTGCGTCTTCAGCGCGCTGACCACGGCTTCCACCTTCGGGCGGTTGGCGTTGCCCTTCAGGATGGCCTGGTCGAACGGTGCCGGCACCGCCTCGGCGGCCTTCACGGTGGCGTCCATCTGGCCGTCCACCTTGCTGGCGACGGCGGCGTCCTTGGCATTCACCAGATCGCGCAGGCTGGGGCCGGTCAGCGTGCTGCCGTCGGCGCGTTTGTATTCGCCACGCCACACGTTACGGATGCCGACAGCATTGGCGACGACGTCGCGATGCGTGTTGTCGGCGAAGCAGGAGTGCTCGTCTTCCTGGCTCTGCGAATCCAGCGCCACTTCGATGCGCTCGCCGGCCAGTTCGCCGCGGGTCAGGATGCCGATGGCGGAGATCATCTTGGTGAGGTTGGCCTGGTTGCGCACGAAGTTCGCGCGGTAATTCCTGGCCTTCGGCGCCCAGGCCTTGGTGACGCTGCCGATGTCGTCGACCAGCAGGTCGGTGACGACCTTCAGGTACTGGCGGCGACGGTCGGCGTTCGGTGCCTGGCCATCCACGAAATCGGTGTAGGCGCGCTTGCCCGGGCCGTTGGCGTCCAGGTCCTGGCCCCACAGCAGGAATTCGATGGCGTGCCAGCCGGTGGCGATGTTCTCTTCGCCGTCCTTCTCGTTCAGCGCGGCCAGCGACTTCTTGCTGATGCCCAGCTTGCGGTTGTTGATGATGCCGGCGCCGGCCTTGCCGTCCACGCTGTCGACATAGGCTTCATCCATCGGCCAGGCGTTGATCTGGCCCTCCGGGCCGTTCTTGCCGTCGATGGGACCGCCGTAGAAGCGGAAGGCCTCGGTCTGGCCGTACCACTCGCGGGCGTCCAGCCAGGCCTTGCGGGCAGCCTGCAGGCCCGCGTCGGAGGGGGCGGCGACGAAGTCGTTGACGGCTTTCTGCAAGGCCTGTGCGCCGCTCAGGGCGTCGCTGTAGTTGGCGTACACCAGGTCGCCATAGTGGTTCAGCACTTCCGATGTCTTGACCTGGGCCGAGGCGGTGGTGAGGCAGCCGAGGGCTGCGAGCGTGACGAGCAGGGACTTGATACGCATGCATGAACTCCGGATTCGAGGGGCGGCCGGGTGTGCGCCATGCGGCAGGAGAAACCTGCCGCGAGCCGAGCCGCATTGGCGTGAGGATGCGGAAATATAGTTGATAACCGTTCTCAACAACAGGCTTGCGCCTGTCCCGCAGGTGTGCGGGGCGCCGTCACTGGCTTGCGATAGGGCGGCGGCTACTGGCCGTCGGCGCCCGGTTCCGTGAAACGGAAGTCCGGTGCGAGCAGGTCCTGTGTTTCCGGGTGCTTGCGCATGAAGGCAGCGAACACCGCGCACTGTGGCACTACCTTGAGCGCGCGTTGGCGGGCAGCTGCCAGCCCGGCGTTCACCACGCTGCCGGCGAGCCCGCGGCCACGCAGCGCTTCCGGCACGACGGTGTGGGTGAAGGTGATGACACTGCCATCCGCGGACAACTCGTAGCGCGCCACGGCAACCAGGCCGTCCACCTGCAACTCGAAGCGGCTCCTGGCCGGGTTGTCATGGACTTCGGGCGGAGAAGTGTCGGAAGAGGTGCTGGAAGAGGTCTCGGACATGGAGGGGCTCCCGTCTGTGGCGGTGCTACCGGGTCACAGCTCCGCCCACTGACGCAGCAGGTTGTGATAATGACCGGTCAGCGCGATCACTTCTTCGGTATCACCTATACGTGCCCTTAGCTTCTGGATATTTACGTCCAGTTCGAAGAGCAGACCACGGCGCGTATCGTCACGCACGATGCTCTGCGTCCAGAAGAAAGAACCGAATCGCACGCCACGGGTTACTGGTTCGACGCGATGCAGGCTGCTGCTTGGATAGAGGATCATGTCACCGGCAGGTAGCTTTACTTCATGCATGCCGTAGGTATCCACCACGACCAGCTCACCGCCGTCGTACTCCTCCGGGTCAGAGAAAAATAGCGTAGAGGACAGGTCGGTGCGGATGCGGTCCAGGCTGCCGGGAATCGGGCGGATCGCGTTGTCGATGTGCAGGCCGAAATGCTCTCCGCCTTCGTAACGGTTGAACAACGGCGGCACGCTCTGGTGCGGGAGCGCTGCAGACAGAAAGGTGGCGTTACGCGCCAGGGCCATGGCGATGACTTTCCCCAGTTCCCGCGTGACCGCCGCCTCCAGCGGCAACTGGCGATTGCGTTTGGCCTGTGCCGCCTGCGGGCCGGAGGTTGCATTGCCATCCTCCCAGTCGGCGGCTTCGAGGACGCGGCGGCAGTGTGCGACTTGTTCGCGGGTCAGGACGTTGGGGACGTGAAGCATCATGGCGGCGAATCTCTGAGGCGTAGTGACCGGAGGAGCATTGTGCGCGCCCCCGTGAAAAAGCAAAAAGCCTCCCCTTGCGGGGAGGCCGGTCTTTCCACGCCGTGCCCGGCGCGGGTGAGGAGACCCGGATCAGAAACGGATGTTGGCGGTCAGCTGTGCCGAACGCGGAGTACCCGGGGTGTAACGGGAACCGGCGTTGTTCAGCGAAGCCATGTACTCCTTGTCGAACAGGTTGTAGATGTTCAGTTGCAGGTCGAAGTTCTTGTTGACCGCGTAGTTGACCATCGCGTCGGCTACCCAGTAGCTGGGCATTTCCGGCGTGTTGGCGAACTGTGTCGTATTAGCGGTCGTAGAGCGCTTGACCATGTCGACATAGCGGACGCCGCCACCGACCGTCAGGTTGAACGGCAGCTTGTAAGTGGTCCACAGGTTGGCAGTCAGCTCCGGCGACCACTGGATGATGGCGCCAGCCGTGCCCGGGGCCGCTTCCAGCACCTTGGTCTTCATGGTGGCCAGACCGGCGGTCACCGCCCAGTTGCTGGTGATGTTGCCGACTGCGGACAGCTCGATACCTTCGACGCGGCGCTTGCCGTACTGGGCGTAGGTGTTGCTGGCGGAATCGATCAGCACCGGCTCGTTCTTGTTCTCGCTGCGATAGAGGGCAGCGTTGAACAGCAGGGCATTGTTGAAGAACTCCCACTTGGTGCCCAGCTCGATGTTCGTCGCTTCCTGCGGATCAAGGGCGGCGTTGTTCGTGTTGCCGGCCGAGTTCGACAGGCTGAAGTTCTCGTTGCCGGGGGGGCGCTCGGAGGTCGAGTAACCGGCATAGATGCTGCCGTTCTCCACTGGCTTGAACACCGCACCGGTCTTCCAGCTGAACAGGTTGCCGTTGGCGTTGAGGGAGGTGGCGGGGGTCGTGGTAGTCGACATGTAGTCCGTGCTGTAGTGCTCCAGTCGACCGCCGAGGTTCATCAGCCATTGCTTGGTGATTTCCACGGTGTCGAACAGGTAGATCGCCGCGGTGGTGGTTTCACCGCGGGTAGAGGTGCCTGTGGGCCCGACGTTGATCGGTGTCGTCAGCACCGGATAGCCCGGGTGCGGGTTGTACAGGTTGTTGCCGGCCGCTGCGGCACCGAAGCCGCCGTAGGTCGGGGTGAACTGTTCTTCGTAGATGAACTCGACACCGCCGGACATGGAGTGCTTGAGCGCACCGGTTGCGAAGTCGGAGGTCACGTTGGTCTGGTTGGTCAGGATCTCGTTCTCCTGGAACAGACCCTGGCGCGACATTGCAACGGTCCACGACGACGGGTTGTTGATCGCAGCACCCGTCGGCGTGTTGACGTTACCGACGCCGGTGAGGACGCGCTCGATGCTCGACTTGCCGTAGCGCGACAGGTTGCGGATCGTCGTACCGGGCATCAGGTCATGTTCCAGGCGCACGGTGAGCATGTCCGCGCTCTGGTTTTCGTAGTCGCTGTCCAGACCGTAGTAGTTGGACGCGTCGACCTTGGCTGCGTTGTTCAGTGCAACTTCGCCGGGCGTCTGGACACCAGCGTTGGTGCCTCGGTAGTAGCCATCCCAACCGATAGTGGGGACGCCGCCGTCCGGGCGACGGTTGTTGTGGCGGATGATCTGCGCGTAGGCATAAGCACGGGTGCTGGTGCCGAGGCCCAAGGCCAGCGCGGGCGCGAAGCCCCAGCCTTCTTTCTTCACGTCGTCACGGCCAGCGACGCCACCGTTCTGCCCCATTGCGTTGAGGCGGATGGCGTTGCCGGAATCACCCAGGCGTTCGTTGTAGTCAGCGGTGATACGGGCCAGGCCGCCGCTGTTGTAGCTCAGGCTGCCGCTGGAAAAATCCTCGGCGTAGGGCACCTTGCTCGACAGGTTGATGTAGCCGGAAGTCGCGCCACGGCCGACGTCGGCGCCGGAGGGGCCCTTCACCACTTCGATCTGTTCAGTGTTGAACACGTCGCGGGTAATGCCGCCGAGGTCGCGCACGCCGTCCACGAAGATGCTGCTGGTGGCCGAGAAGCCGCGCATGAAGAAGGTGTCGCCAGCCGAGGTGTTGCCGTTCTCACCCAGCTGCATGGTGATGCCCGGGGTGTTGCGCAGCGCTTCGGTCAGCGTGCTGGCGCCTTGTTGCTGCAGCACTTCCTTGGGGATGATCGTGATGGTCTGCGGCGTGTTCACCAGGGGTTCGGTGAACTTGGGCGAGGACATCTGTTCGACCTTGATCTCGCTTTCCTGCTTGCCCGTGACAGTGACCGGAGCCAGTTGTTGCTCGGCGGCCTTCGGTGCGGTAGCCGGGGTGGCCGGCGCGGTGTTCTGGGCCAGGGCTGCGGCGGGCAGCGCGGCGATCATCAGACCGAGGGCGGCGTTCTTCAGTTGGGGGGCAGCCGCGACGGCGTGCTTGCGGCTGGTAATGTGAGCCATGTTCTTATCTCTCCGTAAACTACTGATAAATCTGCTTTTTGCCTGTGAGGACGCCAGCAGGAGCCATAGATTCTACGAAGGGCAATGATAATTATTCTCATTTTTGACGGCAATCAATTCTTACAACTGAATGAGAATCTTTACGTTTGTAAAGACTCGATTGTTGCGGTAAAGCAACACATGCGATGGGAAAGACCCTTACGCCCAAAGTCGTAAGGGATGAAGCCCGGGGGACGGGACAGGTCGAAGGGGCCGCCCTTGGTAACGATGAGGCCGGCCGCAGTGAAGGGACGCGATAGCGCTACCAGGCGTAACGCAGGCTCACCACGGCCTTGCGACACGCGCAGTACAGCAGGTGCCACGTGACGGGCAGGTGGCCATGTACTTCTCGTCGTGAGGTCGCTGATGTCGAGCGCGGCGCGCCAGGCGGCGAACTGGAGGCCATCGCGGGGCGAGCAGCGCATCGGACGGGACTCGATGGATCGGCGCCGTCGCTGGTCTTGCCGGCATAGCGCAGATCCACGCCGGTTTTCAGCGTCGGCAGATCAGGGGCGACGAACCGGCAGCTGGGTCTGTCGTTCTCCCTGGCCTCCGCCGGGGTTGTTGCCGACGAAGTCCCAGGTGTCTGCGCAGCCCCGCAGGCGGCTACTGCGTCTGCGTCGGCGCTACCGAGCCATCCCAGCCCCCACCCAGGGCCTTGTAGAGGTCGACGGCCGTGGTCAGGCGCGACTGGCGCAGCTGGGCGAGGCTGTCTTGGGCCTGGAACAGGCTGCGTTGCGATTCCAGCACCGACAGCAGGTCGTCCGCGCCTTCCTTGTAGCGCAGCAGGCCCAGTTCCAGTGCGCGGGCGGAACGCTGGCGGGACTGCTCCTGCAGCGCTTCCTGTCGCGCCGTGCGGTCCACGCTGCCCAGGGCGTCCTCGACTTCCTTCAAGGCGGTGAGAATGGCCTTGCGATAGTTCTCCACCAGTTCGATGCGACGCGATTCGGTGATCGACACCTGGTTGCGCAGCCGGCCACCGTCGAAGATCGACTGGGCGAGGCCCAGCCCCAGGCCCACGCTGCCGGCCGGGCTGGCTAGCGACAGCAGGTTGCCGGTGGAGATGCCGGCCGAGCCGGTCAGCGACAGCGACGGCAGCAGGGCGGCGCGCGCCGCCGTGATGTTGGCGTCGGCCGCACGCAGGCTGGCTTCCTGGCTGGCGAGGTCCGGGCGTCGCGTCAGCAGCTCGGCAGGCAGGCCGGCGCCTACTTGCGGCACGGTCAGCGGCATCAGCTCGCGTGCGCCGATCTGCACGGTGCCGGGGGTGCGGCCAAGCAGCAGGGCCAGCGCGGTGAGGGCCTGGCGTTCCTGTTGTTCCAGCGGCAGCAGGGCGGCGCGCGCGGAGATGACGGCGTTCTCCTGGCGGGCGACGTCCAGCGACGAGGCCACGCCGTTGCGGTAGCGCGCATCGACGACGGTCATCACCCGCTCTGCGATCGCCAGGCTCTCGCGCGTGTAGGCGATGCGCGTACGCAGGCCGACTACCTGGAAGTAGGCGTTGGCGACGCTGGACGCGAGGGTGAGGCGGGCGGTCTGCTGGTCGAAGCGGCTGGCGTCGAAGTTGGCGCTTGCCGCGTCGGATTGGGCGGCCAGGCGTCCCCACAGGTCCACCTCGTAGCTCGCGCCCAGGCTCAGCGAAGTGCCCTCGCTGTCGGTGCCGCCCCCGCCGCCGGACGGGAAGTTGCGGCGCCAGTTGGTGCCGCCGGTGGCGTTGACGGAGGGCAGTTGCGCCGCGCCGGCGTTGTTCATGGCGAGCTCGGCCTGCCGCACACGCTGGATCGACACCTTGATGTCCGGGCTGTTGCTCAGGGCTTCGCGCACCAGTTCGCTCAGTTCGCCGGAGCCGAAGTTCTGCCACCAGCCCGGGTCGATCGCCCGCGCGGCGGCCTGCTGGCCCTGGTCGCTCCATTGCGCAGGCATGTCGACCTGCGGGCGCAGCGGGGCAGTGGTGGTGCAGGCACTGAGGGCCAGCGCGATGGCGATGCCCAGCGGTTTGATGAATGTCGGATGCATGCTGCGTCGGATCTTGCGTGTGCTCATTTCGTTGCGGCCTTCATGTGCCTTCATCGGGCCTTTATCGGGACTTCACTCCGCCGCGAGGGCGACCACCGGGTCCAGGCCGGCGGCCTTGCGGGCGGGCAGGAAGCCGAAGATCAGGCCGGTGGCGAAGGCGCAGCCGAAGGCCAGCAGCACCGGGGCGAGGGTGTACTTGATGGGCGTGCCGAAGCTGGCGATCAGCGCCGCGACACCGAGACCACCTGCCACGCCGATGGCGCCACCGATGGCGGACACCACCACGGCCTCGATGAGGAACTGGTGCAGGATGTTGCCGCGGCGCGCGCCAGTGGCCATGCGGATGCCGATCTCGCGGGTGCGCTCGGTCACCGACACCAGCATGATGTTCATGACGCCGATGCCACCCACCAGCAGCGAGATGGCGGCGATGGAGCCGAGCAGGATGGTCATCGTGTTCTGCGTCTCCGACGCGGTCTCGATGATCGAAGCCATGTTGCGGATCTGGAAATCCACCGTGCCATGTCGCTCGGTCAGCAGCTTCTCCACCTCTGCCTGGGTGTCGTCGATGCGGCTGACGTCCTGCACGGCGACGGTCACGTTGCGCAGGAAGCGCTGGCCGAACAGCCGCATGCTGCCGGTGGAATAGGGCACGAAGATGATGTCGTCCTGGTCGCGGCCGAACATGGCTGCGCCCTGCGCACGCATCACGCCGGTGACCTTGAACATCGCGTTGTTCAGCACGATGTGCTGGCCCACCGGGTCCTCGTCGCCGAACAGGGCTTTCGCCACAGTCTGGCCGAGGACTGCAACGGGCGCGTACTCCACTTCGTCGATGCTGGTGAAGAAGGCGCCGCGCTCCACCGGCCAGTCGCGCGCCAGCACGTACTCCGCGCTGGTGGCGTTGATCTCGGTGCGATGGTCGTTGCCGCCATAGCGGGCGGTGACGTTGCTGCTCTGTTCCGGCACGGCGGTGATGACGTTGTCCAGCGTGCGGATCGCGTCCACGTCGGCCGGCACCAGCGTCGCCGGCGTGTCGCGGCCGCGCGTGTTCGGCGCGCCGGGGCGCACCGTCAGCAGGTTGCTGCCCATCGCCGAGATGCGGTCGATCACCACCTGCTTGGCGCCATCGCCGATGGCCAGCATGGAGATCACCGAGCCGACGCCGATGACGATGCCGAGCAGGGTCAGCACCGTGCGCAGCAGGTTGGCGCGCAGGGCACGCAGGGCGGTGCGGGTCGCCTCGAAGAGATCGGCCAGGGGCGAAGTGCGGTCGCGGCTCGGTTGGAAGTCGGGCGTGGCGTGGTCCGGCAGGCGCGGGCCCGGGTCGGCCAGGATGTCGCCGTCCTTGATCTCGATGAGGCGGTGCGCGTTGGCGCCGACTTCGGCCGAGTGGGTGATGAGGATCACCGTGTGGCCTTGTTCGGACAGCTCGTGCAGTAGCTTCATCAGCGCCTCGCCGCTCTTGCTGTCCAGCGCGCCGGTCGGTTCGTCGGCGAGGATGACGTTGCCGCCGTTCATCAAGGCGCGGGCAATCGACACGCGTTGCTGCTGGCCGCCGGAGAGCTGGTTGGGGCGGTGCTCCATGCGCTCGGCGAGGCCCAGCGTGGTGAGCAGTTGCTCGGCGCGCACGCGGCGTTCTGCCTGCGGCATGCCGGCGTAGACCGCCGGTACTTCCACGTTCTCGCGTGCGTTGGCGGTGGCGATCAGGTTGTAGCTCTGGAACACGAAGCCGAAGGCCTCGCGGCGCAGGGCAGCCAGTTCATCGGCCTCGAACTGCGACACGTCGCGGCCGGCGAACAGGTAGCGGCCGGTGGTCGGGCGGTCCAGGCAGCCGAGGATGTTCATCAGCGTGGACTTGCCGGAACCGGAGGCGCCCATGATGGCGACGAACTCGCCGCGATAGATCTTCAGGTCGATGCCGTGCAACACCTCGACTGCCATCTCGCCGTTGCGGTAGGTCTTGGTGACCCCTTGCAGCTCGATCAGCGGCACCGCGGCGCTTTTCGCCTGAGTGGTCGCCTGGGCGACCTGCGGCGTGGCGGTTGCGGCGGCGACGCCGCTGCGGTCCGGGGCGTTCATAGGCGCGGCATGCCCATCGGCGGGCCGGACGGACGATTCTGTCCGCCCTGCTGGCCCTGGCCTTGTTGTCCGCCACGGTTGGCGGCCGGGTCGGCACGCTTGCCGGCGATGACCTTCTCGCCCTCCTGCAGGCCGGAAAGCACGACGGCCTGGATGCGGTTGGTGGCGCCGATGGTGACTTCGCGGTCTTCGATCTTGCCGGTGGCCTCGTCGATGACGCGCACCGTCGCCTTGCGGATGCGCGGCTGCTCCGGCATCGCGCTGCCCGGCGCACCACCTGCGTTGGCATTCGTCGCGTTGCGGCGGCGGGCGGGGGCGGTGCTGTCGCCCTGGCGTGGTTCGCCGTTGCGTGCACCAGCCTGTGCCGTGCGGGCCGGGGCAGGACGTTCGCCCGTCGTGGCACCTGCTGCATTGCCTTCGCCTTCACGGCCACGTTCGGCCATGCGTTGCTGCCAGGCGGCACGGCGTGCCTGCATTTCCTCCGGGGTGAGGTCGCCACGTGGCTCGCGGCTCATGCGCTCGCCACTGCCCGGCGTGCCTTCCGGTGCGCTCTGTCCATCGCGGATGCGGCGACGCGGGCGCTCTTCGCCGCTGCCGTTTTCCTCGCTGGCTGTCGTGGGCGTGTTGGCGCCGGCGATCCGTTCGCGGCCTGGCCCGCCAGCCTGCTCGTCGCGTGCAGTGCGCGGACGCTCGGCGTTCGCCGCCGCGCTGCCCTCGTTCTTGCGTGGCGCATTGTCCGCGCCGGTGTTGCGCGCGACGGCCTCGGCGCTGCGGGGCGTGGCGGCGGACTGTTCGCTGGCGGGGGCGGATTGCTCGGCATGCGAATCGGCGCCCTGGCGGCGGCGCGGCACCGTCTTGATGGCGCCGGTCGGGATCAGCAGCGCATCGCGTGCCGACGCGACGACGAAGTAGACCTGCGCGGTCATCTGCGTCATCAGCGCCTGGTTGGGGTTGGGGACGTCGAACAGCGCGTTGTACAGCACCACGTTGTTGGTCACCGTGGGGGTCGGCTCCACCTTGGTCAGCGTGCCGTAGAAGCGGCGCTGCGGATTGCCCAGCGTCGTGAAGTAGGCCTGCATGCCGTTGCGCAGGCGGTTCACGTCGGCTTCCGACACCTGGGTCTGCACCGTCATGGTGTTGAGGTCGGCAATGCGCAGGATGACCGGTGCCGACTGGTTGGCGTTCAGGGTGGCGCCTTGTCGCGCGGTGATGGACACCACGGTGCCGGCGATCGGCGCGTAGATCTGTGCGTAGTTGAGGTTGGCTTCGTCCGAGCGCAGGTTGGATTCGGTCTGCTCGATCTGCGCGCGCAGCGACTCCAGCTGGGCGCGGGCGGAGCGCAGTTCGGCTTCCGCCTGCTGCACAGACTCGGTGGTGGTGGCCTCGGCCTGGATCAGGTTCTGCTGGCGCTTGTACTGCAGCTCGGCCAGCGACAGCTTGGCGCGGCGCTCTTCCAGCTGGGCCTGCTGGTTCTTCAACTGGGCACGGCTGGCATCGACCTTGGCGCGATACACCGTGGGATCGATCTCCGCCAGCAGGTCGCCGACTTCCACCTGGCTGCCGATCTCGACGTGGAATTTCTTGAGCTGGCCGGACACCTGCGCGCCCACGTCAACGTAGTTCTTGGGTTGCAGGGTGCCGGTGGCGGTGACGGAGTCCTCCAGGTCACCGCGCTGCACGGCGACGATGACGAATTCGTCCTGCGGCGTCTTCTTGTTGGCGAACTTCTTCCAGCCCCAGTAGCCGCCTGCGGCCAGGACGAGCACCAGCGCGGCGATGACGGCGGGGTGGAATACAAGACGGCGCTTGCGGCGGGACGGAGTGGGAGTCGTGTTCATTTGGGGCGAAGCGGATGAGCGGACGTGATCCGGTCTGGATCGGTGTTCCGGATTTTGTTATGTAGCGCGCTGGAGCAGAAGGCAAGGCCGCGTAAATGCGCGTAAAGCCGGTACAGGGAAATGTAACAACTTGAAAGCCTGCCGTGCCGGGCGTCCGTAAAACAAAGAAGGGGCGGACGGCATGTGCCATCCACCCCTTCTCGTCGAGCGATGTTGCTTACTGGTCGGGCTGGCTGACGAAGCCCACCTTGGTGAGGCCGCCCTTGGAGGCGTCGGCCAGCACTTCGGCGACGTACTTGTAGGGGGCCTCGCGGTCGGCGCGCAGGTGCACTTCCGGTTGCGGCTGCTTGGTGCCTTCGGCAGCGAAACGTTGTTGTGCGGTCGCGCGGTCCACCGGCTCGCCGTTCCAGTACAGCGTACCGGTGGCGTCGATCGCGAATTCGATCTTCTCGGCCTTCTGCTGGTTCACCTGCGAGCTGACCTGCGGCAGGTCCAGCTTTACCGAATGGGTGAGCAGCGGAGCGGTGACGATGAAGATCACCAGCAGCACCAGCATCACGTCGATGAGCGGAACCATGTTGATTTCCGCCATCGGCGCGCCAGCGCTCTTGTTGTCGAAACTACCGAATGCCATGTGAATGCTCCGTCCGGGCGCGCCGCTCAGTGGTTGGCGGTGCGCGGCACCATCGGCTGCACGTTGTTGTCGGTCTTGGCCATCGGCTGGCCCAGCGACAGGAAGGTGAAGAGGTCGTAGGCGAAAGCGTCCAGCTTGGCCAGCAGCACGCGGTTGCTGCGGGTCAGCCAGTTGTAGCCCATCACGGCGGGGATCGCCACGGCCAGGCCGATGCCGGTCATGATCAGCGCTTCGCCCACCGGGCCGGCAACCTTGTCCAGTGTGCCGGCGCCGCTCATGCCGATGGCGATCAGCGCGTGATAGACGCCCCATACCGTGCCGAACAGGCCCACGAACGGTGCGGTCGCACCGATGGTGGCCAGCATGGTCAGGCCGTTCTCGACGCGGGCGGTTTCCTCGTCGATGACCTTGCGCATGGTGCGGGTCAGGAATTCCTGCGGCGAGCCGGCTTCTTCCAGCTTGGCGGCGCCGTAGCGGGCGTGGTGACGACGGGCGTGCAGGGCGTGCGAGGTCAGGTGCGAGAACGGATCGCGCGCGCCATGCGTGGTGATCTCGTCACCCACTGCGTCCAGCGAGGTGGCGTTCCAGAAGAAGCCGAGGAATTCGTCGCTGCGGCGCTTGCGCAGGTACAGCGTGATGCCCTTCATGATGATCAGCGTCCAGGAGATGGCGGACATGATCACGAGGATGGCCAGCAGGCCCTTGCCCACGACATCGCTCTGCGCGATGAAATGGCCGAAGCCCATGGCGGTTGTTTCATTCATGACGAATTCCTAAAGACTAGTCGAGGTTGAAATCGAAGGGAGCGACCACCCACACCGGGATGGCCTGGCCGTTTTCTTCGTACGGATAGAACGACGCGCGACGGATGCCGGCGATCACCGCGTCGTCCAGGCGGCTGAAGCCGGAGGACTTGGAAACGACCACCTGCTGCGGGTTGCCGTTGGTGCCGATGAGGATCCGCACCAGGACGCGGCCTTGTTCGTTAAGGCGGCGCGACTGGGCCGGGTACTGGATGCTCGGTTGCACGCGATAGCGCACTTCGGAAGCCGACACTGTCTTGGGCTGGGCGGCGACCGCCGGCGCGGGCGAGGGCGGGGCGAGGTTCACCACCGGCTCCACCGGTTGCGGCACGGGCTCGGGCGGCGGAGGCGGCGCGACGAATGCGGGCGCGGCATCCGGCTTCGGCGCCGCGGCGATGACGGGCGGCGGCTCGGTGATCTTCTTGATCTTCGGGGGAGGCGGCTTGGGCGGCTCCACGACCGGCTTGGGCGGCTCCGGCGGGGCGACCCAGGACACGAACAGCGGGCCAAGCTCCTTCGCCTTTTCGGGCGTGATCACCAGATGCATGAGGCCCCAGCCAGCCAGCAGGTGCAGCGCCACCGCGACGAGACCGATGCCCAGTTTTGCCGGCAGGGGCAAGGCCTGCCCATCGGCGTGGAAGTGGAGTGCGGGACTGGACTGCATGGCGGAAGCGGAAAAGGAGCAGAAGAACAGGAAGAGCGAAAGACCGGCGCAAGGAAAGCAAAAGCACGTTAATGGGAATTGTTATCATTTATGGCCGATGTGTCAAGTCTTCATGCAACATTGTTGCGTTTTTCGCGCAAGGACTTGCGCGACCGCACGCCATGTGGAAAATGCACAAATCAAACAAGAATCATTTGCGTTTGTGGGGTGCATAGGGAGATGCCGAATATGGCCACACATGAGGTCGCGACAAGGGGATCAGGGCTCCAGCGCAGGGCGGCGTGGCCGCGCGAGGTGTGGCACTTGCAGCTCGGCATCGTCGTGGTGCTGGCGCTTTGCGCGATGCCCTTCGTCTATTTCGCGCGGGTGATGTGACGCTTGAGGCGAATCCGGCGTTCGGAAACGCAACAGGGCAGCCGAAGCTGCCCTGTCGTGATGTTTCGCGAAGCCTGTTGATCAGCGCAGGCCGGCTGCGTAGTCCGCGACGGCCTTGATTTCGGCATCGGTCATCTTGACGGCGATCATGCGCATCATGCTGGCCGGGTCGTTGGCGCGATCGCTGAGGCGGAAGGCCTTCAGCTGCGTTTCGGTGTAGTCGGCAAACTGGCCCTGGATACGCGGGTACTGCGTGGGCAGGCCGGCGCCGGCAGGGCCATGGCAGGCGGCACAGGCAGGCAGGCCGCGGCTGGGGTCGCCGGCGCGCCAGAGCTTCTGGCCACGGTCCAGCGTGGCCTTGTTCTTGGCAACTTCCGGCTTCAGCTTCTGCTCGCCGTAATACACGGCCAGGGCGCGGAGTTCGTCGTTGGACAGCGGTGCGACCATGCCGCCCATGACGGCGTTGTTGCGTTCGGCCGGCTTGCCGCCTTGTGGCTTGAAGTTCAGCAACTGCTTGTAGAGATAGTCCACGTGCTGACCGGCCAGTTTGGGATTGGCCGAAATCTGGCTGTTGCCATCCAGGCCATGGCAGGCAGCACATACGTTTTCGGCGGTCTGCTTGGCCTTGGCCATGTCGAGCTGCGGTGAGGGTTTGTCCGCCGCGATGGCGGTACCGGCAGCGACGGCGAGGGACAGCAAGGTTGCGCGCGAAATCTGGGTCAGCATCGATTCACCTTTGGGGCTGGGCTTGCTCAAACCTGATATTCTATAACAGCCCCGCCGTGCGCCGCACTCCAAGCTTTGCGGCGCTTCTCCAGATGCCTTCCGACACTTCCCGCCCCGCTTCCTCCTCGACGCCCGCCAAGGTTTCGACGAAGGTCTCGATCTTCCGTCACGCCCAGTTCGAGATCTCGATTGCGCGTCCGCAGGACCTGCCTCCGGCCCGCACCCCCGAGATTGCCTTCGCGGGTCGTTCCAATGCCGGCAAATCGAGCGCGATCAACGCGCTGGTCGGCCATACGCGGCTGGCCTACGTCAGCAAGACGCCCGGCCGCACGCAACTGATCAACGTCTTCCGCATGCGCAACGGCGCGGCGCTGATCGACCTGCCTGGCTACGGCTATGCCCAGGTGCCGGAAGCGGTGCGCAAGCAATGGGTGAAGTTGCTGGAAAACTACCTGACGCGACGCGAGAGCCTGCTGGGGCTCATCCTCATCATGGATTCGCGTCATCCACTGACGCCGCTGGACCGCCAGATGCTGGACTGGTTTGCGCCGTCCGGCCGGCCTGTGCATGTGCTGCTGACCAAGAGCGACAAGCTGACGCGCAGTGCGGCCGCGCAGGTGCTGGCTGCGGTGCGGCGCGAACTCCCGCAGTGGGGCGAGCGCGTCAGTGTGCAACTGTTCTCCAGTCTCAAGAAGAGTGGGCTGGAGGATGTCGAACTGGCGGTGGCTGGCTGGCTGGACGAGGTGGCCGATGCAACGGCGCCCGCAGATCCGGACGGAGATGAAAAACCGGAAGCACAAAAAAATTCCCCGGCGTAAGTTACGCCGGGGCTGAAACGCCGGTGACGCCGGGGGAGGCAAACACCGGTTCCCGCTCAGGGAGGTGAAGCGGGGGATGGTGGGGCCATCCGTGCATTGAGAGTGCCGGGCTTCGCGAACAGTTCCCCGGCGATGTGGATTTTTGTCAGATCGCTTTCCAGACAGAGCAGACAGAGGATCGAATGAGCGCACAACTGCCCCCGTCCCGCTTTCCGATGACCCGCATGCGTCGCATGCGTCGCGACGACTTCTCGCGTCGCCTGATGCGCGAGTCGCGTTTGTCGGCGGACGATCTGATCCTGCCGGTGTTCGTGCTGGACGGTCAGGGCCGCAGCGAAGCAGTGGCTTCGATGCCGGGCGTGTCGCGCTTGTCGATCGACAAGCTGTTGCAGGTCGCCGAGCAGGCGCAGATGCTGGGCGTGTCCGCGGTGGCGCTGTTTCCGGTCATCGAGTCGGGCAAGAGCGACGACGCCTCCGAGGCGTGGAATCCGCAGGGCCTCGCGCCGCGTGCCGTGCAGGCACTCAAACAGCATTTTCCGGAGCTGGGGGTGATCACCGACGTGGCGCTGGATCCTTACACCAGCCACGGCCAGGATGGCTTGATCGCCGCTGGCGATCCGCATGCGTACGTGCTGAACGACGAAACCCTGGTCGCGCTCGAACGACAGGCCCTGTGCCATGCGCAGGCAGGGGCCGACGTGGTGGCGCCTTCCGACATGATGGACGGCCGCATCGGCCACATACGCCGCGCGCTGGAAGCAGCGGGCTACATCCACACGCGCATCCTCGCCTACTCGGCCAAGTACGCCTCGGCCTTCTACGGCCCTTTCCGTGATGCGGTCGGGTCGGCCGGGAATCTCGGCAAGGGCAACAAGTACAGCTACCAGATGGATCCCGCCAACAGCGACGAGGCGATTCGCGAGGTGGCGCTCGACATCGCCGAGGGCGCCGACATGGTGATGGTGAAGCCGGGCATGCCGTACCTGGACATCGTGCGGCGCGTGAAGCAGGAACTCGCAGTGCCCACGTTCGCGTACCAGGTCAGTGGCGAATACGCGATGCTGAAGGCTGCGGCGCAGAACGGCTGGCTCGACGAGCGCTCCAGCGTGCTGGAGTCCCTGCTGGCGTTCAGGCGCGCCGGCGCCGATGGCGTGTTGACCTATTTCGCACTGGATGCCGCACGCTGGTTGCGCGAGGGCTGAGCCAGCGCACCAGCGCGTGGATTACTTGCGGCTGCGCAGCGCCGCAGCCAGCGCCCCGCGTGCCCAGTCACGCATCAGCGCGGGTGACTCAAGCGTTTCATCGGGAGCCCGGCTGTAGCTCATGCGTGTTGTCTTGCCGCGCGCCGTGTAGGTGAATGGTTCCAGCCCCGCTGCTTCGAAATCCGCCCGATTGCCGTCGTCGGTCTTCAGGTACAGCACGTCGTCGGCGACGAGCGCGATCATGACTTCTCCGCAATAGATGCCGGCGCCGCCGAACATCCGCTTGACGCGCACTTGTCCCAGCGGGGCGAACAGCTCGGCGATGTGATCGAGGAACTCGCGCGAGGCGGCCATGCGGGGAATCGGCGCTCGTTCAGACGCCGTTGCGCAGGAAAGGGAAGTCCGGTTCCGGCGGACGGCCGTCGATGATGTCCGCGAGTGCCTGCGCGGTACCGCAGGCCAGTGTCCAGCCCAGCGTTCCATGCCCGGTGTTGTAGAGCAGGTTGTCGATGCGGCTGCGGCCAACCAGCGGCAGGTTGCTCGGCGTCGTCGGACGCAGGCCGGCCCAGAAGTGCGGGCTGGACAGGTCGCAGGCGCCCGGGAACATGTCTTCGGTCCAGTCGAGCAGGGCCTGGCAGCGGACCGGGTCCAGGCTGAGATCGAAGCCGTTGAGTTCGGCCGTGCCGGCAACCCGTAGCTGGTTGCCGAAGCGGGAGCAGACGATGCGTCGCGACTCGTCGGTGAGGCTGGTCTGCGGCACGCGTTCCGGCCGGCGCAGGTTGAGGGTCGCGGAGTAGCCCTTCACCGGATAGATCGGCAGCTTTTCGCCCAGCGGCGCCACGAGCGCACCGCTGTAGCTGCCGGCAGCCATGACGAAGGCATCGCCACCGAGGGCGCCCGTGCGACCGCCCGCGTCGGTGATGTCCACCGCGCCGATGCGCTTGCCGCTGAGGACCAGCCGGTCGGCCCGGCAACCGAAATGGAACTGGACACCGGCAGCGGCGGCCTTTTGCGTCAGCGCCTGGGTGAAGGTATAGGCGTCACCGCTTTCGTCCTCCATCCCGAGCATCGCGCCGTGCAAGCGGCCGCGTAGTTGGGCGAGGGAGGGTTCGATGCCGATGCATTCATCGACGCTGAGCATGCGTGCGCCGATGCCATGCTTTTCCAGCAGGCGTTGCTGCTGGCGCCCATGCCTCAGTTCGGCCGGTGAAAAGTAGAGGTGCAGGATGCCGCGACTGGACTCGTCGTAATGAAGGTCCAGCGTGCGTCGCAAGTCGCGCAGTCTGCGTGCGCTGTAGGTGGCCATCCGCGCAATCGCGCGCGTGTTGCGGCGGGTGCGGCCGGGCATGCATTCACGCAGGAACGACAGGCCCCAGCGGATGCGCGCGGCTTCGGCCGGGAAGCGGAACAGCAACGGCGCGTCGCGGCGGCCCAGCCAGCGCAACAGAAGCAAGGGGGCGCCCGGGTTGGCCCAGGGCTCGGGATGACTGACGGAAATCTGGCCGCCGTTGGCAAAACTGGTTTCCAGGCCAGCGGCCTCGCGGCGCTCCACCACGCTCACCGCGTGGCCAGCCTCGCGCAGGCTCCACGCGGCAGTGACGCCCGCAAGGCCTGCGCCGATGACAACTATATGCATCTAGGTTCGAACTTTCTTTTCTCGCTTTCGCGGTTCCATCGCCGCCACGTCGGGGAAGGACGACGTAGCGACGACGCAAGGCTACACGTTCCCTACCGGGGCCGCTTGAGCAATTGCGGCAGGTTTGAGGCGCATTCAGATCTGTCGCTGAGTTGCGACGTCGTGCGGATGTGACTGGTCCCGAAGGGCAGGAGTTTCAGCTTTCCACCTGAAACGTCGGCAATCCGTGAGAAACGGCGCGATAATCGCGGCCAGCATCGGCAGGCATAGCCGTTACCTCAGGAAATCACGATGGCCCGCGTCACTCTTACCCAGTTCCTCATCGAACAGCAGCGCTCCGCGCAGCACATTCCCGCCGACCTGCGTCTGCTCATCGAAGTGGTGGCGCGCGCGGTGAAAGTCATCAGTGTTCACGTCGGCAAGGGAGCGGTCGCTGGCCTGCTGGGCTCGGCAGATAGCGAGAACGTCCAGGGCGAAGTACAGAAAAAGCTGGACGTCATCACCAACGAGCTGCTGCTGCAGGCCAACGAATGGGGCGGCCACCTGGCGGCGATGGCGTCGGAGGAAATGGAAGAGCCTTTCCCGATTCCGAACCGCTACCCCAAGGGCGAATACCTGCTGGTGTTCGATCCGCTGGACGGCTCCTCCAACATCGACGTCAATGTCTCCGTCGGCACCATCTTCTCGGTGCTGCATTGCCCCGAGGGCGTGACCGATCCGACCGCAGAGGCCTTCCTGCAGCCGGGGAGCCGGCAAGTGGCGGCGGGTTATGCGATCTATGGTCCTGCGACCAACCTGGTGCTGACCGTTGGCACCGGCGTGCATGGCTTTACGCTGGATCGTGAATTCGGTGCCTGGGTGTTGACCCACAGCGACATCCGCATTCCCGAGGACACCAAGGAATTCGCCATCAACGCTTCGCGCTCCCGCTTCTGGGAAGCGCCGGTCAAGCGTTACGTGGATGAACTGATGGCGGGTCGCGATGGTCCGCGCGAGCAGGACTTCAACATGCGCTGGGTGGCGTCGATGGTGGCGGACGTACACCGCATCCTGGCGCGTGGCGGCATCTTCATGTACCCGATGGACGAGAAGAACCGCGCCAACGGTGGCCACCTGCGCCTGCTGTACGAAGCCAATCCGATGGCTTTCATCGTCGAGCAGGCGGGCGGCGCTGCGTCCACCGGGCACCAGCGCATCCTGGACGTGCAGCCCAAGGGCCTGCACCAGCGCGTGCCGGTGGTGCTGGGTTCGAAGAACGAAGTCGAGCGCGTGGTGCGCTACCACGCGGAGCCCGCCGCACGCTGACGTCGCGCTGACTCCGCGTGCGCGTTCCGCGTCTCCTGCTGGCGCTGGCCCTGCTGGGTCTGACCGGGCTGCCGGCGGTGGCGCAGGAGCGCTGGCGCCTGCAGGCCCCGGACGAGGTTGCGCCACTGCTGCGCCGCTTTCTTCCGGACCCGGAGGTGGCCAGCGAGCAGCCGGACCGCGCAGCGCGCCTGTTCCTGGCGCGCCGCCTGCGTAGCGAAGCGACCGATCTGCTCGCCACCGAAGGCTATTTCACGCCCGAACTGAACACGGACGTCGATGACGGCGTGGTGGTGCTGGACGTCCAGCCTGGCCGGCGCACCGAGGTGCGCAGTGTGGAGATCACCTTCACCGGTGCGATCGCGTCGGATCCCGCCTATGCCGCACGGATGGCGGCATTGCGCGAAGCCTGGGCGCTGCCGGCTGGCCGTCCGTTTCGCCAGCAGGACTGGACGAGTGCCAAGGAACGCCTGTTGCAGGAGTTGTCGGCGCAGGACTTCGCGATCGCCAGCCTGCGGGAGAGCGTGGCGGATATCGACACCGAAGCCTCCGCGGCCCATCTCCGGCTTACGGTGGATAGCGGCCCTCCTTTCCTGCTGGGGCCTTTGCAGATCGAGGGGCTGGATCGCTACGAAACGGATCTCGTGCAGCGCTACAACCCGCTACGGGTGGGTGAGCCCTACAGCCGTGAGCGTTTGCTGACCCTGCAAAGCGCCTTGCAGAACACCGCCTACTTTTCGGCGGTGGAGATCGACCTGCAGCCAGGTGCAGACCCTGCGCAGCCCGTCCCGGTCCGGGTTCGCCTGACCGAGAACAAGCCCCGGCGCGGCAGCCTGGGCGTCGGTTACAGCAGCAATACCGGTGCCCGCGTGGAGGTGGGCTACCGTGATGCCGACCTCTTCAACAAGGCATGGCAGCTCAACTCCGGCGTGCGCGTCGAACAACGCCGGCAGTCGGCCTTTGCGGATGTTTACTTTCCGCGCGGCGAAGAGGGGCAGCGCTACGGCGTGGGCGGGCTGATCAACAACGAGAAGATCGAAGGCTTGCAGATCTTCAAGCAGCAGATCGGCGCCGTACGCAGCCGTACTCGCGGCAACATCGACCAGACCATAGGCTTGAGCTACCAGCGCGAGAAGAGCCATCCGGATGGTGCGGACGAGGCCGTCAAGACAGCTCTGGCGCTCAACTGGGGGTGGACCCATCGCAAGGTCGACAACCTGCTGGACCCGCGCAAGGGCTATGTGATGCAGGTGCAGATCGGGGGGGGCGCGCAGGTGCTGCTGTCCGACGGCAACTTCCTGCGCAACTACGGACGGCTGCACGGCTGGTGGCCGCTGAGCCCCCGCGACGTGTTGCTGGGTCGTGTCGAGGGCGGCTACACGATCGCCAAGACCCGCGACTTCGTTCCGGAGGACTTCCTGTTCCGGACCGGCGGATCGCAGACCGTGCGCGGCTACGACTACCTCAGCCTGGGGGTCAAGGAAGGGACTGCCACGGTCGGCGGGCGCTACATGGCCATCGGCTCGGTGGAATACAACCACTGGTTTGCGCCCTCCTGGGCCGGGGCGGTGTTCATGGACGCCGGCAACGCCGCGGATGAGCTGGAGGGCTTCACCGTGCGTTACGGCTACGGGCTGGGCGCCCGCTGGAAGAGCCCGGCCGGCAACATCGCCTTCGACGTCGCCTATGGCCAGGGTGGCGGGCAGGACGAATCGGGCGTCAAAGCCCATATTTCCATCGCCTTCGCCTTCTGAGCCGGGCGCGGCGCATTGGTCGGGTTTCGGGAAGTGTTTGCCTCATTGCTGCGAGCTTGTTGCACGCACGCAACAGTTGTCAGCGGAATCCCATACTCGTTTGGGCGTTGGCTTGCCCCTGTAAAAGCCGCTTTGCCAGAATCGCCTTCAACTTCTCGATTCGAGAGGTAGGCAGGGTTCGCGGTGCTCCTGATCGCCCGCACCCTTGTTCAACTGTGAGGAGAAACCTATGCAGAAGAAACTGATCGCCGCGGCGATTGCTGGCCTGGTTGCAGCACCGGCCTTCGCTCAATCCAACGTGACCATCTACGGTCGTATCGACCTGTCGGTCGTGGCCGCCAACGGCGAATCGCAAGTCGACGGCATCGGCCTGCGTCAAGCCGAAGGTTCCAGCAGCCGTTGGGGCCTGATGGGCGAAGAAGACCTGGGCAATGGCTGGTCGGCATTCTTCCAGCTGGAAAACCGCTTCTACCCGGGCACCGGCAACATCAACAGCAACAGCTCCGGCACCGCCATGTGGAAGGACAAGTCCTGGATGGGTCTGGCGAGCAAGCAGTTCGGCTCGATCAAGATCGGCCGTCCTGACACCTCGTTCGACACCACCCACGGTGGCAGCAACACCGAAATCTGGGGCGGCGACACCATCGGTGCCAACCCGAGCCGTCGTGCTCGCGCTGCGACCCGTTTCGACCAAGGTCTGCGTTACGACACCCCGACCTGGGGCTTCTTCAAGGCCTACGCCGCTACCCGTCTGGAAGGCGGCGACGGTTCGACGTCCGTTCAGGGCGCGACCAGCACCACCGCTCCGACCGAACAGCGTAGCGCATACGACGTCGGTACCGAGCTGAGCTTCGGTTTCGTGAAGTTCACCGGTGCTTACCAGAAGGACTACGGCACGGGTTACGAAACCTGGGGTATCGGCACCCGTATCGTTCCGATCGCTCCGCTGACCATCCTGCTGTCGTGGGCTGACTCGAAGGGCTTCGACGCCGAAGGTGGTGTCAACCCGACCGGTGACAGCAAGCAGAAGGCCGGTGGTATCGGCGTTGGCTACAAGCTGGGCAATGCTGAACTGCGCGCCAACTACGGCCGCGTGTGGACCAACGTTGTCGGCGGCACTGCTGCTGCCAACGGTGACGTGACCCACATCGCCGGCGGCGTGTGGTACAGCCTGTCCAAGCGCACCCAGCCGTTCCTGGTGCTGGCTCGCGACAAGGGTTCGTACGCTGCTACCGAGCGCACGATCAATGCCGTGCAGCTGGGCGTGCGTCACAACTTCTAATCGCGAAAGTATCCGCGCTTAGTAAAACGGGCAGCTTCGGCTGCCCGTTTTGTTTCATGCGCTAGGGAGGCGGATCGCCTTATCCAAAGGCCGGCTTCCGTGTGGTGAGTTTGATCAGGCGAGCGAGAGTATCCAGTCCTGCAGTTCACGGGCGTGGGTTTGCCAGTTCCGGCCGCGCTCGATGAGTGATGTGCGGCTGCGTGCGCCGATGCCGGCGGCAGTCGCGCGCTGGGTATAAGCAAACTCGAGCGCGCTGATGATTTCGTCCACGTCGCTCTCTCCCCAGCCTTCTGTCTGCCCGTAACCTGCGGGCAGGGTGACCAGGTTTTGCTGCGTCAACAGGATGCAGTTGTCGTCCTGGAGCAAATCGTGCATGCCGGTGTTCGCACCGGCGATAACCGGAACGGCGCAGGCCATTGCCTCCTTGGCAGGCATGTTGGTACACGCTTCGGCTCGGGAAGGTTGCAATGCGACATCCATCTCGCGCAGGATCGGCGCCATCAACGGGTTCTGTACCGGACCGAGATCGATGAACTGCGACGGATTGATGCCGTTGTCACGCGTCCACTTCGCAACATCCAGGTTCCCTTGTGGCGTCAGCGTCAAGGCGTGGTCCAGCTTGCCTTTGAAGCCGGCGGCCATGCGTGGCCAGGGAGAGTGCCAGGCGGCAACCAGTACGGCATCCGGATGGCGTGCGGCGAACGTCCTGAAGGCCAGCAGGACAAGATCCTGCGCCTTGCGGAACTCGATCTTCCCGCCGGTGAAGACGTAGAACCGATCCGGATCGAGCAGGCCCGAGCGCGGGCCGGGGCAGAAGAGCGAGGTGTCCACGCCTTCGAAGATGATCTTCGCCTTGCGGCCTGTTGCAGCCTCCAGCAGCTGTGCGTTCCAGTGCGAGGCCGTGAGCAGCTCGTCGTACTTGCCCAGCTTGTCCAGCCGGCCCTTCAGCGATGTCTCCTCGAAGATGTAGCGGCCGACATTGCATTGGCCGATCAGCTCATGCTGCGGGAAGTAGGCGCCCGGCGCATCGATCACCACACCCTTGATCTTCACCCGGCCCTGCGCGTCCGGTTGCAGCCGGCTCATGAACTCATTGGATTCGGTCATGGCCGCGCGCGCCGCATGCAGCCGCAGCGGATCGGTCATGAAGACCTGTTCATTCTTGATGGCGGCCCCCATCAGGGGCCGTATCCCGGGCTGATTGGCCCAGTGCATGAAGACGTTGAGGCCCAGTAGCCCCCATCCGAAATTGTTGCCCAACTGCCAGTTCAGACAAATGTTGCGCATGTTTCACCGAAGGGAGTGAACGGGGGAGGGGGTCAGCGAATCACCAGGTTGTCGCGATGGATCAGTTCGGGCTCGTCGACGTAGCCGAGGAGCGCCTCGATTTCCGCCGAGGGCCGGCGCGCGATGCGGCGTGCTTCGGAGCCGGAATAATTGACCAGGCCGCGAGCCACTTCGGCTCCTTGAGAATCACGGCAAGCGATGACGGCGCCGCGTTCGAATTCGCCTTCCACCTGGGTGACGCCGATCGGCAGCAGGCTGGCGCCACCGCGAAGGGCGCGGATGGCGCCATCGTCCAGGATCAGCGCGCCCGCCATCTGCAGGTGATCGGCCAGCCATTGCTTGCGGGCGGCCAGCGGGGTGCTGGAGGCGTGCAGCAGGGTGCCCAGCGCTTCGCCGGCGGCCACGCGCAGCACGGCATCCGTCTCACGGCCACTGGCGATGATGGTGTGGGCGCCGCTGCGCGCTGCGCGCTGGGCGGCGCGGATCTTGGTGATCATTCCACCGCGCGAGATGCCGCTGCCGGCGCCGCCTGCCATGGCTTCCAGCGAGGTGTCCTCGGCGCGCGCACTGGAGATCAGCGTCGCCGTCGGGTCCTTGCGCGGGTCTGCCGTATAGACGCCTTTCTGGTCGGTGAGGATCAGCAGGGCGTCGGCTTCGATCAGGTTGGCGACGAGCGCGCCCAGCGTGTCGTTGTCGCCGAACTTGATCTCGTCGGTCACGACGGTGTCGTTCTCGTTGATGATCGGTACGACGCCGAGTTGCAGCAGCGTGGCCAGCGTGCTGCGTGCGTTCAGGTAGCGCAGGCGGTCGGCGAGATCCGCGTGGGTCAGCAGGATCTGCGCGGTCCGCAGCCCGTACTGGCTGAACGCGCCCTCGTACACTTGCGCGAGGCCCATCTGGCCGACGGCGGCCGCGGCCTGCAGCGAATGCGTTTCGTTCGGACGGGTGGTCCAGCCCAGTCGCTGCATGCCGGCAGCGATGGCGCCACTCGACACCATCACGATCTCCCGTCCTTCAGCGCGCAGCGCCGCGATCTGGCGCCCCCAGTCGGCGATGGCCGCGGTGTCGAGGCCCGCACCGTTGTTGGTCACCAACGCGCTGCCCACCTTCACGACCAGGCGGCGCGCGGTGCGCAAGGTGTCGCGCAGGCCCTCAGCGGGCATAGATGATCTCGCCTTCGAAATCGTCGTCATCGTCATCTTCGTCGTCGCTGTCGGCACTCTCACCGATCTCTTCGCGCGGTTGTTCAGCCGGTCCGCCGGCGATGGCTGCCAGTTTTTCTTCGTCACTCAGGCGCGGTTGTGCGTCCAGATAGTCCTGGATGGCGAAACACAGCTCGCGACAGCCCTGGCCCTGGATGCCGGAGATGGCGAAGTGTTTTTCCGGCTCGCCGTAAGCGTCGAGGAAGGCGCGCACGCGTTCCGCGCGTTCTTCTTCGGGAATCAGGTCCAGCTTGTTCAATACCAGCCAGCGCGGCTTCTGCCACAGCAGCTCGTCGTACTTGCGCAGCTCTTCGACGATGGCGCGGGCTTCGTATACGGGATCGGTGTCGGGATCGAACGGCGCCAGATCGACCAGGTGCAACAGCAGGTGCGTGCGCTGCAGGTGGCGCAGGAAGCGGTGTCCCAAGCCTGCGCCCTCGGCAGCGCCTTCGATCAGGCCGGGGATGTCGGCGATGACGAAGCTGCGGCCTTCATCGGTTCGCACGACGCCCAGGTTCGGCGCCAGCGTCGTGAAGGGGTAATCGGCAACCTTCGGTTTGGCGGCGGATACGGAACGGATGAAGGTGGATTTGCCGGCGTTCGGCATGCCGAGCAGGCCGACGTCGGCCAGTACCTTCAGCTCCAGGCTCAGTGTGAAGCGTTCGCCGGGCGTGCCGGGCGTGTGCTGGCGCGGAGCACGGTTGGTACTGGACTTGAAATGCAGGTTGCCCAGTCCGCCAATGCCGCCCTTGGCGATGACGACCTGTTTGCCGTCGAAATCCATGTCGGCGACGATCTCGCCGGTTTCATGATTCTTGATGAGCGTGCCGACCGGCATGCGCAGCGTCTTGTCGTCGCCGCCCTTGCCGTAACGGTCGCTGCTGCCGCCGCGCTCACCGTTCTGGGCATGGAAGGTGCGGGTGTAGCGGAAGTCGACCAGCGTATTGAGGTTGCGGTCGGCCACGGCGATCACGCTGCCACCACGGCCGCCGTCGCCGCCGTCCGGCCCGCCCTTGGGGATGTACTTCTCACGGCGGAAAGTAGCCGCACCGACACCGCCGTCGCCGGCGATCACGTCGATGCGCGCTTCGTCAAAGAATTTCATGATGAGGGTTCCTCACTCCGCCGGCGCAGCCATGGCTGCAGAAACAAAAAAGCCCCATCCGCGAGGACAGGGCTTTTTTCGACCCGCGGCGGAGCGTCAGGCTTGTTGCTCGACCGGGACGATGTTCACGGTGCGGCGGTTCTTGACGCCCTTCACGGTGAATTCGACGCGACCTTCGATCAGCGCGAACAGGGTGTGATCCTTGCCGATGCCGACGTTGTTGCCCGGGTGGTACTCGGTGCCACGCTGGCGAACGATGATGTTGCCGGCTGCAACCAGCTGACCACCGTAGCGCTTGACGCCAAGTCGTTTCGATTCCGAGTCGCGGCCGTTACGCGAACTGCCGCCTGCTTTTTTGTGTGCCATGTTGCTTGACTCCTGTCCTGCTTACGCCGAGATGGTCTCGATGCGCAGCTCGGTGTAGTTCTGACGGTGACCTTGATGCTTCTGGTAGTGCTTGCGACGACGCATCTTGAAGATCTTCACCTTGTCGTGACGACCTTGGGACAGCACCGTGGCCTTGACACTCGCACCTGCCACCAGCGGCGCGCCCACTTTCACGGACTCGCCTTCGCCGACCAGCAGGACCTGGTCGATGGTGATTTCAGTGCCAACGTCCGCCGGTATCTGTTCTACTTTGATTTTTTCGCCAGCGGCAACGCGATACTGCTTGCCACCGGTTTTTATGACCGCGTACATGTTGAACCTCTTGTTTACAAAGAGCTGGAAAAGCGCGCGATTATGCAAGCCTTCCGCGGACAGGTCAAGTCCCGGGCTCGCTTGACGCTGTCAGGGGCGGCCCCTACCATCGCCGCTTCCGCTGAGTAGCTCCCACCTTTTCCCGTTCCCATCTTGTCGCTCGACCAGCTCTACGCGCCCATCGCGTCCGACATGGAGGCGGTCAATCGCGTCATCCGCGCCCGCCTGCATTCCGACATCGTCCTCATCCGCCAGGTGGCCGAATACATCATCGGTGCGGGGGGCAAGCGCCTGCGCCCGGTGCTGCTGCTGCTGGTGGCACGCGCGCTGGGCTACGAAGGCAAGTCGCATCACGAACTGGCCGCGGTGGTGGAGTTCATCCATACCGCCACCCTGCTGCATGACGACGTGGTGGACGAGTCCTCGCTGCGGCGCGGCCGCAGCACCGCCAACGCGATGTTCGGCAACGCTGCCGCCGTGCTGGTCGGCGACTTCCTGTATTCGCGCTCCTTCCAGATGATGGTGGAAGTGGACGACATGCGCGTGCAGCGCGTGCTGGCGGATGCCACCAACGTCATCGCCGAGGGCGAGGTCCTGCAGCTGCTCAACATCCACAACGCGGACGTGAGCGTCGACCAGTACCTGCAGGTCATCAACTTCAAGACTGCCAAGCTCTTTGAAGCCGCCGCCCGGCTGGGGGCGATCCTCGGCGGGCTGGACGAAACCGGGCAGGCGCAGCTGGCGGCATTCGGCCGGCACATCGGCACCGCGTTCCAGCTGATCGACGACGTGCTGGATTACTCCGGCGACGAAGAGGCGACCGGTAAGCATCTCGGCGACGATCTGGCCGAAGGCAAGCCGACACTTCCGTTGATCCACGTCATGCAGCATGGATCGGCCGAGCAGTCGGCGTGCGTCCGCCAAGCCATCGAGCAGGGCGGCCGCGACGAGTTTGCCGCGGTCATCGCGGCGGTGCGTGCGACCGGTGCGCTGGAAGTGACGCGCAGCCATGCCGAGCGCGAGGCGAAGCTCGCGAAAGATGCGCTCTCCATCCTTCCGGCTTCCCAATTCAAGGAAACGCTGCTAGAATTATCGTCCTTCGCAGTGACCCGGGACTTCTAGCGGTCGTTGCGAAAGCAGGAAAAACGGGGTGTAGCTTAGCCTGGTAGAGCGCTACGTTCGGGACGTAGAGGCCGGAGGTTCGAATCCTCTCACCCCGACCAGGATCCAGAAAAGGCCGTGCAGCGATGCACGGCCTTTTTGCTTTTCTCCCGCGTGTTTTTCGCGGCCGCCAGGTCCGGCGGCCAACTCCTGACTCAATTGACGCCTTTGCTCGCAAAGCCTTCGACCAGCGCGTCGATCAGGCTGCGCACGGCCGGCACCATGCCGCGTCGCGACGGAAACACCACGTGCACCAGGCCCTCGGCAAGGCTGAAGTCGGGCAAGACGTGTTGCAGGTCGCCGCTATCCACCGCATTTCCGCAGTTCAGGCTGGGCAGGTAGGCGATGCCCACGCCGGCGCGTGCCGCTTGCAGTAGCGCCTTGAAGTCGTCGGTGATGAGTCGCGGGAAATGTTCGATCTCCAGCGCCTCGCCGGCCTCGTCACGGAACAGCCACGTGTAGCGGTTGCGGCCCGGCGCGGTGAAGGCCAGCGTGGGCAGTACGGACAGCTCGGACGGATGCTTCGGCCGCCCGATGCGGTCGAGCAGGGCGGGGCTGGCGACCAGCATCGAGCGGCTGGTGCCCAGCATGCGCATCGCGAGATCACTGGGCGCCAATGGCGGCATGCGCACGCGCAGCGCGAGATCGAAGCCTTCTTCCACCACGTCGACGCGACGGTTGATGGCCTCCATATGCACCTGTACGCCGGGGTTGTCGGCGAGGTAGCGCGCCAGGATGGCGCCGACGTGGCTTTCCACCAACCCCACCGGACAGGCCACATGCACCAGCCCCTGCGGCGCGGCGCGGGTGCGGTCGATGGTGTCCTGCGCGGCGCGGGCCTCTTCTTCCAGCGCGACGCAGTGGCGGTAATAGGCCTGGCCGATCTCGGTGACCGACACCGCGCGCGTCGTCCGCTGCAGCAGGCGCACGCCCAGATGCTCTTCGAGCTGCTGGATGCGCCGGGACAGGCGCGAGGTCTGCATGTTCAGCACCCGGGCGGCGGCGCTGTAGCCGCCATGTTCCACCACCTTGGCGAACAGCAGCATGTCGTTGAGGTCCTGTATGGCGACTCCTGATGGAAAGGTGATTGTTCTATTAATGGAATGGTAATTGATATTTTTGGCTATTTTTATCTGATTGTTGCGTTCATACACTTCAGTCATCGCAGTGAGTTGCACTGCGGCAACGAACAGAAGGAAGACCGCCATGAACATCCTCCACATCGATTCCAGCGCCCTGGGCGGCGCCTCGGTTTCCCGCCAGATCACCGCCGAAGTGGTGCGTGCCATCCAGGCCCGCAGTGGCGAAGCCAGCGTGCAGTACCGTGACCTGTCGGCGAAGCCGTTGTCGCACCTGAGTGGCGAGTTGCTGGCCGGTCTGCGTCCCGCACCGGGCACCAGCGCCGCCCCCAGCGAAGAGATCCGCGCCGAACTGGCCGAAGCCGAGGAAGTGCTGACCGAGTTCCTGGCCGCCGACGTCATCGTGGTGGGCGCGCCGATGTACAACTTCAGCGTGCCGTCGCAACTGAAGTCGTGGATCGACCGCATCGCCCAGGCCGGCCGCACGTTCCGCTACACCGCCAACGGCCCGGAAGGTCTGGCAGGTGGCCGCAAGGTGATCGTGGTGTCCTCGCGTGGCGGCATCCTCGCCGGCCAGGCACATGAAGCGGCGCTGGATCATCAGGAGGCCTACCTGCGCACGGTATTCAACTTCATCGGCATCACCGACGTGTCGGTGGTGCGGGCGGAAGGCATCGGCTACGGGCCGGAAGCGCGCGACGCGGCAATCGCCAAGGCGCTGGAGCGCGCCCAGTTCGTCGGCGAGGAAGTGTCCGAGGAGTGTGCAGGCAAGGCAGCCGTCGCGGCTTGAAGCCGCCGGTAAGCAGGAATGACGGAATGCGCGCCGCGAGGCGCGCAGCGACTGCCCGGTGTCGGGCGCCGCAGGCAAGCCGTGACGGCACATCGCCCTCACGCAGCAACGTAAACGAAAGGAGCAGCAAAATGATTGACCGCAGACCCTTTGAATCGCTCGGTGGCGCAGACCACGGATGGCTGCGCGCCAAGCATCACTTCTCCTTCGCCGACTACTACGACCGCAGCCGCATGGGCTTTGGCGCGCTGGTGGTGTGGAACGACGACGAGATCGCGCCGGGTACCGGCTTCCCGCCGCACGGCCACGCCGACATGGAGATCATCACCTACGTGCGCGAAGGCGCCATCACCCACCAGGACAACCTGGGCAACCAGGGTCGTACCGAAGCGGGTGACGTGCAGGTGATGAGCGCCGGCACCGGCATCCGCCACGCCGAGTACAACCGCGAGCCGGGTGCGACCCGCATCTTCCAGATCTGGATCCAGCCCGACCAGGAGCGCGGCAAGCCGTCCTGGGGCGCCAAGCCCTTCCCGAAGGGCGACCGCTCCGGGCAGTTCGCGGTGCTGGCCAGCGGCATGAAGGGTGACGAGGACGTGCTGCCGATCCGCGCCAACGCGCGGGTGCTGGGCGTGACCCTGAAGGCGGGCGAGCGCGCGGAGTACACGCTCGGCGCCGGTCGCAAGGCCTACCTCGTGCCTGCCGTGGGCGAGGTGGAGGTGAATGGCGTCGTCATCCAGGCCCGTGACGGGGCGGCCGTGCAGGACGAATCACGCATCGTCGTGACCGCCCGCGCGGATGCCGAAGTCGTGCTGGTCGACGTCAATCCGTGACGCGCGATGCCGGCGGAGCTGAAACGTCGGCGGCGGCGCTCATGGCCAGAGCGTCATAGGCAGAGGGTACGGGGGCGATAGTTGTCTCAGGACTTGTCCCCGCTATCTTTGGCCCGCATATGGCTGACATGCGGTGGCGCGGCATAAGGGTATGCCGGCCTGCCGCTTTCCCGCCCGCCAGCGGCGCGGGACAATGCAGGAGCTGGACATGGACAGCAACATCAGCAGCAAGACGAGCGACGAAGTCGGGGGCGCAACATGAGCAAGGTCAGGATGTACAGCAGCCGGGTGTGCCCGTACTGCGTCCGTGCCGAGCAGTTGCTGACCCGCAAGGGCGTGACGGAGATCGAGAAGATCAACGTCGACGTCGACCCCACGCAACGCGAGGCGATGATGACTCTGACCGGTCGCCGTACCGTGCCGCAGATCTTCATCGGTGAGCGCCACGTGGGCGGCTTCGACGACCTCGCTGCGCTGGAACGCGCGGGTGAGCTCGACGCCCTGCTCGCGGCGTGAGGCCGTTGCCATGCAAGCATCGAAGACAGGAACCGACATGAACGACCGCATCGTCAAGATTGCACAGGCCCGCCTGCCCACGAAGCACGGCGAATTCGAATCGCATGCCTTCCGCAACGCGCAGACCGGCGTGGAGCACCTGGTGCTGACGAAGGGTGATGTCACCGGTGCCCCGGTGCTTGCCCGCCTGCATTCGGAATGCCTGACCGGCGACGTGTTCGGCTCCCTGCGTTGCGACTGCGGCGAGCAGCTGGAGCTCGCGCTACAACGTATCGCCACCGAGAAGCGTGGCGTGCTGGTCTACCTGCGTGGGCAGGAAGGACGCGGCATCGGCCTGGCCAACAAGATCCGCGCCTACCAGCTGCAGGATGTCGGCCTGGACACCGTGGATGCCAACCTTGCGCTGGACCTGCCGGTGGATGCACGCAGCTACAAGGATGCCGTCGACATGCTGCGCATGCTGGGCGTGCAGGAGGTGCGCCTGATGAGCAACAACCCGGAGAAGGCGGCCTCGCTGGAAACCGGTGGCATCCGCGTGGTGGAGCGCGTCGCCCACTACCTGCCGGTGACGGTGGAGAACCATCGCTACATGGAGACCAAGCGCACCCGCATGGGCCACGCCCTTTCGCGCAGCGAGCTGCCGGCGTCGGCGGGCGCGGTGAGCGAGGACGGGCTGATCGGCGCCTGAACACGGGGACGCGTGACCACGACGCTGATCGTGGTCGAGGCAGCAAGAATGGCGCGGTGACACCGCGCCATTTTTTTCGCCCGTCGCAACCGTGTCCGCGCCGGCCGGCGGATCGCCGCGGAGGGCTGTCCGGCGTGCGCGTCTCTGCCTTTGGAGAGAGGACCGGCAGGTACTTACAGGAGTGTTTCCCCGGGGCCCCGGCAGCGAGACTGTCGCCACACCATCGCGTTGCCGCGAGGTTGCAACCCCGACCCCTGAATTCCCTGGAGACCACCATGGCCAAGGCGACCGCCGTACCCGGCAAGAAACTGCTTTTCCCCCAGGATCACACGCTGATCATGATCGACCACCAGTCGCAGATGGCATTCGCCACCAAGTCGATCGACGCGGTGCTGCTGCGTAACAACGCCGGGCTGGTGGCCAGCGCGGCGAAGGTCTTCAACGTATCCACCATCGTCACCAGCGTGGCCGAGAAGAGCTTCTCCGGCCCGGTGTTCGACGAGATCAAGGATGTCTTCCCGAAGGCCGAAGTCATCGACCGCACCACGATGAACTCCTGGGAAGACCCCAACATCGTCGCCGCGGTGAATGCCATCGGCAAGTCGCGCATCGTGCTGGCCGGTTTGTGGACCTCCGTGTGCATCGTCGGCCCCGCACTGTCGGCGCTGGACCAGGGCTTCGAGGTCTTCGTGATTGCGGACGCCTGCGGCGACGTGTCCGACGAGGCACACAAGCTGGCGATGGACCGCATGATCGCGGCTGGCGCACAACCCATGACCTCGCTGCAGTACCTGCTGGAACTGCAGCGTGACTGGGCGCGTGGCGAGACCTACGATGCCACGGTGGCCGCCTCGGTGAAGCATGGCGGTGCCTACGGCCTCGGGCTGATCTACGCCAAGAGCATGTTCAACGCCCAGGAAGGGCACTGAGCACGCAGCCACCCGCAGGGGCGGGAGACGCCTGTCTTCCGCCTTCAACGAGTTTCAATCACGCTCAACCACCTTCGACCGCTTCCATTTCGGAGCCCCCGCCTGGAGAACACCATGCAGCCCAGCGTCGCTGATCGTCCAAGCCCTGCCGACAGCCTGTTCCACAACGGTCGCATCACTACGCTGGACCGCAGCCGGCCCGAGGTGCAGGCCCTGGCGGTGAAGGACGGCAAGGTGCTTGCTGCCGGCAGCATGGAAGACCTGCAGCCCTACGTCGGGCCCGCGACGCGTCGTATCGACCTGCGAGGGCGACGCGTCATCCCCGGGCTGAACGACAGCCACACCCACCTGATCCGCGCCGGCCTCAACTACAACATGGAGCTGCGCTGGGACGGCGTGCCTTCGCTGGCCGACGCGCTGCGCATGCTGCGCGAACAGGCGCAGCGCACGCCGGCGCCGCAATGGGTGCGCGTGGTCGGTGGTTTCAGCGAATGGCAGTTCGCCGAGAAGCGCCTGCCCACGCTGCAGGAAATCAACGAGGCGGCACCGGACACGCCGGTGTTCATCCTCCACCTGTATGACCGTGCCTTGCTGAACGCCGCGGCCCTGCGCGCGGTGGGTTACACGAAGGACACGCCCAACCCGCCCGGTGGCGAGATCCAGCGCGATGCGCGTGGCGAGCCTACCGGCCTGCTGGTGGCGAAGCCCAATGCGATGATCCTCTACGCCACGCTCGCCAAGGGGCCGCGCCTGTCGCCGGAGGACCAGGAGAACTCCACCCGCCTGTACATGCGCGAGCTGAACCGGCTCGGCATCACCTCGGTGATCGATGCGGGTGGTGGCTTCCAGAACTACCCGGATGACTACGGCATCATCCGCAAGCTGGCGAATGCGGGCGAGCTGACCGTGCGCGTCGCGTACAACCTGTTTACCCAGCGGCCGAAGCAGGAGAAGGACGACTTCCTGCAGTGGGCACGGCTGGTCCGCCCCGGCGACGGCGAGCGGGAGACGGCGGGCTTCTTCCGCCACAACGGCGCGGGCGAGATGCTGGTGTTCTCCGCCGCCGACTTCGAAGACTTCCGCGAGCCGCGCCCGGACCTGTCCACAACGATGGAGCAGGAGCTCGTCGAGGTGACGCGCGTGCTGGCCGCCAACCGCTGGCCGTTCCGCATCCATGCCACCTACGACGAATCGATCACCCGCGTGCTGGACGTGTTCGAGCGCGTGAATGCCGAGGTGCCGCTGACCGGCCTCAACTGGATCATCGACCACGCCGAGACCATCAGCGAACGCAACATCGAGCGCATCCGCGCGCTGGGCGGCGGCATCGCCATCCAGCACCGCATGGCCTACCAGGGCGAATACTTCCAGGAGCGCTACGGCCGTGCCGCCACCGAGCGCACCCCGCCGGTGAAGAAGATGCTGGAGGCCGGCGTGCCGGTGGGCATGGGTACCGACGCCACCCGCGTGGCCAGCTACAACCCCTGGGTGGGGCTGCAATGGCTGGTCACCGGCGAGACGGTCGGCGGTACGAAGCTCTATCCGCAGGCCAGCCTGCTGGACCGCGAGACCGCGCTGCGCCTCTACACCGAAGGCAGCGCCTGGTTCTCCACCGAGCAGGGGCGCAAGGGCGCGCTGATCGCCGGGCAATACGCGGACTTCGTGGCCCTGAGTGCAGACTACTTCGCGATTCCACAAAGTGACATCAAGGGCCTGTCCAGCGTGCTCACCGTCGTCGGCGGCAAGGTCGTGCACGGCAGCGACGGCTTCGACGAGCTGGCGCCGCCCTTGCCGACGCCCAGCCCGGACTGGTCACCGGTGCGCTACCGCGAGTTGCAAGCGCCGCGCGCCACGGCAGCCGTCGCGCGCACGGCATGTTGTGCCACGCCGTGTGGCGTCCATGGCCATCGCCATATGTTCGCCAGCCAGGCGGCCGTGCCGGCCAGCGACCGCAATGCATTCTGGGGGGCCCTGGGCTGCGGCTGTGCGTGGTGACATGCCCCACGACCCCTGCGAGCCGCGCGACCGCCGCCTGCCTCCCGACGCACGAGGACTGCCATGCCAGTCGGCGACGCACTGAGCCATGCCGTGCAGGCAGGGTTGGCGCCGGACATCGTCGCGCGCCTGCTCATCGCAGGTCTGTGCCTGCCGTTCCTCATCAGCGGCGTGGTGAAGAGCTTGCGCTTCGCGGGCGCGGTGGAGGAGTTTTCCAGCCTGGGCTTTCCACGGCCGGCGCTGTTCGCGGCGCTGACGATCGCGCTGCATCTGTGCGCATCGCTGTCGGTCATCGTCCTCGCGGGCTGGCCGGCCGCGCTGGGCGCGCTGGCGCTCGCCGCATTCACGCTGGTCGCGTCGCTGATGGCGCACGCATTCTGGAAGAAGCGGGGCGTCGCACGCTTCCAGCAGACCAACATCTTCGTCGAGCACGTGGCCCTTACCTGCGGTCTCCTGTTCGTGGCGTACTGGCACCTGCACCGGGTGTGAGCGGCAGGCATCCCGTGAAGGAGACCCAGGCATGAACGACACTTCGCTCGCCACCACGGCGGCGCCGGCCACCTCATCGCCCTGGGCGCCATTCCGCCAGCGTGTGTTCACCGTCATGTGGTTCGCCATGCTGGTCGGCAACATGGGCACCTGGATGCGCGACGTGGGGGCCGGCTGGCTGATGACCACCTTGTCGCCGTCGGCCACGGCGGTGGCGATGGTGCAGGTCGCCACGACGCTGCCCATCTTCCTGCTGTCGCTGCCGGCCGGTGCGCTGGCCGACATCGTGGACCGCCGTCGCCTGCTCATCGGCATCAACGTCGCGCTGGGCGTCGTCGCGGCAGCCCTGGGGGTGGTGACGCATCTCGGCGCGATGACGCCGGTCCTGCTGATCCTCGGCCTGATGTGCGCCGGCATCGGCGTCGCCCTGACCCAGCCGGTGCAGCAGTCGCTGACGCCCCTGCTGGTGGCGCGCCCGCTGCTGCGCTCGGCGGTCGCGCTCAACAGCATGGGGCTCAACGTTTCGCGCGCCATCGGGCCGGCGCTGGGCGGGGTGGTGGTGGCGAGCCTGGGCGTCGCGGCGACCTTCTACCTGGATGCGGCGAGCTATCTCGCCGTCATCGGCGCGCTGTGGTGGTGGAAGGGGGCCAGTGCCCCGGCCGCGGCGGGCACGCCGGAGCAGATCGGCGCCGCCATGCGCGCCGGCCTGCGCTACGCCTGGCACGCACCGGCATTGCAGCGCGTGCTGTTGCGCGCCGGCAGCTTCTTCATCTTCGCGAGCGCGTGGTGGGCCTTGCTGCCGATCATCGCCCGCCGCGAGCTGGGCGGCGGGCCGGGCTACTACGGGGTGCTGCTGAGTTGCGTGGGCGCGGGTGCGGTGGCGGGCGCCATCCTGCTGCCCACGCTGCGCGCGCGCTGGTCTGCCGAGACGAGCCTGCGCGGTGGCCTGGCCGCCACGGTGCTGGTGCTGGTGCTGCTCGCCGCCGTGCGCGAGCAGGTGGCGGCGGCAGCGGTGATGGTGCTCGCCGGCGGGGCATGGATCGTCGTGCTGACCATCGCCAACGTCACCGCGCAGACGCAGTTGCCGAACTGGGTGCGCGGGCGCGGCCTCGCGCTGTACCTCAGCGTCTTCTACGGCGCCATGGCGCTGGGCAGTTTCCTGTGGGGGCAGCTCGCCGACCTGGCGGGAGTTCCGGCGGCGCTAGGGTGCGCCGCAGGCGTCGGCGCCCTGTCCTGTCTGTTGGCCTGGCGGCGTCCGCTGCCGGAAGGCGAGCCCGACCTCAGCCCGTCCGGTCATTGGCCGCTACCGGTGCTGGCGCCGGAAATGGCCCACCGGCTGGATGGCGAGCAGGCGGAGCGGGATATCGGCCCGGTGCTGATCACCGTCGAGTACCAGGTGCGGCCGCAGGATGTCGCAGGCTTCCTGCGGGCCTTGCACGCGTTCTCGCCACAGCGGCTGCGTGACGGCGCGTGGCAATGGGGCATCTACGAAGATCTCGCGCGTCCCGGCATCTTCGTCGAGCACTTCCTCGTCGCGTCCTGGGCGGAGCATCAGCGCCAGCACCACCGCGTATCGGTGGCGGATGCCGACCTGCAGGCGCATGTGCGCGCCTTCCACGCCGGCAGCGAGCCGCCGCAGGTCAGGCACCTGATCGCAGCGAACCCGCCGACGCGACCCTAGGCGGCAGGCCGCCCGGGTCGCGTCAGGTCGCATCGGCCGTATTCAGGCCGCGTTCAGCGCGGTGGCAGTGTTGATCGTGATGTCGCCGACGAGCGTCTTATGCACCGGGCAGGCGTTGGCGATGCGCAGGATGGACGCCTGCTGCTCCTCGTCCAGGTTGCCCGTCACGTGGATCGTGCGGGTCATCGTGAAGCCGGCCTCGGTCTTGCCGTGCGTCACCTCCACGCGCAGGACCTGTATGTCGTAGCCCTTGCGTTTGACATACAGCTCTAGCGTCAGCGCCGTGCAGGCCGCCAGCGCGCCGTCCAGCAGATCGTGTGCCGAAGGGTGGGGGCCGCCGCCGGCTTCCGCATCGAGATCCACTTCGATGCCGCCGTGATCGAAGCTCACGTCGCAGGCGGTCTTGCCGCTGGCGGTCGTCCAGAGGGCTTGTGTCGTCATCAGGTTCTCCTGTGTTCGGTCAGCTGTGTGGCGCCACACCTTAGCCGAGGCCGCGCCGGCCGTCATGCCCCCTGCGAGAGGGGCGGGGCCGGCGAAGGGTGTCTCACGTGGCAGGCATTGGCGGTGGTGGACCCGCACTGCACCAAGACGACTGCACGGCTTGTCAGACGAAACGAATTTCCCGTTGTCAATCGTTTAACCTGATGTCGGCTCCTGCTCGGCAGGGCAAGACTGTGTAGCGACGCAATCCCGGTCCGGATGACGGGAGTCCCCGGCAGTAGCGACGGGGAAAGGAGTGCGTCGCGGACCGCCGGCTCGAACCGGTGGCCCATAAATCGAACACAGACAAAACCACACAAGGAGCCAAACATGAACAAGCCGACATCTGGCACAACCCGCCTCGCCTTGCCCGTCCTGGCGGTATCGCTGTGCCTCGCCAGCACGCTGGCGATGGCCTCGACCAACGCGCAGCACACCGACATCCGCAACGGCGGGTCGATCAACTCCGGCGATGATCCGAACGCGGATTCGCCGATCTTCTCGATCGTGAACCAGTCCGCCAGCCGCGCGGAGTTCCGCTTCCGCACCTACACCAGCGGCACGCACACGCTGGAGGGCACCTTCAAGCTGCTGGCCCGCTCCGGCGGCAACACCAGCATCGCGCAGACCTTCTCCGAGACCGGCGGCAACCCGATCAGCCAGCTGGCCATCGATACCAACGGCTACTTCTACGAAGTGCAGCGCAGTACCGGCGACAGCAGCAGTGCGCGCAGCTGCAACCTGCCGAAGATCAACGTCGGCAGCAGCGTGAAGATCCGCATCGTCTACAACGCGGACAACGGCACCAGTACGTCGTACATCAACGGCGCCAAGTGCAAGACCATCACCAAGTCCGGCTGGCGCAACCTCTACACCAAGATCGGCGCGTACCACACCGCCAGCGGTTCCGGCAGCATGAGGGTGCAGTGGACCAGCTTCACCGTGCAGTAAGCGAAGGCACCTGTCACAGCCCGCAATGGCCGCCGGCAGGCGGCCATTTTTCATGGGCAAACCAGTGGGCGCGGCCTCGCTGCGCTGCGCCGGCTGGCGTACAGTGCGGGCATCTTTTCCCGCGGAGTGCCGTCATGTCTTCCTGGCCAGACACACGCATCCTCGATCTGTTCGGCATAGGGCTTCCGATCCTGCAGGCGCCGATGGCCGGCCCCAACCTGCACGAGCTGGCCGTGGCCGTCGCGCAGGCCGGCGGGCTTGGCGCGCTTCCCTGCGCGTTGCTGACTGCGGAGACCGTGCGTGAGCAGGTGGCGTTGTTCCGCCAGCAGCTGCGCGCGCCGCTGAACCTCAACTTCTTCTGCCACCACCCACCCGTGCCGGACCCCGCCCGCGAGGCGGCCTGGCGGGCGCGCCTCGCGCCGTACTACGTGGAGCTGGGCCTGGACCCGGCGATGCCGGCACCGGCCGGAACGCGCGCGCCTTTCGACGATGCCTTCTGCCGTGTCGTCGAGGAGCTGCGGCCGGAGGTGGTGAGCTTTCACTTCGGTCTGCCCGAGCCCACCTTGTTGGCGCGGGTGCGGGCCGCCGGCGCGAAAGTCATTTCATCCGCCACGACGGTGGCCGAGGCGCGTTGGCTGGCGGAGCGCGGTTGCGACGCGATCATCGCGCAAGGCTTCGAGGCAGGCGGCCACCGCGGTGTGTTCCTGCAGGGTGAGGACATCAGCACGCAGGTCGGTACCTTCGCGCTGGTGCCACAGGTCGTCGATGCGGTGGATGTGCCGGTGATCGCTGCCGGCGGCATCGCGGATGCCCGTGGCATCGCCGCGGCTTTCGCACTCGGTGCTGCGGCCGTACAGATCGGCACGGCCTACCTCTTCTGCCCCGAGGCGCGTGTGCCGGCACCGCACCGTGCGGCGCTGGCCAGCCTGCAGGCCGAGGACACGGCGCTGACCAACCTGTTCACCGGCCGCCCCGCGCGCGGCATCGTCAACCGCCTGATGCGCGAGCAGGGGCCGATGTCCGCGTCGGCACCCGCCTTCCCGCTCGCGGGCGGGGCGCTAGCACCGTTGCGCGCAGCCAGCGAGCCGGAAGGCTCCGGTGACTTCATGTCGCTGTGGGCGGGGCAGGCAGCGCGACTCGGTCGCCCCATGCCGGCCGGCGAACTGACGCGGACGCTGGCGGCCGAGGCGCTGGCACGCATGCAGGGCGGAGGCGCGGCATGAGCATCGAGCTGGACCACAGCATCGTGTCCTCGCGCGACAAGGCTGCCGGCGCGCGCCGGCTGGCAGAGATCCTCGGCGTGGCGAGCGGTCCCGCCCGCTTCGGCCCCTTCCACGCGGTGTATGTGAACGAGGGCCTGACGCTGGACTTCATCGATACGGACGAGGACTTCCCGGTGCAGCATTTCTGCTTCCGTGTCACACCGGCGGACTTCGAGACCATCCGCGTCCGCCTCGACGCGATGGGCATCCCCTGGCGCGGCACCGTGTCCGGGCCGATGGACAGGAAGGTCGGCGCGCACTTCGGCAACATCTACTGGAACGAACCCGACGGCCATCAATGGGAGTTGCTGACCGTCAGCTACGCGCGCGCTTCCTGATCGCGTGGCGCGCCGGGCTGCTTGCGGCAGGGCGGGTCAGCAGCGCGATTTCCACTCGCGGAGTTCCTTTTCGAGCAGGCGACGACCCGCTTCGTGGGCACGTGCGATCAGCGCATCGACGTTGCCGTCGTTCACGTGCTCGTGTCCGAAACCGCGCTTGAGTTCATCGAACACCTGATCGAGGTCGTCCGGGTCTATCGGGCTGGAGGGGTTCTGCAAAGACATGACGATCTCCTTCTCTTGAGGATCGGGGTACGTCGAGTCTCACCCGCTGTTGCCGGTCGGGCGTGAGCGGGGAGTGGGTCACTCCATTCAAGCGATTTCCGGCGGCCCGGTGACTCCTCAAGCTTCCCGACCGCATGTAGGAAGCCTCCCGCGCGCCGCGAACGTGCTGCCATGCGGGCTGGCGACGGCGTAGTCCTCCTCCCACGCCGGCTTCAGCGGATACCGACGAAGGGGCGTCCGGCGCGGGTCGTAATGTCTGCATTCCGCCGCGCCGCTCCATCGACTGCGGCCGGGCGATAGCGGGGGCATCGGACATGGGCGTCGTGACGGATGTGCAGCGGGCTGGGCGGCGGGGCGTGGCGGTGGAAGAGATGCCGGAAGAGATGCCGGAAGACGTGCCGGAACGTGGATCGCCCCGTGACGTGGCCACCCGCTTAGACGCGGTGCGCAGCCGCAGCCTCGCGCTGGCGGCGCCCCTCTCCGCGGAAGACCTGTGTGTGCAATCGATGCCGGATGCCAGTCCGGGCAAGTGGCACCTGGCCCACAGCACCTGGTTCTTCGAGACCCTGGTGCTGGCGACACACTGCGGTGGCTACGAAGAATTCCATCCGCATTTCCGCTTCCTGTTCAATTCCTACTACGAGTCCCTAGGCGCGCGCCACGCACGCAACGAGCGCGGCCTGTTGACGCGGCCGGCGCTCGCCAGCGTGCTGGACTACCGTCGTCACGTCGACGCGGCCGTTGCCGGACTGATCCACGACGCCGACGAAGACACCTGGCGGCGCGTCGCACCGCTGCTCGAACTGGGCCTGCATCACGAACAGCAGCACCAGGAACTGCTGCTCACCGACATCAAGCATCTGCTGTCGTGCAACCCCTTGTTGCCGGCCTATGTCGACGATGTCCTGCCTGCAGGCGGTACGGGACATGCGGCCGTATCCCTGCAATGGCTGGCCTGTGCGGGCGGCGAGGCCGAGGTCGGCCACGCCGATGCGGCGGGCTTTGCCTTCGACAACGAGATGCCGCGCCACCGCGTGCTGCTGCAGCCCTTCCACATCGCCAACCGCTGCGTGACTTGCGGCGAATACCTGGCCTTCATGGAGGACGGCGGCTATCGACGACCCGAGTTCTGGTTGTCGGACGGCTGGGCCCTGGTCAAGGCGCAGGAATGGCGGGCGCCGATGTACTGGCACGACGCGGACAGCCTGGCCGCGCGCGGCTGGCCATCCGGTGCGGGGCAGGGCAGCTGGCAGGTGTTCAGCCTGTACGGACTGCGGTCGCTGGACCATGCCGGGCCCGTGTGCCACCTGAGCTTCCACGAGGCGGTGGCGTATGCCAACTGGGCAGGCGCGCGCCTGCCCACGGAGTTCGAATGGGAAGCGGCGGTGACGGCGCACGGCGTGCAACCGTCTTTCGCCGCGCGTGACGGGGTGGGGTTTCTGCATCCGCGCGCCGCCTCGCATGGCGGTGGTGGGGACCTGCTGCAGGCCTTCGGCGACGTCTGGACGTGGACGCGATCGTCCTACGAGCCCTATCCACGTTACCGCCCCTTGCGCGGGGCGGTCGGCGAATACAACGGCAAGTTCATGGTCGGCCAGGTCGTCCTGCGCGGCAGCAGTTGCGCCACGCCGCCAGGGCATGCCCGCACCACCTACCGCAACTTCTTTCCTCCCGGCGCGCGCTGGCAGTTCTCGGGCATCCGCCTCGCGCAGGACTTCTGAAAGGCTCGCTCATGTTCCTTGCACCTTCCGTCGCCGACAACGCGCAGGTCCTCCGTGACATCGGCATGCCAGGGCTTCATCCGCCCACGACGCCTCCTGTCGTGGAGGAAGCGGCTGGTGTGGCCGCTTTCCGTGCCGACCTGCTCCGCGGGCTGGCGGCCACGCCGCGCTCGGTGTCGCCCAAGTACTTCTACGACGCGGCGGGCTCCGCGCTGTTCGAGCGCATCTGCGAACTGCCGGAGTACTACCCGACGCGCGTGGAGCTCGGCATCCTGCGACGGCACGCGGCGGACATGGCTGCCTGCATCGGGCCGGACGCGGAGATCATCGAGTTCGGCGCCGGGGCCAGCGTGAAGATCCGCGTCTTGCTGGATGCGCTCGCCCAGCCACGCCGCTTCGTGCCGATCGACATTTCCGGCGAGCATCTCCATGACGCGGCCGCCCAGCTCGGGCAGGACTACCCGTGGCTGGACATCGCGCCGATCGCCGCCGACTTCACCGATGCCGCGTTTCACGCACGCCTGGGAATGCACATCGACGCGGCGGGTAGCGGCGAAGAAGCACGGGGAAGGCGTGTGGGCTTCTTCCCCGGCTCCAGCATCGGCAACTTCGATCCGGCCGAGGCGCGCAACTTCCTGACGCTGGCGCGACGGTCGCTGCGCGGCGGCGGCCTGCTGATCGGCTACGACCTGGTGAAGGACCCCGCCGTCCTGCACGCTGCCTACAACGACGCAGCCGGCGTCACCGCGGCCTTCAACCGCAACCTGCTGGTGCGCGCCAATAGCGAGCTGGATGCCGACTTCCAGCCGCAATGCTTTGACCACTATGCGTTCTACAACCCGGTGCGCCAGCGCGTGGAGATGCACCTGGTGAGCAGCGTGCCGCAGCTTGTCCGCATCGGCGGTGAGTGTGGTGGGGACGTCGAGTTCGCGGAAGGCGATTCGATCCACACCGAGAACTCGCACAAGTTCACCGTCGAGTCCTTCTCCGCGCTCGCGCAGGCCGCGGGGTTCATTCCCGGTCCTGTCTGGCACGATCCGTCGCGCTGGTTCTGCGTGCAGTGGCTGCGCGCGCCGGAATGAGAAGAGGGGCGTGCCGTCCGGCCGGACGGCACCCCCTCGTGACGCAAGCCGGATTCAGTTGGTCAGGTGCGCTTCCAGGCTGATGTCCTGGACGCTCGCCAGGGCCTTCGACAGCGGGCATTCGCGTTTCGCGGTCAGCGCGATGTCCTGGAAGCGGGCTTCATCCAGTCCCGGCACGCGTGCATCCAGATGCAGGGTGATGCGGTCGATGGCGAAGCCTTCGCCCTGCTTGACGAGATTCACCCTGGCGCGCGTCTCGACCTTCTCGGTCGCGAAGCCGGCCTTGTCGCACGCGAACGAGAACGCCATGGTGAAGCAGGCGGCGTGGGCGGCGGCGAGCAGCTCCTCCGGGTTGGTGCCCTTGCGGTCGTCGCCGAAGCGGCTGGCGAAGCCGTAGGGGTAGGCGCGCAGTGCCTCCGTCTCGGTACTGATCTCGCCGCGGCCTTCCTTGCCACGGCCCTGCCACTGGATCTGTGCAGTCTTTTCACTCATGGTCGTACTCCTTCATCGGTGGGTGAGTGGAACCTGGGGGATTGCTGAAACCGGTCGCGTTGCCGCTGGCTCACTTCGGGCGCGGGGGCCGGACATGCGTATCGGGCGGCAGCAGGCGGCCGCTGCGCAGGTCCTTGATCGCATAGGCCAGCGCGCGGCCGACGTTGCGCACCTCCTCCTGCAGCGCCTCGTCGGCGTCCAGCGTGTCGTGGCTGTTGTAGTAGGGCTCGTAGTAGCCGACGTAGCGGTCGAGCCGCGCGGCGGCACCTGCGTCGATCAGGCCCATCCAGTCCAGCCAGTCGGTGAGGTTGCGCCGCAGTGACTCCACGCCGGCCACGTCGCCGTGCACGACCACGCCATAGGCGCGACCGGCGAGGTGCTTGGGGTAATGCCAGCCGTTGGCTTCGATGACCTTGGCTTCCAGCGCTTTCTTGCCGTGGGTGCTGGTGGGATCGGGATTGCCACCGTCCGCGCAGACCAGCCGGTCGATCATCGCCTTCAGCGGGCCGGGCGCCTGGTACCAGTAGGTAGGCGTCACGATGACGATGCCATGTGCCGCCACCCAGCGTTCGTAGATCTCCGCCATCCAGTCGTCCGCCTGGTCCAGCGCGTGGTTCGGGTAGCAACTGCAGGGCCAGTGGCACAGCGGCATCGCGGTCGCCACGCAGCCCTTGCACGGATGGATCGCGCGGCCGTACTCGGATGTCACGCGGCTGAGGTCGAGGATGTCCACCTCGATGCCGAGCGCTCGCGCCGATTCTTCTACCAGCCCGGCCATCCGCCAGGTCTTCGACACTTCCCCGGGGCAGGAGCCTTCGTTGCGTGCGCCACCGGCGATCACCAGCAGGCGATCCGGCGTCTGCGGGTCGGCCCAGCGTTCCTGTGCGACGCGCAGGCGCTCACGCGTCGCCAGCCAGTCCACCGAGAGGTCGTACTCCGGGGCTTCGAATTCCGGGCCGGCCTTGCGGGTCACGGGGGCCTTGCGGCCATCCTGGTAGGCCTGCCACGCGATGTCTTCCAGCCGTTCGATGGCGTCGCGCTCGACGGCGAAGGCCGGGTCCGCGAACCGTTCGTGGAAGCGGATGCGGAACGTGCCGCGGTCCAGCTTGCTGGACGGCTGGCCGTGGCGGACCTCGATGTCGGCGGCGATGTCGGCGTACTTCGGCATGGGTGCACGAACTGCAGGCGGGAACATCGACTATGCGCCGTCCCCGAACGAACATTAGTGGGAGCCGTCCCCGCCGACGCGCGGGAGATGTCCTACGCGTCGTCGCAGCGACGCCCGTGGCCTGTACGCGTGCGCGGCAGCGGGCTAAGCTGCTCGCGCCTGCAACGCCATGCGAGGAGTGCCGGAATGAACGCCACCAGGGCTGCCAACGCCACAGGAGCCACCAAGGCCACAGAAGCCACGAAGGCCACCCGGGCCGACACGCCGGACGCCTACATCGCGGCATGTGCGCCGGAGGTGCAGGGCATCCTCCAGCGCATCCGCGAGATCGTCCGCAGGCTCGCGCCGGATGCGCAGGAGAAGATCAGCTACCGGATGCCGGCGTTCACGCTGGATGGCGACCTGATCTACTACGCGGCCTTCAGGAAGCACATCGGCATCTATCCGCCGGTGCAGGGCGACGCTGCGTTGCGCCGCGATCTGGCGCCTTATCGCAACGAGCGTGGCAACCTCGCTTTTCCGCTGGATGCCGCCATTCCCTACGAGCTGATCGAGCGCGTGGCCGCGGCGCGGCTGCAGGAGCATCGCGCGCTGCTCGCGGCGAAGGCGGGAAAGCAAGCGGCGAAGAAAGCGGCGCAGAAGAAAGAGAAGCGGGCACGCGCGAAGTGAGGTGACGAGACCGCCGCTGCGCGTGCCCGCTCCCGGGAGCACGGCCGCGCGCGGGCTGGCTGATCAGAACTTGTAGCTGGCGGTGAAGTTGCCGTAAACCGGCGTCTCTTCCTGGCCGTCGAATTCGCGGCTGCGGTGATAGCGGGCCAGCTTGAAACTCCACAGGCCGTGGGTGACCACGAAGCCATAGCCCACGTCGCCGACGAAGGGCCGTTTGTCCACGCCGTGGCTGTCGCGGAAGCTGTTGCCGTCCAGCGTGATGTCGTGCGCCACGAAGCGGCCGTCCAGGCCCACGAAGAAATGCATGTTCCAGCCGGCCGGCGGGGTGGTCAGGGTCGGCGTGGTGCCGATGTCATTACCGGCGAAGGTCAGGCTGCCGAAGTCGTCGGGCAGGTAGCTGCCGATGCGCCATTCGAAGCCGCCGTTCAGGTAGGTGCTGAAGTTGCCCAGCGCACCGCCCCAGTGGCCGACGGTTTCGTGCTGCCACCTGCCCAGCATGCGACGGGGCGTCAGCTTGCGGACGTGCACGTAGTAGGCCTGCAGGACCGGTTCGTCATGCAGCTGGTTGTCCCAGCCTTCCGCGGTGCCGGTGCCGATCAGCGTGTGCGTGCCGTTCTGGACGGGCTCGCCCAGTGCGGACGGGCCGACCATGCCGGCGGCCAGGCCGAAGCGATGCAGGCGATCATTGTTGCGCACGTTGTAGAACATGCCGGCCATCACTACGCCGGCATAAGGCCTGTCCTGCGGGTCCAGGTCCTGGCGCGTCAGATCCTTGGGTGTGTACAGGCCGTGCGTGAGCCACCAGGTGGTGTTCTGCAGGCTGTCCTCCGCGATGCGCCCGCCGATGCCCTGGTCGAGCGCCTTCTCGAAGCCGGACAGGCAGCCGCCGTCGCTGCGCCGGAAGGTCGGCGTCGTGTAGTTGAGGATCACGCCGCTGGTATAGCCCTGGTCCTGCGAGTAACCGCCGAGGAAGTCGTTGTCGACGCGCAGGGCCATCTGGCCCAGCCGGTTGTCCGCCGGGTCTTCGGTGCAGGCCTGCGCGGCCGCGGTGGAACCGTAGAAACCGGCACCGACGCAGATGAGCGCGGCGAGGACGGTGCGGCGAGGCGTATGGCGGGGACGTACGGTGCTGCGGGTCGTGCCGTGGATCGCACTGCGGGTTTCGCCGCGCGTGGTGTCGACTTGCGTGGTGCCGGCTTGCGCGACCGTCTTGTTGGTGTTGCCGGCAGTGTTGCCTGCGGCAGGATGGCTGGCGTTTCGCATGATGCGGTCCGGTTTTCAGGAGTTGTTATTCCTGCTGGACTCGCCGTGAATTTCACGGGTTCCGGAGTTTCCGGCAAAACGGAATGCGCCTACAACCCGCGTCGGAGCTGGCTGACAGGGCCAAAAGAAAGCGGCGCGCGCCCGGGGTTGCCGGGACGCGCGCCGCTGTCAGTCAGCGCGTAGCGGAATTACTTCCGCTACTCGTGGCTGTTACTTCGCTTCCTTTTCCATCAGCTTGTCGACCATGCTGGCCGGCACTTCATCGTAGTGATCGAACTCCATCGTGAAGGTGCCGCGGCCGCTGGTGGCGGAGCGCAGGAAGTTGATGTAGCCGAACATTTCGGCCAGCGGCACGAAGCCCTGGACGTAAGCGCTCGGGCCACGCTGGCCCTGGTCGGTGACCTGGCCGCGACGACGGTTCATGTCGCCGATGACATCGCCGAGGTAGTCCGGCTCGGTCACGACTTCGATCTTCATCGCCGGCTCCAGCAGCTTCGGACGGCTCATCTTGTGCGCTTCACGGAAGCAGGCGCGACCGGCGATTTCGAAGGCGAGGGCGGACGAGTCCACATCGTGGAACTTGCCGTCGATCAGGCGTGCCTTGAAGTCGACCACTTCGTAGCCAGCGATCTGGCCCTTCAGCGACTCGGTGCGGATGGCGTGTTCAACGGCCGGGATGAACTCGCGCGGCACGCGGCCACCGGTCACTTCGTCCGAGAACTGCACGCCGGCGCCGACTTCCAGCGGCTCGAAGATCATCTTCACTTCGGCGAACTGACCCGAACCACCCGACTGCTTCTTGTGGGTGTAGGTGTGTTCCACCGGGCCACCGAAGGCTTCGCGGAAGCTGACCTTGGGCTTGCCCATGTTGGCTTCCACGCCCAGCTCGGTACGCATGCGGTCGATGGTGATTTCCAGGTGGAGTTCACCCATGCCGCGCAGCACGGTCTGGCCGGTTTCCTTGTCGACTTCCAGGCGCAGGGACGGGTCGGCCTTCACCATCTTGTAGAGCGCGGTGGACATCTTGTCGATGTCGTTGCGCGACTTCGGCTCGACCGACACGCTGATCACGGGGTCGGGGAAGCGCATGCGCTCCAGCAGCACCGGGCTGGCCGGATCGCACAGCGAGTCACCGGTCTCGGTGTCCTTCATCGACACGAAGGCGCAGATGTCGCCGGCGCGCACTTCTTCGATGTCCTTCATGACGTTGGCCTGCACTTCCACGATGCGGCCGATACGTTCCTTCTTGTCGCGCGTCACGTTCATCAGCGTGTCGCCCTTCTTGATCACGCCGGAGTAGACGCGCACGAAGGTCAGCGTGCCGAACTGGTCGTTGATGACCTTGAAGGCCAGGGCGCGGGCGGGAGCGTCGTCGGTGACTTCCTGCACGCCGATGTTGTTACCGTCCACGTCCACCAGCGAGATGCCGCCGTTTTCGCCCGGGAAGGGCATGTAGTCGACGACGGCGTCCAGCAGGTGCTGCACGCCCTTGTTCTTGAAGGACGAGCCGCAGAACACGGGGACCAGCTTGCCGCTCACGGTACCCTTGCGGATCAGGCCCTTCAGTTGAGTCGGGTCGTACTCGCCGGTCTCGACGAAGTGCATGAAGATGTCATCGTCCATGGCCAGCGCGGTTTCCAGCGCTTCCTGGCGCAGTTCCGGCAGGCGGTCGATCCAGTCGTTGTCGGCGGAAGCCTGGAAGTTGAAGCGTGCGCGCAGAGACTCCAGCGGCACGGTTTCCCACGGGCTGTCCTTGTCTTCTTCCTTCCAGATGTAGGCCTGGTTGGCGATCAGGTCGGCCATGCCGCAGAACTCGCCGTAGCTGCCCAGGGGGATCTGGCACAGGATGACGTTGGCGCCCAGGCGCTCCTTGATGCCCTTCACGCAGTGGGCGAAGTTGGCGCCCATGCGGTCCATCTTGTTCACGTAGCACATACGCGGAACGTTGTACTGGTTGGCCAGGCGCCAGTTCGTTTCGGTCTGCGGTTCCACGCCGGCCACGCCGTCGAACACCACGATGGCGCCGTCGAGTACGCGCAGCGAACGGTTCACTTCGATGGTGAAGTCAACGTGTCCCGGGGTGTCGATCACGTTGATCTGGTAACCCTTCCACTCGGTGGAAACAGCCGCGCTCTGGATGGTGATCCCGCGCTTCTTTTCCTGCTCCATGTAGTCGGTGGTGGTGGAGCTCTTGCCGTCCTTGGTGTCATGGACGTCGATGATCTGGTGCTTCTTGCCGGTGTAGTACAGCACCCGCTCGGTGGTCGTGGTCTTGCCCGCGTCGATGTGCGCGATGATCCCGATGTTGCGGTAGAGCTTGAGTTCCTTCTGCCTTGCCATGATTTCGTTCCGATTGGGTGGTGATGTGGGGGCCGGCCACAAGACCGACAGCCCGCCATTATGAAGGGGAAACGTGAAGGTTCAAACCCTTGACGGGGTGGCCGGGCTCCCGGATCCGGGGCGGGCGGGTTTCAGGGCTGGCGGCCCACCATGCGGGAAGCCCAGTCTTCCACGGTTCCGGACTCGAGGCGCCGGCTGAAAAGCCTTTGCCAGGAAGGCGGCAGCGGCAGGCGCAGGACCGCTGCCAGCGTGCTGGCGTCGGTGTCCCGGTCGCGGATCAGCCCCAGCAGCCGGGCGATGCTCCAGTCGGGATGCAGGCGTTCCAGCAGGGCCCAGGTATCACCTGCCTGAACGTCACCCGGGGCCAGTACCCGCATGTACCAGCCGGCCATCAGGCTGTCCTGCACCCGCCGGGCCATGTCCGGCACGCCGAAGCGCTGGTTGAGCTTCCAGCACGGCTGGCGGCCCTGTGAGACTTCCATCACGGAATGGCCGATCTGCCAGCGGTCGCCGATGCAGACGCCGTGCTCGTCCAGGCCCTCCACGCTCAGGTTCTCGCCGAAGGCGCCCGGCGCCTGCAGCAGGGCCAGCGCCGCGTCGGAGGCGGCCAGCGCCTGTCGCCAGCGCGCGTAGTGCTGCCAGGCATAGCAATGCACGGCCTTGTCGGGGCCGCCATGGACGCGCAGGTCGCCCTGTTCGTCCCCCGTGAGCCCCAGCTCGCCGGCCATCACGGGCCCGGCGACTGGCTGCTTGGCAATGCCGCTGCGCACGCCGGGGCGGCCGAACGCCACCGCGCGGCCGACCAGTACGGCATGGTTGCGGCCGTTCGCCGGGGTGTGCGGGCGCTCGCTGGCTTCTTCCATGCGTCTATTCCAGTGCGCCCAGCCAGTCGTCCATCAGGGCCTGCAGGGCCGGCTCCAGCAGCGGGCCGCAGCGTTGCGCCTCGGCACGCAGGGCGGCGATGTCGATGCCGGCCTGGCCGAGTTCGCCGGTGTGGCCGATCAGCCATTGCTCGATGCGTCGCCAGTCCGCTTCGGCGTGGAACTGCAGGCCCAGGCCGTGGCGCCCCACCATGAAGGCCTGGTGCGGGCAGACGCCGGTGGCGGCCAGGCTGGGCGAGCCCTCGGGCAGGCCGAACTGGTCGCCGTGCCAATGCAGTACCGCGACGCCCTGCAGGTGGCGCAAGGGCGTGGCAAGGCCGGCCGCGGTGATCTCCACCGGGGCGAAGCCGATCTCCTTCACGCCCATAGGGCGTACGGGTGCGCCCAGCGCGCTGGCCATCAGTTGCGCGCCCAGGCAGATGCCCAGCGTCGGGCGGCCGGCGTCGAGGCGGGCGCGGATCACCGCGCGTTCGCGGGTCAGGAAGGGGTAGAGGGCATCGTCCTCGGCGCCGATCGGGCCACCGAGGACGACCATCAGGCTGTCGGCGAGCGGCTCGACGGCGGCGAGGTCGTCCACGCCGAGGTCGTGATAGCGCAGCGCGTAGCCGCGGGCAGTAAGCAGCGGGGCGAGGAGGCCAAGGTCTTCGAAGGCCAGGTGACGCAGGACGAGAGCGGTTTTCATGGCGAGGAGGTGAGCGAGGACGGAAGCGAGGACGGAAGCAAGGGTGGAAGCGTGTGGCGCGAAGCCGGCAGTGTGGGCCGAAACCGCGTCGGCGCGCATCTATCGCAAGGATAGGTACCGGGGCGGCCGCACGCGGAGGAACGATGCGGACATCCCGTTGAGGGCGTCGCCACGGACATCGCCAAGTGGCCGAGAAAGTCTCCGCTTCCGGACATTCCCTACATGTCTCCCAGTCGCCGGACTACAGCGGCGGTGGGCTGCGGCCGGGTATTACTTGCGGGGTGATCGCAGTCGCCACGCGGAGGAAGCCCGGCATGCCAGCCAGCAAACCAATTGTCATCATCACCGGCGCGGCGGGAGACATCGGCAGCGCGCTGAGCGCCGCGCTGGCTGCGTCCTTCCAGGTGGTCGGGCTGGACCGCAAGACCGACACGGGGATCGTGGCGGTGGACCTGGCGGCGGCCGACTCGGTGACGGCGGCGCTGGCCGGCATCCGCGCCGGGCACGGCAAGCGCATCGCGGCCGTGGTCCATCTGGCGGCCTTCTTCGACTTCACCGGCGAGGACAACCCGCTGTACGAGCAGGTGAACGTGCAGGGCACCCGCCATATGCTCGACGCCCTGCAGGGTTTCGAAGTCGAGCGCTTCATCTACGCCAGCACCATGCTGGTCCATCGCGCAGGCGAGCCGGGCGACGTGATCCGCGAGGACACGCCGATCGAACCCGGCTGGGCCTACCCGGCCTCCAAGGCCAGGGCGGAGGAGGCGGTGCGCGTGCATCACGGCCGCATCCCGTACGTGATCCTGCGGCTGGCCGGCCTGTACGACGACACCACGGCGGTGCCGACGCTCGCCAACCAGATCGCGCGCATCTACGAGCGGGATTTCCAGAGCCACCTGTATCCCGGCGACAAGCGCGCCGGCCAGGCCTTCCTGCATCGCGACGACATGATCGACGCCTTCCTGCGCGTGATCGACCGTCGCGACACGCTGCCGCCTGCCGCCGCCATCCTCGTCGGCGAGCCGGAGGCGATGAGCTTCGAGGCGCTGCAGGACCGGATCGGCAAACTGATACATGGCGAGAAGGAATGGGGCACGCTGCGCATTCCCGCGCCGGTCGCCCAGGCGGGGGCGTGGCTGCAGCAGAAGGCGGAGCCGGTGGTGCCGGATGCGCTGGATGCCGGCGAGCTGCCCTTCATCCGTCCGTTCATGGTGCGCATGGCCGAGGACCACTACGCCATCGACATCACGCTTGCGCAGCGACTGCTTGGCTGGGCGCCGCGCCACGACATCCGCCGCGGCTTGGGGGCGCTGGTCGCCTCGCTGAAGGCCGGGCCGGGGGACTGGTACCGCCGCAACAAGGTGTCGCCGCCGCAATGGCTGGCCGCCGCCGAGCAGGCCGACACGGACCCCGAGCAACTGCGGCGGCGCCACGAGCGTTGGCAGACGCACGCGCATGGCAGTCACCGCTGGACGCACTGGGCCAACATCGCACTCGCCGGCTGGCTCATCGCGTCGCCGCCGGCACTTGGCTACCAGTCCGGCTGGCTGCAGTTCAGCGACGTGGCGAGCGGCCTGCTGCTGGGGCTGTTCGCCAGCCTGTCGCTGCATCCGCGCGCGGGCTGGGCGCGCTGGGCCTGCGCGGCCATCGGCTGCTGGCTGATGCTGGCCCCGCTGGTGCTGTGGACGCAGGACGCATCGGCCTACCTGAACGGCACCCTGGTCGGCATGCTGGTGGTGGCCTTCGCGCTGCTGTGGCCGCCGACGCCGGGCGTCAGCCCGCTGGCGGAGATGCACGGGCCCACCACGCCACCCGGCTGGGACTTCTCGCCCTCGTCATGGGGGCAGCGACTGCCCATCGTGGTGCTGGCCTTCGTCGGCTTCTACATCTCGCGCTACCTCGCCGCCTACCAGCTGGGACACATCGACGGCGCCTGGGACCCGTTCTTCGACGGCGGGCCGGACCCGAAGAACGGCAGCGAGGAGATCGTCACCTCGTACGTGTCCGAAGCCTTCCCGATTCCCGACGCCGGGCTGGGCGCGCTGACCTACGCGCTGGAGATCCTCACCGGCCTGCTTGGCTCCGCGCGGCGCTGGCGCACGCAGCCCTGGCTGGTCGTGTTGTTCGGCATGATGATCGTGCCGCTGGGCGTGGTGTCCATCGGCTTCATCATCATCCAGCCCATCCTGCTCGGCACCTGGTGTGCGCTGTGCCTGGTGGGCGCGGCGGCGATGCTGGTGCAGATTCCGTATTCGCTGGACGAGCTGGTGGCGACTGGCCAGTTCCTGTTACGCCGCCAGCGCGCCGGCCAGCCGGTGCTGCGGGTGTTCTTCACCGGCGATACCGACGTGGTGGAAGGCGCCGATGCCAAACGCGACGCGGCCGACCGCGTGGCCGCCAGCGACCTGTCTGCCACCGCGCTCGCAGACAGCCTGCGTGGCGGTGTCGGCCTGCCGTGGAACCTGGTCCTGTGTCTTGCCATCGGCATATGGCTGATGTGCACCCGCCTGACCCTGGGGGCCGAGGGCGCGATGGCCAACGCCGATCATGTCATCGGCGCGCTGGTGCTCACGGTGACGGTGACCGCACTGGCCGAGGTGGGGCGCATCGTGCGCTGGGGCAACGCCGTGCTGGGCGTAGCGCTGGTTGTCACCTCGCTGATGCTGGGCGAGGATGCGGTGGGTATCGGCGCCGGAATCGCCTGTGGCGTGGCGCTGGTCGCGCTGAGCTTCCCGCGTGGCGCCATCCGTGGCCGCTACGGCAACTGGCAGGCTTTCATCCGCTGAGCCCTGCCGATGTGCGGCGACGGGCGTGCGCCACCGACTTTCTACCTGACTCTGCCACTTTGACTCTGGAGCAAAGGATGACCCAGGAATCTTCTTCCACCGCCGCCGAGATCGTGGCGTTCTGGCGCGAGGCCGGCCCCGATCGCTGGTTCAAGAAGGACGAGGCCTTCGACCGCCGCTTCCGCGAGCGCTTCCTCGTCGCCCACGAGGTGGCCGCCGCCGGCCAGCTTGCGCACTGGCAGGGCGAGCCGGACGGCGCGCTGGCCTTGCTGCTGTTGCTCGACCAGTTTCCGCGCAACGCCTTCCGCGACACGCCGCGCATGTACGCCACCGACCCACTGGCTCGCGACGTCGCCCACGTGGTGCTGGCCGCCGGTATCGACCAGCGCGTCGCCGCGGATCTGCGGCTGTTCTGCTACCTGCCGTTCTCGCACGCCGAGGATCTGGCCGAGCAGGACCTGGCGGTGCGCCTGCAGACGCCACTGGGCGAGGAATACCTGAAGCACGCCGAAGGGCACCGCGACATCATCCGGCGCTTCGGCCGCTTCCCGCATCGCAACCGCACCCTGGGGCGCACGAGCACGCCGGAAGAGCAGGCCTTCCTGGACGCCGGCGGTTTCGGCGGCTGATCGACCCGCGGGCGTCGTGCGTCGCCCGTCGTTGTAGGCATGTGCTGTCACGCGAATCGGTGCCGTCCGCCACGTGGGTTTGCGGGCAGCCGCGACACTGTCCGCAAGCCGACCGTCCTGCATGAGACGGCCTCCAGCCACATACCGATCGCGGAGGAAACAACGATGACACCCCCAAGCTCCTTCCTGCGTACCCGCACGCGCAAGCGCCACAAGCACGACCAGCCTGCCCACGTTTCCGACGACGATGTCTTCGAGGACGGCACCGCGCCCGGCGGTGGCGGCGTGGAACTGTCCCCGCCGGGTAAGGATCTCGGCGACCAGGACGAACCGGGAACCGGCTTCAGTAACGTGCCGGGTGCGGGGCCCAACCCGACCCGCTGAACCAGCTCGCCCGGTTTGATCTCGCAATCCCCCGTGAATCGCGCAGGGGATTGCGTGCGCGGGCGGATGGAGGATGAAGATCGTCGTCATCAGCTTCATCGGCTTACCCGCACCACCTTTCGGCAGTCCAGTACCCACTGCGGCGTGTTCATTCCCGGCATGGAGGCCTTCAGGGCCACTAGCCGAAGCCGGTGCCGGTGGTCAGGTGCCTTCCCGACGCTGAAGCCGCCAGCGGCCGGCTGGCCCCATCCCGCTTGCGCGGCCGCCGGCGCCGTTTTCTCCCGGAACTATCTCCAAAGACAGAGTCTGTGTTCACAGTGCTCGGATAGGCTCGCGGCCTGAGGTCCTGACGGGCCGTCGAACGCGGGCGCGGGCCGTTGTCTGGCATGTGGCTTGCATTCCGTCCGTGATGGCCGAAGATAGCGTTCCGGTCATCGAGTCGGCCGCGCCAGAGCCGAACCCGTCCCTTCGCCACGGATCACGGAGTCCCCATGCCGCACAACCTGTTCGACAGCCTGAAAACCCTTGAACTGCCGTCGGGGAAGCTCCTCGACTACTACAGCCTGCCGGCGCTGGAAGCGGCCGGGGTGGGGCCGGTGGGCAAGCTGCCGGTATCGATCCGCCTGGTACTGGAATCGGTGCTGCGCAACTGCGACGGCAAGAAGGTCAGCGAGGCGCACGTCCGCCAGTTGGCCAACTGGGCGCCGGATGCGCTGCGCACCGACGAGATCCCCTTCGTGGTGGCCCGCGTGGTGCTGCAGGACTTCACCGGCGTGCCGCTGCTGGCCGACCTCGCGGCGATGCGCAACGTTGCCGACAAGCTCGGCAGGAACCCCAAGACCATCGAGCCGCTGGTGCCGGTGGACCTGGTGGTCGACCACTCGGTCATGATCGACCACTACGGCACGCAACTGGCGCTGCGCCAGAACATGGAGCTGGAGTTCCAGCGCAACCAGGAGCGCTACCAGTTCATGAAGTGGGGCATGCAGGCCTTCGACACCTTCAAGGTGGTGCCGCCGGGCATCGGCATCGTGCACCAGGTGAACCTGGAGTATCTGTTCCGCGGCGTGCAGATCCGCAACGGCGTGGTGTTCCCGGACACCCTGGTCGGCACCGACAGCCACACCACGATGATCAACGGCGTGGGCGTGGTGGGTTGGGGCGTGGGCGGCATCGAGGCGGAAGCCGGCATGCTCGGCCAGCCGGTGTATTTCCTGACGCCGGACGTGGTGGGCGTGGAGCTGCAGGGCGCGCTGCGCGACGGCATCACCGCCACCGACCTGGTGCTCACCGTCACCGAGCTGCTGCGCAAGGAGAAGGTAGTCGGCAAGTTCGTCGAGTTCTTCGGCGAGGGTGCGGCCAGCCTGACGGTGGTGGACCGGGCGACGATCGGCAACATGGCGCCGGAGTACGGCGCGACGATGGGCTTCTTCCCGGTCGACGACAAGACCGTCGACTACCTGCGCGGCACCGGCCGCACGCTGGAGGAGATCGACGCCTTCGTCGCCTACTTCAAGGCGCAGGGCCTGTTCGGCATGCCGCTGGCCGGCGACATCCAGTACAGCAAGACGCTGACGCTGGACCTCGCCACCGTGGTGCCCAGCCTGGCGGGCCCCAAGCGCCCGCAGGACCGCATTCCGCTGCCGGGCATGCGTACGACTTTCGAGAAACTGTTTTCCGCGCCGGTCGCCGACAACGGTTTCGGCAAGCCCGCCGCCGCGCTGGGCGAGCGCTTCGCGACGCGTCGCACCGCGGTGACCGATGTGCCGCCGCTGCGCCAGAGCACGCCGGACCTGCACGTGGTGGAGATGCTGGACCACGCCACCGCGGCCGGCAGCGACACCAACGGCATCGATCTGGGCCACGGCGACGTGCTGATCGCCGCCATCACCAGTTGCACCAACACCTCCAACCCCGGCGTGCTGCTGGCGGCGGGCCTGCTCGCCAAGAAGGCGGTGCAGAAGGGCCTGGGCGTGCACCCGCGCATCAAGACCAGCTTCGGCCCCGGCTCGCGCGTCGTCACCGAGTACCTGCGCGAGACCGGCCTGCAACCCTGGCTGGATGCGCTGGGTTTCAACATCGCCGCCTATGGTTGCACCACCTGCATCGGCAACGCGGGCGACCTCGCGCCGGAGTTCAACGAGACCATTGTCGCCAACGACCTGGTGTGCGCGGCGGTGCTGTCGGGCAACCGCAATTTCGAGGCACGCATCCACCCCAACCTGCGTGCCAACTTCCTCGCCAGCCCGCCGCTGGTGGTGGCCTTCGCGCTGGCCGGGCGCGCCAACATCGACATGGAAACCGAGCCGCTGGGCATCGGCAGCGATGGCGCGCCGGTGTACCTGCGCGACATCTGGCCGAGCAGCGACGAGGTGTACGAGCTGATGCACTACGCCATGAATCCGGCGGTGTTCCGCGAGCTGTATGGCGATTTCACGCGCGACCACGACCTGTGGAACGCGATTCCGGCGCCGACTGGCCAGGTGTATAGCTGGCCGGCCTCCACCTACATCGCGCGGCCGCCGTTCTTCGAGGACTTCTCGATGCAGCCGGGCAGCTTCGGCGAGATCCACGGTGCGAAGGCACTGCTGATCCTCGGTGACTCGGTGACCACCGACCACATCAGCCCGGCCGGGTCGTTCAAGGAAAGCACGCCGGCGGGCCAGTACCTGATCGAACACGGCGTGCAGAAGGCGGACTTCAACAGCTACGGCAGCCGCCGCGGCAACCACGACGTGATGATTCGCGGCACCTTCGCCAACGTGCGGGTCAAGAACCTGATGCTGCCGCCGCGTGCGGACGGCACGCGCATCGAAGGTGGTTTCACCCTGCTGGATGGCAAGCAGACCACGGTGTACGAGGCGGCGATGGAACACATCCGTCGCGGCACGCCCACCGTGGTGCTGGCGGGCGAGGAGTACGGCACCGGCTCCAGCCGCGACTGGGCCGCCAAGGGCACCCAGTTGCTGGGCGTGAAGGCGGTGGTGGCGCGCAGTTTCGAGCGCATCCACCGTTCCAACCTCGTCGGCATGGGCGTGTTGCCGCTGCAGTTCAAGAGCAGCGACAGTGCGGTCGCCCTGGGCCTGGACGGCAGCGAGACCTACGCGGTGCTGGGCGTCACCGACGACCTGCGCCCGCAGCAGGACCTCGTCTTGCGGATCACCCGCGCTGACGGCCGCGTGCAGGACATCGGCGTGCTGTGCCGCATCGACACGCCGATCGAGGTGGATTACTACCGGCACGGCGGCATCCTGCCCTTCGTGCTGCGTGAGCTGATGGCCTGACGCCAGGCGCCTGATCTGCATAGGAGCGGGGCCGGAGATTATCCGGCCGCTCCCGCTGTGCTTCCCGCGCCGGTCCCGCCGCCGCCGGGTGGCTGCCGACAACAAATTTCCGTCAGTAAACGATATCTTCCCCGTGGAAAGAAATTTTCCAGGATTAAGTAGTTTCCATAAGGTAAACGATTTACTGCTATCCTATACTCGCTTGGCCAGTATCCGGGCAAGGCTGTCCGGATCGTTCCACCAAGGAGATTCAAGGATGTTCAAGAACAGCATGTTCAAGACGGCTGCGCTGGGGCTGGCGGCCCTGTCGCTGCCTTTCATGGCCGGTTGTGCCGCCCAGGCCACGCGTCCTGCCGTCAGCAGCGCACCGGCAAAGGTCGTGACGCTGGACGATCGCTATCTCGCCGTCGCCAAACAACGTGTCGCCGCCAGCGATGCCGCACTGAAGCCGGCCTACGACGCGCTGATCGCCTCGGCCAACAAGGCCCTGGCTGCGCCGCTGGAAACGGTGACCGCCAAGGACATGACGCCGCTGTCCGGTGACAAGCGCGACTACATGAGCATGGGGCCGTACTGGTGGCCCAACCCCAACACCCCGAACAAGCTGCCCTACGTGCGCCGCGACGGCCAGACCAACCCGGAAGTGCGCGGCAACGGTCTGGATTCGGCGCGCATGCAGCGCATGAACACCAACGTGCGCGACCTGGCGCTGGCCTACTACTTCACCGGCGACAAGAAGTACGCCGACCGCGTGGCCGCGCAGCTGCGCATGTGGTTCATCGATCCGAAGACGCGCATGAACCCGAGCCTGCGTTTCGCGCAGGCGATCCCGGGCGTCGTGGATGGTCGTGGCATCGGCCTGATCGACACCCGCAACATGTGGATGGTGATCGACGGCGCCGCGCTGATCGCACCCAGCGGCAGCTTCAGCGCCGCCGAGCTGCAGTCGCTGCGTGGCTGGTTCGCCGAGTTCGCCGACTGGATGGTCAACAGCGAGACCGGCCACGAGGAAGACGTCTGGCACAACAACCACGGCATGTTCTACGACGCCCAGCTGGTGAACTACCTGCTGTTCGTCGGTGACGTGGACGGCGCCGCCCGCCGCACCTTCGACGCGCAGATGCGCCGCATCGCCTCGCAGATCGCCAGGGATGGCCGCCAGCACATGGAACTGGAGCGCACCCGCCCGTTCCACTACAGCGCCTTCAACCTGGAGGCCGCACTGCGCATCGCCCGCTACGGCGAGCAGGTGTCGGTGCCCGGCATGTCCCTGAAGGCGGATGACCCCCGCTGCGTGCACCCGCAGTACCGCTGCGCCATCGACGTGTGGAATTTCGAGATCGACGAGCGCTCGCTGAAGCGCGGCATCGACTTCCTGGCCAATGCCACTGCGAATCCTTCGTCCTGGACGCTGGCGACCAAGGAAGAGCCGAAGCTGAACTTCGAGCCGGTGGTGCCGGTGCTGCTGATGGCCGAGCGCGCCTACAAGACCGGTGGCTACGCGAAGATCGCCGCCGGCCTGCCGGCGGAAACGAAGAGCAGCCTCGACAACCTGCTATGGCCGGTCATCAAGTAAATCCCTGACGTATGCGGGACGCGCCCCGTGGGCGTGTCCCGTTTCCCTGAATCGAACCCGGATATAGTTTCTTTCCCATGTTTGGCGCCTACACCCCGGAAATCCTCATGGCCGATCCGCAGCAACCGGAAAGCCCGCGCAGCACGAGTGCGGAGCAGGGGCCTGCCGCAGTCTTCCTGACGCAGACCGAAGCGAAGGCGCTGCGCGCGCAGGCCGAGGCGGACAGCCTCATCGGCCGCAGCATCCGCGCGGAGCGCGCCCAGGTGGACGCCTGGCTGCGCTCACCGGTGAGCGTGCCGGGCAGCGGCGCTGGTGGCGGGGTGGAGCATGAGCAGCACAAGCGCAACTACCTGATGATCTTCGCGGCCGGTCGCCAGCATCTCATCTGGCAACAGCCGGAGTATGCGAAGCGGATAGCCGAGGTGCTTTCGGTGTACGCCGAGCGCTACACCACGCTGCCCTTTGCCAAGCCGTATTCGCACAATCCGCCGGGACGGCTGTTCCACCAGATCCTCAACGAGCACATGTGGCTGCTGTTCGCCGCGGCCGGCTACAGCTGCGTGCGTCCCGGCCTGCCGGAGGCGCTGCGCCAGCGCATCGACGAAGGGGTGTTCGCGCCGATGGTGGAGATGTTCACCCGGACCTATCGCCACCACTTCGACATCATCCACAACCACGGCATGTGGGCCTGCGCCGCGGTCGGCGTGGCCGGCATCGCCTGCGAGCGGCGCGACTGGCTGGAGCTTGCCGTGCGCGGCCAGTTCGGCGACAGCGAGACGGCCGGCTTCCTGGCGCAACTCGCCAACCTGTTCTCGCCCTCCGGCTACTACGAGGAAGGCCCGTACTACCAGCGCTTCGCCATCCAGCCGATGCTGTTCTTCGCCGAGGCGATCGAGCGCGCCTGGCCGGAGCTGGGCATCTATCGCCACCACGACGAAGTGGTGCGGCGCGGCTTCTACGCGGCCTTCCTGCCGTCCTTCCCGAACGGTGCGCTGGTGCCGTTGAACGACGCCATCAAGCCGATGAACATCAAGAGCCTCGGCTTCGTGCTGGGGGCGAGCTTCATGTACCGCCGCTACGAGGCGGATGCGCGCCTGCTGTGGCTGGCCAACCTGCATGGACAGGTGTGGCCGGATGCGGCCGGTGTGGCGCTGTCCGACGCGGTGCACACGGCGGGGGCTGAAGCCCTGCATTGCGAGCTGCCCAGCGTCGAGCTGCTGTGTGGCCCCAAGGGTGACAAGGGTGCGGTCGGCATCCTGCGTGCCGAGGGCCGCCATCACGAGCAGGCGGTGCTCACGTTCGACGCCGGTTCGCACGGGCTGGCCGAGCATGCGCACTTCGATGCGCTGACCCTCGGCTACTTTGCGCGCGGCCAGGAAGTGCTGCGCGACTACGGCTGCGTGCGCTGGATCAACATCGAGCCCAAGGGCGGCGGTGCCTACCTGCCGGAGAACGTCAGCTTCGCCAAGCAGACCATCGCGCACAACACGGTGAGCGTGGACGGCCGTTGCCAGCACGAGGCGGACGCCGAACTGGCGGTGGCCAACCCGTCGCACCGACTGGCCTTCCACGGCAGCGGTGATGCGCAGTGGATGCGGGGCGAGACGGTGGGTGCCTACCCCGGCGTGGCGATGCGTCGCACCGTCGCGCTGCTGCGCCATGCGGACTTCGAGCATCCGCTGCTGGTCGACCTGTTCGCCATCGAGGCGGATGCCGACCACGTCTACGACTACGCGCTGTACTACGACGGCCAGGTGGTCCGCACCGACTTCGACTACGCCGTTTCGCGCAACCTGTCGCCGCTGGGCACGGACGCGGGCTACCAGCACCTGTGGCGCGTCGGCGCGGCCAACCTGCCGGCGGGGCGCGGCCTGTTCTCATGGCTGCAGAAGAGCTGCTATCACTCGCTGAGCTTCGCGACCAGCGGCCCCAGCGAGTTCATCTTCACCCGCATCGGCGCCAATGATCCGAAGTTCAACCTGCGTGCGGAGCCAGGCCTGATGTTGCGACAGGCCGGACGGGACGTGGTGTTCGCCAGCGTGCTGGAGACGCACGGCGACTTCGACGAGTCGCGCGAGTTTTCGCAGGGCGCGCGCGGCCGCCTGCTGGCGCTGGAGATCGAAGACGGCGGCGCACGCCTGCGCCTGCACGGCACGGATGCCGACTGGGTGGTCGAGCTGGGCGACAACGTGGCCCTCCGCCGCATCTAGGCGCCCGGCCGGCACGGCCCGCACAAGGACTGCCGGGCGCAAGTAGAATCCGGCCCTTTGGTTCCTTCGGGCCCGGCCCGGATTCGACATGGACGCCTACGCCAAGGCGGAAACGCTCTACAACCAGGCGCTGGAAAGCCTGCAGGCCGGACAGCCCGGCGCGGCCGAGAAGAAGCTGCGCAAGGCGCTCGCGCTGCTGCCGGAGCATGTCGCCATCCTGATGCAGCTGGCCGGCGTGCTGTTCCAGCAGCGCCGCTTCGCCGACAGCGAGAAGCTGCTGCGCCAGGTCATCCGCCTGGAGCCCCACAACCCCGAGCCGCGTTTCAACCTGGCGCTGTCGCTGGAAGAGCGCGGCGAGCGCAATGCCGCGCTGGAACACTACACGCGCTACCTCGAGGCCTGCCCCGACGACGCTCGCGCGCACAACAATCGCGGCAGCCTGCTGGCTGATCTCAAACGCCCCGACGAAGCCCTGCCGAACCTGGAGCGCGCCTGTCTGCTGGCGCCGGGCGACGCCAGGGCGCAAGCCAATCGCGCCCGCGTCCTGCAGGCCCTGCACCGCGATGAAGAGGCGTTGTCCGCCTACGAGCGCGCCCTGGTGCTGAACCCCACGCTGGACAAGCTGGAGTTCGAGTGGAGCCAGCTCAACATGGCGCTGGGCCACTATCGCAAGGGCTGGCCCGGTTTCGCGCGTCGCTGGGGCGTGGAGCGGGGCGCCGTACGCCACGGCGATGCATTGTGGCTGGGCCACGAGGACGTAGCCGGCAAGACGGTGTTGCTCATCTCGGGCCTCATTGGCTTCGGCGACACAATCCAGTTCTCGCGCTTCGCGCCGATGGTCGCGGCGCGCGGTGCGCGCGTGGTGCTGCAGGTGCAGCCGCCGCTGCAACGCCTGATGCAAAGCCTCCCCGGCGTCGACCAGGTGGTCACGCGGCCGGAGGAGGCGGGTGGTCACGACTGCTATTCGCACATCCTCTACGGCCTGCCCATCGCGTTCGACATCGAGCTGGACAGCGTGCCGACGCCCATTCCCTACCTGCGTGCTCCCGCCGAAGCGTCTGCCCGCTGGAAGGAGCGGTTGGATGTCTTCCAGGGCCTGCGCATCGGCCTGTCCTGGTCGGCCCACCACGACGAGGAGAACGTCCGCTCGATTCCGCTGCAGGCCCTGCAGGCGCTGTTCGACAGCGGCGCCACCTTCTTCACCCTGCAGAAGGAAGTGCGGGCGGCGGACAAACCGGTGTTCGACGCGCTGGTGGCGCGCGGGGTGTTGCAGGACGTGCGCGAGGAGCTGCACGACTTCGCGGACACCGCGGCGCTGGTCGATGGCCTCGACCTCGTGATCTCCTGCGATACGGTGGCGGTGCACGTGGCCGGCGCGCTCGGCCGGCGGGTGTGGGCGGCGCTCAACCACTACGCCGACTGGCGCTGGCTCAGAGGGCGGCAGGATTCGCCCTGGTACCCGGATGCGCGCCTGTTCCGCCAGCCCCGTCCCGGCGACTGGGCCGGCCTGGCGCAGGCAATGGCTGGCGAACTCGTCGGTCAGGCCAGGCGTAGCTGAGCAACGAGCCGTAGCTGGGCACCACGCACCGTGCCGGGCGCGCGGCTACCCAGGTGGCGCCCGGCATATTGCAGCGCGACGCCACAAAAACCTTTCGGGTCAAAGCCATTCCCTGCCACGCCAGAAAGGCGGTACGGCTGGCACAGCCTTTGCTGCATTGCAGGGCAAAGGAGAGTAATGATGCTCAAGGTACTCGTAATCGACGAGTTGGGTTCGCGGGCAAGGGAGCTCTGCGAGGGTCTGGCCGAAGCGGGCTATGGCGTGTCGGCGATATTGCGTGACATGGCCTCGGTGGCGGATTCGATCCGCGACCATGATGCGGACCTGATCCTGGTGCATACCGACAGCCCCCGGCCCGACGGCCTGGCGCAACTGGCCACCCTGCAACACGCCACGCCGCGGCCGGTGCTGATGTTTGCCACTGACAGTTCGGAAACGGCGATCCGCGCCGCCATGCGGTCAGGCGTTTCGGCCTACATCGTCGACGGGCTCTACGTCGAGCGTCTGGCCGTGCTGGTGCGGGTGTCGATGGCCCGTTTCGACGAATACCAGACCCTCAAGCGCGAGCGGGACGACGCCGCGCGCAAGCTCTCCGAGCGGGTGACCATCGAGCGTGCCAAGGGCGTGCTGATGAAGGCCCGCGGCCTGGACGAGGACGAGGCCTACCACTCCCTGCGCCGGCTGGCGATGGAGCGGGGCAAGCGCTTGGGCGACGTGGCCAACGACGTACTGGCCACCGCCGACCTGTTGCTGGGCCGCGCGACCTGAGGGTTGTGCGGTCGTGGTGCGCGGCAGGTGCCCGGCGCACCGCTGCAGTGCCAGGTGTTGTATGGCGGAAGACGAATAATCGTTAGTTTTAGGTGTTTATGGAAACTGGCATGGACTGTGCATAAGAGAGGCTGAGTCCGGGCAACGGCGCCCGGAACAGACAGAGGCGTCGAACGAGGTCTGCGCATTGCGCGGCACTTCGTTCCGACGCCTTTTTGTTTTTCCAGCTTCGCTGTCCGCCCCCACTCAACATGCCATTAACGGAGATGCACATGAGCGACAAACCTGCCCCCAACACCTTGCGTCGTGACTTCCTGAAGCGCAGCGCCGCGCTCGGAAGTGCCGGCGCATTGAGCGCACTGCCTTTCGGAGGCGTGTGGGCACAGGGCTCGGACAAACCGGAACTGGCCGAGGTGAACATCGGCTTCATTCCGCTGACCGATTGTTCGTCCGTCGTCATGGCCAGCGTGATGGGCTTCGACAAGAAGTACGGCATCAAGATCACCCCCACCAAGGAAGCCTCCTGGGCGGCGGTGCGCGACAAGCTGGTGAATGGCGAGCTGCACGCGGCGCACGTGCTCTACGGCCTCATCTACGGTGTGCACCTGGGCATCGGCGGGCCGAAGAAGGACATGGCCAACCTGATGACGCTGAACAACAACGGCCAGGCCATCACCCTGTCGAAGGAGCTCAACGGCAAGGGCGTGACCGATGGCGCATCGCTCGCCAAGGTGATCGCCAAGAAGGACAAGGAATACACCTTCGCGCAGACCTTCCCGACCGGCACGCACGCCATGTGGCTGTACTACTGGCTGGCGACCTACGGCGTGGATCCGTTCAAGGACGTGAAGACCATCGTCGTGCCGCCGCCGCAGATGGTCGCCAACATGCGCGTGGGCAACATGGACGGCTACTGCGTGGGCGAGCCCTGGGGCCAGCGCGCGATCGTCGACAAGATCGGCTTCACTGGCGTCACCACGCAGGACATCTGGCCCGACCACCCGGAGAAGATCCTCGGCACCACGGCCGAGTTCGTGCAGAAGTACCCGAACACGGCGCGCGCCATGATCTGCGCGATCCTCGAAGCCTCGATGTGGATCGACGCCAGCCCGATGAACCGCAGCAAGACCGCCGACGTCGTGTCCTCGCGCGCCTACGTCAACACCGATGCGGACGTGATCCGCGGCCGCATGATCGGCCAGTACGACAACGGCATCGGCAAGAGCTGGTCGGAGAAGAACTACATGAAGTTCTACAACGACGGCGCGGTGAACTTCCCCTGGCTGTCCGACGGCATGTGGTTCCTGACCCAGCACCGCCGCTGGGGCCTGCTGAAGGAAGACGTCGACTACGTGGCGGTGGCGAAGCAGGTCAACAGGATCGACCTCTACAAGCAGGCCGCCGGCATCGTCAAAGCCAGTGTGCCGAAGACCGACATGCGTACGTCGAAACTCATCGACGGCACGGTGTGGGACGGCAAGGACCCGAAGAAGTACGCCACCAGTTTCAAGATCAAGGCCTGAGCAGAGATTCCCTCCCCGGGTAGTCGACAACTCGCGCTTCGTGATGAAGCGGAGCGCGGGCAAGAAAGGAAGCAAGCATGAGCGCAGCAGCCAGCATGACCCCGGCCTCCATCGCGGAGACCACCAGCACGACGGTGAAGAACGTGAGCGCCGTCGCCACCGAGATCGCCAAGACCGACGCCATGAACGATGCGACGCCGGCCGCAGCGGCAGCCCCCGTCGCGACGGCACGCTACAGCGTGGCGGAGATCGCCGCGGGCATCCTGAAGAAGGTGCTGCCGCCGGTCATCGGCTTCGCCGTGCTGATCGGCATCTGGGCCATCGTCGCCATGAAGGCCCAGGGCTTCCCCGGCCCGGTGGAGGTCTGGCACGCCGCGGTGGAGATCTTCTCCGACCCGTTCTACAAGAACGGCCCGAATGACCAGGGCATCGGCTGGAACATCCTCAGCTCGCTGCAGCGCGTCGGCATCGGCTTCGGCTTCGCGGCGCTGGTGGGGATTCCGCTGGGCTTCGCAATCGGCCGCTTCGACTTCCTCAACCGCGCGCTGGACCCGATCATTTCGCTGCTGCGTCCGGTGTCGCCGCTGGCCTGGCTGCCGATCGGCCTGCTGGTGTTCAAGAAGGCCGACCCGGCCGCCACCTGGACGATCTTCATCTGCTCCATCTGGCCGATGATCATCAACACCGCGGTGGGCGTCACCCGCGTGCCGCAGGACTACATGAACGTGGCCCGTGTGCTGAACCTCAGCGAGTTCAAGATCATCACCAAGATCCTGTTCCCGGCCGTGCTGCCCTACATGCTGACCGGCATCCGCCTGTCCATCGGCACCGCCTGGCTGGTGATCGTGGCGGCAGAGATGCTCACCGGCGGCGTCGGCATCGGCTTCTGGGTGTGGGACGAGTGGAACAACCTGAAGGTGGAGCACATCGTCATCGCCATCTTCGTCATCGGCATCGTCGGCCTGCTGCTCGAACAGGCGCTACTGCTCATCGCGAAGAAATTCAGTTACGGCAACACCTGAGCCACGTCCGGCACACGACAAGGAACCTGAACATGACGAACACCAGCAAACCCATCGTCAAGGTCGAAGACGTCGGCATGAGCTTCGACACCAAGAGCGGCAAGTTCATCGCGCTGCGCGACATCAACCTCAACATCCACGAGGGCGAGGTCATCACCCTGATCGGCCACTCCGGCTGTGGCAAGAGCACGCTGCTGAACCTGATCGCCGGCCTCACGCTGCCGAGTTCGGGCGTGATGATCTGCAATGGTCGCGAGATTTCGGGCCCCGGCCCGGAGCGGGCGGTGGTCTTCCAGAACCATTCGCTGCTGCCCTGGCTGACCTGTTTCGACAACGTCATGCTGGCGGTCGAGCGGGTGTTCGGCCAGAAGGAGGGCCGCGAGAAGCTGAAGGCGCGTACCAAGGCGGCGCTGGAGATGGTCCACATGGATCACGCCATGCACAAATACCCGCATGAGATCTCCGGCGGCATGAAGCAGCGCGTCGGCATCGCCCGCGCCTTCGCCATGGAGCCGAAGATCCTGCTGATGGATGAACCCTTCGGCGCCCTGGATGCGCTGACCCGCGCCAGCCTGCAGGACGAGCTGATCGGCGTGATGGCCAAGACCGGTGCCACCGTGGTGATGGTGACCCACGATGTCGACGAGGCCGTGCTGCTGTCCGACCGCGTGGTGATGATGACCAACGGCCCGGCCGCCACCATCGGCGAGATCCTGGAAGTGAAGCTGGAGAAGCCGCGCAACCGCCTGCAGCTGGCGCACGACCCGCGCTTCGCGGCCTATCGCGCGTCCATCCTCGAGTTCCTCTACCAGAAGCAACTCAAGAAGGCTGCCTGAGTCGGGTTGGCAGGCTGGAAAGACAGAGGGCCGCAAATGCGGCCCTCTGTCTTTTTCATTGCGGGTGTTGCGGGGTGTGTCCTGCCCGGAGTCGTCCCGCGACGGCTCAGGCGCCGGTCGGCCGCGTACGCGCCGGTGCCAGCGAGCCCCAGCCGATGGTCTCCAGCAACTGGGCCATCATGCTGCTGGCTTCCTGGGTGCTGCAGCCTCCCGGAATGCTGAAGTCACCCGGGCCGGCCAGTTGTTCCCGTTCGGGGGCGCGGTCCCCGGCGTGACGAAAGATGTAGAGGCCGCGGCCTTCCTCGTCCGTACCGACGATGCCGTAGCGGCCGGCCTCGTCCACCCCGCGCAACCACCAGGTCCAGCGCGGTGCCACGCCACTGGGGCAATGGCCTACGGATTCAATGAGGTAAACATTGCTGCGGCGTGTTTCCATGACTGCGAATCTATACCGAAAGTCGTATATACGGATAGGCGACCGCCTTGATCTGACGGCGTTCTCCGCGAAAAAAATCACTCATCCGGGCACGCGCAGCAGCGATCGGAGCAAATTTGTCCGGAAAAAGAAGGAAAACGATTTCCTGTGCTGCAGCGATCCAGGGCGCCCACCGGAACGCGCTGCAGGACGTCAGTTGGCCGTGCCCAGCGGCCTCGGGCAAAGTGCCTCGCTCGCAATCCGTCCGAGATTGCCCCAACCCAAGCCCTGCAGCACCGGGGCCAGACGCAGGCAGGCCTCGCGCTTGCTGATGCCGCCCGGCATGGCGAAGGACTCCGGTCCCAGCAGGCGCAGGCGTTCCGGCGCGCGGTCGCCCGCATGGCGGAAGAGGTAGAGGCCGCGGCCGTCCTCATCCGTCCCGAGGATGCCGAAGCGCTGTGTCCTGGCGATGCCTTGCAGCCACCAGGACCAACGCGGTGACAGGCCGTTGTCGCAGTAAGTGGCTGATTCGATGTGAAACAGCATGATGCTCGAAGAATATATTTCAGCTCGTCGAATTGTCAGGGAAAACCCCTATTCGTTCAACTATTTTGTTGAATTTGAAGAATTTATCGGATGAACGGGTGTCGCCGTCACCGCTGGGCGAGGGGGCCTTGCCTTGGTCTGCGAACGTGACCCGCGAAGGCCGGAGTGCTTACGGAAACTCCGCAAAAGAACGCGGGAACGTGTGGGCCGATCAACCCGAGGGCGCCGATCCATCGGCAATCGGTCCGCGCCAGACAGGACGACTGAGCAGAGGCGATCAAAGCAATCCGGAATCCGCCGGCGTGGCGGGCGGCAGCCGGTCTTCACGATGCCGGGGCTCCGGTGTCGGACTCGAAGAGCCTCCGGTTCGACCCACCACCGGCATGCCGCCAGCCCATCCCGGCTACAATTCGGGCCATGAGCTATCAGGTCCTCGCCCGCAAGTGGCGCCCACGCAGTTTCGAGACCCTCGTGGGCCAGGATCACGTGGTGCGTGCCCTGTCGCATGCGCTGCAGACACAGCGCCTGCACCACGCCTACCTCTTCACCGGCACCCGCGGGGTGGGCAAGACCACCATTTCGCGCATCCTCGCCAAGAGCCTGAACTGCGAGACCGGCATCACCGCCACGCCCTGCGGCCAGTGCGTCGCCTGCCTGGAGATCGACGCCGGCCGCTTCACCGACTACGTGGAGATGGACGCCGCCTCCAACCGCGGCGTGGACGACATGGCCTCCCTGCTGGAGAAGGCTGCCTACGCGCCGGCCCGTGGCCGCTACAAGGTCTACATGATCGACGAAGTGCACATGCTGACCGGGCATGCCTTCAACGCCATGCTGAAGACCCTGGAAGAGCCGCCGGAGCACATGAAATTCATCCTGGCGACCACTGATCCGCAGAAGATCCCGGTCACCGTGCTGTCGCGCTGCCTGCAGTTCAACCTCAAGCAGATGCCGCAGACCCACATCGTCGACCACCTCACCCGCCTGCTGCAGGCCGAGGCCGTGCCCTTCGAGCCGCATGCGCTGCGCCACATCGCCAAGGGTGCCAATGGCTCCATGCGTGATGCGCTGTCGCTGCTGGACCAGGCCATCGCCCACGGCGCCGGCAAGGTGGAGGAGGAGGGCGTGCGCGACATGCTCGGCACGGTGGGCGAAGACCATCTGTACGAGCTGCTCGACGCCTTGCGCGCGCAGGACATCGCCGCCCTGCTGGCGGTGGCCGACGGCATGGAAGCGCGCAGCCTGAGCTTCGACTCCGCGTTGCAGGAGTTCGCCGTGCTGCTGCACCGCGTGGCGCTGGCGCAGTTCGCCCCGCAGGCCGTGGCCGATCCGCTGGAGCGCGAGCGCCTGCAGCCTTACGCAGAAGCCTTCGACCCCGAATTCCTGCAGCTCGCCTACCAGATCGTCACGCACAGCCGCGAGGAACTGGCGATCGCCCCGGACGAGTACACCGGCTTCACCATGGCGCTGCTGCGCCTGCATGCCTTCCGCCCCGAAGTGCCGGGTGCGGGTGGTGGTGCCCGGGCAGCGGGCGGCGGTGGCGGACAGGCGCGTGGCCTGCCGGCTGCATCGCGCCCGGTCGCTGCCGCGCCGGTGTCGCAGGCTTCCGCCGCTTCCGCCCCCGCTGCGCCCGCCACGGCGGCCGCTGCCATCGCTGTGCCGGCTCCCGTGGCGCCTGCCGCGCCGGTTGTCGTGAAACCTGCCGCAAGCGCGCCACCTCCCGCGAGCCGGGCTCCGGCTGCGCAGCAGCAGGACGAGCCACCCGCCTACGAGGCCGAGCAACCGCCGCTGGCCGCCTATGCCGACGAGCCCGGCATGTCGGCCGGCTACGCTGGCGAGCCACCGTCTGCCCAGCGCGACCTCGCCCCCATTGCTGCCACCCCTGCCGCGGACGACGTGACCGACTGGCACGAACTCATCCACCGCATGAGGCTGGGCGGCATGGTGCGCGAGCTGGCGCAGAACTGCGAACTGCTGCGCATGGATGGCGCTGCGATGCAGCTGCGTCTCGCCCCCGAGCACCGTCACCTCGCCGCCATGGCGATCAACACCCAGAAACTGCAGGAAGCGGTGACGCAGCACTTCGGCCGCCCCATGCGGGTCAACATCGAGATCGGCGCCGTGCAGAGCGAGACGCTCGCCCAGCGCAACGACGCCGACAAACGCCAGCGCCATGCCGAGGCGGTCGCTTCGCTGGAAGCCGACCCCTTCGTGCAGGAACTCATAGAACGCTTCGACGCCACGCTGATCGAAGCCTCCGTCAAACCTTTGCAAGGAGCAGCACCATGATGAAAGGCGGCCTCGCGGGCCTGATGAAACAGGCCCAGCAGATGCAGGACAACATGAAGAAGATGCAGGACAGCCTCGCCGACATCGAAGTCGAAGGCTCGGCCGGCGCCGGCATGGTCAAGCTGACCATGACCTGCAAGTACGACGTGCGCCGCGTCAGCATCGACCCCGGCGTGATGGACGACAAGGACATGCTGGAAGACCTCGTCGCCGCCGCGATGAACGATGCCGTGCGCAAGGTGGAAGCCACCACGCAGGAAAAGATGGCGGGCTTCACGTCCGGCCTGAACCTGCCGCCCGGCTTCAAGATGCCGTTCTGATCGCGGCGCAGGCCCGCCACGCAGGCACCTCCCGTGTTCCCCACCACCCGGCGTCTTGCGCTCTGCACACTGCTGCTCGCCCTCGCCGGGTGTGCCGGCCTGCAGGGCGTGCCGGGGCTGGGGCCGGACGTCAGCCTGCGTGAAGTCGGCGCGGCCTCGCCCGAGATCAGGAAGTACAAGCAGCTCACCGTCTTCGTCAGTGGAGCGGCGATGGCCATGCGCTCGTCCGGCTGGTCGGGCACTTCGACCGCGCTGGAAAAAGCCTTTGTGGCCGATGTGCGCAGCAGTGGTCGCTTCAACGTGGCGGAAGACGGCATGCGCCCGCAGCAACTGGTGGCGCAACTGAACGTCGACAGCCTGCGCTATGTGGCCAGCGGCAAGCCGGGCGCGCCCACGCTGAAGGTCACGATGACGCTGAAGGATCGCCAGAATGGCCGCGTGCTGGGCACGGTGTCCGCCAGTGCCGGGGACGGCAAGAGCGAGGGCAGTACCGAAGCTCAGGTCGACGCCGTCGCGTCCGGACTGGCCGACTATCTCGCGGCGCGTTGAGCGCTGCACCCTTCGTCCCATTCCTGGTCACATCTCTTCCCCTCTGATTCCATGAGCATGCCGCTGGATTCCCTCATCGCCGCGCTGCGGGCCCTGCCCGGCGTCGGCCCGAAGTCGGCCCAGCGCATGGCTTACCACCTGTTGCAGCGCGACCGCGGCGGCGCGCAGCGGCTGGCGCAGGCACTCGCCGACGCGCTGCTGAAGGTGCGCCATTGCCGCCGTTGCAATACCTTCACCGAAGAGGACGTCTGCGCGCTGTGTGCCAATCCGCGCCGTGACGCCACGCAGCTCTGCGTGGTGGAGATGCCCTCCGACCTGTCGATCATGGAGCAGACCCAGAGCTACACGGGCCTGTACTACGTGCTGATGGGCCGCGTGTCGCCGCTGGATGGCATCGGCGCGCGCGAGCTCGGCTTCGACAAGCTGCTGGCCCGCGCCACGGACGACGTGGTGAGCGAAGTGATCCTCGCCACCAACTTCACCAACGAGGGTGAGGCCACTGCGCACTATGTCGGCGAGATGCTGCGTGCCCGCGGCCTCAAGGTGAGCCGCATCGCGCGCGGCGTGCCGGTGGGCGGCGAGCTGGAGCACGTCGACCTGGGCACCATCGCCCAGGCCATGGTCGAGCGCCGCGGCCTCTGAGAAGGCGTCACAACCCGCTTGTGGCGTCGTTGCGTCGCCTTGCCGTATTTGCATGCACCGTCGGTGTCGGTGTGCCTGGGCCGGAACCGTTCTGTGAAAGTTTCCAGAGCCGGATTCGCAGAATGCATCGTGTCCCCGCCTTCGTCGTGCCGACAAAGACTTGTCATCCGAATCGGAGGATAATCGTTTGACTCTGTAGCACCCCCGCGCGCAGTACCTTGCCAGGCCGACCTCACCGGCTTTCCGGCATGCCTCCACAGAGACCTCCATGACCGCCGCAAACCGCACCGACAGCAAGTTCACCTTCCTCGATCTGCCCCGCGCCATCTGGTTCTTCCTGGCGGAGGAACGCTGGAAGTTCCTGGGCTTCCTCGGCGTGCTGATCATGGTGCTGTTCTACAACATGGTGCCGCCGCTGATCATCGGCAAGATCGCCGACTTCCTGGTGCGCCAGGGGCAGGGCGAGGGGCAACCGCTGGCGCAGCTTTACACACTGATCGGCGTGCTGGTGGTGAGCTTCGTGGTGGTGTCCATCGTGCGCCTGTCGTCCAAGCGCATGCTCGGCAAGATCAGCCTCAACGCGCGCTACCGCGCCAAGGTGTGGGGCTTCGAGCGCCTGCTGGATTCCTCGCTGGCCTGGCACCAGACCGAGAGCACCGGCAACAAGGCGCAACGCGTGCTGACCGGCAGCGAGTCGATCCGCGAATGGACCGGCGACCTCATCAACAACATCTTCCCGGCGCTGACCGCCTTCATCGGTTCGGCCATCGCCTGCATGTACCTGCACCCGGCCTTCGGGTTGTTCTTCGTGTATTACCTCGGCGGCCTGCTGGGCGTGGAGTTCTTCTTCGACCACCGCATCTCGAAGATATCCGACCGCATCAACAAGTCCATCGAGAACGCCAGCGGTACTTTCGTGGAGAGCGCGTCCAACATCCTCGCCGTGAAGGCCATGGGTGCCGCCGGTGGCATGGCTGGCACGGTGGCGGCGCGTGAGGAGATGGCGCGCACCCTGGCCTACGAGCGCCTGCGCCTGACCAACACCAAGTGGATGTGCTTCCAGATCCACAACGGCATCGCCTGGGGCATCTACATCCTGGCCATCGCCTACATGGTGCTGCACGACGTGCTGGCCGTCGGCTTCGTGCTGACCTACGCGACCTACTACAACCAGTTGCGCGAATCGGCCACGCAGTTCACCGACCAGATCCAGATGATGATCGAGCGCAAGAGCAACCTCGGTCGCATGATGCCGATCTTCTGGCAGGACAACCGCCTGCATTCCGGCGATGCGCCGTTCCCGACGGACTGGGACGGCATCCATGCCGAGGACGCGCGCTTCCGCTACGGCGGCGACGCAGCCGGCGAAGTGGGGCCGTTCAACTTCGACATCCGTCGTGGCGAGAAGATCGGCGTGGCCGGTCACTCCGGCTCCGGCAAGAGCACCCTCATCAAGCTGATGTTGGGCCTGTACCACATCGAGAAGGGCGTGCTGCGCGTCGGCGCGACACCGGTCAGCGACATCCGCCACGAGGCACTCACCGGCAACGTCGCGGTGGTGCTGCAGGAAACCGAGATGTTCAACTTCTCGCTGAAGGAGAACCTCACGATGATGCGCGACGTGGAGCCGTCACTGCTGGCCAAGGCGCTGCGTATCGCCTGCCTGGAGGACGTGGTGGCGCGCCTGCCGGACGGACTGGAGACGGTCGTCGGCGAGAAGGGCCACTCCCTGTCGGGTGGCGAGCGTCAGCGCGTGGGCATCGCCCGCGCCATCTGCCGCAATGCGCCCATCATGCTGCTGGACGAAGCGACTTCCGCACTGGACTCCACCACCGAGCAGAAGGTCATGGAAGGCCTGATGCACGAGTTCGCCGAAGACCGCACGATGATCATCGTCGCGCACCGCATCAGCACATTGAAGGAAGTGGATCGCGTGTTCGTCTTCGAGCGCGGCCTGCTGGTGGAAGAGGGCAGCTTCGACGCGCTGGCGGCGGACCCGGCGACGCGCTTTGGCCAGATGTACGCGATCCAGGCGGCGTGACACGCGGCAGAAATGATTCTGGCGTCGTTGCGCCGGCTTGCCGTACCAGCGCGTACTGTCTGCGGCGGCGCGCCTAGCCAGAACCGCTTCGCTTCATTTCTGCCGCGTTTCAGTCGCGCGAGCGCCAGCGGTCCCCGCCCGCCCGAAGGAGATTCATCCTCATGGGAATCCTGACCTTCAGCCTCAACCTCACCCTGGACGGTTGCGTCGACCACCAGGAAGGAATCGCCGACGACGAGACGCACGCCTTCTTCACCGGGCTCATGGATGCGCACGGGGCGATGCTGTGGGGCCGCGTCACCTACGAGATGATGGAGGACTACTGGCCGGCGGTCGCCCGCGGCGACGTGGAGGCGCCGGCAGCAGTGCGCGAGTGGGCGGTCAGGCTGGAGTCCAAGCCGAAGTACGTGGTGTCCTCGACGCGAAAAGACTTCCCCTGGACCAACAGCCACCACATCGCCGGTGATCTGCGTGCGGGCGTGCAGCGGCTCAAGGACGCGACCCCGGCCGGCGTGCTCCTCGGTAGCGGCAAGCTCGCGACCGAGCTGGACCGGCTGGATCTGATCGACGAGTACAGGTTCCTGGTCCACCCCAGGATCGCCGGCCACGGCCCGACGCTGTACGAGAGCGGGCTACCCGGCACGCGAAGGCTCGAACTGGTCTCGGCGAGGCCACTCGGCAACGGCGCCGTGGTCATGCACTACCGGCGCGGGCGGGGCTGACCCGCTCGCAGCGGACGCTCCGCTGCGCGGCCCCTCTGTGCAGCCCCTCTGTGCAGCGCCTCGTTTTCCTTCGCGCCTGCCACGACGGGTCAGGCGCGTCCCAGGTCCATCGCTTCACACACGCGCCGGAAATCTCCGGCAGGCGGACAGTCGATCACCAGTTCCCCGACCTCGTGCGGATGCCGCAGGCGTAGTTGCGTGCATGCCAGCATGAGGCGACGTTCGCCACTCAGCGCCGCGATGGCGCGGTTGTGCATGCCCTTGCCGTAGGTGGCGTCGCCGACGATCGGATGTGCGATGTGCTTGAGGTGGCGGCGCAACTGGTGACGTCGTCCGGTCACCGGCGTCAGCGACAGCAGCGCGTAGCGGCTGGTCGGGTAGCGGTCGATGGCCAGCGGCAGCTCACAGCGGGCAAGGCTGCGGTAACGGGTCTGCGCAGGTTGCGGCGTTTCGTTGGCGGAAACCGGGCGCTGTTCCGCAGTGTCGCGGATGCGTGCAAGGGGATGGTCGATGAAGCCTTCGTCGGCCGGCCAGCCGCGCACCACGGCGACGTACTCCTTGCCGACCGAGCCTTCTTCGAACTGTGCCGCGCAGGCTGCCAGCGTCTGCACGTCCAGCGCGAACAGCAGCACGCCGGAGGTGCCACGGTCCAGCCGATGCACCGGCCAGACCGGCTGGCCGATCTGGTCGCGCAGCAACTGCACGGCGAAGCGCGTTTCGTGGCGGTCCAGCTCGCTGCGGTGGACCAGCAGGCCGGCGGGCTTGTGGATGGCGACGAGATGCGGATCGCGATGGAGCACTTCCAGCATGGGCGCAGCGAAGATGGACGGCGGGGCGGGGCTGCGATTCTACGCGCAGGCCGGGCTGTCCCATGAGGACCGTCCCCGCATGCCGTCCCGTTGCTGGCGGCCGCTGCGGGAGGGCTTCCCGCGTCGCGATGAGCCCGCGTTCAACCGCCCAGCAGGCGCAGCAACCAGGCGGGCGGTTCGATGCTGTCGAGCTGGTTCTTCAGCGTCAGCCCCAGTTCGGTGTCGCCCTCGATGCGCAGGCGGCGCTGGAAGAACAGGGTGTCCGGGTCTTCGCGCCGGGTCAGCAAGGCCAGCAGGTTGGCGGCGGTGGCGCGGAAGCAGACGTCGCCCTCGCTGCCTGCCGGCCGGAAACTGCCTTGCTGCACGCGAATGCTGGCGCTGGCGCCGAGGTCTTCCACCACCACGCGCAGGCTGCGGCCTTCCAGGTAGTCCAGGTCGATATCCAGCGCGCCTTGTCGGCGTGCCAAGGTGAGGGCGAGGCACAGCGCGACCGACAGCGGCTGCTGCGGCAGTCGCGTGCCGATGCGGGCCAGCACGGCGGGGAAACGGAAATCAGCAGGGAGCATGGAATTCTCCGGTCAGGGCGCCACGCGATGCCTCGCGCAGCAGCTGGATGCCAGGCTGACCATGCCAGTAGCCGTCGCACAACGCCGTCGGCGCGAGATCGGCCAGCGCCGCCAGCGCCACCTCCTCGCCATCGAGCGCGGCGCGGTGCAGGGCCACGATGCGCTGGGTGTGCACCGACTGCGGGCTGATGCGCAGGGCGCTGACGCCGAGTGCGGCCAGCGATGCATGCTGCGGCAGCAGGCACTGGGTGGCGGCCGACTGCGTCTGGATGCCGTTGATGACCAGGAAGGGCGTGTCCTCGCGTGTGCGCAGCGTCATGCCGTCGGGATCCTCCAGGCAGCGGAAGCGGCAGTCGTCCTTCTTCAGGTTGTGGTGGCGTGCCGTGAAGCAGCGCGACGAAAAGGCCAGCGGCAGCCGGCCCCAGGCGAACACCTCGGTGTGCACCGGCGGTGCGCCCAGCTGCGCGTACTCGTTCAGCAGGGTGGCCAGCGCGCGGCCGGACATCTCCAGCGGCGGCATCCAGCGCACGGCGCCCAGCTCGGCGAACATCGCCAGCGTGCTGGCGTTGTAGATGTTGAGGTGCGGTCCGGCCATCCAGCGGCCGCCGCGCAGCAGGCGTACGGCCGACAGGTCGTTGGCCTCGACGAGGAAGCGGCCGTTGCCGGTGATGCGGCGCAGGGTGCGCAGCTCGCTCTCCGACTCCAGCAGTGCCTGGCAGGACATCACGACTTCCTTGCCGGCGTCGGCGAGATCACGCGCCATCGCCAGCCAGTCGTCGGTGCGCAACTGGTGACGGCGGCTGCAGACCACCTCGCCGAGATGCACGGTGTCCACCGGCCACTCCATCGCGTCGGCGTAGAAGGCCTGGACATGCTCGCGCGGCCAGAAGTAGAGCAGGGGGCCAAGGGAGAGCTTCATGTTCGATGCCATATCGGGTGCCGTCCGCGCGGCTTCACTTCCACGGGCGCGAGTACGCGCCCAGCGTGACCTGCTGCCCTTCGGACAGTTTTCCCAGTGCCTGCTGCCAGGCCGGCTGCACGTGGAAGCGCTGCGGTTGCGCGCAGGCATGGTCCAGCGCCTCGCGCAGCACGCGGGTCACCTCGCGCACGTAGGCGGGGCTGCGCTGGCGGCCCTCGACCTTGATGGCGGCCACGCCGATGCGCAGCAGCTCCGGCAGCATGCCCACCACGTTGAGGCTGGTCGGTTCCTCCAGCGCGTAGTAGGTGTCCTCGCCGACGGCGAAGCGCCCTTTGCACAGCGTGGGGTAGCCGGCATTTTCCTCGGGGGCGTAGCGATCGATGAGGATGCCCGCCAGCCGCGCCTCGGTGCCCTGCTCGGTCTCGTGCCAGCGCACCGCGCGCGCCGGGGAGCACACGCCCGCGCCGTTGGGCGAATCGCCGGTGGCGTAGCTGGACAGCTGGCAGCGGCCTTCCACCATCACGCACAGGCTGCCGAAGCCGAAGACCTCGATCTCCACGCTGGTGTGCTGGATGACGTGTTCCACCTGAGCCAGGGTCAGCACCCGTGGCAGCACCGCACGGCTGATGCCGAAGGCCTCGCGGCAGAACTCGATGGCCTCATAGCTGGTGGCGGAGCCCTGCACCGACAGGTGGCGCCGCATGTGCGGATGGGTCTTCGCCGCGTACCGCAGCAGCCCGGGGTCGGCGAGGATCACCGCGTCGACGCCGATGTCGGCCGCCGTGTCGATGGCCGCACGCCAGCGGGCCTCGTGGCCGGGCTGGGGGTGGGTGTTGATGGCCATCAGCAGCTTGCGGCCATTGCGGAGCGTGAATTGGGCGGCTTCCCTGGCGCTGGCCAGGTCGAAGTTCATGCCGCCGAAGTTGCGCGCGTTGGTCTCGTCCTTGAGACCGATGTACACCGTGTCGGCACCGGCCTCGACGGCTGCGCGCAGCGCCGGCAGGCTGCCGGCCGGGCAGACCAGCTCGGGGCGGCGCGAGGCGCCGCTTGCAGGGGTGGCGTGATCGCTCATGCCGCGCAGTCTAGGCGGCGGGCTGTGGCCGGTTCTTGCCCTGCATCAAGTTGGCGGCCGCGGCGCCGTAAAAATGGACATCCGTGCTGCAGGACAGCATGTGAGCTTCGTCAAGCCGGGCCGCCGCAGGAACGGGCCGCCGGTGCACTTGTCGTACAATTAGCCCCTGCGGCAGCCCACGGGAAGGGCGCGCGGCACGACGAACATACATACATAGATCATCCCGAGAGGACTCTCCAAAATGGCAAAAGGCGACATCGTCCAGCTCAAGTTCGAGGACTTCAAGGACCCGTCGACCGGTGCACGCGTCACGCGACTGACCCCCACCGACGTGACCTGTCATCGCAACTATTTCTACCAGAAGTGCTTCACCAACGACGGCAGCAAGCTGTTGTTCGGTGCGCTCTTCGACAACGAGAGCTGGAACTGCTACCTGCTGGATCTGAAGACCCAGCAGGCCCGCCAGCTCACCGACGGCCCGGGCAAGATCGACAACACCTTCGGCTGCTTCCTGTCGCCGGATGACAAGTGGCTGTACTACACCAAGGCCGGCCGGGAACTGCGCCGTGTCGACCTGGCGAGCCTGGAAGAGCACGTGATCTACACCGTGCCCGCCGGCTTCAAGGGCTACGGCACCTGGGTGGCCAACTCCGAATGCACCAAGCTGGTGGGTATCGAAGTCGTCGACGGCGACCTGATGCCGCTGACCAGCTGGGAACAGTTTGCCGAGCAGTACCACCGCAATCCGCGCTGCCGCCTGATCGTCATCGACATCGCTTCCGGCACCAGCAAGGTCATCTACCAGCAGGCCAAGTGGATGGGCCACCCGCTGTACCGCCCCTTCGACGACAACACCGTGGCCTTCTGCCACGAAGGCCCGCACGACCTGGTCGATGCCCGCATGTGGCTGATCGACGAAGACGGCAGCAACGTCCGCAAGGTGAAGGAACACGAGGAAGGCGAGAGCTGCACCCACGAGTTCTTCGTGCCGGACGGCTCGAAGATGATGTACGTGTCGTACAAGAAGGGCAGCACCGAACGCTGGATCTGCGCCGCCGACCCGGTGACGCTGGAGAACGAAGCGCTGCTGACCATGCCGCCGTGCTCGCACCTGTACAGCAACTACAACGGCACCCTGGCCGTCGGTGACGGCTGCGACACCCCGCCGGACGTGCAGGACACGGCAGCGCACACCCACGAGAACGATCCCTTCATGTACCTGTTCGACCTCAAGAACAAGACGACGAAGAAGATCTGCGAACACCGCACCTCGTGGAAGGTCTACCGCAATGACCGCCAGGTGACGCACCCGCACCCGTCCTTCACACCGGACGACAAGCGCGTGCTGTTCACTTCCGACTTCGAAGGCGAGCCGGCGATCTACCTCGCCGATTTGCCTGCCTGAGTTCGGGGTGCTGTAATGCAAAAGCGGGCTGCGGCCCGCTTTTCTTTTTTGTCGTACTTACTGTTTCGCCGAAGGAGCCCGTCATGGCCGCCACCCTGCATTACATCTACGACCCGCTGTGCGGCTGGTGCTATGCCGCTGCGCCCTTGATCGAAGCCGCGGCCGCGCTACCCGGCCTGCGTATCGACATGCATGCAGGCGGCATGATGGCGGGCAGCGCGCGGCGACCGGTGACGGAAGGTTTGCGCAACTACGTGCTGCCGCACGACGAACGCATCACGAAGATGACCGGCCAGCCCTTCGGCGACGCTTATCGTGATGGCTTGCTGCGCGACACCACCGCGGTGCTGGATTCGGAGCCGCCAATCACCGGCATCCTCGCTGCGGAACGGCTGGTCGCCGGTGGTGGCTTGCGCATGCTTCATCGCGTGCAGCAGGCGCATTACGTGGAGGGACAACGCATCGCGGATGCGGCTGTTCTCGAAGCCTGCGCGAAGGACATTGGCCTGGATACGACAGCATTCTCGCAGGCCTGTGCGGAGCAGGCCGGCGCGAAAACCCAGGCGCATATCGATGCCAGCCGACGCATGCTGGACGAGGTGGGTGGCTCCGGCTTTCCCACGGTGGTGCTGCAGACGAGCGAAGGGGTGGGGCGTGTGGAGCTGGGTGAATTCCTGGGCCAGCCGCAGGTCTTCGCGGAGAAGCTCGGCGAATGGCTGGACAGCCTGCCGGCCAGCGAGATCACCGTGGCGGACGGACCTGCCTGCGACCTGGATGGTCGAAACTGCTGAGGCGCCTCTGGTCCCGGCGTTGCAGGGTCAGCGATACAACCGGACGCGCGTGCTGCCGACACCTTCGAAGCTGACCGCGACGGTGACACCGCTCGCATCCGGTTCCACCCACTGCATGCCGCACCAGCTGCCGGTCGTCACCATGCATCCCTTGCGGGCGACGCCTGCCTGCGTGGCGACGTGACGCAGCCAGTACGGCAGCACCCAGGTGGGCCGGCTGCAGGGATGGCCGCCGCGTTGCGCGACGATCCCGTGTTCGCCGGCGGTGACGCGCAGGGCGATCGCCTGCCAGTCGTGCGCGGAGTTCGCCACCCAGTCGCCGATCACCAGGCCGCCATGCGACTGGTGGTCGGCAAGCTTGAAGGCCTCCGGTGCGTCCATGCCGATGCGCCAGCGTGAATCCACCAGCTCGATGCTGACGCACAGCGCGTCGAACGCGGCCAGTACCGCGGCATCGTCCATCGCCGCCGCCTCGGCTGCGCTCACGTCGCGGCCAAGGCGAAAGCAGATTTCCGTCTCGACGCCGACCCGCGGCAACAGGCCGCGCCGGTAGCTGCCGTTCTGGGTGCGTACCGCCGTTTCCGGCAGCGGGATGCAGACCGGGCTGCCGTCGCTGATAGCACCGGCCTTCCATACGGTGGCAGTGCTGCGCGGCGCCCAGCCCAGCTCCGCCGACAAGGCATCCTGGATGGCAGCGATCTGCTCGCCGTCGGCGGGCGCGACCAGGCCGGTCAACTCGGCACCGGCGTGCTGGTGACGTGCCCTCAGCAAGGTCTGCAGGACGGCGTGGCTGTCAGCGTCGAGCATCGTGTGTCTGCTCATCGCGTGGCCGGCACCTGTTGCGCGAAATGCGCGGCGATCTGCTCCGCCGTCGTGACCCAGCAGGCCTCGCGGTGCTGTGCGATATGCGCCAGCGCGCGACGCAGGTGGCGCAGGCGGAAGGGCTGGCCGATGATCATGGCATGCAGGGCGATGCCCATCGTCAGTGGTTGCTCGGCGGACTGCGCGAGCAGCTCGTCGAACTGGTCGACGATCATGTCGGCGAACTCGCTGGCGCTCACCTGGCGGCCCATGATGGCGGCGCTGTCGTTGATCTCCTGCGGGTAGGGCAAGGCCAGCAGCGGACCATTGTGGGTGCGCAGCCACACCGGCTGATCGTCCATGCACCAGTCCATGATGTAGCGATAGCCGGCCTGCTGCAGCAGTTCCGGCGTGCGCAGCGTCTCGGCGATCCACGGGCTCAACCAACCACGTGGTGCCACGCCTTCGTGCAGTGCGATGGTGTGGGTTACTTCCTCGATCAGCTCGCGTTCTTCGCCTTCGCTGAAGTCGGCCTGGTGTTCGGAGTTGGTGCGGCCATGCGCGGCGATCTCCGCACCATAGTCGCGGAAAGCGGTGACCAGTTGCGGGCAGGCCGCGTACAGCTCGGAGTTCACCAGCAGCGACACCGGCAACTGGTGCGCGCGCAGCACGTCAAGCAGGCGCCAGGCGCCCACGCGGTTGCCGTACTCGCGCCAGGAGTGGTTCAGCACGTCCGGGCTGGGCATGTTGGGCACCAGGTCCTCGCGCATGCCTTCGTCGAAGGCGTAGTGCTCCAGGTTCAGCGCGATGTACACCGCCAGTCGCTTGCCGTTGGGCCAGTTGAAGTCCGGCCGCTCGACGATGGGCGAGTAGGGATAGCGGCCGTGTTCGCGCAGCGGGAAGTTGAGGCGGGGGGAGCGGGGGGCGGTCATGCCTGGCCTCCGTCGAAGTAGCGGGACAGTTCAGGGCCGAGGCCGACGACCTCACGCCTGGGCAGTGCAGAGAGGCTGCCCGTGCGGGCCTTCGGCTTGGCCAGCCGCACCAGTGTTTCCGCCTGCGGCACCGCGCAGGACACACCATCGAGCAGCGGCACCGGGACCTGATCCTGCAGGCGCAAAGGCACGCCGGCCATCACCGCGCCAGCGAGGATGACGACCTCGGCGTAGTCGCGTTCCACCAGCTCCTTCGCGGCGGCGACGGTGAGGCGGTCGGCCTCCGCCTGGTCGCCCTGGCCGTAGGGCGAACTGCTGTCCACCACGCGCCAGCCGGCCACGCGTGCATCCATGCCGTGCAGGCTGACGACCTCCTGATACAGCGGCAGCACGCGGCTGCCGAACACCACGATGCCGACGCGGCTGCCCAGCATGCAGGCGGTGAGCAGGGCCGCCTCGGTGATGCCGACCACCGGGATGTCCAGCATCTCGCGCGCGGCACGCAGCGCGCTGTCGTAGGACACGGCGATGACGACCGCGTCGCAGCCATCCGCATGCTGCGCCAGTGCATCCAACGTGGCGTGCTCGCCGATCGCCACCTCGCTGCGGGTGGTCATCACCCGCGCGCCGAAGCGGCCGGTGGCGGGAACGATCTCGGTGTCCGGTCGCGCCACGCGGCGCGCTTCGGCCGCCACCTTGTCGGTGACGAACTGCGAGGTATTGGAGTTCAGCAACAGCAGGCGCATGGCGGTTCCAGTGAGGGAGCGTTCGGGTGGAGTTCTTCGGGGCGTTCAGTTGAAGATGTCTTCGAGCGCCACCGGCTTGTCGTCGGTGGGGCCGAGTCGTACGGAATGCTCGATGTGTTCCAGGTGATGCAGCATCAGGCGCACGGCACGTTCCTCGTCGTGCGCGGCGATGGCATCCACCAGCTGGGCGTGGTCGTCGTCGGGGCAGGCGTCGCTGTAGGGCGCGCTGAACAGGATGATGATCAGCACGGTGAGCATCTCCAGCTCGCGGATGGTGCGGGCGAGGATGCTGTTGCCGGACATGTCCGCCATCAGCAGGTGGAACTCGCCGGTCAGCGGGATGATCGCGTGCGGGTTGTCGCTGTGGCGTGCGGCTTCCTCGCGCCGGACGTGGGCCCGCAGCGTTTCGATCTGCGCCGGCGTCACCGTGCGCGCCAGTTCGCGGATCAATGCCGGTTCGATCAGCCGGCGCGCAGCGAACACTTCGCGCGCCTGCTCCGGCGTGGGGCTGGCCACGAAGGCGCCGCGATTCGGGATGTTGATGGCGATGCAGTCATGCACCAGCCGGCCGATGGCTTCGCGCACCTTGGTGCGGCTCACCTTGAAGATGTTGGCCAGGCGCTCCTCGATGAGTTGCGTCCCCGGCGGCAGCTTGTGCTCCATGATCGCCAGCAGGATGCGGTCGAAGATCTCGTCGGAACTGAGCGCGCGCGTCCTGGCGGTCGCCGTTCTCGAACGCGGTGTACGTGTTGCCGCAGCGCGCGTCGATGCCGCATCCGCCGTCGCAGGTTTCGTGCTCCGTCTGTCTCCGGACTTGCCTGTGTTCTTTGTCACGGGTGTCGCTCCTCTCGTCGTTCATGCAGCGCCATGAAGGCCGCTGTCGCCGATGCGCCGTTGCACTGTCGCGGTGCCATCACGTCGTCGTCGCTGTGCGCTCGCCGCATTCCGCGCAACACCCGGCAGATGCTGGGCGCGCTCCGTTCTGGACGCCTGCCGCAGGGCAGATGGCGCGTATACGACAAACCAACTGATTGCATGCAATCCGCACCATCGTGTTGCGTCGACGCATGTCAATGCACCGAATTGGTGTTGATAACATATTGAATATTAACTGAAAAATTGCTTGACGCGTCGCATGCAATGTTTATAGTGGATTGCATACAACGACACAAGGCCGTGTCGCGCATTGCCGGCAGAGCCGCTGGAAGCCAGTTTCCCGGTCCGGGTATTTCACCGGGCCTCCTCATCTTCCAACGTGCCTTCAACGGAGTCCGAGTCATGCGTGCTGTCGTTCGTACTACTGCTGTCCGTACCACCCTCTCCGCGCTCGTCCTGGCGCTCGGCGTTTCCTTCGCCGGCGGCGTGTCCGCCCAGACGCGCCTGCGCATCGCCGGCAACTTCGCGTCCGACCACTCTTCGTCGGTCGCGATGCAGCAGTTCAAGAAGGAAGTCGAGTCCGCGTCCAAGGGCGCGCTGGTCATCGACGTCTTCGACAACCAGCAACTCGGCGGCGCGCAGGAGAACGTCACGCAGACGCGCGCCGGCACCATCGACATGACCTGGGTGGGCATGGCCTTCCTGTCGCGCACCGTGCCGGAGCTGGAGGCAGTGAGCCTGCCCTTCATGTTCCCGACCCGCGAGATCGCCTACAAGGTGATGGACGGCCCGGTGGTCGACCTCATCGAAACCAAGATGGCCGACAAGGGCTTCACCTCGCTGGGCTTCATGGAGCTGGGCCTGCGCCAGGTGACCAACAGCCAGAAGCCGGTGAAGGGCATGGCGGACCTGAAGGGCATGAAGATCCGCATGCAACCGATCGAGACCCACCTCGCCACCTTCCGCGCGCTGGGTGCCAACCCGATCGCGATGGACATCAAGGAGGTGTACTCCGCGCTCGACCAGAAGGTGATCGACGGCCAGGACAACCCCTTCGCGCTGATCCTCGCCAGCCGCTTCTTCGAGGTGCAGAAGCACGTCAGCAACACCGGCCATTTCTTCGACTTCATCGCGGTGGCCGCCAACAAGAAGAAGTTCGAGGCGCTGCCGGCCGACCAGCAGAAGATCCTGCGCACCGCCATGAGCAATGCCATCGCCTGGCAGCGCAGCGTGTCGGCGAAGGCGGATGCCGACGCGCTGGTCGAGCTGCAGAAGAAGGGCATGACCTACACCGAGATTCCTGCCAGTGAGCGCGACGCCATGAAGAAAGCGACCGCGCACGTGGTGGACGACGTGAAGAAGCGCCTCGGCGCCCCCTTCGTCGATCAGGTGCTGGCCGAAGTGAAGAAGGCAGGCGGCTGAGCGCTCCTCACATCCCGATGATCGAGCGAGGCAGGGAGGCCGAGCGATGACCACCGATACACGAACCGCCGTGGCGGACCTGCCGACGAGCGTGGCGCACTACTGGTTGCGCCAGCTGACGGTGCTGCTGGACGTGCTTCACCGCATCAACTACTGGACGCTCGCCGGCCTCACCGCACTCATGGTGCTGCTGGTGTTCGCCCAGGTGGTGGCGCGCTACGTGTTCAACAGTTCCTTCGACTGGGCGGATGAACTCTCGCGCCTCGCCTTCGTGTGGTCGGTGTTCCTCGCCATCGCCATGGCGGTGCGCGAGCGCCTGCACATCGGCATGGAGATCCTCACCTCGCGCATTCCCGAACCCTGGCGCCACCAGCTCGCACGGCTGATGGACGGCGTCGCGGCCGGGCTGATGATCCTGGTGTGCTACCAGTCGGCCAAGCTGGCCTACGAACAGTGGGACGAGAAGCTGGCGTCGATGGACGCGAGCGGCGCCTGGTTCGTGATGGCCATCGTCGTCGGCGCCGGCCTGTCGGCGCTGGAGCTGATTCGTCTCGCCATGCTGGGCCAGCCGGCCAGCGGAGAGGTGGTGATCGAATGAGCGGCCTGATGACCTGGGGCTTCGTGCTCTTCGCCCTGCTGGGTATGCCGCTGTCCTTCGCCATCGGCATGGCGGCGCTGGGTGGGCTGGCGGCCAGCGACATCGACTTCAACATGCTGCCTTCGCGCATGGTGGCGTCGCTGGACTCCTTCCCGCTGCTGTCGATCCCGCTGTTCATGGCGGCTGGCGAGCTGATGATCAAGGCCGGCCTGATGGAGCAGATGATCGCCTTCGCCAACGCCTTCATCGGCCGCGTGCGCGGTGGCCTGGCCCAGGTGGCGATGCTGGCCGGCGCCATCCTGTCGGCGGTGTCCGGCAGCGCGGTGTCGGACGCCAGTGCGCTGGCCTCCACCATGCACCCGTCGCTGAAGAAGAATTACGACGAGCGCTTCTCCACCGCGGTGATCGCCGCTTCCGCCAACCTCGGGCCGATCATCCCGCCCTCCGGCGCGATGATCGTTTACGCCTTCATGGCCGGGCCCAGCGTGTCGGTGGGAGGCCTGTTCATGGCTGGCACCATCCCCGGCATCCTGCTGACCGCGATCTTCATGTTCCAGTGCTGGTACATCGCCAAGAAGCGTAACTACCCCCTGACTGGCGAGCCGGTGTCGGTGAAGAACATCGTGGTGCAGACGCGGCGTTCCTTCATCACCCTGCTGATGCCCATCGTGTGCATCGGCGGCATCGTCGGCGGCGTGTTCACCGCCACCGAGGGCGCCGGCATCGGCGTGGTGTTCGCGCTGTGCATCGGTTTCTTCGTCACCCGCACGCTGAAGATGAAGGACCTGCCGGAAGTCTTCGTGCGCGCCGCACTGATGACGGCGGTGGTCGGCGCGATGATCGCCTTCGCCTCTACCGTCACCTTCCTGATGACGGTGGACATGGTGCCGCAGCAGCTGTCGGCGTGGATGAAGAGCGTCACCACCGACCCGCTGATGTTCAACCTGCTGGTGGCCGTCGTGCTGCTGCTGGTGGGCACCGCGATGGAGTCGAACGCGGCCTACATCATGCTGGTGCCGCTGCTGCATCCGCTGGCCTTGCAGTACGGCATCGACCCGCTGCTGTTCGGCTTCCTGTTCGTCTACAACCTGGTCATCGGCATGCTGACGCCGCCGGTGGGCGTGGTGCTGTTCGTGGTGTCCGGTGTCACCAAGGTGAAGATGGGCGAGATCACCTGGGCGGTGCTGCCCTTCATCGCGTCGCAGTACGCGCTGCTGCTGGCCTGCATGCTGTACCCGCCGATCGTCACCTGGTTGCCGAAGGCGATGGGCTACTGATGGCGGGGGCGCTGGCGAGCCACGCACCAGTGCTGTCGGGCGGCGACGTGTACGCCGCGATGAAGGCCTACAGCCATCAGTACAGCTTCATCGGCGTCATCACGCCCTCCGGCAACTCGGTGGTGGAGCGCATCACGCTGGGCGTGGTGCGCCACCTGCCGCAGGTGTCGGTGCATTTCTCGCGCACGCCGGTGTACGGCAGCAGCGATCCGTCGCCGGACAGCTACGCGATGGACGGGCCGCTCGCCGCGGCGAGGCTGCTGGCCCACGCGGCGCCGCAGGTGCTGGTGTGGAACGGCAGCAAGGGCGGCACCATCGGCTTCTCCCACGACCGCCAGCTCGCGACCGCCATCACGCAGGAGACGGGCATCGCCGCGACGACGTCGATCCTCGGCCTGGAGTCGGTGCTGCGCGAGCGCGACATCCGCCGCATCGCCGTGGTGACGCCCTATGGCGATGCCGGCCAGGCGAAGACGGTGGCCTGCCTGCAGGCCGAGGGCTACGAGGTGGTGGCGGAGGCGCACGCCGGCTACAGCGACAACCTGTCCTATGCCAGCGTGCCGTTCTCGCTGATCACCGACATGGCGCGGCAGGTCGCGCTGGCGCGACCGCAGGCCATCGTGTCCCTGTGCACCAACTTTCCGGCCGCGGTGCTGGCGGCGCCGCTGGAGGCCGAGCTGGGCATTCCCTTCTTCGACACCACTGCGCTGGGCGTGTGGCGTGCGCTGACGCTGTGCGGCGTCTCGACATCGCCCGCCGCGGCGCAGTGGGGCTCGCTGTTCGCGGGGCCGGCATGATGGTTATGCCTGTCCGCTACCTGTCTTCAACCGCATTCGCCGTAAGGTCAAAACCTGAAAAATGCGGGCAACGAAGTTACGCATCCCCATCCGGCCGACCGCGCCTTGCGGCCTGGTCGGCCGGGCTTCACCACGCCGTGCGGCAGCCCGTGCCGTCCGGCATCGATCCCGAATCCCGATCCTTAGTTTCCAGGAGTTGCACCATGAAATCCGCCCTCCCGCTGGTGTTCGCCGCCGCCATCGCCACCGCTTCGACCGCAGCGTTCGCCGAGCCGACCTCGATGCGCATCGCCGGCAACTTCTCGTCGAACACCAAGCACGTCGACAACATCGAGCGCCCGTTCTTCACCAACATCCCGAAGATCCTCGGCGCGCCGATGTCCATCAACTACAACCCGATGGATGCGGTGGGCGTGCAGGCCGCCGATGCGCTGCGCATGCTGCGCTCCGGCACCTTCGACGTGATGAGCGTGCAGATCGGCATGGCCTCGCGCGACGACCCCTTCTTCGAAGGCGTGGATCTCATCGGCGTGTCGACCAACATGAAGGACCTGCGTGCCGCGGTGGATGCCTACCGCAAGGTCTTCGACGAGCGCCTGCAGAAACGCTTCAACGCCAAGGTGATGACGCTGTGGCCCTTCGGCCCGCAGGTCTTCTACTGCAACAAGCCGATCAAGACGCTGGATGATCTCAAGGGCCTCAAGGTGCGCAGCTTCACGCCGTCGATGGCGGCGCTGATCCAGAGCCTGGGCGCCACGCCGGTGACGCTGCAGTTCTCCGAGGTGTATCCGGCGCTGCAACGCGGCGTCGCGGATTGCGGCGTGACGTCGCCGACTTCCGGCAACGCCGGCAAGTGGCCGGAGGTGACCAGCTACTTCCTGCCGCTGTCGGTGTCGGGCTCGGTGCAGGGCCACTTCATGAACCTGGACTACTGGAACAAGATGTCGCCGGCCATGCAGCAGAAGACCCTGGCCGCCTTCAAGAACATGGAGGACCAGATGTGGCAGCTCGCCGAGACGGCGAATACCGACGCGATGAACTGCAACGTCGGCGCCGAGCCCTGCACCCAGGGTACGAAGTTCAAGATGAACCTGGTGAGCGTCACGCCGGCCGATGACAAGAAGGTGAAGGACGCCGTCGGTGCGGTGGTGCTGCCGCTGTGGAAGGAGAGCTGCAACAAGGTCGATCCGACCTGCACGGCGACCTGGAACGCCACCGTCGGCAAGGCGCGCGGCTACGTCATCAAGTAAGCCGGCGCCGTAGTACGAACTGCGGCGAGGCTGCACGAAGCCGCACGAAGTCACGCCAAGCCGCCCGAAGCCGTACGTCCATGTGCGCCGCGTTCCCCGGGAACGCGGCGCATGCAGGTGACACCATGCACTCCAATCTCCCGCCCAATCCCTTTTCCGGCTTGCTGAACCGGCTGGTCGACCTGCTGGTGATCATCACCGGCTGGTGGCTGGTCGCGCTGTCCATCCTGACCTGCGTCGAGATGGTGGGGCGCAAGCTGTTCAGCTTCAGCTTCCAGGGGATCGACGAGGTCGGCGGCTACACGCTGGCGATCACCGCAGCCATCGGCTTCAGCTACACGCTGATCACGCGCGGCCATACCCGCATCGACTTCCTGGTCGGCAAGCTGCCGGAGAAGGCGCGCTCGGCCATCAATGTGCTGGCGATGCTGACGCTGGCCGGCATGGCGGTGTTCGCGATCTGGCGCGCTTGGGTGGTGCTGTCGGAATCCATCGAGTTCCAGAGCCATTCGACGACGCCGCTGCAGACGCCGATGTGGATTCCGCAGTCGCTGTGGTTCATGGGCTGGGCGTTGTTCACGCTGGTCTGCGTGTACCTCGCGGGGCATGCGCTGGTGCTGTGGCTGCGTGGTGATCACGCGGCGGTGAACAAGGCCTACGGTCCGCAGACGCTGGAAGAGGAAATCGAGAGCGAGGCCGGCGAGGTGCTGGAGCAGGTGAAGATGGAGCAGCGGCTGGCGCAGCAGCGGCAACAGGCGAAGGAGGGCGCCGCATGATCGGCGCGACCGAAATCGGCATCGGCTTCCTCATCATGCTGGTGCTCATGTTCCTGGGCCTGCACGTGGCCACTACGATGCTCCTCACCGCCATCCTCGGTGCGGTGCTGTACCTCGGCATGCCGGCGGTGAACGCCGTCGGCAACCAGCTGTGGGCGGCCAACGAGGACTACGTGCTGCTGTCGATTCCGCTGTACATCCTGCTCGGCGAGATCCTCGTGCGCGCCGGCACCACCGACAAGATGTACAAGTCGCTGTCGGACTGGCTCAACTTCCTGCCCGGCGGCCTGTTGCACACCAACATCGGTTCGTCGGCGTTGTTCTCCGCGGTGTCGGGGTCGTCGGTCGCCACGGCTGCGACCATCTCCACCGTGGCGCTGCCCACCTTCAAGACGCGGCGCTACGACCAGCGCCTGGTGCTGGGTTCGATTGCTGCCGGTGCCAGCCTGGGCAACCTGATTCCGCCGGGCATCGCCTTCCTGGTGTACGGCGCGATGACCAATACCTCGGCAGGCCGCCTGTATGCCGCCGGGGTGATTCCCGGCGCCATCATGACCCTGCTGTTCATGGGCTGCATCCTCGCTATCTGCCTGTACAAACCGGGACTGGCCGGCGCGAAGGAAGCCGAGCCGCCGCTGCGCGAGAAGCTCGGCCGCCTGAAACACCTGCTGGCGCCGCTGGTCGTGTTCGGCGTGGTGATGGGCTGCATCTACACCGGCTGGGCGACGGTGACCGAGAGTGCCGCGCTGGGCGTCGTCGTCGCGCTGCCGATCGCCTGGGCCTACGGCAATCTCAGCGTGGCGATGATGCACGACGCCTTCCGCGCCACGCTGCGCCTCACCGCGATGAGCCTGCTGATCCTCACCGCGGCCTTCTACCTAAACTTCGTGATGGGCCTGCTCGGCATCACCCAGACGCTGTCCGCGCTGGTGCAGGGGCTGGACGTCAGCCCGGTGCAACTACTGTGGGTGCTGGCGGTGTTCTACCTGTTGCTGGGCATTTTCTTCGAGACGCTGCCGATGCTGGTGGGCACGGTGCCGCTGGTGTTCCCGGTGATCACCGCGGCGGGGATCGATCCGGTGTTCTTCGGCGTGTTCATCGTGCTGATGTGCGAGATCTCGCTGATCAGCCCACCGGTGGGCATGACGCTCTACGTGATCCAGGGGGTGCGTGGCGAGGGCACGATTGCCGAGGTGTTCCAGGGCACGGTGCCGTTCTTCCTGACCATGATCGTGATGACCGCGATCCTCATCCACTTTCCGCAGATCGCCTTGTGGTTGCCGAAGCTGAGCTTCGGATAGCGCGACTGCCCTAAAGAGATAAAGACAAAGGGCGCCGCGAGGCGCCCTTTTTTTGTGTGCATCCGCCTTCACGGCGGCAAGGCCGTCAGATCGTGGCCTTGGGTACCCGCATCTTTTCGGTTGGCGCGACCACCTCCGCCTCGCCGACGGCGACTTTCTTGCCGTCCTGGTTCACGGCTGCGCAATCGAGGATCACGCGCTTCTTCTCGTCCTGCTTATCGCGGCAGGTCAGGGTCACCGTCAGCGTGTCACCGGGTCGTACCGGCCGCGTGAACTTCAGCGTCTGGCTGACATAGATGGTGCCCGGCCCGGGCAGCTGGGTGCCGAGCACGGTGGAGATCAGCGCGCCGGTGAACATGCCATGCGCGATCACGCCGCCGAAGGGCGTGCCGGCCGCGTATTCCGGGTCGAGGTGGGCGGGGTTGAAGTCACCGGACACCTGCGCGAAGCGGTTGATGTCCTCGTGCGTGACGGTGCGGGTAAGGACGGCCGTCTCGCCGATGGCGATGTCGTCGTAGGGCCGGTTTTCGATCCATTCAGTCATGTCGGTTCTTCTTTGCAGAGGCGTCGTTCAGGCCAGGATGTTGTAGCCCGCGTCGATGTGGAGGGTGCTGCCGGTCAGCGAGCGGGCGCCATCGCTGACCAGGAAGGCGCACAGCGCGCCGACGTCGGAGATGTCCACCAGCTTCTGCAGCGGCGAACGCTGCACGGCGTCGTACATCAGCTCGTCGAAATCCTTGATGCCGGAGGCGGCACGGGTGGCCAGCGGGCCGGGCGACACCGCATGGACGCGGATGCCCTGCGGGCCGAGTTCGGAGGCGAGGTAGCGCGACACCGACTGCAGCGCGGCTTTCACCGGCCCCATGATGCCGTAGTTGTTGACCACCTCGTCGGCGCCCAGGTAGCTCATGGTCAGCAGGGTGCCGCCGTCCTTCATCAACGGCTCGGCCAGTTTCGCCATGCGGATGAAGGAATGGCAGGACACGTCCATCGCGCGGGAAAAGCCCTCGCGGGAGCAGTCGGTGACGCGGCCGTGCAGGTCGTCGCGTGGCGCGAAGGCAATGGAGTGCAGCAGGAAGTCCAGCCGGCCCCATTTGTCCTGGATGGCCTTGAAGACCTCCTCCAGCGCGCCTTCCTGGTCGACGTCCAGGGGCAGGATGAGGGGCGACTGTACTTTCTCCGCCAGCGGCCGGACGTGGGGCTCGGCCTTGGCGTTCAGGTAAGTGATCGCGAGACTGGCGCCGGCCTCATGAAATGCGCGGGCGCAGCCCCAGGCAATGCTGTGTTCGTTGGCGACACCGACAACTAGACCGACCTTCCCTTGCAGACTGAACATGGCAACGTTCTCCCCGGGTTGGATTGTGCATGTGCACAATTATGGGTGAGGACTATTCGCCATTCCATGTTTCAGCGCAAGCTCGGCCGCAAGAGGCTCAGGGCGACAGCCCCAGCCGCTCGCGGGCACGGCGCCGTTCGGCGTCGCGGGCGGCCTCTTCCATGGCGGCCTGGTGGCGGGCCATGCGTTCGTCGGATTCGCGCTGGATGATGCGGCGTTCGGCGTCGCGGTCCAGTTCGCGGCGTACACGTTCCAGCTCGGCCTGCCGCTTCTGCTCTTCGCGCTCCTGCGCCCAGCTTTCGTCGCGGGCTTGCCGTTTGGCGGCTTCCGCCTCGCGCGCTGCCTCTTCCTCGGCGTGGCGGGCGAGCAGGCGCTCGCGGTCGATTTCGGCCTGGCGCTGCAGCTCCGCGTCGCGCTTCGCCTGCATGCGCTGGTAGGTCGTCAGGCTGCCCGCGAAGATCAGCGCGGCCAGCACCAGGAGCACCCACTTCAGCATGCCGCCGCCACCACGCGTCACCGTGGCACGGGGCTCCGGCTGCAGGGAGTTGTCGTAGCGCGCGCGCTGGGTGCGGTCGCCGAGTACGGCATAGGCCTCCTTCAGCGCCTTGCTGCGGATCTCGGCATCTTCCCGGCTGAGGGCACCGGCTTCTTTCGCGAGGCGGGCCACCTGCTGCCGGTAGGCGCGCTCGATGGCGTTGTCATCGGCGTCTGAGGTTACGGACAGCACGTCGTAAAGCGTCTTTCTCATCGGAGTTCGGCCTCGTGGCGGTGAGGAGGTCCGGCATTCTGGCAGAGGCCCGCAGTGTGCGTGACGCCCGGTCGGGCAGGCGCCAGCACAGCTCCGATCTGCGGCTAACATGCGGCCTCCAAACAAGAAAACGGGGGAGGATGGTATGCAGCAAAACTTCTGGCGCCTGGCTTTGTGTCTGATGGTGTCGGCCGGCGCCGTGCTCATTGCCGGCGTGGCGAAAGCGAGCGAGCCGGGCAAGTACGGCAAGACCCTGCTGGCGACCGTGGTGCTCGATGACAAGGACGTACAGCGCTTCCGCGACCACAAGCCGTCGCTGCGCGACGCGCACGAGGCGCCGGTGGTGGCGGCGCTGATGGCCGACAGCGAGGACTGGACCGGCAAGCTGGAGCCCTGGGTGGTCCGCAACAATCCCCACACCCTGGTGGTGAAACTAACCGGCCGTGCGCTGAACGATGGTGCAGCCAGCAGCATGTGGCTGTCGGGCTGGCACCTGGAGGCGGACGAGAACGGCCAGGAGCAATCCACCATGCAGCCACTGGCCGGCCTGACGGAACTGAAAGGGAAGGCGGGTCAGCCATTCCGCATCGAGGCCACGTCCGGCCCGGTGACCTTCAGCCGCGACCGCATGGCGGCGCCGGCGCTGTCCTTCGTCAATTCCAGCAACATGCAGATCGACAAGGTGGAAGTCGAGGTGTGGGGTGGCATGGCGGAGACGCCGACCCACAAGCTCTTCCTGTCCGCGCCCTGGCTATGGATGGGCGGGATCCTGCTGCTGGTGTTCTGGTGGTGGCGCCGCAACTGAGAGCCGGACCGGAACGATCCAGCGTCGTCGCGGCGCCGTGTCTCAGAGCTTGTCGAGCTCGATCTCGCCGACGTTGTTGAAGACGTGGTCGGGCCGATAGGGGAAGTGCGCCATGATCTCCGGCGTGGTGACACCGGAGAGCACCAGCGCAGTCTTCATGCCGGCCTCCAGGCCGCCGACCACGTCGGTGTCCATGCGGTCGCCCACCATGACGGCTTCTTCCGGGTGCAGGCCCAGCTTGCGGGCGGCCAGCATCATCATCAGCGAGTTGGGCTTGCCGACGATGTAGGGCCGCTTGCCGGTGGCCGCCGAGATGGCGGCCAGCAGCGTCCCGGCGGCGGGTTCCAGGCCACCTTCCACCGGGTCGATCATGTCCGGGTTGGTGCCGATGAACTTGGCGCCCTGGTCGATCAGGCGCACCGCGCGGCGCAACTGCTCGAAGTTGAAGCTGGTGGACTTGGCGACCACCACGTAGTCCGGGTTCGATTCGGTGATGGAGAAGCCGACCTTGTACAGCTCCGCCATCAGGCCGCCGCCGCCCACCACATAGGCCGTGCCATGGGGTTTCTGGTTGCGCAGGAACATGGCCGTGGCCATGGCGGCGGTGATGAAGTTGTCTTCGGTCAGGCCGCCGATGCCCAGGTGCTCGAGCTTGAGTTTGAGGTCGAGGGGCGTCTGTTCCGCGTTGTTGGTGAGGAACAGGAAGGGGGTCTTGTTGGCCAGCAGGCGCTGCACGAAATCCAGCGCGCCCGGGATGAGCTGCTTGCCACGGTAGATGACGCCATCCATGTCGCAGATGACGCCTTTGACATTGACCTTGCCGTCGAGCTCGGGGGTACCCATGTTCTGCCTGCTTGTGTTGTTGTTGCGGGAAAGACAGCATATCAGTCCCCGCCGAAGACCTTTGCGCCCGGCCCGTGCGGTTCAAGAAAACCGCGTGCCGGGCCGTGAATCCGGGGGCGGTCTGTCGGCCGTCAAGGTTGGTAGTCAACAATTCCCGTTCCGTATCACGCGAGAAGCCGTAACAAAATGATGCAGCGCCCGTTGCACCATCCTGTCTCCGCTGGCTGTAGTGTTGGCGGCTTCCGGGCTGGCTCGCCCGCTTGCCGCCCTTTCCAGTTCCCGCCATCCATGCTCCAGTTCCCGTCTTTCCGCACCGGTGCCGCCGCTGCAATCTGCCAGGAGACGGCATGACCCGGCCGCCGGTTGCGCTGCGTTATCTGCTGGGCCTGCTCCTGCTGGTGCTGGCCTACCTGGTCAGTGGTCGTCTCGGCCTGATGCTGGCGACGCCGCCGGACTACGCCACGGCCGTCTTCCCCGCCGCCGGCATCGCGCTTGGCGTGCTGCTCGTCGGTGGCTGGCGCCTGTGGCCCGGCGTGTGGCTGGGCGCCGTGTTCCTGCAGACGATGGCCTTGCCGGTTGCCGGGGAGACGAGTTCATGGGGCGTGGCGTCGCTGATCGCCACCGGCGCGACGCTGCAGGCCCTGGCCGGGCAGTGGCTGGTCCGCCGCTTCAGTGGCTATCCGCAGCCGCTCCAGCGTGGCTGGGCGATCTTCCTCATGCTGTTGCTGGGCGGCCCGGTGAGCTGCCTGCTCTCGTCCAGCATCGGCGTGGTCGTGCTGGCCAGGATGGACATCCTGCCCGTCGATGCCCTGCTGTGGAACTGGCTGACCTGGTGGGCCGGCGACAGCCTGGGCGTGCTGACCTTCATGCCGCTGGTGCTGTGCCTGGGCGGGAAGCCCGTCGAGGAGTGGCACCGCCGCCGGTGGACGGTCGGCCTGCCCGTGCTGGCGAGTTTCTGCCTGGCGGTGATGGTGTTCCTGTGGGTCGATGGCGCCGAACGGCAACGCATCGCGCTGGAATTCCAGACCGAGACCGCTGCGTATGCCCAGGTGATGCAGGCCGAGGTCAGCCAGACCATCGACATCACCGAGGCGCTGGCCAGTCACGGTGGCGTCGGCGGTGGCCCGAGCCGTGGCGATTTCGCGCGCATGTACCAGCGCAACCTGCGCAGCCTCGACAGCATCCAGGCGCTGGCCTGGGTGCCGAGGGTGCCGGCGGATCAGCGCGCCGCATTCGAGCGTGCAGCGCGTGCCGAAGGGCTCGCGAGCCAGGACCCGAGAGTGGTCGAGGCGATGCGGGACTATGCCATCCGGGTGGTGCCGGACTCGCCGGCCACGGGCTTGCGCGACGAGGGCGAACACGAACACTACCCCTACCTGTTTCTCGAACCGCTGGCGAGCTACCCGAACGCGCTGGGCCTGGATCTGGCGGCCAGCGCCGAACGGCGCGACACGGTGCTGGCGGCGCGCGATCGCGGCCAGACGATGATGAGCCCGCCGCTGAACTTCCGCGTTGGCGACGGCAGGAGCCAGGGTGTGCTGATCGTCAGCCCGGTGTATAGCGGGGACACCGTGCCGGCCAGCCTGGCCGGGCGTCGCCGCGACCTGGCGGGCGTGATCGTGAGCGTGGTGCGTATCGATCGCGTGGTCAGCAACGCATTGCCCAGCCTGCAGGTGCGCGGCGTCGGGCTGGAGATCCTCGACGAGGCCGGGGGGACGCCGCTGCACAGTTTCTTCACCGCTCATCCGCCGGTACCGGTGACCGGCGAATTGCGCAGCGTGGTGGGGCGCCCGCGCACCGAACACCACATCGATCTCGGTGGCCGCACCTGGCGCTTGCGTTTCGAGGCCTCCGCGCAGTACGTGCTGGCACGCCAGGGGCCGGTGCCGATGCTGACCCTGCTGGCCGGCATGCTCATCACCGCGCTGGTGGGTGGCGTGATGATGTTCGTCACCGGGCGCATGTTCCGCACCGAGGCGCTGGCCGGGGAGCTGGTGCTGTCGGGTGCCGAAGTCAGTCGGCAGGCCATCGAGCTGAGCGAGGAGGTCGAACAGCGCAGCAAGACCGAGGAGGCGCTGCGCCGTAGCGAAACGCAGCTGCGCCTGCTGACGGACTCCATCCCGGCGCTGATCGCCTACCTGGACAGCGATCTGCACTACCGCTTCATCAACGCCACCTACGAGCGCTGGTGCGGCATACCGCAGTCGGAGATCCTCGGCATGAGCTTGCCGGCGCTGCGCGCCGAAGGCTATGCACGCCTGCGCCCGTATGTCGAACGGGTGCTGGCTGGCGAACGGGTGATGTTCAATACCCGCTTCCACGACCACTCGCGCGGCGTCGACATCGACGTGGAGGTCAGCTACGTGCCACACCGGCAGGTGGACGGCGTGGTGGTCGGCTTCTTCGCGATGGGTGTGGATACCACCGACCGCCTGCGCGCGCAGAACAACCAGCAACTGGCGATGATCGTCGAGAGCTCGTCGGACGCCATCATCGGCATCGACGCGGACGGCCTCATCACCGCCTGGAACCCTGCCGCCGAGCGGCTCTACCGCTACACCGCCGGCGAGGCGGCCGGCCAGCCGCTCGGCATGCTGATGTCGGAGGCGCGCCGCAAGGCGTTCGAGACCTCGCTGGCGGCCGTCCGTGCCGGCCAGCGGGTCGACCAGAGCGAAGCCCAGCATCGCCGCAGTGACGGCCACCTGGTCGAAGTGGCGCTGTCCATGTCGCCGATGGTCGATGAAATCGGCCGGGTGACCGGCGCGGCCCTGGTGATCCGGGACATCGCCGAGCAGAAGCGTGCCCAGGCCCTGCTAGTGCAGGCGATCCTGGCCGCTCCGTATGCCACCCTCATGACCGACGAACAGGGCAAGGTTCAGCTCGCCAACCGCGAGGCCGAGCGCCTGTTCGGCTACAGCCGCGACGATTTCGTCGGGATGCAGGTTGAAGAACTGGTGCCAGAAGCCCAGCGCGGTGCCCACGCCGAGTTGCGTGGCGGCTACACGCAGAGTCCGCGTGGGCGGGCCATGGTCGGGCGTGAGCTCAAGGCCCGTCACCGGGATGGGACAGAGATTCCGGTGGAGATCGGATTGAGTCCCATCGATCGCCCGGAGGGCCGTGTTTTCGTCGCTGCGTTGATCGACACCACGACGCGCAGGCTTGCCGAGCAGGCCCTGGCGGAGCGTTCGGCTGCGCTGGAGCGGGTGAATGCCGAACTGGCGCGCAGCAACCGCGATCTCGACGACTTCGCCTACGTGGCCTCGCACGACCTCAAGGCACCGCTGCGCGCAGTGGACAACCTGTCCTCGTGGATCGAGAAGGACGCCGCCGGGCTGCTACCGGAAAAGTCGAGCCGCCATCTGCAGTTGCTGCGTAGTCGCGTGCGGCGCATGGACCACCTGCTCGACGATCTGCTGCAGTACGCGCGCGCCGGCCAGCCCGAGGGCGCGGCAGAGGAGGTGGACCTGCGCGAGATGGTGCGTGAGCTGCGCGACCTGCTGGGGCCGCCGCCGGGTTTCCGGCTCGACGTGGTGGGCGAATTGCCGAGCCTGCAGGCCTATCGTGTGCCGCTGCGGCTCGTCCTGCTCAACCTCGTCAGCAATGCCTTCAAGCACCACGACCGCGAACAGGGCTGCGTGGAGATCAGTGCGCGCGACCAGGGCAGCCATATCGAGGTGGATGTCTGCGACGACGGCCCCGGCGTGGCACCGGAACATCACGAACGCATCTTCGGCATGTTCCAGACCTTGCGTCCGCGCGATGAAGTGGAAGGCAGCGGCATGGGGCTGGCGATCGTCAAGCGGACCGTGGAGTCACATGGGGGCAGCGTGCGGGTCGACTCCTGGTCCGGCCGGGGCGCCTGTTTCCGCTTCACCTGGCGCAAGCTGGCGCCCTCGCGTGCGGAGGAGGGCTGACATGAGTCCGTCACGACGCCCCGCGCTGCGCCTCCTGCTGGTGGAGGACGATGAGGTCGACCGCGAGGCCGTCGAGCGCGCCGTCGAGGAGGCGGCGCAGCTCGGGCTGGAAGAAGGTTTCGCCTGCCAGGTCCATCATGCCCGTGACGGCGACGAGGCCCTGGCCCTGCTGCGCGGAGGATCCCAGGCGCCGCTGCCGCATCCCTGCCTGATCCTCCTCGACATCAAGCTGCCGCGCATGGGCGGGCTGGAGTTCCTGGCCTGCCTGCGGGCGGATCCGGACCTGACGGATTGCGTGGTCTTCGTGCTGACCACTTCCGAAAAACCCGAGGACCGCGCCGGCGCCTATCGCAGCCATGTCGCAGGCTACGTCAGCAAGCGGCGCGTGTCCGAAGCGCCGGGCGCGCTGGCCGGCCTCTTGCTGGCCTACTGGCGCCTCGTCGACCTTCCCTGAGCGTTTTTCACGCCTTTCCGACCCCGGGGCGTCTGTCCGTCTTTCCGCGCAAACCCAATGGCAGTGCGGCTTTGAGGGGGGCAGACGCAGTCAAGGCTTTAATCTGGTGGGGCGATCTCGCTATAATCCGGCAGTTTTTCGATAACAAGTAACCTTCTCGGGGTAACCGATGAGCGACGCCAAACTTGACGCACCCGGCGAACACGCTGGCTGCGCCTGCAGTCTTGATGCCTCTCGCCGTAACCTGATCGCGGCGACAGCCGTGGTTGGCGGCGCAGCAGGTCTGGGTGCAGCTGTACCCTTTGCAGTTAGCTTTGCGCCATCCGAGCGTGCCAAGGCCGCTGGTGCTCCGGTGGAAGTGGACATCGGTGGCATGCTGCCCGGTGAGTTGAAAACCGTTGAGTGGCAAGGCAAGCCGGTGTGGATCCTGCGCCGAACGCCGGAGATGCTGGCTTCGCTGAAAAAGACCGACGATCTGGTCGCCGATCCCGAGTCGCTACGTGCGAAGCAGCCTGCCTATATCAAGGGTGAGGCTCGTGCGATCAAGGATGAGTTTTTTGTCTGTGAAGGTATCTGTACGCACCTGGGCTGCTCCCCGACTGCCAAGATGGCGTTGGGTTCCGAGAGCGGCATCAGCGACAGCTGGCAGGGGGGGTTCCTGTGCCCCTGCCATGGCTCGCTGTTCGATCTGGCTGGTCGCGTCTACAAGAGCATGCCCGCACCGGACAACCTAGTGGTGCCGAAGCATACTTATCTCTCCGACACCCGCCTGCTGATCGGCGAAGACAGCAAGGAGTCCTGATCCATGCAGAAGCAAGCCCAACAACTGCTGGACTGGGTCGACGCCCGCTTCCCCCTGACCTTCCTGTGGGAGAGCCAGTGGGGCAAGTACGTCGCGCCGAAGAATTTCAACTTCTGGTACATCTTCGGCTCGCTGGCGATGCTGGTGCTGGTGATTCAGATCGTCACCGGCATTTTCCTGGTGATGCACTACAAGCCGGATGCCTCGTTGAATGCGGCGGGCGTGCCGGTGGCCTTCGCCAGCGTCGAATACATCATGCGCGACGTGCCCGGTGGCTGGATCATCCGCTACCTGCACTCGACCGGGGCCTCGGCGTTCTTCGTCGTCGTGTACCTGCACATGTTCCGCGGTCTCATGTACGGCTCGTACCGCAAGCCGCGCGAGCTGGTGTGGCTGTTCGGCGTGGCGATCTTCCTGTGCCTGATGGCCGAGGCTTTCTTCGGCTATCTGCTGCCCTGGGGACAGATGTCCTTCTGGGGGGCGCAGGTGATCGTGAACCTCTTTGGTTCTGTTCCGCTGATCGGTGAGTACTTGTCACTCTTGATCCGCGGCGATTACGTGGTGAGCGACGCGACGCTGAACCGCTTCTTCAGCTTCCACGTCATCGCCATCCCGCTGGTGCTGATCGGCCTGGTGGCGGCCCACCTCACCGCGCTGCACGAGGTCGGCTCGAACAACCCGGACGGCGTGGAAATCAAGAAGCAGCCCAAGGATGCGAACGGCATTCCGCTGGACGGCATCTACAGCCACCCGTACTACACGATCAAGGACATCTTCGGTGCCGTGGTCTTCCTGTTCGTGTTCGCGGCGGTGGTGTTCTTCATGCCCGAGGGCGGTGGCTACTTCCTGGAGTTCAACAACTTCATCCCGGCCGATCCGCTGAAGACGCCGCCGCACATTGCGCCGGTCTGGTACTTCACGCCGTATTACTCGATCCTGCGTGCCACGACCTCCGACTTCATGCTGTGGCTGGGAGTCTTCGTGCTGATCGTCGGTGGCCTGAGCTTCTTCTCGCTGCGCCACAAGCTGGCGAAGCTGGCCGCTGTCGGCGTCACCGGTGTGCTGGTGCTGGGCTTCATCTTCCTGGACGCCAAGTTCTGGGGCGTGGTGCTGATGGGCGTGTCGGTGCTGCTGTTCGCGCTGCTGCCCTGGCTGGACCGCAGCCCGGTGAAGTCGATCCGCTACAAGGGCTCGCTCTACAAGGCCGTCCTGGCGGTGTTCGTCGTGTGCTTCGTGGTGCTGGGCTACCTCGGCATCCTGCCGCCGACGCCGGTGGGCACCATCGTGTCGCAGATCTGCTCGATTCTCTATCTGGGCTTCTTTGCGTTCATGCCGTGGTACACGGCGATGGACAGGACGCAGCCCGAACCGGAAAGGGTCACTTGGCAATGAGCTTCAAGAACAAGATCCTTCGCGCACTGATCGCGACGGTTGCCTTCGCCACGGCCGCGGCCACCCATGCCGCCGGCCCCGAACTGCGCCTCGACAAGGCGCCCCTGCAGTTCGACAACGCTTCGCTGCAGCACGGCGCCAAGTTGTTCATCAACTACTGCCTGAACTGCCACAGCGCCAGCTACCTGCGCTACAACCGCCTGCAGGAAATCGGCCTGAGCGACCAGCAGATCAAGGACAACCTGCTGTTCACGGCCGACAAGGTGGGTGACCTGATGACGGTGGGCATGCGTCCGGCCGAAGCCAAGCAATGGTTCGGCGCAGCCCCGCCCGACCTGACCGTCATCGCCCGCTCGCGTGCCTCGCACTACGGCAGCGGCGCCGACTGGCTGTACACCTACCTGCGCCAGTTCTACCGCGACACCAACCGGCCGACCGGCTGGAACAACGTCGTGTTCGAGAACGTCGGCATGCCGCACGCGCTGTGGGATCTGCAGGGCGAACAGGTGGCCCATTTCGTCGAGCGCGAAGACGGCCATGGCGGCAAGGCCAAGCATCTGGAGCGCCTGGAGATCGTCAAGGCCGGCAAGATGCCGAAGGAAGAGTATGACGAGGCTGTCGCCGATCTCGTCTCCTTCATCACCTGGATGGGTGAGCCGTCCCAACACAACCGCAAGTTGATCGGCGGGTGGGTGCTGGCCATTCTGGCCGTTCTGGGTGTCCTGACCTACCTGCTGAAGCGTTCCATCTGGAAAGACCTGCATTGAACGGGTGTGTCACTGAAATGTTAGTTTCCCGTCGTGAGCACGATGTGGCGCCTACGCGCCGTATCGTGCGTGATTCCGAGTATTCCTGGAGTAACTCCGCAATGATGAATCTCTATTCCGGTACAACGGACCCCCTTAGCCACCGTTGCCGGATTGTGCTCTTCGAGAAGGGCATGGACTTTCAGGTCATCGATGTTGACCTGTTCAACAAGCCCGAAGACATCGCCGTCATCAACCCGTACAACCGCGTGCCGGTGCTGGTTGATCGCGATCTCGTGCTGTACGAGCCGAACATCATCAACGAGTACATCGACGAGCGCTTCCCGCATCCGCAGTTGATGCCCGCCGACCCGATCATGCGCGCCCGTGCCCGCCAGCTGCTGCACTCGCTGGAGCAAGAGCTGTTCGTGCACATCGAGGCCCTGGAGAAGAACCAGAAGGGCGTCGAGAAGGTGCGTGCCCATGTGCGCGACCAGTTGCTGCAACTGGCGCCGATGTTCACCAAGCAGAAGTTCATGCTGGGTGACGAGTTCTCCATGCTGGACGTGGCCATCGCGCCGCTGCTGTGGCGCCTGGAGCACTACGGCATCGAGCTGGGCAAGAATGCCGCCCCGCTGATGAAGTATGCCGAGCGCATCTTCACCCGCCAGGGCTTCATCGATGCCCTGACGCCGTCCGAACGGGCGATGCGTCGCTAAGCTTCCCGCGCGGCACCTCGGTGCCGCGTGGCGTATTTGCCGTCATCCAACACCGATCCACCCGCGATCCGTTTCCGGTCATGTCAGCGCCCGCTTCCTCCAAGCCCTACCTGATCCGTGCCATCTTCGACTGGTGCGTGGACAACGGCTTCACGCCGCACGTGGTCGTCATCGTCGACACGACCACGCGCGTGCCCAATGCCTACGTGAAGGACGGGCAGATCGTGTTGAACATCGCGCCTTACGCGACCAACGGGCTCACCATCTCCAACGACGACATCACCTGCCAGGCCCGCTTTGGCGGTGTCGCGCACAGCCTCTTCGTGCCGATCTCGAACGTAGTGGCTATCTACGCCCGCGAGAACGGGCAGGGCATGGCTTTCGAGCTCGGCAATGCGGCTGGCAGCGGTGGCATCGAGCTGGACGGCTCGTCGGAGGCTTCACCGCAGCAGGTGGAGCTGGATTCGCCCGCTGCTGGTGAGGATGGCGATGCGGACGACAAGCCGCCGACCCCGCCGGCGCGCGGTCACCTGCGCGTCATCAAGTAGCTTCAGGCCATCCGCCCGCGCGAGCTCGCAGCGCGGCTCGCCATCAGGCGGCGGCGCGCTGGGCGCCCGCCACCTCCAGGCTTGCCGATGGCTTGCCCGCACAGACGTTGTCGTACAGCCGCGCCACCCGCTCGGCCATCGCACGGGCTTCCCACTGGCGTGCGTAGCTGCGGGCTTCTTCGCCCAGTTGCGCCAGGCGCGCCGGGTTCTTCAGCAGCGCAACGGCCTGGTTGGCGAAGGCGGAGGCGTCTTCCGGCGCGGTCATCTCGCGCGGGGCGGGCTCCAGGATGTCGCGTGTTCCCATGATCGACAGCGCCAGTGCCGGCGTCCCCAGCGCCATGGCTTCCAGCAGGACGAGTCCCTGCGTTTCCGTTCGCGAAGCGAATACGAAGAGATCCGCTGCGCGATAGCAATCGAGCAGTTCGTGGCGGCGATCCAGGTAGCCGAGGAAGCGCACGTTGTCGTCCAGGCCCATGCTGCGGGTGCGCTCGCGCAGATCGGCCAGGGCCGGACCCTCGCCGGTCACCAGCAGCAGGACGTCGGGAATCTGCTGGCGGATGCGGGCCGTGACCTCGAACAGGAAGGGAATGTTCTTCTCGAAGGCGACTCGTCCCACGAAAAGCAGCAAGGGGCGATCCTTCGGGATCTGGTAGCGGTTGCGGAAGTAGTCGCCATCGCCTCCCTGGTAGCGGTCGGCTGGCAGCCCGGTCGGCAGGATGTGCATGGGCGAGGTGACGCCGTAGCCACGCAGGGTGTCGGCCATGGCGCGCGAGGGCACGATCAGCGCGTCGAGCGCATTGCACTGGCCGCGCGAAAACCTGCGTGCCAGCCCGCGCAGCCATTCGCGCCGCAGGAAGGGAATGTAGTGGTACAGGTACTCTTCGAAATAGGTGTGGTAGCTGGCGATCACCGGCAGCTTGAGCATGCGTGCGATCTCGATGCCCATGTAATGAGCAACGAAGGGCGTCTGGATATGTACGAGATCGAAGGCAGGGCCGCGGTAGTCGCGTAGCCAGGCGCGGATCGCCGCACGCTTCATCATGCGGTCCTCCGGGTCCATCGGCAGGTAGCGCGCGGGAATGCGGACGATGCCGTCCTCCCGGCTGTCATCCTCGCGTTGTGGATACTCGGGAGCGATCAGTGTGCTGCGCACGCCGATGGCATGCAGGTCACTGCGGAAGGTTTCGATCGACGTCGATACCCCGTTGATGCGGGGGAAGTAGACGTCGGAGATCATCAGGACGTTCATGCGATGCCGTCAGTGGCCTGGATGGCCCACTGTAGCGGCGTGCAATGAACGTTTTGTTGCAGCTCAGGCCGTGGTGATGGCGGCCAGCGCGTCCACCAGCAGGCCGCACTGCGTTTCGGTACCCACAGTGATGCGCAGGAACCGGGCGATACGCTCCGGTTGCCGGAAGTGGCGCACGATGATGCTGCGCTCGCGCAGCGCTGCAGCCAGTCCGGCAGCGTCGTGACCAGGATGATGTGCGAAAACGAAGTTCGCGGCCGAGGGCTGCACCTCGAAACCGAGCCCGGTCAGTGCCGAGACCAGCGCCTCGCGGCTGCGAACGACCCGCGCGCAACAGTCGCGAAACCAGGCATCGTCCTCGATCGCGGCAACGCCGCCGACGATGGCAAGCCGGTCGAGCGGATATGAGTTGAAGCTGTTCTTGACCCGCTCCAGCGCCTCGACCAAGGCGGGATGGCCCAGCGCGAAGCCGACCCGGAGGCCCGCCAGCGCACGCGACTTGGAGAAGGTCTGCACGACAAGCAGGTTGTCGTGCTCGGCCACCAGCGAGGCTGCGCTTTCGGCACCGAAGTCGACATAGGCCTCGTCCACCACCACGACGCAATCAGGTCGTGCCTGCAGCAGGCGACGGATCTCGGCCAGCGGCAGGGCGCGGCCGGTCGGTGCGTTGGGGTTCGGGAAGATGATGCCGCCGGCATCCCCTGCTACGTCCGGCAGGTAGTCATCGATCCGGATGCCAAAGCCATCATCCAGCGGCACGACGCGCGGCTCGATGCCGTACAGCCCGGCATACACCGGGTAGAAGCTGTAGCTGATGTCCGGGAACAGCAGCGGCGCGTCGTGCTGCAGCAGGCCCATGAAAGCGTGCGCCAGTACTTCGTCCGAGCCGTTGCCGACGAACACCTGCGTAGCCTGCATGCCGAAATGTCGGGCGATGGCCTGCTTCAGCAGATCGGCATTCGGGTCCGGGTAGAGACGCAGACGCTCGCCATCGCCCGCGGCGAGTTCGGCCTGGATCGCCGCAGCGACGCGGGGCGAAGGGCCGTAGGGGCTTTCGTTGGTGTTCAGCTTGACGAGGTTCGGCAGCTTCGGCTGCTCGCCCGGCACATAGGGGGTCAGGCGGTGGACCAGCGGGCTCCACAGGCGGCTCATGCGGCGATTGCTTTCCTGCTCAGTCGAGAACGTGCGACACCATGCCGTCGGCCAGCTTCGGTTCGAACCAGGTCGACTTCGGCGGCATGATCTGGTCGGCGTCCGCGACGGCCATCAGATCGCTCATGGTGGTGGCATACATCGCGAAAGCCACGGCCATCTCGCCGCTGTTCACGCGCTTCTCCAGTTCCGGCAGGCCGCGGATGCCGCCGACGAAATCGATACGCTTGTCGCGACGCAGGTCGGCGACGCCGAGGATGGGGTCGAGGATGTGCGTGGTCAGCAGGCTGACGTCCAGGCGGGCGACCGGGTCCTCAGGCACCAGGGCCGGCTTGATCGACAGCTTGTGCCACTTGCCGGCGACGTATACGCCGACCTCGCCGTGGCGCGACGGCTTCACCGGCGTGCTGCTCGGCTCGACGGAGTAGGACTCACCGACGCGCGCCAGGAAGTCCTCGACGCTCAGGCCGTGCAGGTCGGTGACCACGCGGTTGTAATCGAGGATCTTCAACTGGTGGTCGGGGAAGATCACTGACAGGAAGTAGTTGTAGCTTTCATCGCCGGTGTGCGCAGGGTTAGCCGCCTTGCGCGCCGCGCAGACGCGCGAGGCTGCTGCGGAGCGGTGATGGCCGTCGGCGATGTACAGCGCCGGCATGGCGTCGAAGGTGGTGCTGATCTTGGCAATGGTCTCTGCATCGCGGATCGCCCACAGCGTGTGGCGGATGCCGTCGTCGGCGGTGGCATCCGCGTCCGGCGTCAGGGCCGTGGTCTTCTGCAGGATCGTGTCGATGTCCGCGGCGTTGGTATAGGCCAGGAACACCGGGCCGGTCTGCGCGTTCAGCGCTTCGATCTGGCGTACGCGGTCGTCTTCCTTGTCCGGGCGGGTCAGTTCGTGGCGGCGGATGCGGTTGGTGTCGTAGTCCTTGCAGGATGCAGCAGCGACCAGACCGGTCTGAACGTGGCTGCCCATGACGATGCGATACACGTAGTAGCAGGCCGTTGCGTCCTGGGCGATCACGCCGGCGGCGAGCATTGCGTCCAGGTTCTCGCGGGCCTTGGCATACACCTCGGCGCTGTAGAGATCGGTGCCCAGCGGCAGGTCGATTTCCGGCTTGGAGATGTGCAGGAAGCTCCAGGGCTTGCCGGCCACGCGCTGGCGCGCCTCGTCGCTGGACAGCACGTCGTAGGGCGGAGCGATGATGTCGGCGGCACGGCCAGCGGCGGGGCGCAGGCCTTTGAAGGGCTGGATCAGGGGCATCGTTGTTCCTTGTTCTGGATTCGGTTCGGCAGGGGGCTCAGGCTTTGCGGGCGGCAATGACCGGACGCAGCACCTCGCGCGCCTGGCGCAGCATCTCTTCGGTCGTGTTCCAGCCCACGCAGGCATCGGTGACCGAGCACCCGTACTTCAGTTGCGACAGATCGGCGGGAATCGGCTGGTTGCCGGCTTCGAGATGACTTTCGATCATCACGCCGACGATGGAACGGTTGCCGTCGCGGATCTGGTGCACCACGTCCTTCATCACCAGCGGTTGCAGCTCCGGCTTCTTCCAGGAGTTGGCGTGCGAACAGTCGATGACGACGTTCTGCGGCAGCCTGGCCTTGGCCAGGGCCTGTTCGGCGAGCGACACGGACACGGTGTCGTAGTTCGGGCGGCCACCGCCGCCACGCAGCACGAGGTGGCCGTGCTTGTTGCCGCGGGTGCGGATGACGGCCGTCGAGCCCTGCTCGTTGATGCCCAGGAAACTGTGTGGCGCGGCGGCTGACAGGATGCCGTTGGTGGCGGCGTCCAGCGAACCATCGGTGCCGTTCTTGAAGCCGACCGGTGTCGACAGGCCGGAAGCCATCTCGCGGTGGGTCTGCGATTCCGAGGTGCGCGCGCCGATGGCGGTCCAGCTCACCAGATCGCCGTAGTACTGCGGGGCGATGGGGTCGAGGGCCTCGGTCGCGGCCGGCAGGCCGATTTCCGCCACGTCGTGCAGGAAGCGGCGGCCGCGCTCCATGCCTTCCTCGATGTGAAAGGAGTCGTCCATGCGCGGATCGTTGATGAAGCCCTTCCAGCCCGTGGAGGTGCGCGGCTTCTCGAAATACACGCGCATCACCACGTACAGGGTGTCGGCGACTTCCTCGGCCAGTGCCTTCAGGCGACGCGCGTAGTCCAGCCCGGCTTCCGGGTCGTGGATGGAACAGGGGCCGACGATCACGAAGGGGCGCTGGTCGGCGCGGTCGAGGATGCGGCCCAGCGTAGTGCGGCCAGCCAGCACGGTGGCGGCGGCCTTGTCGGACAGCGGCACGCGATCCTTGATCTCGGCCGGCGAGGGCATGCGGTCGAAGGATGCGACGTTGAGGTTTTCGGTGCTCGGATGGCTCATCACCAGCTCCTTGCAAAGGTTCGGATCGAGGAACAGTTCAGAGGCCGAATGCGTGTCGGCCTGAAAACACAAAGGCCCGCGTGCAGCGGGCCTTTGTGTTCGGGCGTGAGCCCGTGGGAACCAGCAACTCGGCAACGGGCTGCGCCGTTACCGGGTGGGCATCACTTCAGCTTGGTTTCCTTGTAGACCACGTGCTTGCGGGCAACCGGGTCGTACTTGGTGAACTCCAGCTTTTCAGGAGTGGTGCGCTTGTTCTTGTTGGTCGTGTAGAAGTGGCCGGTGCCCGCAGAGGACTCCAGCTTGATCTTTTCGCGTCCGCCTTTAGCCATGATGTTCTTCCTTGTCGCTCAGGCTCAGACGCGTTCGCCACGAGCACGCAGCTCGCTCAGCACGACGTCGATGCCCTTCTTGTCGATCAGGCGCAGACCGGCGTTCGAGACGCGCAGGCTGACCCAGCGGTTTTCGTTTTCAAGCCAGAAGCGGCGGTTCTGCAGGTTCGGCAGAAAACGACGCTTGGTCTTGTTGTTGGCGTGGGAAACGTTGTTCCCCACCATCGGGCCCTTGCCCGTAACTTGACACACTCGAGACATATCTCGCTCCAGATGCTGGTTCCGTGAAGCCCGCGATTCTATACCATTTTTCGTTCACAGCTCAAGCGCCCCGGCTGCCCGATCCGGTAAACTGGCGCTCATCATGACGTTCCCCGCTGTAAACAAGCTGGTCCTGGGCATCGAAAGCTCATGCGACGAGACCGGCATCGGCCTGTGCCATACCGAGCACGGCCTGCTGGCCCACCGGGTATTTTCCCAGATAGACCTGCATGCGGCCTACGGCGGCGTGGTGCCGGAGCTGGCTTCCCGCGACCATATCCGCCGCATCGTGCCGCTGTTGCGCGAGACTGCGGCCGCTGCGGGGCATCGCCTGCAGGATGTCGACGCCATCGGCTACACAGCAGGTCCCGGGTTGGCCGGCGCATTGCTGGTCGGTGCCAGTGTCGCGGAAGCCCTGGCGCTGGCGCTGGACGTGCCGGCCTATCCGATCCATCACCTCGAAGGCCACCTGCTGTCGCCGATGCTGGCGCCGGAGCGCCCTGAATTTCCCTTCGTCGCCCTGTTGGTCTCCGGCGGACACACCCAGTTGATGCGCGTCGGCGGCGTCGGTGATTACCGGTTGCTGGGTGAAAGCGTGGACGACGCGGCCGGCGAAGCCTTCGACAAGACGGCCAAGCTGATGGGGCTGGGCTACCCCGGCGGGCCGGCGCTGGCGAAGCTGGCGGAGCAAGGGGAGGCGGGGCGTTTCAGGCTGCCACGGCCGATGATCAACTCGGGCGACCTGGATTTCAGCTTCAGCGGCCTCAAGACCGCCGTGCTGACGGCCATGAAGCAACCGGCCTACGACGAAAGCCAGGCTTCCGATCTGGCTGCCGAGTTCCAGGCTGCCGTCGTCGATGTGCTCGCGAGCAAGGCGCTCGACGCGGTGAAGCGGGCCGGCCTGAAGCAACTGGTGGTCGCTGGCGGCGTTGGCGCTAACCTGGCATTGCGTGAGCGCCTGCATACCGCCATGCAGCGGCGCGGCGGCCAGGTGTTCTTCCCGCCGCTGGAATTCTGTTCGGACAATGGCGCGATGATCGCTTTTGCCTGTGCGCTGCGGGTGGCGCACGCGCAGTTGCCGGCTAACGGAGGGGGTTTCCGCATCCGGCCACGCTGGCCGCTGAGCGAACTGGCTGAGGCCTGAACGCGCAGTCGGCGGGTGGCGGCTAGGGTGTGGCCTTATTGCACGGCCATCGTGGGCACTGCGTCCGGGATGTCCAGTTCGGCCTCGGTCGCCGCCACCACTTCCGCCACGCTGACACCGGGCGCTGTTTCCAGTAGGCGCGCGCGCCCGCCTCCGAAGCCAATGACGGCCATGTCGGTGACCAGCAGGTCGATGGTTCTCACCGAGGTCAGTGGCAGGCTGCATTGGCGCACGATCTTCGGCTTGCCCTTCGCGGTGTGCTGCATCGCGACCACTACGCGGCGTGCCCCGGTCACCAGATCCATCGCTCCACCCATGCCGGGCACCATCTTGCCGGGGATCATCCAGTTGGCCAGGCGGCCGGCGGCGTCTACCTGCAGGCCACCCAGTACCGTCATGTCCAGGTGTCCGCCACGGATCAGCGCGAAGGACATCGCACTGTCGAAGGCGCAGGCGCCGGGCAAGGCGCTGACCGGGCGACCGCCGGCGTCGGTGAGGCGCGACTGGACCATGCCGGGTTCCGGCACCGGGCCGGTGCCGATGAGGCCATTCTCCGACTGGAAGAACACATTCACCCCGGCCGGTACGTGATTGGCGACCTGGGTGGGAATGCCGATGCCCAGGTTCACCAGCATGCCGTTGCGCAGTTCCAGCGCAATCCGTTTGGCGATCAGTTGCTGTGCGTCCATGGGCTCACTCGTGTCCGATCAGGTAGTCCACCAGCACGCCGGGCGTCATGACGTGATCCGGTGCAATGACGCCGGTGGGGACGATGTTCTCAGCGTCGACGATGACGGTGTCGGCGGCCATCGCGCACAGCGGATTGAAATTGCGGGAAGTCAGCGCGTAGGTAAGGTTGCCGAGGTAATCGGCGAGGAAGGCGCCAACGAATGCGAAGTCGGCCCGCAGTGCGACTTCCAGTAGGTAGTCGCGACCGTTGACGGCGATCTTCTGCTTTCCTTCTTCCACGATGGTGCCGACGCCGGTAGGGGTCAGCACGCCGCCCAGGCCACAACCACCCGAGCGGATGCGTTCGATCAGCGTGCCTTGTGGCACCAGTTCGCATTCGATCTCGCCTGCGATCAACTGTTGCTGCGTCACCGGATTGAGCCCGATGTGGCTGGCAATCACCTTGCTGACGAGGCGCGCATCGATGAGCTTGCCGATGCCCTGTCCGGGGGTGCAGGTGTCGTTGCCGATGATGGTGAGTCCGCGCTTGCCCTGGCGGACCAGTTCATCGATGAGGCAGTTGGGCGTGCCCACGCCCATGAAGCCCCCCACCATGATGCTTGCCCCGTCGGGAATCATGGCCACCGCGTTGGCGGCAGAGACGATCTGCATGCAGCCCCCTTGTCTGTCCGGCGCATGTGCGACTGCCGGATCGTCCGCAGGCTACGCGCTGTGCATCAAGCTTAGATGACAACGGCAAGCATGGGGCAGGCGTTGCGGTTCAGGAGGGTTTTTTCTTGCCGAGGCGGCCCTCGGTGCCGGCCAGCAGGCGGCGGATATTGTCCTGGTGGCGCCAGATCAGCACGGCGCTCATGAGCGCCACGGCCACCGTCCACGCGCCGCCCAGGCCGAACAGGTGCGCGAGAATCGGCGCGGCCACGGCAGCGACGATGGCTGCGAGCGAGGAGTAGCGGCTGATGGCCGCCGTGGCGATCCACAACACCAGCACGCTGCAGCCCAGTGCCCAGTGGATGCCGAGCAGAACCCCGGCTGCCGTGGCGACGCCCTTGCCGCCTTTGAAGCGCAGGAAGATCGAAAACACGTGTCCGAGGAAAACGGCCAACGCCACTGCCGCGATATGGGCAGTTTCCAGGCCCGCCTGGTCGCCGAAATGGCGGGCCAGCACGACGACGATCCAGCCCTTGGCCGCATCGCCGATCAGCGTGAGCAGTGCGGCCAGCTTGCTGCCGCTGCGCAGGACATTGGTCGCCCCCGGATTGCCGGAGCCAAAACTGCGAGGGTCCTGCAGTCCCATCGCGCGGCTCACCACGACCGCGAAGGGAATGGATCCGATCAGATAGGCAAGGACAAGTGCGGCTAGAATCGTCAGCATGGTTTGCAATCGGCGGGATTCAATGTGGCTGGATTGGTGAAGGGCATTCGTGACCGGGCACGCGCTCCGGGTGTGAAAGGCGTGACGGGAGTGGCCCGGACATGAGCGACAGCGATCATATATTCATTGAGGGGCTGCGCGTCGAGGCGCAGGTCGGTATCTATCCCCGTGAGCGGGTGCTGAAACAGCCGCTGGAGATCGATCTTCGCCTGGGCATGGCAGCGCATGCCGGGCGGCGCGACGATATTGCCGACACCATCGATTACGACAAGACGGTGCAGCGCATCCGCCAGGTGCTGGCAGAGCGGCAGTTCAATCTGCTGGAAGCGCTGGCCGAGTTTCTCGCCGGCATGCTCATCGAGGAATTCGGAGCGCGCTGGGTGCGGCTGGCAATTGCCAAGCCCGGCGTCATCCGCGGTGTGAGGCGGATCGGCGTCAATATCGAACGTTATGCGGTCGAACGTCATGCGGTCGAACGCCACGCCGATTCGGTAACTCAGGCGCGCCCCTGAAATCATTCAAGCTGCCGGCCGGGACCTGCCGGCAGCTTCATTACGCCTGATCAGTCTTGCTCAGCTGATCAGCAGGCCATCCAGCGGCTTGCCGTTGGCGAGCCATGCAGCCACCCATTGCGGCTTGCGGCCGCGGCCGGTCCAGGTCTGGTTGGCGTCGTTGGGATTGCGGTATTTGGGCTTGACCTTGCCACGCGAACCGCCAGCGGCTTTCTTGGGCGCCTTGCTGCCGCTGCTACGGGCGGGGCTGGCAGGCTTGCTTCCCAGCAGATCATTCAGGGATACGCCGGCTTCGCTGGCCAGTTTCTGGACCTTCTTCAGCAGCGTCTTGCGGGTGGTGTCGTCACGGCGGGCGATTTCCGCGTCGACGCGGGTTTTCAGGCGCTTGAGTTCGGTGACGGAAAGCTTGCTCAGTTCCATATCTCGATTATCCCTATGGTTGTAATGCGGCAACCGGTTGCCTGTTTCAACAAATACGCAATCAGCCGAAACAAGTCAAGAAAATAACCGGATAAACAATGTTTAATCTCGTGTGATTCAACCGCGCGGATGGTGATGGGCGTGCAGTTGTTTCAATCGTTCGCGCGCGACATGGGTATAGATCTGTGTCGTCGATATATCGGCATGGCCCAGCAGCAATTGCACGACCCGCAGGTCGGCGCCGTGATTGAGCAGATGGGTGGCGAAGGCGTGGCGCAGGGTATGCGGCGAAATGCGCGCCGAGGCAATGCCGGCCTGCACCGCGTGCTGCTTGATGATGCGCCAGAACATCTGGCGGCTCATGCCATTGCCGAAACGGTTCAGGAAGAGGGTGTCATCGCGTGCGGACGTCGCCAGTATTGCGCGCGACCCGGAAATGTATTTCCTGATCCATTCGAGCGCCCATTCGCCGAGTGGGATCAGCCGTTCCTTGGAGCCCTTGCCCATGACCTTGACGACACCTGCCGTGAGGTCGATTTCGAACATCCTGAGGCTCACCAGTTCGCTGACGCGCAAGCCGGTGGCGTAAAGGGTCTCGATCATTGCGCGATCGCGCAGCCCGAACGGTGTGTGGATATCCGGCGCAGCCAGCAGGGCTTCGACTTCCTTCTCACTGAGCGTCTTCGGAAACCGCGTCGGCATGATGGCCGTGTCGATATTCAGGCTGGGGTCGACGGCAATATGACTTTCGGCCAATGCCCAACGGAAAAAGCGGCGCATCGAGGAAATGGCACGGCGCTGGCTGCTGGCCTTGCTGCGCTGGCTCAGGTCGCGAACATAGGCGTCGAGCCTGGCTTTGTCGCAATGCGCGAGATCGCCCCCTTGGCTGGTCAGCCAGGCGCTCAGGCCCTTGAGGTCGTTGCGATAGGCGTCCAGCGTGTTGCGCGACAAACCGTCTTCCAGCCATACCGTGTCGATAAAGGCATCGACCAGCGCGATATCGGTGGCTGCCGCCTGGCTCATAAAGCCCGTTCGTGGTGCAGCAGCCAGCGCTTGGCGTCCAGCAACCAGCCGTCGCGCGCATGCGCGAACCCGCCCAGGCCGGTGCGCGCGACGACGCGGTGGCAAGGCACGACGAGAGGATAGGGGTTGTTGCCGCAGGCCTGTCCGACGGCGCGCGCGGCGCTGCCCAGTTCGTCCGCCAGTTCGCCATAACTGCGCGTACGGCCACTGGGAATGGCAGCAATGCCTTGCCAGACGCGGTTCTGGAAGGCCGTGCCCTGGGGCGCGAGAGGCAGGCACGGCAGATTGCGGGCATCGGCCAGGTAGCGTTCGATCTCGGCCACGAAGACCTCGGCCAATGCGTCCTGCGCGGGTTTCAGTGCAGTGTCCGGCGGCAGGTAGACGATGCTGCGGAATTCGTCGGCCGCGTATCGGGCACCGAGCTTGCCGAAGGGCGTGGCGATGACGACATCGCAGGCAATCATGGGCTCATGCGGAGAGGGGTGACGAGCGGATTATGCCGGGCATCGCCCGTCATGGGCGGCAGGCGATCGGAAACAGGAGGCCGGAAATAGGAGGGCCGGCAGTACTTGCGCACTGCCGGCCCGTCGCTCTACCCCAAGAGCGAAGAAACGCTGAATTCGATTAAACGATAACGTCAGTTGGCGATTTTGGCAAATTATTTTGCGTTGCAACCAACTACTGTGGCTTGCCGAGCAGTGCAGCGCGCAGGTCTTCCTGCGCCGGCTGGGCTCCCAGCCAGATGCGTAGTAGCGCCTGGTAGAACTCGGCGCCCGGAATGTCCTCACCACGCTGCGTCTCCGCCACGGTGAGGCGGGTGCCGCGTTCTGGCAGATAGTCCAGCCGGATGACCGTCTTCTCCGGCGCCTTGCCAACCGCCAGCATCGTCTTGCGGAAGCTCTCGATCCGGCTGCCCAGGGCTTCCAGCTCCGGCTTCGAGAGGTTCTTCTGCAGGCTTTCGACGAGGCTGTCGGCGAGTTGCTCGCCCGACAACTCGCGCAAGGTCACGATCTGTACGCGTCGGGGCGGGTTGCCAGCCAGTGCGGTCGAGGCGCTGTCCGTCTTCACCGGCAGGTAAAGACCGATCACGTAGACCTTGAACATGAGCCGGGTGCGCAGGCCGGCACCGTTGAGCACCAGCTCCTGGCCAGCCACGCTGACCTTGTCGTCGAGCTTGACGCCCCCCACCTCTGTCGCCTGGCTGTTCTGCACCAGCAGGATCGCGATGGCAACGAGCAGGACGGACGAGGCCCGCAGGAGTTTGCTGATACCGGTGCGGGCGGCGTTGCGGGCAGCGACAGTGCGCATGGAGGCCTCCGTTGGCGACGATTCCCTACGCTAGCGTATGGATTGAGGTTGCGAAAGGAGGGCTTGCCCTTAGGGCCAGGATGAACGCCCGGATGAAAAAAGCCCCCGCAAGCGGGGGCCCTGGATGCGTATCGCCTGCCAGCCGAAGCGGGCCGCAGAGCGATCAAGACCAGCGCATGAACACCCCAGCCAGCGCGACGACGATACCCAGCCACCACAGCAACACGCCCAGTGGCTGCAGGTATTCATGCACTCGCGTGGCCGGCGCGAACTGGGCGAAGGGCACACCGGGCTTGCGGAAGACGGTCCAGCCAATCAGCGGCAGGGCGATGCCGACGAGGATGCACAGCGTGATGAGGTTTTCCTGGCTCATGTCTGGTCTTATTTCCGCACTTCGCCGTTGCCGAACACCACCCATTTCTGGGAGGTCAGGCCTTCCAGTCCGACCGGGCCACGGGCGTGGAACTTGTCGGTGGAGATGCCGATCTCCGCGCCGAGGCCGTACTCGAAACCGTCGGCGAAGCGGGTAGAGGCGTTGATCATCACCGAGGCGGAATCCACCTCGCGCAGGAAGCGCATGGCGTGCGTGTAGTTCTCGCTGATGATCGCGTCCGTGTGCTGCGAGCTGTAGCGGTTGATGTGCGCGATGGCCTCATCCACGTCCGCCACCAGTTTCACCGAGATGACGGGCGCGAGGTACTCCTCGCTCCAGTCCTGCTCGGTGGCCTCGCGCAGCTTGTCGGCGGGGACGCCGGCTTCGCGCAGGATGGCCAGCGATTCCGGGCAGGCGCGCAGCTCCACACCCTTGCCGGCCAGCATCTGGCCGACGGCGGGCAGGTGGATGTCGGCCACGTCGCGCGACACCAGCAGCGACTCGGCGGTGTTGCAGGTGCCGTAGCGCTGGGTCTTGGCGTTCTCGACGATGGGCAGCACCTTGGCGGGATCGGCCTCGTCGTCGATGTACACGTGGCAGTTGCCGTCCAGGTGCTTGATGACCGGCACGCGGGCGTCCTTGCTGATGCGCTCGATCAGCCCCTTGCCACCGCGCGGCACGATGACATCCACGTATTGCGGCATGGTGATCAGGGTGCCGACGGCGGCGCGGTCGGTGGTCTCCACGACCTGCACCGCGGTGGCCGGCAGGGCTGCGGCGGACAGGCCGTCGCGCACGCAACGGGCGATCACCTGGTTGGCGTTGATGGCTTCCTTGCCGCCGCGCAGGATGGACGCGTTGCCGCTCTTGATGCACAGGCCGGCAGCGTCCGCCGTCACGTTGGGACGCGCTTCGTAGATGATGCCCACGACGCCCAGCGGCACGCGCATGTGCCCGACCTGGATGCCGCTCGGGCGGCGCTTCATGTTGGTGATCTCGCCGATCGGGTCGGGCAGGGCGGCGACCTGCTCCAGGCCGGCAGCCATCGACTCGATGGTCTTCTCGGTGAGCGTCAGGCGGTCGATCATCGCCGGCTCCAGGCCGTCGGCGCGGGCCTGTTCGAGGTCGCGCCCATTGGCGGCAAGCAGCTCGGCGCGGCGTTCGCGGATCAGGCGGGCGATGTGGCCGAGGGCGTTGTTCTTGGCGTCGGTCGAGGCGGCAGCCATGGCGCGCGAGGCGTCACGGGCGGCGCGGCCCAGATCGAGCATGTATTGCTGGACGTCCATGATGACTTTCTGTGTCTGCAAGGCACGGCGGCCGTGGCTGCCGGAGACCCGACAGATTACCGCGAGCGGGTAGCCCGGGCCAAGCTATCAGGCCCCCTGCCTTGCGCTATAGCAGGCCGCGCTCAGCGAAAGACACCACGCTGTTGCCGCCCACGACGAAGTGGTCCAGCACCTTGATATCCACCAGCCCCAGTGCCTCGCGCAGCGTGGCGGTGAGCAGCTCGTCGGCGCGGCTGGGTTCGGCCAGGCCGGAGGGATGGTTGTGGGCGAAGATCACCGCCGCGGCGTTGTGGGACAGCGCCAGTTTCACCACCTCGCGCGGGTAGACGCTGGTCTGCGTCAAGGTGCCCTCGAACAGGTCCGCGCTGTGCAGCAGGCGGTTCTGGTTGTCGAGCAGCAGCACGACGAAGACTTCGCGCGGGCGGCGGGCGAGATGCAGGCGCAGCCAGTCACGCACCGCGCCGGGAGAGTCGAACAGATCGCGCTCGCGCAGCGTCTCGCCCAGCGCGCGGCGCGCCATTTCCACCACCGCCTGCAGCTGCGCGAACTTGGCTTCTCCCATGCCGGGGAAAGCCTTGAACTCCTGCACCGTGGCGGAGAAGAGGCGGGACAGGCTGCCGAAATGGCCGATCAGGTCGCGGGCGAGGTCCACCGCGCTCTTGCCGCGCACTCCGACGCGCAGGAAGATCGCCAGCAGTTCCGCGTCCGACAGCACGCCGGCGCCTTGCGCCAGCAGGCGTTCGCGCGGGCGCTCGTCTGCCGGCCAGTCTGTGATTGCCACGGTATGATCCCCACCTTCATGTTTTCCGCGATTCTGTTGCAAACGGGGCGTTGCCATGACTGAACTCACGGGCAAGAAGATCGTCGTCGGCGTGACCGGTGGCGTGGCGGCGTACAAGGCTGCCGAACTGGTGCGCCTGCTGGTGAAGGCGGGCGCCGAGGTGCACGTGGCGATGACAGAAGCCGGCGCACGTTTCGTCACGCCGGTGACCTTCCAGGCGCTGTCCGGCCGCACGGTGTGGGTGGATGCCTGGGACGCGCGCATGCCCAACAACATGGCGCACATCGACCTCACGCGTGGCGCCGCGGCGCTGATCATCGCGCCTGCAAGTGCCGACTTCATGGCCAAGCTGGCGCACGGCATGGCTGACGATCTGCTGTCCACGCTGTGCCTCGCGCGCGACTGCCCCCTGCTGGTGGCACCGGCGATGAACCGCCAGATGTGGCAGAGCCCACCGACCCAGCGCAATGCGGCGCAACTGCGCGCGGATGGCGTCGCCGTGCTCGGCCCTGCCGCCGGCGAGCAGGCCTGCGGTGAAACCGGTGACGGCCGCATGCTGGAGGCCGAAGAGCTGTTTGCCGCATTGCTCGCCCACGTCACGCCCAAGCGGCTGGCGGGCCGTCGCGTGCTGATGACGGCCGGCCCAACCTTCGAGGCGCTGGACCCGGTACGCGGCCTCACCAACATCAGTTCGGGCAAGATGGGCTACGCACTGGCAGCCGCCTGCGCGAATGCCGGCGCGGAAGTCACGCTGGTGAGCGGCCCCGTGTCGCAGCCCACGCCCTGGGGCGTACAGCGCATCGACGTACGCAGCGCGGCCGACATGCACCGCGCGGTGATGCAGCACCTGGCCAGGCAGGACATTTTCATCGGCGTGGCGGCGGTGGCGGATTTCCGCCCGGCGCGCGTGGCCGGCGACAAGATCAAGAAGACCGCGGGTGCGCCGCCGACCATCGAGCTGCTGGAGAACCCCGACATCCTCGCCGACGTGGCGGCCCAGCCGGTGCCGCCCTTCTGCGTCGGCTTCGCGGCGGAAAGCTGCGAGCTGGACACCTACGCCACCGACAAGCTGCGTCGCAAGCGCCTCAAGCTGGTGGTGGGCAACCTCGTGCAGGACGGCATGGGCGGCGATGACAACGTCGTCGTACTGTACGACGCGACGGGGCGCCATCCGCTGCCACCGGGGCCGAAGGCCGCGGTCGCGCGAGGCATCGTCGATCACCTCGCGGCACTGTTGCCGCCCGCCTGAAACCGTTTCCGATTCCTGCGTCGCGCAGCTTCGCCGCGCGACGCCTCTTCATTGCCGACAGAAAGAACCGCTCATGCATCGCATCGACGTCAAGATCCTCGACCCCCGCCTGCACGACACGCCCCCGCAGTACGCCACGCCCGGCGCTGCCGGCCTGGACCTGCGTGCCTGCCTGGATGCACCGCTGGTCCTGCAGCCGGGCCAGACGCATCTGATCCCGACGGGCATGGCGATCCATCTCGCCGATCCGGGGCTGGCCGCCATCATCCTGCCGCGCTCGGGCCTTGGCCATAAGCACGGCATCGTGCTGGGCAACCTCGTCGGGCTGATTGACTCCGACTACCAGGGGCAGTTGTTCGTGTCGACCTGGAACCGCGGCCAGACCGCCTTCACCGTCGAACCGATGGAGCGCATCGCGCAACTCGTGGTGGTGCCGGTGGTGCAGGTGGCGTTCAACATCGTCGAGGACTTCGATGCCAGCGAACGCGGCGCTGGCGGCTTCGGCAGCACTGGCAAGCAGTAGGGCCGGCGGAGGTCTGCGTCAGGCCTTCGGTGCACCCGGTGGCCACAGGAAGTCCGCGGGGCGGCGACGGAAGCGTCGCCACAGCTTGCCGATGAAGGCCATCTTGTTGATGCGTTCGGCATTGCGCGCGCGCAGTGCCACGTTCAGGGCCAGGCCGAAGCTCACCGCCAGGTTGGTGAAGCCGATGGCCGCAATGCCCGTGGCGCTGATCAGCAGCACGTGGGCCGACAGTTCGCGCCCGAACTCGCTCCAGGCGTAGGCGAAGTTGGCCGCGGCGAAGGTGACGTGGCGGATGTCCAGCGGCAGGCCCAGCAGGAAGCCGATGGTGCCGGTGCAGCCCAGCATGCAGCCGAACAGGAAGTTGCCCGCCAGTGCGCCCAGGTTGTGCTCGATGTAGCCGGCCAGCCGCACCTGTGCGCGCCCGCCGATCACCCGTCGCAGCCATTTCAGCTCGCGGATGCGTTCCGGGATCTGGTGGTAGATGGCCTTGTTGTCGTAGTAACCGGTGATCAGGCCTGACAGGAAGAGATACACGCCGGCAATCGCGGCGTGGAAGATGCCGTAGCCGAAGATCGGCCGCAGGTCCTGCAGCATGTGGCGCGCCTTCTCCTCGCCGACCGGCCGCCATTCCAGCAGGTGCATGCAGGCCATGGCGATCGCGAACGAGGTGGCCATCGCCAGCAGCACGTTGCCGGCGATGGCGACGATCTGGGTCCGGCAGACGCGTGCGGTGAGATCCACCAGGGTGTTGATCTTGTCGGCCTCGCTCTGCTTGCCGTCCAGCGCCGCGGCCAGGGTGGCGGCCGTCATCGCGGGCTGCTTGGTGGCGATGGTGAAGTGCAGCAGGTGCACCAGCACGAAACCGAGGCCGTAGTTCAGGCTGAAGGCCACGGCCTCCCAGATCAAGGGCAGGTGCAGCTTGCCGATCAGCACCTTGAAGAGTGCCATGAAGCCGATGATCACCCCGGCGCCGGCCGCGGCACGGAACATCTGCGCGTACTCGCTGCGGCTGTCGGTGACGTAGTGTTCGCCGGTGCGGCTGGCATGCTCGGTGACCTGGCGCGCCAGCAGGTTGGTGGAGGCGCGCAGCAGTTCGCTGACGCTCTTTTCGCGTTCCACCTCCAGCATCAGCAGGCGGATGAAGTCGAGGGCGTGGCCGGTCCAGATCGCGCCGCGCTCGACGACCAGCAACTGCATCAGCACCTGCATGCGTTCGATGATCTGCGTCATGCGGGTGAGTTGGTAGGTCAGGCCCACGCTGGCACCGGCCTCCTGCGACTTGCGGCGGATGCGCTCGATGTAGCCCAGGCACTGCGACAGCAACACCTCGATCTGGCGCTTGTCGTGCTCCGTCGCCGTGTTTCCCTCGTTGTGCAGGCTCTTCACGAACTGCAGCACCTCCGCGCTCTGGGCGAGGAAGGGCGAGTCGTACTCGGTGAGCTCGGGGAAGTAATAGACCAGCTCGCGCTCGATCCCCAGCGCGGCGAGCCGGTGCGACAGCATGCGCAGGGCCTCCTGCGTTTCCGCCCAGATGTGCCGGCGTGCCGGCGCGAAGTGTTCGCCCTTCAGGCCGACGGCATCGCGCAGGGCATGCAGGTCTTCCTCGTCGATGCTGCTCAGCCAGTGGGCATCGCGGCCGCCATCGAAGACGCGCTCGAAGAAGTCGTGCAGGAAGGCCTCGTTGTAGGCCGGTGGCAGGATGCGGGCGCCCACCCGGCGTGTCAGCGCGCTGCCGAAACTCTCGCTGCCAAGGATGCCGGCGTCGGCGTAGAACGTGCTGTGGCTGCGCGCGCCGAGCAGGTCGGAGAGGTAGCGCGCCAGTGCTTCGGCCAAGTCCGGGTGCGCGCGCAAGCTGTCGACCAGGCCGCGCACGCGGGCTGCCGCAGCGCCATAGGTGTCGTTCCGCCTCGGCCGCAGCGAGGCCATCAGCTGTTCGAGCAGTTCGATGTTCTGGCAGGGCTGGTTGCGGGCGATGCTTTCGAGAACCTGCTTGGCGGAGCGCATGGCAGACCTGGGCGTGGGGACCGGTCGATTCTAGCGACTCGGCGCACCGGCTGCCGGACGGCATAACCGTCGTGAGGTGGTGCTCAGTGGTGGAGAGCGGTCGGCAGCAGGGCGACTGGTGGGTGCGCGGGACGCGATGGCGCACCGCCGCCAGCAGCGCAGGGTCGCGCAACTGTCGCTGACTATCTGCGCACGACCGATGACTGCGTCGACGCGGGGGACAGCCACTCGTCGTCATCGCGACGGGGCTTGGCCGGCGGGGTGTCGCCGACGTGTCGGTGGCCCTGGCGCCGCCAGCGCAGGCGCACGATGAGGCCGCAGGTCACGGCGCACATGAGGGTGTTGAGCGCGGTCACCGCCACCAGCATGCTGTGCATCTGCGCGCCCTGTTCCAGCAGCATCAGCGCGAAGGCCAGGTGACTGAGCGTCCACACGACCCAGGTCAGCAGGGAGTAGTCATCACCCCGCGCGTGCTTGCGCAGCAGCAGGCGCAAGGTCGGCAGGTAGGCACAGATGCGCAGGTAGCTGAGGGCTGCGAAGCACCACTCCAGCACGAGGGTATAGAGGGTGTGGGGATCCACGGTGTCGTCGAGCGGGGGCGTGTGCGGGAGTGGCGCGGGGCGGCCGTTCAGCGCGGGCCGTCGTCGGGACGCTGCATGCGACGTGGCGGTAGCCGGCAGCACGAAGACCAGGATCGCCACGCCCAGCACCATGGGGCCGCGCAACAACGCGTAGGTGGTGCCAAGATGCAGCGCCCACGCCAGCAATTCAAGGCCGAGGATGGCGGCCGCGCAGACGAGCGCACGGATCGCGAAGGGACGGACTGCGAAGGGCCGGGCGCGCCGCGGCATGGTGCGGGCCGGCATCAGTCGATGACGCCGCAGGCGATTCGCGTGCCGCCACCGCCGGCAGGCGCGGGATGGTCCGCGTGGTTGTCGCCGTTGGCGTGGATGACCAGCGCGCGCCGCCGCAGGTCGGCCAGGCTGAGGCGGGGGGCCAGCACCGGGCGGGTGGCGCGACCCGTGCCGTCCGCCTGCAGCGGGGGCAGGTCGCCAAGGTGGCCGTCACCGTCGGGCTGGCCGTGGCGCTTGCTGCCGAACGGGTCGTAGTGCGCGCCAGCGGCCATCGCGGGCACCGCACGGCCATCCTGTGAAGCCGGCGCGCAGCTCGGATTCTCGTGGACGTGGAACCCGTGCAGCCCCGGGCTCAGGCCGCTCAATGCCGGTGTCAGCAACAGGCCGCGCGGTGTCTCGGTGACCGCGATGCTGCCGATGGCGCGGCCGATGCCCTGGCCATCGACCTCGTACATCGTCACCGCCATGTCCTGGGCCTGCACTGCGGCGTAGGGCCACAAGGTGGCCAGCAGCAGGATGGCGGGGAAGGCGGAACGCGTTGTCGTGTCCATGAATGACGGCCTCCGGGCGGACGGGCAGGCACCCAGCCTAATGCGGGATGGCATCCGCCATTCCCCCCGCCAAGGGGGGAGGTGAGCTGTCTTGCTTTTCCGGGCAGGGGCAGTCGATGCGGCGCTGCGGCATCTGCCGCCGTTCGCGTTGCGCTGCGTGGCACGCGCATCCCGGGAGACCCCCGCAGCAGGGTGTTTGCCCGAAGCGCTTGATATACTTCTGGTTTCCCCTCATCGGGACGCGCCAGGCACCGTCCCTCCCACGATTCCGGAAAGAAACAGGAAAGAACAGCAATGAGCGAAGCGAAGATCATCTACACCCTGACCGACGAAGCACCGGCACTGGCCACCTATTCTTTCCTGCCCATCGTCCAGGCGTTCACCAATTCCGCCGGCATCAAGGTCGAGACCCGCGACATCTCCGTGGCCGGCCGCATCCTGGCGAATTTCCCCGAATTCCTGAAGCCGGAGCAGCGCGTAGCCGACGCCCTGTCCGAGCTGGGCGAACTGGCCAAGACGCCGGAAGCCAACATCATCAAGCTGCCGAACATCAGCGCTTCCGTGCCGCAACTGAAGGCCGCCATCAAGGAACTGCAGGCCCAGGGCTACGCCGTGCCGGACTTCCCGGAAAACCCCGCCAACGAGGAAGAGCAGAAGATCAAGGCGCGTTACGCCAAGGTGTCCGGCAGCGCGGTGAACCCCGTGCTGCGCGAAGGCAACTCGGACCGTCGCGTCGCCAACGCGGTGAAGCAGTACGCCAAGAAGCACCCGCACTCCATGGGCAAGTGGAGCGCCGACTCCAAGTCGCACGTGTCCAGCATGGCTAGCGGTGACTTCTACGCCAACGAGCAATCTGCCGTGGTGCCCGCGGCCGGCACGCTGAAGATCGAATTCACCGACAAGGCCGGCGCCACGAAGCTGCTGAAGGAAGTGAAGGTCAAGGACAACGAAGTCATCAGCGCCACCTTCATGGATGTGGGCGCACTGCAGGCCTTTTATGCCGCACAGGTGGCGGACGCCAAGGCCCAGGGCGTGCTGTTCTCGCTGCACCTGAAGGCCACCATGATGAAGGTGTCCGACCCCATTCTGTTCGGCTACGCCGTCAGCGCCTACTACAAGGACGTGTTCGCCAAGCATGCCGACGCGTTCGCCAAACTGGGCGTGAACGTGCGCAACGGCATCGGCGACGCCTACGCCAAGATCGCCTCGCTGCCGGAAGCCGACAAGGCCGCCATCGAAGCCGACCTGCGCGCCGCCGAGAAGGCCGTCGCCGTCGCGATGGTGGATTCCGACAAGGGCATCACCAACCTGCACGTGCCCAGCGACGTGATCGTCGATGCCTCCATGCCCGCCGCCATCCGCAGCTCCGGCTGCATGTGGAATGCCGAAGGCAAGCTGCAGGACACCAAGTTCGTCATCCCCGACCGTTGCTACGCCGGCATCTACCAGGCCGTCATCGACGACTGCAAGAAGCACGGCGCCTACGACGTCACCACCATGGGCACCGTGCCCAACGTCGGCCTGATGGCCCAGGCGGCCGAAGAGTACGGCTCACACGACAAGACCTTCGAGATCCCCGCCGACGGCGTGGTGAAGGTGCTGGCCGCCGACGGCAAGGTGCTGACCGAGCATGCCGTGAAGCAGGGCGACATCTGGCGCATGTGCCAGACCAAGGACATCGCGATTGCCGACTGGGTGAAGCTGGCTGTCGGCCGCGCCCGCGCCACCGGCGCCACCGCCATCTTCTGGCTGGACGAAGCGCGCGCCTACGACCGCAACCTGATCGCCAAGGTCAATGCCTACCTGAAGGACCACGACACCGCCGGCCTCGACATCCGCGTGCTGTCGCCGGTCGAAGCCACCAAGGCTTCTCTGGAGCGTATCCGCAAGGGCCAGGACACCATCTCGGTGACCGGCAACGTGCTGCGCGACTACAACACCGACCTGTTCCCGATCCTGGAACTCGGCACCTCCGCCAAGATGCTGTCCATCGTGCCGCTGCTGGCCGGTGGTGGCATGTACGAGACGGGTGCCGGCGGCTCCGCGCCGAAGCACGTGCAACAGTTCCTGGAAGAAAACTACCTGCGCTGGGACTCGCTGGGCGAATTCCTCGCGCTGCAGGTCTCCATCGAGGAGCTGGCCGCCAAGACCGGCAACAAGGCCGCCGCCGTGCTGGCCGAAGCGCTGGACGCCGCCAACGCCAAGTTCCTGGAAAACGACAAGTCGCCCGCCCGCAAGGTCGGCCAGATCGACAACCGCGGCAGCCACTTCTACCTCGCGCTGTACTGGGCCCAGGCCCTGGCCGCGCAGACCAAGGACGCCGCGCTGGCAGCCGTGTTCAAGCCGCTGGCCGAATCGCTGACGGCCGACGAAGCGAAGATCGTCGGTGAGCTGATCGGTGCGCAGGGCAAGGCGGTCGACATCGGCGGCTACTACCACCCGGCACCGGAGAAGTGCTCGGCCTCGATGCGCCCGAGCACGACGCTGAACGCGGCGCTGGCGTCGATCAAGTAAGCACTGGTCGCAGCCCGACAAAAAGCCCCGCAGTTGCGGGGCTTTTTGTTTGGAGCCGGTTTGTGTCAGGGCAGGGTCTGCACATAGCAGCGGGCACAGTTGTTATTGCCGTCGTTGCCGCTGTAGCTGTAGATCGAACAGGACAGGCCGTTCTCGGCTGTTTCGGCCGGGAACGTGGTGCCCAGGGTTGTGTACATGCTCCCTTGGTACACCGTGTGACGATCGCTCCTGACGATCTGGCGTGTTCCGGTGAACCGGCAATAGCCGCCGCTCAATGCGCAGAACTCATAGCCAGCAGGGGGGCTACTGCACGTCACACGATAACCACCGCTCGACGAACTGCTCGAAGAGCTTGATGAACTGGACGAACTCGACGAGACCACCGATTTGAGTACCGAGCATTCATTGACTCCGCCTGGCACGCGTTGCCCCAGGTAGGCCTCTGTGCAGACGAAATTGCCGGTAATGGTGCGGTAGTGGAACTGGCCGGCGCGCCCGAACGCCACGGTGGTTCTCGTTGGCACGTTGCAGGTCTTGCCTTCGTTGCAGATGGTCACGTATCCGTCAGGCCGGTTGCCGGCCTGTGCGCCAAAGGATGCCGCCCCCAGCGCAAGTGCTGCGATGATGATCCTGAAATTCATTGCTTGTCTCCAGAGTTGCTGCGTTGTTATAGGTGTGTCGGCGACACACCGGCACTGCAAAGCTGTCGGTGGGCTTGTGGCCTGTTGGCGGCATGCAGCTAGGCCCGGAGCGGTAAGGATGCGTGACCAGCGGATCCCAGCTCGGGAATCGGCAGCGCATAGCAACGATCCGTTCTTGCCGTGACGCCGAAGTCGCGCGCGTTGGGAAAGTTGGCCATGGCGCAGTCCACGCCGTTGGTGAATTGCATGGGCGCGGAGGTGTGGCACTGGCGTACCCATTCCGTGATGCTGCCCACGCGGTAGCAGCCACCGATCACCACGGTGCGGGTGCCGATGAAGCTGCAGCGCTGGCCCTGCAGGGCGCATTCCAGGTAGGTGCTCTTCGAGCCGGTGTCGTAGGGCGGGGTCGGGCCTTCCTGTGGCCTGGGTTCGGGATCGTCCGTGGCACTCGACGTGGCGGGGGCGCTGGCTGCGGGGGGCGGCCTGGTTGCGACCACGATCTTCGGCACCGAGCATTCGTTGATGCCGCCCGGGGTTCGTCCGCCGAAGGTGGCTTCATCGCAGACGAAGGCTTCTGACAGCTGGCGGTAATGGAACTTGTTGGCCCGCCCGAAGGCCACGAGGGCGCCACCTGGCGGCTTGCAGGCTTTGTCTTCCTTGCAGTAGGTGACGTAACTCTTTGGCTGGTCGGCGGCGTGGCCAGGAGGCGCGGCGACGATGGCAAACGCGAAGAGGGGGCCGACAAGTGCGGTGGGTCTGTGCATCGTGGCTCCTTTCTGCGGGCGGGGTGCAGCGGTGCGACGGATTGCGCGGGCGTGGAACGGTAGTCCGCTACGTTACCCGCGCGGCGGGAGACGAAGTTGTGCCGCGGCTTGCTCCAGTGGTTCCGGGAGGACGTGGGCCTGCATGACTTGTCTCCATGTTCTTGTGTGGCCGACTTGTCGGCGGCCTGTCGGCAGACTACTGCCAAGCCTGTTGCGTTCGCGTGCGTCGGCTTGTCTGGTGATGCAGGTGCCTGTCTGTGCGTGCAGCGTTTGCGGCGCCCGGCGTTCAGGTTTGCCAGCGCGACGGCGGCACGCCGAAGCGCTCGCGGAAGCGGCGCGAGAAGTGCGCGGCCGAGCGGAAGCCGCAGCGCCGCGCCAGTTGCTCTACCGAGAGTTCGGTGGCGCTGGCCTGCAACAGGTGCCGCGCGAGCGTCAGGCGCAATTCCATCAGCGCATTCATCACGCTGCAGCCACTCGCCGCGAAGGCCGCGTGCAGTGCGCGGGTGGACACGCCCAGGCGGCGGGCCAGTTCCTGCGGGGCGAGGTCGACCTCGCTGATCCGCTCGCGCATCAGTACCCGTGCGCGTTCGACCAGTGAGCCGTTGTGCCGCAGGGCGATGTCGTCGTCGGGCAGCCACATGGCCTGTGCCAGATCCAGCAGGACCTGGCTGCAGCGCGCCTGCTGGGTGGTGCTCATGCAGTCCAGGCTCCCGGCCAGACTGTGCAGGCTGGCGGTCAGTACCCGCGCCACCGGCAAGGTCTCGTTGAGGTGGGTCGCGCTGGCGGCCTCGATACGGCTGCGCGCGTCGGCCAGCATGTGCAGCGGCATCTGCAGGCACAGGGCCTGGGTGTGCCGGCTGAAGCGCAGCGAGAGCGGGGCGAGGCTGTCGAAACAGCCGAGCTGGCCGACGTCGTGGCTGGCCGAACGCCCGCGTTGCTCGATGCCGAGTTTGCCGCCCAGGGGGAGTGTCAGGAATGCGCTGGGCAGGTCGCTGATGCCCAGTTCCGCCTCGCCGCGCGACAGCAGGTGGGCATCGACACGAAGGTCATGCAGGCGCAGGCCGAACAACTGGCGTGTCGTGAGCGTGGCGTCGAATGCAGCCGGGTTCATCGGGGCCACCGTCATCGGCTGGATGGCCTGGGATACCGCGTCCTGCCAGAAGGCGGCCTGGCGGGCGGGGGGCAGCAGCGTCGTGCTCCATCGGCGAATCATGTCGCTCTCCAGCGGGCGCTCGCAGCCTGGGCTGCGCGGCCGGGCATGCCTGACGGCATTCTGCAAATGGTGCTGCGTGGATGCTACGTGGCGATGCGTGGGTGCTGCCTCTCCTGCGTGTGCTGCTGCGGGGACACTACCAAACCACGCAGGGGTTCGTGGCCGTCCCGAAGGGCAAGCCGGGCTCCGGCAGATGAGCGGTGCAGCAGGCGATGCAGCGAGCGCTGAAGGAAAGCACCGCCATGGTCGACGGGCTGCGATGGAGGGGAGTTGAAGCGACGCGTCCGGCACATGGCACGGCGCCCTCGGCGGGGCGCCGTGCCATGTGTCCGGCGACGGGTCAGCCGACGCGTACGCGGGCGCGCTTGCGCAGTTGTGCGATGGTCTTGGGCAAGACCATCAGGGTGATGGCGATGACCAGCACGGTGGCCGAGATGGGACGGGTGAAGAAGGTGCTCCAGTCGCCCTGGCTGATGACCAGCGCCTGGCGCAGGGACTGCTCCAGCAGCGGGCCGAGGATCAGGCCGACGATGACCGGCGCGGTCGGGAAGTCCAGCCGGCGCATGGCGAAGCCGACCAGGCCGAAGACGAACAACAGGCCGACATCGAACAGCGAATTGCTGGCGCCGTAGACCGCCACGGTGGAGATGACGAGGATGCTGGCGTACAGCCAGTGCGGCGGGATCTTCAGCAGCTGCACCCACAGCTTCACCAGCGGCAGGTTGAGCAGCAGCAGGATGACGTTGCCGATGTACAGGCTGGCGATCAGCGTCCACACCAGGCTGCTCTGCGTGGTGAACAGCAGCGGGCCGGGCTGGATGCCGTAGCTCTGGAAGGCGGACAGGATGACCGCCGCGGTGGCGGAGGTCGGAATGCCCAGCGTCAGCAGCGGCATCAGCACGCCCGCCGCGGCGGCGTTGTTGGCCGCCTCCGGTCCCGCCACCCCTTCGATGGCGCCGTTGCCGAATTCCTCGGGGTGGTCGGAGAGCTTCTTCTCCGTGTAGTACGACAGCAGGGTCGGCAGCTCTGCCCCGCCAGCGGGCAGGGCGCCGATCGGGAAGCCGTAGGCGCTGCCACGCAGCCAGGGCTTCCAGCTGCGCTTCCAGTCCTGCTTCGACATCCACAGGCTGCCGCTCATCTTCATCACCTCGCCTTCGCCGAAGCGTCCCTGCCAGGCGAGGAACAGCGCTTCGCCGACGGCAAAGATGCCGACGAGCATGACGGTCACCTCGATGCCATCCATCAGTTCGGCGTGGCCGAAGGTGAAGCGCGGTTGCCCGCTCTGCAGGTCGATGCCGACGAAGCCCAGCAGCAGGCCGACCGCCAGGGCGATGAGGCCGCGCAACTCCGAGTTGCCGAGCACCGATGACACGGCGACCAGCGCCAGCACCATCAGCGCAGCGTATTCCGCCGGGCCGAAGGCCAGCGCCACGTCGACGATCATCGGCGAGAAGAAGGTCAGCGCGATGGTGCCGATGGTGCCGGCGATGAAACTGCCGATCGCGGCGGTGGCCAGCGCCTGCCCGGCACGCCCGCGCCGCGCCATGCGGTTGCCTTCCAGCGACGTGACGACCGACGCGGATTCGCCGGGCGTGTTGAGCAGGATAGTGGTGGTGGAGCCGCCGTACATCGCGCCGTAGTAGATGCCCGCGAACAGCACGAACATGGCTTCCGCCGGCACCTTGAAGGTCAGTGGCAGAAGCAGGGCGACGGTCAGCGCCGGGCCGATGCCGGGCAGGACGCCCACCAGGGTGCCGATGAAGCAACCGGCCAGGCCGTACAACAGGATGGACGGTTGCAGTGCGGAGGCGAATCCGGCGAGCAGTGCGTCGAAGGTACCCATGGGTTCGGGAGCCTCAGAGTAACTTGATGAAGGGGCCGAGCTGCACGCCCAGCAACTTGTCGAACAGCGCCCACACCGCCAGCGTCAGCAGCGCCCCCACGATCAGGTCGTTGAGCGGCTTGCGGCTGTTGAAGGCACGCGCGAACAACACGAAGGCGAGAGTGGCCGCCGCGCCGATGCCCGCCAGCGGAATCAGTACGAGCAGCACCAGCAGCCCGGCGATCAACCAGGCGCTGCGCCCCAGGTTGCCGGACAGCGGCGCGTCGTCCTCGTCGTTGGCGACGTCGGGACAGCGGTCCTGCCAGGCGGCCTGCGTGTAACCCATGGCAAGGATCAGCAGCAGGCCGCACAAGGCCGCCGGCATCAGCCGTGGGCCCAATGCGTCCTGCATGATCGGCGCCGGGATCAGGCTGGACTGCACGCCCATCAACGCCGTGAAGGCGAACAGCAGCAGCCCGGCGATGACGGCGAAGCGCCTGGAGGGCAGGTTCATGCCAGCCCCAGTTCCTTCATGACGGCCTCGGTGTCGGCGATGTCCTCGGCAACGTCCTTCACGAAGGCGTCACCTGCGAGGAACACGTCGACCCACTTGCGCTGCTCGAGCTGTTCCTTCCACTGCGCGGAGTTGCGCATCGCCGTCATCAGGTCGCCCAGCGCCTTCACCTGTGCGGGGGAGATGCCGGGCGCACCGAACACGCCGCGCCAGTTGGCGGTCGCCACCGGGGTGCCCATCTCCTTCAGGGTGGGGACGTCGACACCCGGGATGCGCGCGTTGCCGGACACCGCGATGGCACGCAGGCGGCCGGACTTGATGTGCTCGGCGAACTCGGAATAGCCGGAAATGCCGGCAGCCACCTGGCCACCGATCACGGCAGCCACCGCCGCGCCGCCGCCGGCGAAGGCGACGTAGGCGGCATCCTTCGGGTTGGCGCCGAGGTTCTTCAGCAGCATGCCGAGCAACAGGTGGTCGGTGCCGCCGGCGCTGCCGCCGGCGACGCTGGTGCCCTTCGGATTGGCCTTCAGTGCGGCGGCGAAGTCCTTCCAGGTTTTATGCGGGCTGTTGGCGGGCACGACAATGACGCCTGCCTCTTCGGTGAGACGCGCGATGGGCACGACGTCCTTGATGGTGATCGGGCTCTTGTTGGCGATGCCGGCGCCGACCATCACGGAGCCGCCGACCAGCAGCGCATTGCCCTGGCCTTTGCGCTGGCCGACGAACTTCGGCAAACCGACCATCCCGCCGGCGCCGCCGACATTCTCGAACTGGAAGCCACTGACCAGCCCGGCCGCGCGGCACACCTGCTCGATGACGCGGCCCGTGGTGTCCCAGCCACCGCCTGGCGCAGCGGGGATGAACATGTTGATGGACTCGAACTGCGGTGCAGCGCTGGCCCAGCGCGGCAAGCCGGCAGCGAGCGGGGCGAGGCCGGCAGCGATGGCGAAACGACGACGGTTCATGTTCATGGTGGGCTCCTCCTGAGTGTGGCGATGTGTGGCGGCGGTGCTGGCGCGACGATGCACCTGGCATCGTCGTTCATGGGCCCGCAAGCTTGCCAGCGTCGGCAAGTTCGTCGATGCGGGAATCTGCGTAGCCCAGCTCGCGCAGGATCGCGCGGCTGTGCTGGCCTACGGCGGGCAGGTCGCGGCGGGTGCCGAAGCGTGTGCCGTCCATGACCAGCGGCAGGCGGGGTACCGGGGTGGTGTGATGGCCTTCCAGGGTGATGTCGGTGAAGCCCTCCGAGGCCAGCAGGTGCGGGTCATCGAAGAGATCCTGCGGGCGCGTGATCGGCGCGAAGGGAAGGCCCGCCGCCTCGCAGCGACGCATCACCTCTGCCTTGCCCAGGCGGGCCATGCACTCGCGGATGCGCGGCATGAAGCGCTCGCGCGCGGCGACACGCTGGTTGTTGGTGGCGAGCAGGGCGTCCGCTGCGAGGTCGTGCAGCTCGAAGGCGTCGACGAACTTTCGCCACTGCGCGTCGCTCACTGCCCCGACGAAGACCTGTTCTCCGCCAGCGCATCCGAACACGTCGTACACCGCCCACGCCGAGAGGCGGTTGGGCATGGGCGAAGCCGGCTTGCCGGTGACCGCATGCTGCATCATGTGCTGGGCGACGAGGAACACGTTGTTCTCGAACAGGCCCGATTGCACGAGTTGCCCCTGGCCGCTACGCTGGCGCTCGACCACGGCGGCGAGGATGCCGATGGCCGCGAACATGCCGCCCATGACATCGTTGACCGAGGCGCCGGCGCGCAGCGGGCGTCCTTCGGGGCCGGTCATGTAGGCGAGGCCCCCCATCATCTGCACTACTTCGTCCAGCGCCGGGCGCTGCTCGTACGGACCGGGCAGGAAGCCCTTCATGGAGCAGTAGATGATGTCGGCGCGCAGGACACGCACCGCGTCGTAACCCAGGCCCAGCTTCTCCATGGCGCCGGGGCGGAAGTTCTCGGTGACGATGTCCGCCGTGGCAAGCAGGGCGCGCACGGCCTCGATGCCCTCGCCGGATTTCAGGTCGATGGCGAGGCTCTGCTTGTTGCGGTTGTAGGTCGGCCAGTAGCCGGCTCCCGATCCGGTGAGGTGGCGGGTGCTGTCGCCTTCCACGCCCTCGACCTTGATCACCTCGGCGCCGAGGTCGGCGAGGATCAGGCCGCAGGCCGGGCCCATCACCATGTGGACGAACTCGACGACGCGCAGGCCGGCCAGCGGAAGCGGCTTGGTCATGGGCGTGCTCCACTTGCGTCGCGTGCGTAGTGGAAGCCCTTGGTCAGGCCCGCTTCCGGCAGGTGGCCGTAGAGCGGTTCGTCGGGCAGGGCTTCGGCGACGATCCGTCGCGCGGCGATCAGCGCTTCCAGGTCGATGCCGGTATCCAGCCCCATGCTCTCCAGCAGGAAGACCAGATCCTCGGTCACGATGTTGCCGCTGGCACCCGGCGCATAGGGGCAGCCACCGAGGCCGCCCTGGGAGGCGTCGAAGGTGCTGACGCCGACGTCCAGCGCCGCCACGACGTTGGCCAGGCCCTGGCCGCGGGTGTTGTGGAGATGGGCGCCGCCGGCCTTGTCGCCGAGCTCTGCATGCAACTGGCGGAACAGGCGCCGCACCTGCGCCGGGTTGGCGTAGCCGGTGGTGTCCGACAGGCCCACGGAATCGACGCCGGCCTCTGCCAGCATCACGGCCAGACGGATCACCCACTGCTCGTCGATGGCGCCTTCCATCGTGCAACCGAAGGCGGTGGAGATGCCGATCTCGATGCCGAATGAACGGGGGCTGTCCTGCCGCAGGGCAACGACGCGGCGGACTTCTTCGACGGCCTCCTCGGGTGTCTTGCGGAGATTGCTCTGGCTATGCGCGCGCGAGGCGGACACCGGCAGGGTGAGCTTGTGCGCGCCGGCCGCGACGGCGGCCTCGGCGCCACGCAGGTTCGGCACCAGTGCCAGCACCGTGATGCTGGGTATGCGGATTGCATCCGCCACCACGTCGGCGGCGTCGGCCATCTGCGGCAGCAGTTTCGGGGGGACGAATGAGGCGACCTCGATCTCGCGTAGCCCGGCCGATGCCAGCGCGCGTATCCAGCCTTGCTTGGCTGTGGTGGGCATGGTGCGCGTGATGCTCTGCAAGCCGTCGCGCGGCCCCACTTCGCTGATCAGTACGACGGGATCGGTCATGAACGTGCGGCGGGTTGCTCGCCACCGATCTGGCGGGTGAGGGTGCTGGCGGCTTCACGCAGCAGCGGCGCGCAGCGGGCGACCTGTTCGTCCGTGAAGCGTTCGCGTGGACCGGACAAGGCCAGTGCGCCTTGCAGCGTGTTACCCGGACCGAATACCGGCGCAGACATGGAGGCCGCTGCCGGGTCGCGGTCGCCCAGCGTGCAGGCCCAGCCGTCGTTGCGCACCTGCTCGAGATCGGCCCCCGTTTCGTTGGCGAAGGCGCGCAGCACCTTGCCGGCGGAGCCGCGGTCGATCGGCAGGCGGTCACCTTCGCGCAGGGCGATGACGATGCTGCGCGGCGACTCCACGCGACGCAGGCAGATGCGGGTATCGCCGTCGCGCACGAAGAAGGACGCGGTCTCGCCGCTGGCGTGGGCGAGTGCCCGCAGGGCAGGGCGTAGCACTTCGTCCAGGCTGAAGCCTTCCTGGTAGGCACGGGCCAGTTTCAGGGGGGCTGCCCCGGCGGCGTAGTGTCCGTCCGGCATGCGACGGGCATAGCCGGCGCGTTCCAGCGAGGCCAGCAGTCGCAGGATGGTGCTCTTGTACAAGCCGGTCTGGCGGGACAGGTCGGCGAGCGAAACACCTTCGGGATGCTCGGCGACACGGGAAAGGATGAGGAGGGCGCGGTCAACGGCGGCCACACCGGTCTGGCTGCTGCTCATGTTGTTCTATCCAGTGAAATGCTATTTCATTATGATAGTTCCTGGTCATGAATTCAGCTTGAGGGCTTCCCTGATGCGGTTGTCCCGTTGACACGGCACATCGGAGCCCCGCCCCTTGTTTCAGCCACAATGACGCCATGCTTGCCGAGATATTCAAGAACACCGTGGCCCTGCTGGCCATCGTCGAGCCGCTGGGCGTGATCCCGCTCTACCTGCAGGCGACCGTCGGCTACAGCGATACCGAGAAGCGCGCGTATGCGCGTTTCCTCGGCATGGTGGTCATCGTTGCGCTGGTGATTGCGGGTCTGGCCGGCGACGAGCTGCTGCAGGCACTGTCCATTTCGCTGGGCGCCATGCGCGTGGGTGGCGGGGTCATCGTGCTGATGGTGGCGATTGCCATGGTGCTGGGGCAGCAGAACGCCGTGAAGCGGACGCCGGTGGAGGCCGAGGCCGCCGAGGAGGCCGCAGGCCGCGGCCTGGTGCCACTGGGCATCCCGCTGCTGGTGGGGCCGGCGGCGTTTTCCTTCATGCTGGCGCATAGCCAGTGGCACTGGCAGGCCCCGTTGAGCCTCGTCACCGTATTGCTGCCGCCGATCATCGTCGGTCTGCTGGTGTGGCTGACCTTTGCGTTTGCAGGGCGACTGCAGGCGAGGCTGACGCCGGCGATGATGGTGGTGATCGAGCGGATCGCCGGCTTCCTGCTGGCGGGTATTGCCGTGGAGTTGATGGCGGGTGGCCTGCGGGAGCTCTTCCCCTTGCTGGCGTCGCCGGTCGTGCCGTAGGTGACTGCGGGAATGCGTGCATCATGTTGCGACCACGGTGTGCGCCACGCAGCTTGAGCTGAGCGAAACCCTGCATCCTGCCGGCCGATCTGGTCCCAGCCACAAAGAAAAGGCGCCCTCGCAGGGCGCCTTTTCTTTGGACCGTCGACGCCCCTTACTGCAAGGCTTCGTACAGCGGCAGGGTCAGGAACTCCGCAAAGTCGTCCGCCGTGCTCATCGTCTCGAAGATGCCGGCGGCCTGCTCATAGCTGGCCGTTGCCTCGCCGGCAGCGGTCACGGTCGCCTTGACCTTGGCAAGCTCTTCCGGAATCAGCGCGCGCACCAGTTCAGCCGTGACCTTGCGGCCATCCTCCAGCTTGCCCTTGGGCGAGCGGATCCACTGCCACACCTGCGAGCGGGAGATCTCCGCGGTGGCAGCATCTTCCATCAGGTTGTGGATCGGCACGCAGCCGTTGCCGGCCAGCCAGGAACCGAGGTAGTGGATGCCGACGTTGATGTTGTTGCGCAGGCCGGCCTCGGTGATGGGGGCCTCCGGTACGAAGTTCAGCCAGTCCTTCGGCGCGAACACTTCGTCACGTTGCTTCTCCCACTGGTTGGGCCTGTCGCCTAGTACAGCCTTGAACTCTTCCATCGCCACCGACACCAGTCCCGGGTGCGCCACCCAGCCGCCATCGAAGCCATCGTTGGCATCGCGCTTCTTGTCGTGGCGGATGCCGGCGATGGCCTTCTCGTTGGCGACGGGGTCGCTCTTGATCGGGATCAGCGCGCTCATGCCACCGATCGCGGGTGCGCCGCGCTTGTGGCAGGCCTGCACCAGTGCCAGTGCGTAGCTGCGCATGAAGGGCACTTCCATCGTGATCTTGCTGCGCTCGGCCAGGCAGAAATCGCTGTTGCGCTTGAACTTCTTGATGCACGAGAAGATGTAATCCCAGCGCCCGGCGTTCAGGCCGGCACTGTGGTCGCGCAGTTCGTAGAGGATCTCTTCCATCTCGAACGTGGCCAGCACGGTTTCCACCAGCACGGTCGCCTTGATCGTGCCGCGCGGGATGCCCAGCGCGTCCTGCGCCATCACGAAGATGTCATTCCACAGGCGCGCCTCCAGATGACTCTCCATCTTCGGCAGGTAGAAGTAGGGCCCTGCTCCGCGCGCCAGTTGCTCCTTCGCGTTGTGGAAGAAAAACAGCGCGAAGTCGAAAATGCCGCCCGACACCCGCTGGCCGTCGACCAGCACATGCTTCTCATCCAGATGCCAGCCGCGCGGCCGCACCAGCAGCGTCGCCACCTTGTCGTTCAGCTTGTACGACTTGCCTTTCTGCTCCAGCGAAATCGTGCCGCGCACCGCCTCGAACAGATTGATCTGCCCTTGGATCTGGTTGAACCAGTTCGGCGTATTCGAGTCCTCGAAGTCGGACATGTACGAGTCCGCTCCCGAGTTCAGCGCATTGATGATCATCTTGCGCTCCACCGGCCCGGTGATCTCCGCACGCCGGCAGTGCAGCGCGGCCGGCAGCGGCGCAATCTTCCAGTCGCCATCGCGGACCTGCTTCGTCTCCGGCAAAAAGTCCGGCATCTCGCCAGCATCGATCTTCGCCTGACGCGCGACACGCGTCTTCAGCAGCTCCTGCCGACGCGACTCGAAAGCCCGATGCAGCTTGGCCACCAGGGCCAGCGCTTCAGGGCTGAGAATCTCTTCAAAGCCCGGGGCGAGCGGGGCGCGGATGTCCAGGCCGGACGGAAGGGTGAGGCTCATGTTCTCTCCTGGTTTGCGCGAATTATTGCGATGCAGTATAGCCCGCACAGTCTGGCGGACAGCGTGGGTCGGCAAAGATACGCGTGTCCGCCGCGTCACTCAGTAAGATTCCGTTATGAAGGAAATTGTTGAACGGAGTGGGGCGTCGAGTGTTCGTCCAGGCTGTGTTGCGCTGGCTCGCGAGAGAGGGGCGGTGCGCGGTGGTCTGCTGGTGGCACTGGGCGTATCGCTTGGCCTGCACGGGTTGCTCCTGGGCTGGCCCGACGGAACGGCATCCCAGCCGGAGCCGGTGGTGGGCTGGAAGCTCTCCGGCGTCAGTACTCCGCTCGCGGTCCGGTTTCACGCTGTGGCGGAGCCAGTTCCCGTGCCCCGCCTCCCGCCTCCCGCCGTATCGCTGCACGGCGACGTCGCGCCTACGGCTCCGCTGCCGCTTGAACCGGACCAAGTTACGCAGGAGAGATCGCATCCTCGGCAAGAGGAACCCGCGCGGCCTGCTGCGCTGATCGTGGAAGAGCCACCGCGATTGCTCACGCCAGTTTACGTCGATACCGTGATCGGCCCCGATACCGCGGGTTTCGTGATCCGCTTTCGGATTCACGTGAGCGCCGTCGGCCGGGCGGAGCAAGTGGAAATACTCGACAACTGGCTTGATGCTGCTGCCACCAATCAGTTGAGCCAATCCCTGATGGATGCCGACTACCAACCTGCGCGGCGCGCAGGCATGGCGGTGGCGGGCATCCTTGAAGGCGGATTGGCGATAGAGGCACCAGACAAAAAAGAAGGGCCGGCAATTGCCGACCCTTTTTCCATTATTCCGCCGCGCTGATCAGCGGTAGATTTCTCGCCAGCCGTAGCGCTGGAGGTCGCCGCCGGATACGACTTCAGGCGGTGGAACCGCAATCACGATCGATTGGCCATCCGCGCCTGATGTGCCGATCGGAACACCACCCATTACGGGTGCCGAGTTGGCCCCACCAGAGGTGATGACACCCGAACCGGTGAGTTGGCTTGCCTCTACGCCTTTCATGCCCACCGTGGCGATGAACTTGCCGTCCGGAAGAATCGCAATGACCGGCTCCGTGGCAATTCCGAAGCCCATGTTGACCCGGCTGGTGGCGCCCAGGGCGCCGCCCTTGTCTGCGCCCATGACGTACATCGCGCTATAGGCGGCTTCGCAGGTGCCGGCTGCCGTATGGCGGGAGTCAGTTTTCATCGTCGTAGTGAAAGTGACGGCGCCGTTGATGAACACCGGCTTGCCGATTACGCGCTCGCCACCGGTTTCAGAGAAACGGACGTACCAGCCGCGCTTGACGCGTTGTACGCCGTTCAGGTTGAAGGAGTGCTGGTCGGCCACCCACCACTTGGTCAGGCTTGCGTTGGAAGGGGAACTCCAGTTGTTGAGGCCAAGGCTTGCGGATGTTTGCCCAAGACCGACCTGGACCAGACAGCCCAGGCTGGCACAGCCATCGGCACCGATTACAAGGTTGTCGTCGGCATCCTCGATGGCATAGAAGCCGTTATTCCGGTCATCGGTGCTGAAGTCACTACCGTGCAGCAGCTTGCCGTTACCCACGAACACCATGAGCCGGCTTGTCTTGGTGTCGGCTGAGTTCTGGTAGGCAGGGAAGGGGCCGGGGGTCGAGATGATGCCGACGGCAGGTGCTGCAGTGATAGCCGTAGCGCCTGCCGTGCCATTGATGTTCAGGTTGGCGGCCAGCAACTTGGACGACCAGTTGTTGCTGTCCGCATCGCCCAGGTTGAAGCGCCACAGGTTGCCGTTGAGGTCGCCGCCATAAACGTACTTGACGGTTGCGCCACGCTGCGGGGCTGCCTGGTCAGCCGTGTCGATGGTGGCGGTAACTTCTGCCAGACCGACCTGCGAGTACGCACCAGCGGTGAGGTTGACCGTAAGCTTCTTTACTAGCTGGCCGGTCTGGATGCTGACCACGTACAGGTGGCCATTGCCGGTGTTGTTGTAACCGGAAGGAAGCAGGGCAACCCAGCCGTAAGACTTGGTCTTGACGATCTGCGGCTTGCCGTAGCTCAGGCCCATATCGGCGTCCGTGAACTCCCACAGTACCTTGCTGGCAAGTGCCGTTTCGCTGGCGGCCTCGGGGGATGTGACGTCGATGGCGTAGTAACCCTTGCCACCACCACGCAGCCCACCGATCAGCACCGTTTTCCAGGTCGTAGTTGCGGTACTTCCAGACCCGGAGGTGAACTCCACGTCCCAAGCGGTCAGTTTGCCGTCGACGGTGAACTGGTTGGTATAGGCGGGCTGCGCCAGTGCATTGAGCTTGTTGTGCACCAGTCCGGGAACGTATGCCCACAGTTCTGCACCGGTGTCGGCACGGAAGGCATGCAGCATCCCGTCGTTGGCACCGACATAAACAACGTCAGTTCGCGTCCTCACGCTTTCAGCGAATGCCGAGTAGCCCGCATAGCCGTACTTTGCGAATGCTTCATTCACGTAAGCAGGTGAGGAGTTGACGATTGCGCCGAGCAGGTGACCGCGCTTGCGGTAGCGCGTGCTCTCGAGGCTTCGATCACCGCGCAGCCAAGCCACCACGTCCGCACCATCGTTGGCCGCGCCTGTATTGAACAGGTCCAGTCGTCCGGCACCGGTGAGCGCTGCGCTTGTAAAAGGAATGCCTGCACTCGTGGTCGGGTTCCAGGTGGCGATGATGCGACTGGCGGCAGTACGCGAATCCAGTTGGCCCTGCGCAGACCACTTCAGGTTGGAGTAGTTGATCAGGCCGTTAGCAGGGAAGACACCATAGGCCCGCAGTTCGCCACTCCAGTCACCAGAGTTGTAGTTCGCTTGCAGCGCGGTTGTCCCGCTATCGATGTAGGGGTCGTCCAGGCTGATGTTCGAACCGGTGCCGGAGTTGAACATGTCCGTGATGATCTGGTTGATCTTGGTGTCCAGTTCGGTCGGGTTGGTCGCTGACAGCAGCGTGCCCTTAGAGTACTTAGTGGCTCGCCACAAGTCATCGATGGCGGTCGGTTGACCACCCGCGGGTGTGGGCCACGGGTTCGGGTCCGCAGCGTTCGCATCACCTTGGTACGCCTGGCCTAGCGCCCCTAGCGTGATCCCGTAGGTATTCATCGTCTTGCCGATGTTGCCGCTCGTGGGGTTCCACCAGCGCAGATTGTCGTAGTACGTCTTTGCGGTGCTGTAGATGGTGTTCGTGCCGTCATACACCGTCGCGTACCCGTCTGTCAGGACGAATGCGGTATTCGCGGAACAGCGAAGTGCCGCTTGGGCGGTGGTTTCGTCGGTGATGCTGTCCGTGGAGCTGCGACTGGTCAGGTAGTTATTGAACGGGCCACTATAGCCGTAGGTTTCGCCCGCGCGATTCAGTGCTGCCACGGTGGGCGTGCCACCAGCCGTACGCATCTTGTACAGATGGCCGATGAGGGGTAGGCCGTTTACCGCATTGTCATTCTTGGTGAAGTCGTACAGCGTGGGGGATGTGTTCGACAGCGTTGGCAGCGAGTGCATAAACACCGGAGCAGCCGAGAACTGACGGAAATTCTTCTGCACGCTCGAGAGGCTGGTGCCCATGCTGGACGCCATCATCAGCTTGCGCTTGCGGTAGTACGTAAACCAGTTAGCGAAATTCTGCAGTTCCTGCGCTTTCGTTCTGGAGATGACCGTGCCGTCGGGCAGCGTGTAGCTGGAGCCCGTCATGGCATTGATGTCGTACAGCCGGTAGTTTGTGCTGCCGGGCCCCGTCCCGCAGGCGGGCCATGCGGCAGTACACGTGGCGTCCCTCATGAAGAACGTCGCAGGTCGATACGGAATTGCAACTTCAAGATCGCGCTGTACGACCCCTGCTGCATTGATGTCGGCGCTATTCCCAGACGTGTTCGTCGCTTGCCACGCGACGGTGGACGTCATGTTCCAGCGGCGATAGCAGGTGCTCGCATCTCTCGGCAGGGTCATGCCCTGAAAAACCCTGAACGTCCAGTTGCGGTTGTCGGTATTTGCTGTCGTCGCCATGGCAGCACAGTTAGCGGGCGACGTGGTATTGGGGCCGTAGTAGGTCGCAGTCAGGTTCACTACGGTGGCCGTGCCCGTATTACCCCAGGTGCCACCCGAAGTCAGGTACGGGTGGCTACGGGCCGCTGCGGGCGGTGCGTCGGCAAACGTGACCATATTTCCGTCAACGACAGCGCTAGGCCACGGCGTGTAGGTGATGCGCGGGTTGTAATAGATAGGGTTGTAATCGGCGCTGCGCAGGTATGCGTACTCGGCCAGGTAGGGAACGGCGTAGTGGTCCGCAAGGTTCATGTCCCCGACAAAGAAACCTGACCCGTTGCCGTCCCAACCCAAGGGGAAGAGGAACGGGCTCTTGGACCCGCTGCCAGTTCCGTTGTAGGAGCCATTGTTCCAGTACAACACGCCGTCACTGTTGGCGCTCAGGATCATCTCGAAATCCATCGAGCCGGAGTCGTCGATCACCATGACGCTGTTGGCCTGGTTGAGCGCGACGTCGAGCGGAACCGTGGAGATCGGAATGTCTGCAGCATGGAGCGCCGTGCCGCCAAGAAGTGCTGCGATGCTGACGGGAAGCAGAGCCCGGCGAGGAGAGAACTTGTTCATGGGTAACTCCGCTTACTTGCCGTAGATGGCTTGAACGTAACTGGTCGTACCACGTGGGGCCGTGATCTGAACGGTGATACGGTACATGTCGATGAATGCAGACAAGGGGGTGGGGCTCTGGTCATTGACTTCGATCGATGTGTTGCCCGAGCCGCCACCGATGACTGCTCTGGCGCAGACCGCGCCGGTGCCCGTGCCGGAGCACAGCTTCTCGATCAGGTAGGTGTAGCTGTAGCCGTTTTCAGCACTGGTGCTTGCGCTCCACGTCGCACCATTGGGCGGCGTGCTTGGGGGGATGCCGTACTCGTCGAGCGTCAGCGCGGTGGGTGAGTAGCCCGCGCCACTCGGACTTCCCGTGTCCACCCGGGTCTGGGCCACCACAAGGCCGACATTGCCGGCCTGTGATGCAGCCTGTTTGATCGCGGCATTACCGGCGATCAAACCGGCCGTGTCGGCCGATCGGAAAAGCGCCATGCCTGCAAGGAGCATGATGGTCAGCAGGATGAGGACCGTCAGCAGGGCGAAGCCGCGCGGTCCGCGACTGTTGATGCCGCGCTTCATGCGCCGCCTCCGGTAAAGAGATAGTTCTTGAGGGGGATGGTGATTGTCGAGGTGCGGTATTCGAAGCAGCGGGCTTCGCCGGGGCTGGCGACGCCTACGTTCAGACCCCGGGCGGTATCGTCAACGCCGGTTACGGACGTCCATGGCAGCGCAGGGTTGACGGTTGTAGTGAGGCAGGCGCCGGTACTGGCACCGGTGTCGGTATTCTGAAGGCTTGCTTGCGGCGAACGGGTCACCACGGCAATGCGGATCGCACGCAGCCGATTAGCCGTGGCTTCGGCGTTGCCTGGATTGACCCACTTGCTGATCCCCAGGTCGGCAGGCGTTGCGCTGATACCGTATTGCGCACGCAGGATGAGGGCGTTCTCCGCGATTACGGTGGTGCTGCCATTCCGGTCAGGGTCGCCATCCGGATCGGAAACGAGATTCACCGTTTCGAAGTTGCCGTTGACTACCCGATACAGCGCACTGCGCACAGGCCCGAAGCTGTAGACCAGGCTGTTCGCGGCGTAGTTGTAGTTGGGGGTTGCACCTGCTTGCAAGGCGGCGATGGTTACGTCAGACCCGGCGATGGTCGTGACCTTTCCGAGGAAGCACTCGCCAGCGGTGCCAGAAGGCGGTGCGATTGCAAGGACGTCGCCGACGATGATCTCGCTTGTTGATTGAACCTTTAGCGTCGTTGTTGTGGCGGGGTGGGTCAGAGTGGTCGGTACGCCGACCAAGCGGCTCAATCCATTAACGGTGATTGAATCAGATGTGGCTTCGTCCGTTATTGACGCTGCAGTGATGATGGCTGGCGGGCCGATGTGTCCTTCGGTCGAAGTCGCGACCGCAGTTTCCCAAGCGCCGCTGCCGCTCGATCCACCGGCGTTATAGGTCCAGATGGACGGGCAGGGGCCATTGACTCCCCACAGCCCGGCAGACTGGACTTCGCGCTGGATGTCGAAGGCAACGGCGATTCCGTTTTCCAGTGCGCTGTTGTTACCGATGGTGGCGCGTCGGCTGCGTTCGAACAGTGCCGCACCGCTGGTGGCGGCCAAGAGAACCAGAATGGCGACTACCATCGTGACCATCAGTTCAACGAGGGTGACGCCAGTCTGGTGCTTCGCGCGGGGCTCTGGTTTGATGGGGGTGCGGTACATTGTTAGCGGCCTATGAGCCAATGAGGTTCAGGTCTGACCTGGTCTTGTAAATCGGTGTTTCACCGGTGCTGGCGCCCGGCATTCCTTTCCAGGGGATGGACACGTCCATGACACCCGCCGTGACAGTTACCGTAATGCTTGAGCCGGATTGCGCCGGCAGATCCCTCTGCACGCGGGTCACCCAATCAGTGCAGGCCGCCCAGGAGGCGTCTACACACACTGAGTTGGTAACTGCGTATTTGGCGCGATTGCCCGTGTCGGCGAGGGCAGCGCTGATGAGCTCTTCCGCGTAATAGCTGGCAATGACCCGGTACCGGGATTGCTGGCCGTTCTGCATGGCGGTCAACATGAAGGCGGCTTGCCCCAACATGCCCAAGGCAAACACAACAACCGCCACGAGAACTTCCACGAGGGAAACGCCTTGTTGCTTGCGGGAGGTGGCTCGGCGCTTGTGCGATTTCATTGTGCTGCGTTCCATCAAGTAGGTCCGCCAGAGGACGAAGATGCTCCGCCGGAAGAGGACGCAGAGGCGGATGCGGTACAGGCCTGCGGGCCGCTGGTAATGTTCTGACTGCAGTTCCTGATCATGCCGCCGGCGGAAACTTCTACACGCATGGAGACGCAGTCGTCACCACAGGTACCGCTCCAGCCGACATCCAGCGTTGTCAAAGTAGTGCCTGCAGCCGCTGCGGCTCGTCGCCCGGTGCCACTGAATGTCACGGTCAGCGAAGTTGGAGACAGCGTCACGCTACTTGCGTCACTCGCGCTGGCGGGGCGGCTGCGCAGGGACGTTCCTCCGGTGCAGCTCGTGCCTGTGAGCACATCCCAGCCGGTACCGGTCGCCGCTGCCATGCAGAAGGTAACGCTTTCATTGCGGCGAATGGCTTCCATGCGTGCGTACTGAAGGCCGTCATGCACTTCGCTGGCGACCGCTCTGACCCTGCTGTTGTTCAGGTACTCCCTGAAGTTGGGCAGGGCCGCTGCCAGCAGGAGCGCCAGGACAGTGACCGTCACCATCAGCTCGATAAGCGAGAAGCCGCGGGCGGTGCGCATCAGCACGTACCACTTTTACGGGATTGCCAGCAGGTGGCTGCCGTGACGCCACCATTGGCAAAAGCCGTGGTTGCGCGAGCCCCGTTACCGTTGATGGTGTATGTGTAGCCGTTCACTCTGCTCTGGCCTGTTGCGGTTGCCACGTATCCCACTGTGGCATCAGTCGCACATGTGATTGCGAAGTCGGCGGTGTCGTACCGCGTATCCGGATTGACCCCGCAGCTACCTCCGCTCGCGTAGCTGTTGTGGTTCTGGAAGTACTGCTCCATTGCCAATGCATACGTGGACAGGATTTTCTGGCCGTCGGTGAGCCGCCCTCGTGTGACATAGTCTGAATACGCCGGCAGTGCGATGCCAGCCAGGATGCCGATGATGGCGACGGTGATCATCAGCTCGATCAGCGTGAAGCCTTTGGATTTCTGTTTCGATTGGCTGTGTTGGTGCGTGCGTGTGCCGGTCATGGTGCGGATTCCGTCAGTCATACAGTGTGCAAGAGGCAATACACCGCAATCTATTTGCTTAGGGTGGCGAAGCGGGTATTGGTTTTCAATATACGTGCGACAGAGGGGCAAGCGTCTGGGATGGGCGGGACGCACTTGGCACTGTGTCACGCTCGGTCAGTCTTGAGGTTTTCGTTAGGAGAGGCGGGCCATGAAGGATGGGCTCTTAATCGCGTAGCGACACTTATCGGCAGTAGCTGAAAGTATCTGAATGCTATGCGACGAATCCTTGCCAGAGGCGACATTTTCGAGAGTTGTCGCTTGTCGATGTTGACGAGCGGTGAGTTGTCTTCTATAGTGCGGGTCTTCGCTGTTCGGGGGTATAGCTCAGCTGGGAGAGCGCTTGCATGGCATGCAAGAGGTCAGCGGTTCGATCCCGCTTACCTCCACCAACACGAAGAAGTTGTTCAGGGTCCCCATCGTCTAGAGGCCTAGGACACCGCCCTTTCACGGCGATAACCGGGGTTCGAATCCCCGTGGGGACGCCAGAGTTCCGGGAGTTGCATCGCAGCTTCCAAAATTCTCTGGTGTATGAGACTTGCGACTGAACGGGTCTTGTACAGAGAAGGAGTGGTAGTTCAGTCGGTTAGAATACCGGCCTGTCACGCCGGGGGTCGCGGGTTCGAGTCCCGTCCACTCCGCCAAACTCGCAAAAAGCCGCCTTGTGCGGCTTTTTGTCTTTCTGCGCCCGCCGCTGCCGCTTGGCCTGAGTCTGCGCTGTCAGACGGCTTGCCAGTGGCCGGATTTCCCGCCCAGTTTCTCGACCAGGCGCACACCCTCGATGCGCATGCCCCGGTCGACGGCCTTGCACATGTCGTAAATGGTCAGCAGGGCGACGCTGACAGCGGTCATCGCTTCCATCTCGATGCCGGTGCGGCCGACGGTTTCGGCGCTGACGCTGCATTCGATGGCGTTGTCGGGCTCGATGAGCCGGAACTCGACGCTGACGCTGGTCAGCGGGATCGGGTGGCACAACGGGATGAGCTCGCCGGTTCGCTTGGCGGCCTGTATCCCCGCGATGCGCGCCACGCCAAGAACGTCGCCCTTGCGCGCGTCGCCGTCGCGGATCAGCGCGAGCGTTTCCGCCTGCATGACGATGCGGCCGCGTGCCGTGGCGCGCCGGTGCGTTTCCGGTTTGGCGCCGACATCCACCATGTGGGCTTGGCCCTGCGCATCGAAGTGGGTGAGCGGTGAAGGCGGGCTGTCGTGCGGTGTGCTCATGCGGGTGTAAGCAGGTGTAAGCGCCGGGAACGGCGCGATGGAGCCAAGTATCATAGCGCGATGCGTTTCCGTCGCACTTTCCGTCACGCCACGCTGCTGTCGCTGGTGACCGCGCTTGCGGTGCCGCCGGCGCCGGCCCAGCTGGTCTCCAACCTGCCGGACCTGGGGGATTCCTCACAGGCCGAGCTGTCGCCTGCCATGGAGCGGCGTGCGGGCGAGCAGGTCATGCGGGAGATCCGTTTCCGCGAACGTAGCTACGTGGATGATCCGGAGCTCGAGAACTACCTGAACGCGGTGGGCGCGCGTCTGGTCATCGCGGCCGGTGCCTCGCCGCAGGACTTCACTTTCTTTGCGCTGCGTGACAGCACCATCAACGCGTTTGCCATGCCTGGCGGGCTGATCGGTGTGCACACGGGCTTGTTGCTGACCACCCAGACCGAATCGGAACTGGCCTCCGTGCTGGGCCACGAAATCGGCCACATCCAGCAGCGTCACATTGCCCGCATGCTGGCGCAGCAGGGCAACACGTCCATCCTGGTGGTGGCATCGCTGATCGCGGCAATCCTGGCGGCCCGTTCGAATTCCAACGTTCCGGTCGCGCTGGCTTCGGCTGGTCAGGCGGCCGCGATCCAGCAGCAACTGAGCTTCTCGCGCGATGCGGAAATGGAGGCCGATCGCGTCGGCTTCAACATCCTGCAGGCAGGTGGTTTCGATGTGCAGGGCATGCCGAGCTTCTTCGAGCGCATGCAGCGTGCCAATCGTTTCAACGAAGGCAATGCGCCGAACTATCTGCGCACCCACCCGCTGACCAGCGACCGGATTGCCGATACCGCGGCACGTGCTCATGACGCGCGCCACCGGCAGGTGACCGATACGCCGGAGTTCGCATTGTTGCGCGCCAAGCTGGATGCCGAGCGGGGGAACTCCAGTGATGCGCTGGTGCGTTTCCAGAGCCAGGGCGGCACGAGCCTGAGCGAGCAGGCAGCGCGCTGGTACGGGCTGACAAGGGTGCATATCCGCGACCGCCAGTTCGACGAGGCGGCCACGTCGTTGGCGAAACTGCGCGAGTTGCGCTACCCGAGCTACATGGTCGAAACCTTGAATGCCGACCTGCTGCGGGCGCAGGGCAAGCACGCGGAGGCCGCACGCGTCTGTCACGATGCCCGCACCCGCTGGCCGGCACAGTCTGCGCTGATGTACTGCGAGACGCAGGCCTGGCTGGCAGCCAATGAACCGCAGAAGGCGCTGGATGCCACGGGTGGGCGTATCCTGCCGGACAGCCAGGACTACCGCCGCTACGCACTGCAGGCGCAGGCCTACGAGGCGATGGGCAAGCCGGCCCTGCAGCACCGTGCGCAAGCCGAGCTGTACGTCCTGCAAGGTGCGCTGCCCGCCGCCATCGACCAGCTGCAGATGGCGCAGAAGGGGGGCAGTGGCGATTTCTACGAGCAGTCGATCATCGACGCGCGCCTGCGCGAACTGCGTGGCCGCCTGCGTGAAGACATGGAGCGCAACCGGCGCTGACGGAAAGAAAATGGACTACGACGACGAACTGGACGTGCGCGGACTCAAGTGCCCGCTGCCCATCCTGCGCACCAAGAAGGCCCTGGCGGGAATGGACACCGGCAAGGTGTTGCGCGTGGTGGCGACCGACCCGAGCACGGTGAAGGACTTCGAGGCCTTCGCGCGCCAGACCGGGCACGACTTGCTGTCGCGCAGCGAGCCGCCGGCTGACGAGTTCGTCTTCCTGATCCGTCGCAAGTAGCCGTGGCGCTGCGTTCCACGGTTTACCGCGCCGAGTTGGGCGTGGCGGATATCGACCGGTCCTACTACGCCGAGCACTCGCTGACGCTGGCGCGGCATCCTTCCGAGACCGACGAGCGCATGATGGTGCGCCTGCTGGCCTTCGCGCTGTTCGCAGCCGAGCGCCTGGAGTTCGGCCGCGGCCTGTCCTCGGAAGACGAGGCAGACTTGTGGGAGAGGGATCTGACCGGTGCGGTCACCCACTGGATCGACGTCGGCCTGCCGGACCCGCGTGACGTGCGCAGGGCCTGCAGCAAGGCCGGCCGCGTCACCGTGCTGGCCTATGGCCGGACGGCATCGATGTGGTGGGACAAGGCTGCCGGCGATCTGCAGCGCTTCGATCACCTGGAGGTGTGGCAGCTGTCCGCGGAAGATGGCGCTGCGCTGGCGGCGCAGGCCGCAAAGACGATGGCGTTGCGCTGCACGATCCAGGAGGGCGTGCTGTACTGGTCGGGCGGCGATGCCGATCTGCAGATCCAGCTCCAGCGCCTGAAGTAGCGCGGCGGCGGAATCCCCTGAACGAAGAGCCCCGTCGCGACGGGGCTCTCTTCGTTCAGCAGGCCGGAATCGCAGGTTCAGCTGCGGAAGTTGAACATCGGATCGAGCTGCACGCTCTTCATCTGTACCCGGAACACCGCGTAGGTCAGCGCATTGAGCGGGTTGTCGCGGCCGAGGTTGGCAACGTCGCGCACATCCAGCCTGGCCGGCGCCAGCAGGCCGAAGGTGGGATAGAACACGGCGTCGGCCGCCGCCAGTGCGGCATGGTCGCGTCCCCGCGCCAGGATGCAGTAGCCGGGGTTCAGCGCGCCCAGGCGGATGCGCGGATTGCCGCCGGTGAACTCGCCGTGCGCGCGCTGCGTCAGCGCCAGGCGCATCGGTGCGCTCCTGAACAACACCTCGTGATCGTCGTCGGCCAGGCGGCCCAGCAACTCGTCGATGAGGCCGATGGCTGTCGTGGTGACGGCCGGAAACCCGAGTACCGAGGTCAGTGCCGTCCCGGCGCCGCTGCCCAGGAAGCCGAACAGCCGTTTCCACCATGCCGGTTCTTCGTGCTTCACCACCTCGAAGCTCAGGTTGCCGAGGCCGCCCGGAATCTCGATCGGCCGGTTGCCGAAGGCGCGGTTCAGGTCGGCCTGCAGTTCCTTGGTCTGCGCCGGGCGGGCCGACTGCTCGTCGTACAGCTTGAGTCCGGCCGCGACGGCCCAGAAGGCCGTGTCGAAGTAGCGGTCGATCGACTCCGGGTCCTTGCCGAAGTTGATGCGCATCGTGGCGCGGGTGCCGGGCTCCACGTCCTCGCCGGCACCGAGGTGGAAGGCCGTCAGCGACAGGCGGGTGACGATGTCCGGCGCGGCATCGCTGCCGGCGAGCTGGGGGGCGACGGATTCCGCGGACAGGATGGCCGGGCCGGCCGGGTCGTTGCCGAGCTGGAAGACGACGAACTGGTTGGCCAGGTCGTCATCGGACGGGCGCGCGCCGTCGTCGCGGCGGAAGGGCAATTCCTCGGCCGGGTTGCCGTCGTCACCGCTACCGAAGCGCGGGCTGCGTGCGCCGCGCGCAACCGGTGCGCTGCCCGTGTCGGCAATGCCGGTGAGCGTCTGGTCCAGGCGGTGTGAAAACAGTGCCGTCATGATCAGTCCAGCACCTTGAACTTGCGTGCGCCGCGCGAGCCGTAGATCTGCGGGTTCTGCGGCAGGCTGGTGGAGGGCAGGTAGCTGCGGACTTCCTTGAACCACGCTTCGTACGTGGCCGGCTTGCGCTCGGCCAGCACCTTCAGCGCGTAGTAGGTGAAGGCGCCGTTGGGGCGGCCGCGGAAGCTGGTGTCCCAGCTGAACTCCACGTCGGTACAGCCGGACAGCAGCAGGTCGCCACCGGTACGGCTCATGCCGCCGCTCAGGAGCGAGGGCTTCACCGGTTTCAGCAGCGTGACCTGCGCGGGCTTCATCCATGCGGCAGGCGGGGCGAAGCGTGCCTTCGGGGCGCCGGCATCCACGTCGCTGTCGTCGCCACGCGTGACGGAGCCGGAATGGCAGCTGTCCGAGATCAGCACGATGCGCACGCCTGCCGCGCGGGTGCCGAAGATGGCGTGGATCTCGTCGTCCAGCAGGGCGCCCGCCGTCATCAGGTCGTGTGGGCACCAGCCTTCGTCGCGTGCGTCGGTCTCGTCGCCGGATTCGTCAGGCACCCAGGTGCCGTGACCGGAATAGGTGATGACGACGGTGTCCCCTTTCTTTGCGCTGCCGATCAGGCTGGACAGCCCGTCGACCAGTGCGGCGCGGGTGGCCTGTGCATCCAGCAGGGTCTTCACCGCGAAGCCGCGGCCGGAGAGCATGGCCGACCAGTCGTGCGCGTCATTGACGCAGCCGGCCAGCTTGCCGACGGCGGAGGGATAGTCGTTGATGCCGATGCACAGTGCGCTGCGGGCCATGGTTGTCTCCTGGAGGACGCGTGGACGTTGCGTGGAAGGGATGCGCTATTGATAGCCAGCCGGGCATCCGGCGTCAAAGACCTTAAGGGCAGGAGCGGTGCAGTAACGAGGCGGGAGCACGAGGCGGGGGCGAGACTGAGCAGGGCAGCGACTGCGCTATCAATGGGCGGGGAAAGGGTGGGCAAAGGGCGGGCTGCCCTGATGGCTGCTGCGTGGGGCACGTATACTGCGGGCCTGCCAATCCGGGAGCAGGGTGTGGAGCTGTCTGTCGTTGCTGTGTTGGGCCTGGTGGCCGTCGGTCTGGTGTGGCTCATCGTGCTGGGCCTGCTGGCGGGGAGGCGTGCGCAGGCGCAGGCTGAAGCGCTCGGGCGTCGGGTCGAGGAATTGCTGGCACAGGGGCATCGCGCGATGCTGTCCGACCTGCATGCCGGCCTGGACCGCCAGGGCGATCGCATCACCGCGGCGCAGACCGACAACGCGGAGCGCCTGCGCGCGCTGGTGGGCGAGGAGCTGCGCGCGACCCGCGAAGGCATGGCCGGCCTGCAGCTCAACCTGACCCGCCAGCAGGAAGCGCTGAAGACCGCGATGATCGGCCAGACCATGGAGAAGCTGGGCGAGGTGTCGCGCGCCGATCGCGAACTGCTGCAGGATGGCCTGCGGCAGGCTTCCATGCAGCTCGGCGCCAGCGTGGAAGTGCTGACGCGCACGCTCAACGAGCGCCTGGACACCATCTCCGGCGTGGTGCACGAGCGGCTGGACGAAGGCTTCAAGAAGACCAACGAAACCTTTGCCAGTGTCATGGCGCGGCTGGCGACCATCGACGAGGCGCAGAAGAAGATCGGCGACCTCACCACCAACGTGGTCAGCCTGCAGGAGTTGCTCGGCGACAAGCGCTCGCGTGGCGCCTTCGGCGAGGTGCAGCTGGAAGCGCTGATCCGCAACGTGCTGCCGCCGGATGCGTTCAGCTTCCAGTACACCCTGTCCAACGCGGCACGCGCCGACTGCGTGCTGCGTCTGCCTGAGCCGACCGGCATGGTCGCGGTGGATGCCAAGTTCCCGCTGGAGAACTACCACCGCATGTTCGACCAGGGGCTCGCCGAGTCCGACCGGAAGGCGGCGCAGGGCGCCTTCAAGGCCGACGTCAGGCGCCATGTCGATGCGATTGCCAACAAGTACATCATTGCCGGCGAGACCTCCGATGGCGCGGTGATGTTCCTGCCGGCCGAGGCCGTGTTCGCCGAGGTGCATGCGTATCACGCGGACCTGGTGAGCCATGCGCAGGGAAAGCGCGTGTGGATCGTCTCGCCCACCACCCTGATGGCGGTGCTGAACACGGCGCGCGCGGTGTTGAAGGACGTGGAGACGCGCAAGCAGATCCACCTCATCAAAGATGCGCTGGGCAAGCTGTCGAAGGATTTTTCGCGCTTCGACGACCGCATGGCGGCGCTGGCGCGGCACATCGAGCAGGCCCACAAGGACGTGCAGGATGTGCACGTATCCAGCCGCAAGATTTCCAGCCATTTCACGCGCATCGAATCCGTGCAGCTCGAAGACGTGCCGCAGGCGCTGGCAGCGCCGGACGAACCTGTGTCCTGACACTGCGCTGTAACAACCCTGGCGTGATTGCCGATTGCATGGTGGTCGCTGCGCGATCATGCTGTCCGCCAACATCGCGCAGGGCGGGAGGCCCGACATGAACGCTCAGTCCAGCACACGCTCCGGCCAACCCGCTTCCGTATGGCTGTGGCTCACGCTTGCCGCGGCCGCCATCATGGTGGTGACCATGGGCTCGCGGCAGTCGCTGGGGCTCTTCCTGTCGCCGCTCAACACCGCGACCGGGCTGGGCATCGCCAGCATCAGCCTCGCGATGGCGGTAGGGCAGTTCATGTGGGGGGCGGTGCAGCCGGTGGCCGGTGCGCTGTCGGAGCGTTACGGGCCGGCGCCGGTGCTGGTCGGCGGGCTGGTGGTGCTGGCTCTCGGCAATGCGCTGACACCGTTCATGGATTCCACCTGGGGGCTATGCCTGAGCATCGGCGTGCTGACTGCCGCGGGTTCCGGCGCCGGCAGTTTCTCGGTGCTGATCGGTGCCGTGGCGCAGCGCATCCCGGCGGAACGCCGCGGCATGGCCTCCGGCATCATCAATGCGGGGGGCTCCTTCGGCCAGTTCATCTTCGCGCCGATCCTGCAGGGCCTGATCCTGGCCGTCGGCTGGATGGGCGCCATGTGGTCGCTGGCGCTGGTGTCGCTGGCAGCACTGCCCCTGATCCGGGTGCTGAAGCCGGGCGTTCCCGCTGCGCAGGCCGCGGCGCAGACCCCCGCTCCGCCGGGCGGGCTGCGCGCCGCCGTGCGCGAGGCGCTGCGCGACCGCAGCTATCTGCTGCTGCATGCCGGCTTCTTCACCTGCGGCTTCCACATCGCTTTCCTGGTGACCCACCTGCCGGGAGAAGTGGACCTGTGTGGCTTGCCTGCCACCGTCGCCAGCTGGTCGCTGGCGATCATCGGCGCGGCCAACATCTTCGGCAGTCTGCTGGCGGGATGGTGGGTGCAGCGTTACCGCAGCAAGATGGTGCTGTTCTGGATGTACGCCTCGCGCGCCGTGCTGGTGCTGATCTACCTTGCGGCACCGAAGACGGAACTGACCTTCTACCTGTTCGCGGCCGGACTCGGATTCACCTGGCTGGCAACGGTGCCGCCCACCGCGGGCGTGGTCGGCAAGCTGTTCGGCACGCGCTACCTTGCCACGCTGTTCGGGCTGACCCTGTTGTCGCACCAGATCGGTGGTTTCCTCGGGGCCTGGCTTGGCGGCATCGCCATCACAGAGCTGGGCAGCTACGACGCGATGTGGTGGATCGACGCCGGCCTGGCGGCCGTCGCCGCGCTGTGCAACCTGCCGATCCGCGAGGAGAAGATCGTCAGGGTTGCGACCGCCTGAGGGCGGCCCGCCAGGATGCCTGCCGAGACGGTTCCATGGCCCCGGCGTCGCGCCGGGTGTGACAGCTCAGGCCTCGCGCGCCTGTAGCGCCTGGCCGTTCCACTCCAGCCACGTCGCCTTGTCGTGCCAGTCCGCCAGTACCCAGCGCACCCGTGCCTGGCCGTCCACCACCAGATCGTGGCGGGCGGGGCGGTGAGTGTGGCCGTGGATCATCCAGCTGGCGCCGCTGTCCCGGAACACCTGCGCGATGGCGTCGTCATTGACGTCCATGATGCGCATTTCCTTGAGTTGCTTGGCGTTGCCGATCTGGTTGCGCACGCCGCGGGTGATCTTCAGGCGTAGCCAGAACGGCAGCCGGCAGAACACGAACTGCCGCCAGGGCGAGCGGACTTTGGCGCGGAATCGCTGGTAGGACACGTCGTCCGTGCACTGGGCGTCGCCATGCAGGAGCACCGTCCGGTGCCCGCCGAGGTCGATCTGTGCCGGCTCGTCGACGATCTGCAAGCCGCATCGTTTCGCGAATTGCCGGCCGAGCAGGAAGTCGCGATTGCCGATCACGAGCTTGATGTCGACGCCGGCGCCGCGCAGGGCCGACAGCGCGTCGGCAATCCGGCGGTTGAAAGGCGTGTCCACCTCTTCGTCACCGGTCCAGAACTCGAAGAGATCTCCCAGTATCCACAGCGCCTGCCCCTGGCGTACCGGCCCTGCGAGGAAGTCCAGGAACGCCTGGGCCGTGGCGGGGCGCGATTCGTCGAGGTGCAGGTCGGAGATGAAGTAGATCACGACAGGTCTGGTCCAGATGCGTGTGGCGCGGCGCGCCGACATCGGGGAAGGGGCCGGGAGAAACGCGGCCGGAAAAAGGGGCCGGGAGGAACGGGGCCGGGGGCCCCGGTAACAGCAACGCCGGCACTGGGCCGGCGTCCGGGGCAATGCGACAAGCCTTGTCGGCAGTCGCGTCAGGCGACCACTTCGGCCTTCTCGATGACGACCGCTTCGGCGGGTACGTCCTGGTGGAAGCCGCTGCGGCCGGTCTTCACGCCCTTGATCTTGTTCATGACGTCCAGGCCTTCGGTGACCTTGCCGAACACGCAGTAACCCCAGCCTTGCACGCTCTCGTTGCGGAAGTTCAGGAAGTCGTTGTCGGCCACGTTGATGAAGAACTGCGCAGTGGCGGAGTGCGGGTCGCTGGTGCGCGCCATGGCGACGGTGCCGATGTCGTTCTTCAGCCCGTTGCTGGCTTCGTTCTTGATCGGGTCCTGGGTGGACTTCTGCTCCATGTCGGGCGTGAAGCCGCCGCCCTGGATCATGAAGCCGGCGATGACGCGGTGGAAGATGGTGCCGTCATAGTGGCCGGACTCGACGTAGGACAGGAAGTTCTTGACTGTTTCGGGTGCCTTCTCGGCGTCCAGTGCGATGACGATGTCGCCGTGGTTGGTGGTGAGCTTGACGGTGGACATTGGGGTTCTCCTGTCGATCTGTGAAAAAAGCTGAGGGCCGCTGATGCGGCCCGGGGGCAATCAAGGATAGGCGCAGATGCGTGTCTGCGCTCAGCGTTTCTGTGGCGCGTCTTTCCCGGCTGCGGCGGCATCAGGCAGCACGCGCGCGGTGGTGACGATGATCGGCGTGCGCGGTACGTCGCCCATGCCGCCCGCGTTGCCGGTGGGCACCGTGGCCATCTTGTTCACCACGTCCATGCCGTCCACCACCTTGCCGAACACGGCGTAGCCGTGGCCGTCCGGTTGCGGGTGGTTGAGCATGCCGTTGTTGTTCAGGTTGATGTAGAACTGCGACGTCGCCGAATTGGGGTCGCCGGTACGCGCCATGGCAAGGGTGCCGGTGTCGTTCTTCAGGCCGTTCTTCGATTCCAGCGCGATGGGCTTGCGCACCGGCTTCTGGTTCATGCCCTTGTCGAAGCCGCCACCCTGGGCGACGAAGCCCGGGATCACGCGGTGGAACACCGTGCCGTCGTAATGCTTGTCGTCCACGTACTGCAGGAAGTTGGCGACCGACAGCGGCGCCTTCTCCGGGTACAGCTCCACCGTGAAGCTGCCCAGCGTGGTCTCGAACTTCACGCGCGGGTCGGCGGCGTGGGCGACGAAACTGGCAAAGGCAGTGGCACAGGCGGCTGCAGCGCACAGCAGGTGCGCAGCGAAGCGTTTGGTCACGTGGGACAGGCTCAAGAGGCGACTCCTTCGTAGATGATTTTCCAGGCGCTGCCTTCGCGCACCCAGTACTGGCGCTTGCGGGCAACGTTGCTCAGGTTGTTGCTGCGGTAGTCCTGCTCGAAGGCGACGACCACCATGTCCTTGCCGGGGTTGCGGAACATGCTCATCGCGCGCAGATCGACCTCGATGAAATCCTTGCCCGCATTGACCTGCTGCTTCTGCTTCGACCACGCCGCGAAGTCCTGGTTGCCGCTCTTGAACTCCTTCGAGTAGTGGCTGAGGTAGCGCGCGGTGTCGCGGCTTTCCCAGTCCTTGCGCCATTGCTCGATGGTGGCGTTGAGCGACGTGCGCTCGCTCTTCCAGTCGTCCAGCGACAGCCATTCCACGCCGTCGCTGATGATGAAGGGGGTGCGGCCGGCCTGCATGTAGCCGGAGATGGCGCGGAAGTCCTGGTTGGAGATCACCACGCAGCCTTCGGACGCCAGCGGCGGGCGGGCATAGGTGTCGGACGGCACGCCGTGCAACCAGATGCCATAGCCGGTCTTGCCTTCGCGCTTGTCCCATTCGTTGGGATAGTTGATCGGGAAGGCGCCGGCCCCGTAGAAGTCGCCGATCTTCTCGCGCGGGATGAAACCGGTGACGTGATAGACGCCCAGCGGCGTCTTGTTGTCACCTTCGCGCATCTTGTTGGAGCCGGCCTTGCCCTGGCTGGCGTAGTAGTCCGCCACGAACACCGGGCGGCCGTTCTCGTTGCGGTAGATGTACAGGCGCGAGCGCTGGGTATCCACCACCACGGCGTATTTCTGGTCCGCTTCCATCTGCAGCAGGTAGCGCGGCACCTGGGTGTCGGCCGGGCGGTTGCGGTACCCTTTGAGGCGGGCGATCGCTTCCAGCCGCAGGTCGCGCAGGCGGTCACCGCCTTCCGGGACGTTGCCGAAGGTGGTCAGCGGGCGGGCGCGGGCCAGCAGCAGGTCGCCCTGGATCAGCCAGCCGAGGCGGAAATTGGGGTAGGCCTTCAACAGCGCGTTGGTGCGGTCCAGGGCCACGTCCAGCTTGTTGTTGTCGATGTCGCGCAGGATCAGCGTCAGCGTGGCGTCGGGGCCGGCGTCGGAGACGCCGGCGCGCAGGCCGGTCGGTGCGCCGGTGGGGCCGGCGACGAGCAAGGCAAGGCAACCCAGCACCATCGGCAGCAGCCGGCGCAGGGATGGGGTGATGCGGCTCATGCGTTGCAATTAGTTCACGCGTTCCTGCTGGATCTGCCAGCGTCCGTTGCGGCGCACCAGCTCCAGCGTCTTGTTGCTGTTGGCGTTCAGGCCGGGGGCGCTGTACGCCTGGCGGAACTGGGCGGTGGCCCGGTCGCCATCCACCTTGATACGGAGATTCGACAGGCCGACTTTAATCGTGCCGGGCTTGTCGATACGCGTGCGGCGCTCTTTTTCCCAGTCGGCGCGGCTGGTCTTGCCGGGCACGGCGAAGTCCCGCGCATAGAACGCCAGGTAGTCCTTGACGTCCTTGCGCGACCAGGCGTCGGCCCAGGATTGCACCATCTTGCGGGCGTCGTCTTCGGCGTCGGCCGTTGCCACGGCTGGCTTTTCGGCCGGTGCCGGGGCGGGTGTGGCGATCGGCCTGGTGGCCGGCGCAGGGGCAGCAGCAGGGGGCGGCGGAGGCACCGGAACCGGCTTGGCAGCCGGCGCCGGAGCGGCGGGAGTGGGGGCGGGCGGTGCAGCCGGCGTCGGCGCGGCGGCGACAACCGGCGGCCTGGCCGGTTGAACGGCAGCTGCCGGCGGGGTGGCGGCTGCCGGTGCACCCGGCTTGGTGCCCACCGAGATGATTTCGCGGATCAGGCCCAGCTTGGCCTGGGTGCTGGGGTTGGCGGCGTCCAGTTGCAGGGCGCGGTCATAGGCCTGGCGCGCCATCTTGGTGTACAGGTCGCCGAGGTTCTCGTGGGCGATGGAATACGACGGATGGGTGCGGATCGCCATTTCCAGCGCGGCCTTGGCCTTGTCGTACTGCTTCTGCTGGGCGTAGATCACCGCCAGGTTGTTGTAGGGCTCGGGCAGCTCGGGCGCTTCCTCGGTCAGCTTGAGGAAGACCTGGGCGGCTTCGTCCAGCCGGTTCAGCTCGGTCAGCGCGACGCCTTTCAGGAAGCGGGTCTTGCGATCCTTGGGGTTCGCCACCAGGTCGCGGTCGGCGCGGTCCAGTGCCTGGGTGAACTGGCCTTGCTTGATCAGGTTCTGGACGTCTTCCGGCGCGGCCGCGACAGGCGATGCAGACAGGGCTACGGAAATGACCACGAAAAGGGCCGGGAGGCAGGCTGCAACAGGCTTGTAGCGGCGGCTGGTCATTGAGCGCATTGTGGTAGAGTCGGTCGCAGGTTGCCGGGAGGCTGTCCCGGCAAATGGCGCGATTCTACTGTAGTCGCGGGGGCGCGCCCATCGGCGCTTGCCACCCTGCCGACACTCCGGGCGCCGGTGTGCGCCTCGCGCAACACGGCGGTCGGGAAGACACAACACCGATAAAAATGCTGCGCATCTACAACACGCTCAAGCGCGAAAAGCAGGACTTCACTCCTCTGGAACCCGGCAAGGTCCGCATGTATGTCTGCGGCCTGACCGTCTACGACTACTTCCACGTCGGCAACGCCCGCACCCTGACCGTCTTCGACATGGTCTTCCGCTGGCTGCGCGCCACCGGCTACGACGTGAAGTACGTGCGCAACATCACCGACGTCGATGACAAGATCATCGAGCGCGCCAACAGGAATGGCGAGTCCATCGAGGCGCTGACCGAGCGTATGGTCGCCGCCATGCACGAGGACTGCGACCGCCTCGGCATGCTGCGCCCGAGCGCCGAGCCGCGCGCCACGGCGCACATCGACAACATGCTGGGCATCATCGGCGAGCTGGTGGAGAAGAAGCGCGCCTACCCGGCCGACAATGGCGACGTGTATTACGCGGTGCGCGAATTTCCCGGCTACGGCAAGCTTTCCGGCAAGTCCATCGACGACCTGCGCGCCGGTGAACGCGTGGCGGTCGACGGCCACAAGCGCGATCCGCTGGACTTCGTGCTGTGGAAGGCCGCCAAGCCGCAGGAGCCGCACTGGTGCTCGCACTACGGCAACGGCCGTCCCGGCTGGCATATCGAGTGCTCGGCGATGAGCCGCGCCGAGCTGGGCGACACCCTGGACATCCACGGCGGTGGCTGGGACCTGCAGTTCCCCCACCACGAGAACGAGATCGCCCAGAGCGAAGGCGCCAGCGGCAAACCCTTCGTGAATTACTGGATGCACGCGGCCTTCCTCAACATGGACAACGAGAAGATGTCCAAGTCGCTGGGCAACGTGTTTACCACCCGCGAGATCCTCAACAAGCTGGACCCGGTGCAGGGCGGCGAGGTGCTGCGCTACTTCCTGCTGCGCGGCCACTACCGCAGCGAGATCAACTACACCTGGGACACGCTGCAGGACGCCCGCGCCTCGCTGCTGGCCTTCTACAACACGCTGCGCGAAGTGCCGCCGGCCGCCGCCGGTCCGGATGGCGTCATCGACTGGAGCCTGCCGCAGGCCAGGGCCTTCCGCGACGCGATGGACGACGATTTCCACACCGCCCAGGCCTTCGCCGTGCTGCACGAGCTGCGCGGCGAGGTGAACCGCACGCGATCGCCGGAACTCGCCGGCCTGCTGCGCGCGCTGGGCGGCACCGTCGGCCTGTTGCAGCAGGATGCCACCCGCTTCGTGCAGGGCGGCGCCGCGCAGGGGGACGATGCGGCCGAGATCGACGCGCTGATCGCCGCGCGCAACGACGCCAAGAAGAACCGCAATTTCGCCGAGGCCGACCGCATCCGCGACGAGATCAAGGCGCGCGGCATCGTGCTGGAAGACAGTCCGCAGGGCACGACCTGGCGACGTGCCTGAAGCCTGACGATCCGGCGTGCGGTGCGTGCGCTGGAGCAAGCCGGAATGCCGTAGCGCCCGGCCACGCTTCATTTCGCCAGGCTGCGGCCGCTAACTCCGGGACACTGCATCGCGGTGTTCCGACCCTGCGCAGGGTGGTGGATCAGGTGTACTTGTCGCTGTCATCTTCGGGAGAACGTGGGCATGCAAGTGATTCTGGTGGCGAACCCCAAGGGGGGCGTGGGCAAGAGCACCCTGGCAACCAACCTCGCCGGCATGCTGGCGCATCGCGGGGAGGATGTCCGCGTCATGCTGGGCGACACCGACCGCCAGCAATCCACCCGGTATTGGCTGGCGCGCCGTCCCAAGGCCCTGCCCACCATCTCCAGCTGGGACATCGAGGCCGGCCAGCCGGCCAAGCCGCCGAAGGGCACGACCCACGCCGTCCTGGATACGCCGGCCGCCCTGCATGGCGGGGCGTTGAAGGATCTGCTGAAGCGCGCCGATCGTCTGGTGGTGCCGCTGCAGCCATCGATGTTCGACATCCTGGCGACCCGCGACTTCCTGAACGAGCTTGCCGAGTTCAAGGCCTCGCACGGGCTGCCGATCGGGCTGGTCGGCATGCGCCTGGATCCGCGCACCCGTTCGGCCGAGCAGTTCCTGCGCTTCGTGCAGACCACCGGCCTGCCGCTGGTCTCCGCATTGCGCGACACGCAGAACTATGTCCACCTGGCGGCCTACGGCATGACGGTCTTCGACGTCGGCACCGTCCGTGTCGAGAAGGATCGCGAGCAATGGCAGGCCATCGATCACTGGGTGCCCTAGCCCGCATGACGCATCAGCTGTTCTCCTGACTGACTTCCGGACCGCCACGCCCCCTTCATGCAGTTCGTCCCCTGTTCGCTGGACACCCACGGTGCGGCCATCCTGGCCATCTTCAACGAAGCCATCGTCACCTCCACCGCGCTCTACGACTACCAGCCACGGCCGCCCGAAAGCATGGTCGGCTGGTTCAAGGCCAAGGAAGCCGGGCACTTTCCGGTCATTGGCGCTGTCGATGAATCAGGAGCCTTGCTGGGTTTCGCCAGCTACGGGAGTTTCCGCGCCTGGCCGGCCTACAAGTATTCGGTCGAGCACTCCGTGTATGTGCACCACGCGCATCGCGGAAAGGGCATTGGCCGGGCCTTGTTGCAGGAACTGATCAAGGCGGCTGTCATGCAGCAGTATCACGTGATGGTCGGCGGCATCGACATGGAGAACCGCGGCAGCATCGCCTTGCATGAGTCGCTGGGTTTCACGCATGCGGGCACCATCCGGCAGGCGGGTTTCAAGTTCGGCAGGTGGCTGGACCTCGGCTTCTACCAGTTGTTGCTGGAGACACCGGCCCGGCCGGTAGACGGCTGAACGACAGCACCGACGCCCGCCAGTACCAGCGGCCATGCACCGTTCTGGTCGGTCTTGCCATCGGTGGCTCCCTGCGATGGTGCGGTAACACGGTGGTTCCGCAAGTCCTGCACCGGAAACGGCAGGTGGATTGCTTGGCACAGTTCTCGCTGTTACAAAGCCAGATGTGCAGCGCAGCATGAGGAGGAGTCCTTGAGCCCCACGGCAAACCGCAAGGAGGCGTCCGCCTCCTATTCGAAGTTCTACGACGAGATGCACCTGCCGGATGGCAGCGTCCGTCCGTACTACGCCGGCTACCAGAAATGGCTCGACGGCGTATCTGCCGAGCGTATGGCCCGCAAGCGCCAGGAAGCGGATGCGCTGTTCCACCGCTTCGGCATCACCTTTGCCGTCTATGGCGAGGAGGAGGGGGCCGAGCGCCTGATCCCCTTCGACGTGATCCCCCGCATCATTCCCGCGGACGAGTGGCAGAAGCTCGCCGCCGGCCTGCGTCAGCGCATCAAGGCGCTCAACGCCTTCATCGCCGATATCTACCACGACCAGGAAATCATCAAGGCCGGCAAGATCCCGCCCGAGCAGGTGCTGTCCAATGCGCAGTACCGGCCGGAGATGCAGGGGGTCGATGTACCCAATGGCATTTACGCGGCCATCGCCGGGGTGGACATCGTGCGCGCCGGCGCCGGCGAGTTCTACGTGCTGGAAGACAACCTGCGGGTGCCTTCCGGCGTCAGCTACATGATCGAGGACCGCCGCATGATGATGCGGTTGTTCCCGGAGCTCTTCAATCGCCACCGCGTCGCACCGGTGGAGCACTACCCGGACCTGCTGCTCGACACGCTGCGCAGCGTCGCGCCCAAGGGCGTGCCGGACCCGAACGTCGTGGTGCTGACCCCGGGCAGCTACAACAGCGCCTACTTCGAGCACGCCTTCCTCGCGCAGCAGATGGGCGTGGAGCTGGTGGAAGGGCAGGACCTCTTCGTGCGCGACGGCCAGGTCTTCATGCGTACCACCCAGGGCCCGCAGCGCGTGGATGTCATCTACCGCCGCATCGACGACGACTTCCTCGACCCGCTCGCCTTCCGTCCGGACTCCATGCTCGGCGTGCCCGGCCTGCTCAACGCCTACCGCGAAGGCGGCGTGACGCTGGCCAACGCCATCGGCACCGGCGTGGCGGACGACAAGTCCATCTATCCCTACGTGCCGGACATGGTGCGCTTCTACCTGGGCGAGGAGCCGCTGCTCAACAACGTGCCCACCTACATGCTGCGCAAACCGGACGACCTGGCCTACGTGCTGGAACACCTGCCGGAACTGGTGGTCAAGGAAGTACACGGTGCCGGCGGCTACGGCATGCTGGTCGGCCCGGCCTCCACCAAGGCGGAGATCGAGGCCTTCCGCGAACGCATCATCGCCTCGCCGGAAAAGTACATCGCCCAGCCGACGCTGGCGCTGTCTACCTGCCCGACCTTCGTCGATGCGGGCATCGCGCCGCGCCACATCGACCTGCGGCCCTTCGTGCTGTCCGGCAACGAGGTGCGCTTCGTGCCCGGCGGGCTCACCCGCGTGGCGCTGAAGGATGGTTCGCTGGTGGTGAATTCCTCGCAGGGCGGGGGTACCAAGGACACCTGGGTTCTGGAGGCCTGACATGCTGAGCCGCACCGCCGACCACCTGTACTGGATGTCCCGCTACGTCGAACGCGCCGAGAACCTCGCGCGTCTGCTCGACGTGAACAACCGCATGTCGCTGATGCCGCAGAGCGAGCGCGAAGTCGAGCGCATGTGGATCGCCACGCTCGACTCCATCGGCCTGCTGGACGCCTATCACCAGCGCCACGAAGAAGTCACGCCCAACGACGTGCTGCGCTTCATGACGCTGGACCGCGACAATCCCGGCAGCATCTTCAGCTGCCTACGCAGCGCGCGCGAGAATGCGCATGCCGTGCGCGGCACCCTGACCAGCGAGCTGTGGGAGATCACCAACGCCACCTGGCTGAAGCTGCGCAGCTACTCGCTGGACCAGATGGACGTGGATGGCGCCGAGCAGTTCTTCGAATGGGTGAAGATGCGCTCGCACCAGTCGCGCGGTTGCACCTTCGGTACCATGATGCGCGACGACTCCACCAGCTTCCTGCGCCTCGGTACCTTCGTGGAGCGTGCCGACAACACCGCGCGCCTGCTTGATGTGAAGTACCGCTTCATCAGCGAGGCGCCGCGCCGCGACGAGGCCGGCGAGTACTACCAGTGGAGCGCGCTGCTGCACTGCGTGTCGGCCTTCGAGATCTACCGCCGCGTCTATCGCGACCAGATCACCCCCACCCGTGTGGCCGAGCTGCTGGTGCTGCGGCAGGACATGCCGCGCTCGCTGGCCTACTGCATGGACGAAGCCTACGGCTGGCTGCAACGCGTGGCCAACCAGCGCTCGCGCGAGACCGAAAGACGCGTCGGCGAGCTGGCCTCCCAATTGCGCTTCGGCCGCGTCGAGGACGTCTTCAAGGGCGGCCTGCACAGTTTCCTGACGACCTTCATCACCCGCGTCAACGATCTGGGCAACCGGATCGCCAGCGACTTCCTCGTTCCGATCACGAGTTGAAACGAGTACCGAACGACGACTGCCAGAAGGAGAGTAACGATGCTCTACCAGATCCGTCACGAAACCCGCTGCCGCTTCGACAGCCCCGCCAGCTACAGCATCCACAAGCTTCGCGTGACGCCGCGTGAGGACGCCGGGCAGCGTCTCAAGCGCAGCCAGATCATCGCGCCGGCGCGCTGTAGCAAGAGCCACGATGTGTGGGGCAACACCGCCCACCTGATGACGCTGACCGCGCCGCATGACGAGATCGACGTCATCTCCCTGTCCACGCTGGAGACGGTGGACGCCGGCCCGCAGCTCGCGGCGCATGGCGGCCTGGCGCCATTGGCCTTCCTGGCAGAGACGCCGCTGACCGCGCCGGACGAAGCCCTGCGCGAGTTCGCCATGCAACACCTGGGGGGCGGGAGCAGCAACCGCCTCGGCGCCGTGCGTGAATTCCTGTCCGCCGTGACCGAGCGTGTGCCGTTGGCCGCAGTGCCCTGCGAGGGGGCCCGTCCGGCCTTCTCGCGCGGCAACGGCGCGGCCTGCGACCAGACCCATGTCTTCCTGGCGGCCTGTCGTACCGCCAGCATCCCGGCGCGTTTCGTCAGTGGCTACCTGCTGTCGGAACTGGACCACGCCACCGGCCATGCCTGGGCGGACGTGTGGCTGGGCGTCGACTACGGATGGATCAGTTTCGACGTCAGCAACGCGCGCCTGGCCGACGGCAATCTCGTCCGCCTCGCTGTCGGGCGTGACCGGCTGGAAGCCTGCTCGCTGCGCGGCTCGCACCAGGGCGGCGGCGTGGAGGCTGTCGAAGAGCGCATCAGCGTGACGCGGGTACGCAACTAGACCGCAGCGTTACGGACTAAGCTTCCATGCAGGATGACGGGGCGCCGCAGCAGGTGCCCCGTGTTTTTGTAGACGCCCGTTGCGCGATGGGCGCTTCGACGAGAGAGGCCAAGGATGACCTACTGCGTGGGCATGAACCTGGATGCGGGGCTGGTGTTCCTGTCGGACTCCCGCACCAACGCGGGTGTCGACAACATCAACACCTTCCGCAAGATGAACGTGTTCGAGCGGCCGGGCGAGCGGGTCATGCTGTTGATGACTTCCGGCAACCTCGCCATCACCCAGACGGTGGTGTCGCTGCTCAAGGAGCAGATGGCCTCGCACGATGCGAATCTCAGCCTGTGGAACGTGCCCAACATGTTCGAGGCCGCGCGAGTGGTGGGCGATGCGATGCGCGAGGTGTACCGCCGCGACGCGGAGGCCCTGCAGCACTTCGGTGTCGACTTCTCCGCCAACGTCGTGCTGGGCGGGCAGATATTCGGCGAGCCGCCACGCCTGTTCCAGGTCTATTCCGCGGGCAACTTCATCGAGTCCACCGAGGAGACGCCGTACTTCCAGATCGGCGAGACGAAGTACGGCAAGCCCATCATCGACCGGGTGTTGCGTCGTGAAACGCCGCTGCCCGTGGCGGCCAAGTGCGCGCTGATCTCGATGGATTCGACGATCCGTTCCAACCTCTCGGTCGGCCTGCCGCTGGACCTGGTGGTGGTGCGCACCAACGAATGCAAGGTGTCGATCCACCAGAAGATCGTGGCCGAGGACCCTTACTTCCGCATGATCCGCAACCACTGGGGCGAGGCCTTGCGCGAGGCCTTCGTCCACCTGCCGGAGCCGGACTGGCAGTAACGCCAGCACTTGCCCCGCAAGTGCTGGCGTGACGAGCGGCCTCAGCCGAGCACCAGCACGCCGACGAGGATCAGCACGCCGCTGAGCATCATGTAGGTCGGCGCGCGGTTCACCGGCTTGCGGGGCTTGGCGGCGCGAACCCGCGCCTGCTTTTCCATCTGTTCCTTCAGCGAACGCTGGCGCTTGCCCTTGGGCGTCGGTGCTTCGTCCGGCACGACCTCGGTCGGCGGGGCGGTGGTCACCGAGGCCGGCACGGATCTCACGAAGGAGGTGACCGGTTCCGGCGCGGGCGCGGCGGCGGCCAGCTCGGCGCTGTTGTAGGCCGCGGCGTAGAAGGACAGCGCGTGGTCGAGCTGGGTCGGCGTGTACATGTCCGCCTTGTCCGGATCGAAGCCCGAGTCGGACAGTGCGCGCGGTGCCGGCGGGGCGGCGACCGGCGTGGAGGGCGGTGCGCTGACTGCTTCCGGCTCGCGCTCGATGCGCACATGCAGGCCGATGGTCAGCAGTTCCTTCACATAGGATTTCGTTTCATCGGCCGGCAGGTTGCGCTTCAGGTACAGCGTGCGGCCCGAGAAGAGCTGGTCGACCTGCGTCGGGGCCAGCCCGAGGCGCGAAGATGCGCGCGTGCGGACGAGTGCCGGCCGCCGTCCGGGCAGGATATCGCCCCGGAATACGATTCTGTAAAGCACGGTCATGGTGGTCTTTGTTGTTGTAGTGGTCTGCGCAAGGCTCCGATCGCGTTGCCTGACGATCCCCCCTTCGCCTTGCGCGAACAGAGTCTGCCACCACCCATGACGACTCTGCGAGTCACGCTGATCAGCGGATGCAATCTGTCACATTGTGTTGCCGCCGGTCCCCGGAAGCCGACCGCACGCCGCTGGAAGTGTTTGTGGAAAGCCTTGCTGGCAGGGCTTTACGGCCAGTCCGGCGAGTTGCCTAGGCGCGTTCCACCGGACGCGAAGGCTCGCTGCACCATTCGCTCCACGACCCCGGATAGAGCATGCCGCCAGCCAGCCCGGCGACCTCCAGTGCCAGCAGGTTGTGGCAGGCCGTGACCCCCGAGCCGCACTGGTGCACCGCCTCGGTGGGCGGCGTGGCGCCGAGCACCTGCTGCCACTCCTCGCGCAGTTGCGCGGCGGACTTGAAGCGGCCGTCACCCTCCAGGTTGTCCTTGAAGAAGCGGTTGCGCGCACCGGGAATATGGCCACCGACCGGGTCGAGCGTCTCGTTCTCGCCACGGAAGCGATCGGCTGCGCGTGCATCGACGATGAGCTGCGTGGCATCGCCGAGTCGCGCCAGTATTTCGTCGGCATGACGAACGGGTACGCGGGAGGGGGCCTCGTACTGCGTGGCGGCGCTGCGAGGCGCCGGGGCATCCGTGTCCAGCGCGTGGCCGGCGCCGGTCCATGCGGGCAGGCCGCCGTCCAGGACCGCGACGGCTTCGTGGCCCAGCCAGCGCAGCATCCACCATAGCCGCGCGGCGAACATGCCACCCTGGGCGTCGTAGGCGACGACCTGCGTGGCGGGGGTGAGCCCGAGCGCGGCCATGCGGGCGGCAAAGTCCGCGCGGGCGGGCAAGGGGTGGCGTCCGTTGCGGCCGTTCTTCGCGCCGGACAGGTCGCGGTCAAGATGGAGGAAGAACGCGCCGGGGATGTGCCCTTGCGCATAGGCTTGCTCGCCTGCCGTCGGGTTCGCGAGGTCATGGCGCACGTCGAGCAGCAGCCAGTCTGCGCGCGGATCGCGCGTGGCCAGCGTGTCGGCGGAAACCAGTCGGGTGTGCATGTTCGTTCAGTCCGTTTCCGTCACGCCGCTTCGGACTCGGCGGCTTCCTGCCGGTCCCGCACTTCTTCGATCAGGGAGTCCAGCGAACGCAATTCCGCCGGCATGACGGTGACTTCCACGTCCACCTCGTGGTCGGAGCCGCCGAGGATCACGCCACGCATCGGCGTCACGTCGGTGAAGTCGCGGCCCCAGCCGAGCACGATGTGCTCGTCCTGCGGCTGGCAGTCGTTGGTGGGGTCGAATTCCACCCAGCCCTGGCCGGGGCACCACAGGGCGATCCAGGCGTGCGAGGCGTCGGCGCCGATCATGCGCGGCTTGCCGGGGGGCGGCGTGGTCAGCAGGTAGCCGCTCATGTAGCGCGCTGCCAGACCCAGCGAGCGCAGGGCGCCCAGCATGAGGTGGGTGAAGTCCTGGCAGACGCCGCGCTTCTGCTGCAGCACCTGCAGGACCGAGGTGCCGACCGTGGTGGCCTTCGGGTCGAAGGTGAACTCGTCGAAAAGGCGGCTGTTCAGCTCCCTTGTCGCTTCCAGCAAGGGGCGGCCCGCGGTGAAGCTGGGGCCGGCCCACGCCCGGAGCGCGTCCGCGGTGGGCACCAGGGGCGAGGCCTGCGTGCATTCCACGGCATCCAGCGGCGCGTCGCCCGGATACCGCGCCAGTTCGGCCACGACTTCTTCCCAGGCCGGGCCGGGCGCCTCCCGGTGGGCGGCCGGGCGTCCCTGCAGTTCCACCGTGCTGGCGGCCAACACGCGCAGGGTGTCGTGCGGTTCGCTCAGCGTGACATGGACTTCCTCGGTACCGAACCAGTTCTGCCGCACGCGCCGCTCGGCCGGTGCGGGGCTGATCGCCAACTGGTGGTGGAGTACGCGCTGTTGTTCCGTCTCGCGCGGGACGAGGTGCAGCAGGTGCTGGGCCAGCGAGACGAACGCGCCGTAGCGGTAACGCGTGTCGTGGAGGACGTGGTAACAGGGCATGCCGCTACTTTACGCGAGGGCGTGCGTGGCCGCCTACGGGTGTTCTGGCGGGCGCTACGCTGCACGGCACCGTACGGTGGCGTCTGGCTCTGCAACTGTCAAACAGCGTGAGAAAACGTTGTTTCCGGGCCCCGGGCCGGGGTGATGGCTCAAGTATGACAAAGCGGTGTCGTTGTGCTTCCGGGCAGGCGGGACAGGCGCCGGCTGCGGGCAATGCAGCCCGCGGCGCGCGGTTCTGCCAGATCGGGGAGGCAGTCATGTGGTTCGATCATCTGAGTTTTCGTAGCAAGCTGGGCCTGAATTTCCTGCTGGGCAGCGGCACCCTCGTCATGGCGTTGCTGTTCTGCATCTACGAGATCGGCACCATCAACGCAACGGTCGACGAGCTCGGCGAGGACTCGGTGCAGTCCCTGCGCTCCGCGTCGATGGTCTCCCAGCTGCGCCTGCGCTACCGCGTGCGCAGCTTGGAGGTGATGACGGCTGCATCGGACGCCGAGCGCGAGAAGCTGGCAACCTCGATGCGCGAGCTGGACGCGCAGCTCAAGAAGGAGCTGGAGGCGCAGCGCGCACTGGCCGACGACGACAACGACCGTGCCCTGGTCGGCAAGATCGACGAAGCCGCCGCCGCCTATGCGGCAGCGGTGGAGCGGGGCACTTCCCTGTTGCAGGCGGGCAACCGCGACCAGGCCCTTGCCGTCGCGCTGGGAGAGTGGCCGAAGCTGGCCAACGCAACGCGAGACGCCACCGATGCGCTGGAGAAGTTCAAGCAGGAGGAAGCCCTGCAGCGCGCCGCCCTGGCGCGTGCCGCGGGCAAGTCCGCGCAGACCTGGGGCTGGGCGGCACTGCTGCTGTCCACGTTGATCGCGGTGGGCTTCTCCATGTGGTTCTCCGCAAGGGTTTCGCGGCGCCTGACCGGCGTGGTGCAGGTGACGCGACAGATCGCCGACGGCGACCTGTCGGTGGATGTGCGCGAGGGCGGAAGGGATGAGATCGGCCACCTGACCCAGGCGATGCGCGCGATGCGTGACGCGCTGCGGACCTCGGTGGCCGAGACCCGCAGGCAGGCGGACGAAGTGGCGGAGGCCTCGCAACTGCTGACCAGCAACGTCGGACAGATGGAAGTGAACAGCCATGCGCAGAGCTCGGCGGCATCGGCGATCGCTGCCAACATCGAGGAACTGACCGTTTCGATCACCCACGTGTCGGACAACACCAACGATGCCAGCGCGCTGGCGGCGAATGCCGACCAGAAGGCGGCCGACGGCGCCAGGACCATCGCGCGCGTGGTGTCGGAGATCCAGAACCTGGCCCAAGTCGTGACGGCGGCGGCCACGCGGATCGCGGACCTCGAAGGGCAGTCCGCGCGCATCTCCAACATCATCGTGGTCATCCGCGAGATTGCCGACCAGACCAATCTGCTGGCCTTGAACGCCGCCATCGAAGCCGCCCGCGCCGGTGAGCAGGGCCGAGGCTTCGCCGTGGTGGCCGACGAAGTGCGCAAGCTGGCCGAGCGGACTGCGATGTCCACCTCGGAGATCAGCCAGATGATCGGCAACATCCAGACGACCACCCGCGAGGCGGTGACCGAGATCCAGCACGGCGTGCGCTCGGTGGACCAGGGTGTGGGCCATGCCAACTCGGCGGGCAGCGCGGTGGAAGAACTGCGCACGATCGCCCGGCAGGTTGCCGATCTCGTCGCCGAGATTGCCACCGGCCTGCGCGAGCAGTCGGCGGCGTCGACGGACGTGGCGACGAAGGTGGAGCAGATCGCGGTGCATGCGGAGGAGATCAGCGCCGGTACCGGCTCCACCAGCGAGGCCGCCCAGCGTCTGAGCAGCGTGGCGCAGAGCATGCAGAGCACTATCAGCCGCTTCCGCGTCTGAGCGGAGCACAGCCCGGGCGACCCGCGACCCGGGAGGTTCGCTTCAGGCGCTGATGCGCGTGCTGCGCACGTGGCTGAAGAAACGCAGCGACAGTTCGTCCGACAGGTTGGAGGTGGCGTCGCGCATGCTGTCCAGCAGGCTGGCCAGGGCCGATGAACCGTGTTGCAGGTCGAGGTCCGGGTCCAGTCCGAGCAGGGCCTTGTGGGCCTCGACGAGCGGCCTGCCCGGCATGGGGCCGAGGCTGCCCGCCAGGCGGCTGAGGTATTCGGTGAGCCCCAGGCTCTGGAACACCAGCGCCCGCGGATTGGACTCGTCGCGCACCAGCAGGTCCAGCACGGCCAGCCATTCCGGCTGGGCGAGGTAGCGCGAACGGTAGGTCACGATGCTGTCGGACACTTCCAGCAGCCATTCGGGGCTGGCGTCCGCGCTGCCGGCGAAAGCGCTTTCGATGGCCAGCGACTGGAACTGCAGGCGCTCGATGCGCCGGCCCAGCGACAGGAAACGCCAGCCGTGGTCGCGGGTCATGCCGTCCAGCGCGAAGCCGGACAGCGTCATGAAGCGGTTGATCAGGTCGTCCAGCATCGCCAGCGCCTCGAACACGCCCATCTGGTTGTGCGGTTTGCGGGCGATCCGCGCCGTCAGTGCATTGAGGGTGCGCCAGTTGTCCAGCGACAGGCGCTCGCGCAGCGAGAAGCCCACGCGCGACAGGTACTGCACGTGGCAGGCCAGGCCGGCCGCCATCTCCACGTCGGTCACCGCGCGCACCAGCTGGCGCGGCACGGCCCAGCGGCTGGTGGTCTCGGCATCGATGATGCCCATGCGCTTGCCCAGGGTGTCGATTCCTTGCCAGGTGGCGGAGCCCTCGCTGTCATCCACCACGCGGGCGAGGGCGACGCGCAGGTAGCGGGCGAGGTTGTCGCAGCGCTCCGTGTAGCGCCCGAACCAGAACAGGTTCTCGACCACGCGGCTGGACAGGCCGGCACCGCTGCGCACCAGGTCGGTCGCGCGGACCGGCCGGTGCAGCAATGACAACTGGGTGGGCGGCTCGTCGCCCAGCACCCACACGTCCTTGCTGCCGCCGCCGCGCTGGCTGGACAGGATGCGCAGGTCGTCTTGCGACGACGTGCGGGCCAATCCACCCGGCATCACCACGTAGCCCTGCGGCGTGGCCACCGCGAACACGCGCAGGCCGACCGAGCGGGGCAACAGGCGGCGGCCGTGCTCGCGGTCGAGCACCGGTGCGCGCGACAGCTGCACCAGTTCCTGCGCCACCATGTCCTGCGGCGCGCTGCGTACGCGGCGTGCCAGGTCATCCATGCGGCCGGCATCCAGCTTGTCGCCGAAGACCGGGCCGAAGGGCCGCTGCGGCATGGCGCCCTTGAAGACCAGGTGGTCGGCCTGCTGCAGGGCGTCTTCCATCGCGGCGTTTTCGCCACACCACCAGGTGGCGACGTTGGGAATCGCCAGCGATTCGCCCAGCAGGTGTTCGCACAGGCCGGGCATGAAGCCGTTGAGCGCGCCGGACTCCAGCACGCTGGTGCCCAGCGCGTTGGCGACCATCACGTTGCCACGGCGGATCGCCTCCACGAGGCCGGGAATGCCCAGCGCGGAATCCGCGCGCAGTTCCAGCGGGTCGCAGTAGTCGTCGTCCAGGCGGCGGATGATGGCGTGCACCCGCTGCAGGCCGGACAGTGTCTTGAGCCACACGCAGCCCTCGCGCACCGTCAGGTCGTGCCCTTCCACCAGCGGGAAGCCGAGGTAGCGCGCCAGGTAGGCGTGCTCGAAATAGGTCTCGTTGTACGGCCCCGGCGTCAGCAGCACCGTGCGGCAGGGCTCGCCGTTGCGCGGCGCCAGCTGCTCGAAGCTGTCGCGCATGGCGGCGAAGTAGCCGGCCAGGCGGCGCACCTTGAGGTCCTGGAACAGGTCTGGCAGCAGGCGCGAGACGATCAGCCGGTTCTCCAGCGCGTAGCCGGCGCCGGACGGTGCCTGCGTCCGGTCGCCGATGACCCACCAGTGGCCGTCCGGCGAACGCGCCAGGTCCACCGCATAGGTGTGCAGGAAGATGCCGCCGGCCGGTTCGATGCCGTGCATCGGCCGCAGGTAGCCCGGGTGGCCCAGCAGCAGCGAGGGCGGCAGGCGGCCTTCGCGCAGCAGGTCCTGCGGGCCGTAGAGATCGGCCAGCACCCGGTTGAACAAGGTGGCGCGCTGGGTCACGCCGCGTTCGATCTCGCGCCATTCCGCGGCCGGGATGATCAGTGGCAGCGGGTCCAGGTTCCACGGGCGGTCCGCACCCTGCGCGTCGCCGTAGACGTTGTAGGTGACGCCGTTGTCGCGGATCTGGCGGTCCACCTCGCCGAACAGCGAACGCAGTTGCGGCGGCGTCTGCGCCAGCAGGCGCTCGTACAGGCGCTGGTAGTGGCCACGCGCGCTGCCGGCGGCCGCGAACATCTCGTCGTGGCGGTCATCGTCGGGAGGGTAGTGCGCGAGCAACTGCTGGGGCATGGCGGCGAAAGGTCTTTTGCAGCGGCGCTCTTGTCGCGAAGGGCTGCAGGGCCTTCTGCGGGGCGCACATCGGGAGCACGCAGGCTAGCACGGCCTTCCGCCGGGCCAATACGCAAGAATACGCAGGCGGCTGCAATTTGCGGCCGCCTGGCGCCCCGGGTGCCAGCCTGGCTAGCCGGGCACTGCCCGCCGCAGGTCCAGCGTGAACGGGAAGTCCGGGTTGCGTGGTTCCTCGCTGACCTGCACCTTGCCCGGCGTGTGGCCCATGCGGAAGAAGCGGTTGAGGCGGCGGGCCTCGGCTTCGAAGGCGTTGATCGGGAAGGTGACGTAGTTGCGGCCGCCGGGGTGGGCGACGTGGTACTGGCAGCCGCCCAGCGAGCGGTCCATCCAGGTGTCGACCAGGTCGAAGGTCAGCGGGACGTGCACGCCGATGGTGGGGTGCAGCGAGCTGCTGGGCCACCAGGCGCGGTAACGCACGCCAGCGACATATTCGCCGACGTTGCCGGTGGGTTGCAGCGGCACGATGCGGCCGTTGCAGCTCAGCACGTGGCGGTCGCCGACCAGGCCGTCCACCTTCACCTGCAGGCGCTCGACAGAGGAGTCGACGTAGCGCACGGTGCCGCCGGGTGCGCCTTCTTCGCCCATCACGTGCCAGGGCTCCAGTGCCATGCGCAGCTGGACGTCGACGCTCTTGGCGGCGAAGTCGCCCAGCTTGGGGAAGCGGAATTCCAGGTGCGGGGCGAACCAGTCGGACTGCAGCGGGTAGCCGAAGTCCTGCAGTTCGGTCATGACGTCCTGCAGGTCTTCCCATACGAAGTGCGGCAGCATGAAACGGTCATGCAGCTCGGTGCCCCAGCGCTTGATGCGCGGCGGCTGGTAGGGGTGCTGCCAGAAGCGGCTGACCAGTGCGCGCATCAGCAGTTGTTGGGTGAGGCTCATCTGCGCGTGCGGCGGCATTTCGAAGGCACGCATCTCCAGCAGGCCGAGGCGGCCGCTGGACGAATCCGGCGAGTACAGCTTGTCGATGCAGAACTCGGCGCGGTGCGTGTTGCCGGTCACGTCGATGAGCAGGTTGCGCAGCAGGCGGTCGACCTGCCAGGGCGGCGCGGCACCGGCCCATTGCTGCGACAGGCGCTGCATTTCCCGGAAGGCGATCTCGATCTCGTACACCGAGTCGTTGCGTGCCTCGTCGATGCGCGGCGCCTGGCTGGTCGGGCCGATGAACATGCCGGAGAACAGGTAGGACAGCGCCGGGTGGTTGTGCCAGTAGGCGATCATGCTGGCCAGCACGTCGGGCCGGCGCAGGAAGGGCGAGTCGGCCGGGGTGGCACCGCCCAGCACGAAGTGGTTGCCGCCCCCGGTGCCGCTGTGGCGGCCGTCGAGCATGAACTTCTCGGTCGACAGGCGCGTGTGGTGGGCGGCGTCGTAGAGGTGGGTGGTCTGGTCGACCAGCTCGGTCCACGAGGATGCCGGGTGGATGTTCACCTCGATGACACCCGGGTCTGGCGTCACGCGCAGGGTGGTGAGGCGCGGATCCTTCGGGGGTTCATAGCCTTCGAGGACGACCGGCAGGGCCAGTTCGTCGGCAGTCGCCTCGATGGCGCTGACGATCTCCAGGTAGTCCTCCAGCGCGGCGGTCGGCGGCATGAAGAGGTAGAGCTTGCCGTCGCGTGGCTCCGCGCACATGGCGGTGCGGGTGATCCAGCCGGCGGACCGGAAGGCGGCCGGTGCGGCATCGGGCGAAATGTTGCTGCGGCTGCGCAGGCGGTCCGCCTCGCGACGCTTCAAGCCGGCCACGCCCCCCACGCCTCCGAGGCCCTGGGGGTCATCCAGCTCTGCGTACGGGTCGTGCTGCAAGGCGTTCCAGGCTGCGCCGTTGGCGTCCTCCGCACGGTTCAGCGTGCGCAGGCGGCGGTAGGGCGGCAGCGGCGGGAAGCTCTGGGTCGGGTCCGGCTGGTGGATCCACGGGTAGTCGCCCTGCTTGGCCCAGGGCTGCGAGTCCAGCGGCAGGCGGTAGCCGAGCGCGGAGTCGCCGGGAGTCAGGTAGCAACGTTCCTCGCGCAGGAACCACGGACCGGTCTGCCAGCGATCGGGGGCGGTGTGGCTGCGCGCGATCGGCAGCACCCAGCCGACGGTCTTGTCCAGCCCTTCGGTGAACACCTTGCGCAGGCGCTCGCGCTCCAGCGGGTCGGCCAGGCGGGCGTCGAAGGGGTCGACGTTGGTGGGGAGGCGGCGCTCGCGCCACAGGTAGTACCAGACGTCCTCGAAGGCGGGGAAGACGTATTTCGATTCCAGCCCGAGTTTTTCGCTGAGGGCACGCAGGAAGCCGGCGGCCTGTGCCTCGGTGACGCCGTAGTCCTTCTTCTCGTCGGCGAAGAGTTCCGGCTTGCTCCACACCGGCTCGCCGTCCTTGCGCCAGAACAGGTTGAGCGACCAGCGCGGCAACTGCTCGCCGGGGTACCACTTGCCCTGGCCGTAGTGCAGCAGGCCTTCCGGCGCGTACCTGGCCTTGAGCTTGGCCAGCAGCTCGGCGGACAGGCCGCGCTTGGTCGGGCCCAGCGCGTCGGTATTCCACTCGGCGCCGTCACGGTCATCCACCGACACGAAGGTGGGTTCGCCGCCCTGCGTGAGACGCACGTCGTGGAGGTTCAGGTCGCTGTCGATGCGCAGGCCCAGTTCGCTGATGTCCGCCCACTGTTCGTCCGTGTAGGGTTTGGTCACCCTTGGCGCTTCCCAGATGCGGTCCACGCGCATGTGGTGTTCGAACTCCACTTCGGCCTGCTCCAGCACGCCGGTGATGGGCGCGGCGGAGGAGGGCTCCGGCGAGCACGCTAGCGGGATGTGGCCTTCGCCGGCCAGCAGGCCGGAGGTGGGGTCGAAGCCGATCCAGCCGGCACCGGGCAGGTATACCTCGCACCAGGCGTGCAGGTCGGTGAAGTCGACCTCGGTGCCGGAGGGGCCGTCCAGCGACTTCACGTCGGGCTTCAGCTGGATCAGGTAGCCGGACACGAAACGCGCGGCCAGGCCGAGGTGGCGCAGCAACTGCACCAGCAACCAGCCGGAATCGCGGCAGGAGCCGAGCGCCTTGTCCAGCGTCTGCTCCGGCGTCTGCACGCCTGGCTCCATGCGGATGGTGTAGGCGATGTCCTTCTGGATCATCTGGTTCACCGCCACCAGGAAGTCGATGGTGTGCTGCTCGGTCTTCGGCACCTTGTCGAGGTAGGCGGCGAACTTCGGCGTCAGCGGTGCCTTGACGAGGTAGGGCGCCAGCTCGGTCGCCAGCGATTCGTCGTACTTGAAGGGGAAGTTGGTGGCGCCGGGTTCCAGGAAGAAGTCAAAGGGGTTCAGCACCGCCATCTCGACCACCAGGTCGATCTCCACGCGGAACTCGGTGGTCTTCTCCGGGAAGACCAGGCGCGCCAGGTAATTGCTCTGCGGGTCCTGTTGCCAGTTGATGAAGTGCTTCTCGGGCGTCACCCGCATGGAATAGCTGAGCACCCGCGTGCGCGAATGCGGCGCAGGGCGCAGGCGTACGACCTGGGGGCCGAGCTGGATCGGCCGGTCGTACTTGTAATGGGTGATGTGATTGAGCGCGACGTGGATCGACATGGACTCTTCTCCGGGAGACTGCCTGGTACGTAGCAATTAGCGTGCACAGCGACGATGCCCCGGCTCGCGACGCTGGCACCGGCTTCTGGCACCAAAGCGAGGCCGGGTATCCGGGCCTGGGGGGATTGTGCACTGCAATGAGGCAGAGCGTGCGCCCCGGCTGTTACGGCCGTGGCGGGCGAGGGGGCGGGCAACGAGTCGGAACGTGGTGGCTGGCGCCTGCACCGGGCTTTCAGCCGGCACCGCTGCCGAGGAAGGGCGCGATGATCGCCCGCACCTTTGCCTCCGCCGCGACGGCGTCGAAGGCCTTGCCCTCGTTGTAGGCGTCGGCCTCGGCGAACAGCGGCTCGAACAGCGCCTGCTGGCCGATCCGGTCGTGCAGTACCAGCCGGTCATGCCTGGCCTGCAACTCGCGGAACACCCGGCGCACCACCGCCCAGTAGGCGGCGGTGTTGCGCCAGTATTCGTCGCCGGCCGCCAGGCTGGGCGCGGTGATGCGCTCGTAGCGGTCCAGCCCGAGTTCCTCGGCGATGTAGCGCGGCTCGCCCGCCGCCGGGCCGGCCACCCGCTTGCGGTTCTCCTGCTGGTGCAGCCAGCCGGCACTGGTGAGGATGATGCGGTGCTCGCCTTCCATCACCGTGTAGTCCTTGCGCGTGGTGTGTTCGCGACGTGGCAGCGGACGCAGTTCGCGCGAGCCCGTCCATTGCGACAGGTTGCCGCGGTGCTCCCATTTCCCGTAGGCCTCGTAGCGTGGCGAATCGTCCACCTGCGACACCGCTTGCGACCAGGTGCCGGCCGCCTCGCCGGCGGCCAGCTTGCGGCGTACCCAGGTGTCATCGCCGTTGTAGACGTGCAGGTCGGTGTCCTCGAAGGTCCAGTCCTGTCGCCAGTGCTTCATCACCATCGGCCCGGCGACCGTGCCGTCGGGCTGGCGGAAGTACATCACCAGCATGTGCTGCAGGCTGATGAAACGGCCGGTGTCCTCGATGACCCGCACCTGTTCCGTCGCCCAGGAGTGGTAGGGCCGCGCGAGCTTGAAATCCTGCGTGAGGCCCAGGGTCTCCATGAAATGAAAGCTGGTCTTGTAGTCACCGGCCAGCGACAGGATGGCGGCACGGTCGCGCTCGAACGGTGTCTTCGCTGCGGCGATTTCGGCCAGCGGCAGCGCGCGGGGTGGCGCCAGCGTCACCGGCGTGCCATGCGTCATGCCGCCACCGGGCCGGGCCTGTGCCACGGGCAGTTCGCCCCAGCCGAACAGGAAATCGGTGGTGGGCGCAGGCGTGGTCTGCGCGGGCGTGGCCGGTGCTGGTGAGGATTGCCCGGTGCCCGGGTTGGCGACAGCCTGCATGGCATGTGCGAGCAACGCAGCGCTGACGAGCAGGGCGGGAATCCGAGTGGAAATCAGGGAGGGAGTTCGACGTGCGGCCATGATGCGACAGCCAGAAGCGGGAGGACCGTCAGTGTCGCGCGGAAGCGCATCCAGGCCAAGCCTGCAGGACCGCCGCGCCCGCCCTGTGCCGCGGATGGCCGGGCAAGTCGGGGGGCAATGTGAGGGGCAAGGCGAGGGGGCGGCGCCCGAAGATCGCCGCCCCGCCTGCCACAAGGCTTGAAGGCCTGCCCGGCACGTGGCCGGGCTGCCGGCATCAGCCGATGCGCACCGGCACGAAGATGCGTGCGTCGCCGCGCTGGATCAGCAGCGCCACCGACTTGCCGGCGTCGGCCACGATGTTGCGCACCTGCTCGGCGCTGCGTACCGGCGCGCCGTTCACCGACAGCAGCACGTCGCCCGGTTCGATACCCGCGCGTGCTGCGGCTCCGCTGACGTTCTCCACCACCAGGCCGCCGCTCTGGCCGTCCTGGCGTTCGTCCGGCTGCAGGGGCCGCAGGGCCAGCCCGAGGCGGCCCTTCTGCGGCTCGGCGGCGGCCTGCTTCGCGGCCTTGCCTTCGTCGAGCGCCGCCAGGGTGGCGTCCAGCTTCATGGCTTTGCCGTCGCGCCAGACATCCAGCGTCACCTTCTGGCCGGGCGAGGACGCGCCGATCAGTGCCGGCAGGTCGCCGGAGCCGACGATGGGCTGCCCGTTCACGCTGCGGATGACGTCGCCTTCCTTAAGGCCGGCTTTGGCTGCCGGGCCCTTGGCGTCGACCCCGGACACCAGCGCACCGGCCGGCCGGTCGAGCTTGAAGGAATCGGCCAGCGACTGGTTGACCTCCTGCACCGAGACGCCCAGGCGTGCATGCGTGGCGTGTCCGCTGGCGACGATCTGCTGCTGCACCCGCATGGCGACGTCGACGGGGATCGCGAAGGACAGGCCCTGGTAGCCGCCCGAGCGCGAATAGATCTGCGAGTTGATGCCCACCACCTCGCCACGGCCGTTGAACAGCGGCCCGCCGGAGTTGCCGGGGTTCACCGCCACGTCGGTCTGGATGAAAGGCACGTAGTTCTCGTCCGGCAGGCTGCGGCCCTTGGCGCTGATGACGCCCGCGCTCACGCTGTTCTCGAAGCCGAAGGGCGAGCCGATGGCCAGCACCCATTCACCCACGCGCAGGTCGTCGGCGGCAGCCAGCTTCACGGTGGGCAGGTCCTTCGCGTCGATGCGGATCACCGCCACGTCGGTCTTCGGGTCGGAGCCCAGAACTTTGGCGCGGAACTCGCGACGGTCGGTCAGCTTCACCGTCACCTCGGTGGCATTGCGCACCACGTGGGCGTTGGTCAGGATCAGCCCGTCACTGCTGATGATGAAGCCGGAGCCCAGCCCGTGCTGTGGCATCTCCGCCTGCGGATCGCGCGGGCGCCCGTCCGGCGTCATGAAGCGGCGGAAGTACTCGAAGAACGGGTCGTTGCCGAAGGGGTCCTGCGGGGTCGCGACAGCGGGCGCGTCGTCCTCGTCGTCCTGTTGTGCCATCTGTGCCTTGCTGGTCACGGTGATGTTCACCACGGCCGGGCCGTAGCGCTGCACCACGCCGGCGAAATCGGGCGCGCCGGCAAGCGGTGCGTTGCTGGCCGCCTGGTTCGCAGCGGGTGCGGCCGGTGCAGGCATTGTCGCCGCCGCGGCAGGGGTGATCGGCGAGGCGTCCACCGAGTGGTAGGCGACCATGCCACCGGAGACCACCAGGCCGGTGACCAGCAGGGCGACGAGTGTCTTGCGGGGTGTGACGGTTGCGGCGTTCATGTGAGTCTGCTCCTTGTGTCCGTGTCGATTCAACAAGCCCGGCGTCTTCTCGCATCGGGCATGGGGTGAGTCTGGCGGAGCAGACTTAGGCGGAGCTTAGGAGCGCATCAGGAACACCTCAGGAACCCGGTGGGGGCGCCAGCGAACCGTCCGCGAGCAATGCCGCTGCACGCCATCACGTTTCGCACGGGAATGTCCATGGCATCGGAAGGGGCATGGCGAGCGGTGAATTCACCTATCATCAACAACGGGGTTTCGCCGGGATCTCCACAGTCGTTTCCACGGCAGGGCGCAGGGTTTCCCGCCGCTTCTGCCATCGTTCCTGAACCAGCCTTTGGAGTTGAGCATGAATGTACGCAGGAAGATTCTGGTCACCGCGATGGTCCTGGCCGGGGGCCTGACCCTCGGCGCCTGTTCCACCTTCAGCCTCGGCAATGCCTGGCGCGCGCCGGACTTTGCCGGCCCGCCCATGAAGAACGTCCTCGTCCTGGGCGTCAGCAACAGCGATGCCAGCCGCCGCATCTTCGAGGACGGCATGAGCCAGGCCCTGAAAGCGGCCGGCGTCGGTGCCACGCATGCGTACGCCACGCTGCCGGAGGGCGGCAGGATCGCCGATGAAAAAATCAAGGCCGCGGTTGCCCAGACCAAGGCGGACAGCGTGCTGATCACGCGCCTGCTGCGCGTGGACCAGAAAGCCGAAGTGACGCAACCCGTGGTGGCCGGCGGCTACTACCGCGCGGGCTTCTATGGCTGGTACGGCTCGGCCTGGGGTGGCATGCCGGCAAGCGTGAGTACCTACAACGTGCTGACGCTGGAGACCACCTTGTGGGACACCCGCAAGGAATCGCTGATCTGGAGCGCGACGACGGAGGCGATCCAGCCTTCCGACATTGCGAAGGCCACGCAGGACATGGCCAAGGTGCTGATCGAGCGGATGAAGAAGGACGGCGTGATCTGACGTCACGACAGGGCGCAGGCGTCCGGCCGGGGGGCTTCTCCTCGCCCGGCTTCCTGCGCGCTGACCCCCGTCTACTGCTGTCCGGCAGGCACCGCCTCCAGGCGCAAGCTCGCGCGCAGCCCGCCGAGGCGGGGCGAGCGATCCAGCACGACGCGGCTGCCATGCCGCTCGGCGATGGCCTGCACGATGGACAGCCCCAGCCCGCTGCCGGCGATGCCGGGGTTGTCGCCGCGGTGGAAGCGGCTGAACACGCGGCCGCGCTGGTCCTCCGGGATGCCCGGGCCGCTGTCCTCCACCTGCAGCAGGGCCGCGTCCTGTCGCCCGCCTTGTGGCAGATCTCCGCCCGTGGGGGCCGGGCGCAGCGACACGTCCACCACGCCGCCTTCGGGCGTGTACTTCACGGCGTTTTCCATCAGGTTGCGCAACAGGATGCGCAGGGCTTCCGCGTTACCGGTCGTCGCCAGCGGTGTGTTCTCACTGACGCCCAGGTCGATGCCGCGTGCCTGGGCCTGCGGCAGCACGTCACCGAGTGCGAGCTGCAACACCTGGCGCAGGTCGACCTGCGTCACCTCGCCGTCGGCGGCCTCCGCGCGCGCCAAGGCCAGCATCTGCTCCACCAGCCGCGTGCTGCGGTCGATGCCTGCCAGCAGGCGCTCACCGGCGACGCGCCGCGCCTCGTCGTCCGGCGCACGTTGCAGTCCTTGCGCCTGCAGGCGCAGCGCGGCCAGCGGCGAGCGCAGCTCGTGAGCGGCATCGGCAACGAAGGCCTGCTGGGCGTCCAGGCTGGCGCGCACGCGGCCGAACAGGGTGTTGATCTCGTCCACGAACGGCAACAGCTCCTCCGGCAGGCCCGTGGTCGGCAGCGGACGCAAGTCGCTGGCGCTGCGACGCGCCACCTGTTCGCGCGCCTGCGCGATGGGCGTGGTGGCGTGGCTGATCAGCCACCACACGCCGAGCAACAGCAGGGGGACGACGATCAGAAGGGGCGTCACCGTGCGCAGGGCGAGCTGGCGCGCCTGGCCATCGCGTGCGGCCATGTCGTGCGCCACCTGGATCACGTGGCCGTCGCCCTGCAGGGACAGCACGCGGAAACTGCGGCCGTTCGCCTGCACGGTGGAGAAGCCGAGCACCGCCTGCTGCGGCAGGATGCCGCTGGCGGCGGAGCCGAAGATGCGCACGCCGTCGTCAGACCAGGCCTGGATGAACAGGTCGAAGCCGGCACCGTTGCTGCGCGGGCTGAGGTCCTGCGGAGCCGGCGGCAGCGGCTGGCCGCTGCGGATGGACAGCGCGATCTGCTGCATGTGGTAGTCGGAAATCCGGTCCACCTCGGTCAGCGCCATGCGGTACACCACGGCCGCCTGCACCAGCGTCGCCGCCGCGATGGCGGCGAAGAGCAGCCATAGCAGGCGGCGGCGCAGGGAATAGGCCGGCAAGGCCTGGCCCGTCGTCGCGCTGGCGGGCAGCACGGGCCCTTCCGCGGTTGTTGGCAGGTCGTTCGGGCGATCGTTCGTGTGGTCGTTCATTCGCGGGGTGTCAGGTAGCCGAGTCCGCGCACATTCTGGATCAGGTCGGCGCCCAGTTTCTTGCGCAGGCCGTGGATGTAGACCTCCACCGCGTTGCTGCTGATCTCGTCCTTCCAGCTGAACAGCTTCTCCTCCAGCTGGGCGCGCGACAGGATCATTCCCGGGCGGGCGATCAGGGCTTCGAGGATGGCCCATTCGCGTGCCGACAGCGGCACCGCCTCGCCGTCGCGCAGCACTTCCTTGGTGCCGGGGTTGATGCTCAGGTTGCGGTAGGCGTAGACCGGCTCCGCCCGGCCGGCGCTGCGGCGGATCAGTGCGCGGATGCGGGCGAGCAGCTCGTCGATGTCATAGGGCTTGACGATGTAATCGTCGGCACCGGCGTCCAGACCGGCGATGCGTTCGGCCACCGCATCGCGCGCGGTGGCGATCAGTACCGGCATGCGCTGGCGGCGGGCGCGCAGGCCACGCAACACGTCCAGCCCGTCACGACGCGGCAGGCCCAGGTCCAGCAGCACCAGGTCGTACTGCTGGCTGCCGAGGGCCGTGTCGGCCATGACGCCGTCGCGCACCCAGTCCACCGCGTAGCCCGCGGCGCGCAGCTGGTCGAGTACGGCTTCGCCGATCATGCCGTCGTCTTCCACGAGCAGCAGTCGCATGGTCCGGGCGTCCTTGGTGAGGGTTGATGCGATCCGACGCGGTCGTCGACCGCCACGGCCGTGGCGATCGACATGCAGGCGGGATGCTGGGCCATGTTGGCGTCGGCGTCCATGCCTCCGCATGAGGCCTCGCACAGGCGGCGACGCAGGCAGTGAAGCGTGACCGCCCGTGCGGGGAGGGCTTCACCTCATGACTTCTGCGGGGTCGGGCTGCGGTGTGCCTGGGCCTTCGTCGCCCTGACGTGGGACTTCTGCGCCTTGGTCGCGCTCGCGTGCGGCGATGCCTTGGACTTGGCGTGGGGCGCAGCGGTCTTCTTGTGTTGCGTCTTGCCCGGGTGGGATCTGGCGGGCTTGCCTGAGACCGCGGGAGCTGCCGTGGGAGCTGCACTGGGCGAAGTGGCGCTGGCCTGCGCGGGCATGTCGGCAGCCATGGCGCTGGCGCCAGCGACGGACATGCCAAGGGCGAGGAGCAGGGCGGAAAGGCTCGTGTATTTCATGGCGACCTCCAGGTGTCAGGTGACGGCAGCGATGTGCTGCCGTTGATGTGACTCTGGGCCGCCAGACTTAAGCGAATCTTAGAAACCATCACAGAGCTGTTCTGGCTTTGTTTGTTCTGGCGTTGTTGCATCTCCTTGCCGTACCACGTGCACTGTCTGCGTCGATGCGCCTGGCCAGAACAGTTCCGTGAAGGCTTCTTGAAGTGAGGGGCAAGAACGCACACCCACGGAAGGGCTGCTCCGTCACATCACCCGCCCGTACCACCACAGCGAAAGCGCCGCAGCCAGCGTTGCCAGCAGGGCGGCGGCGGCGGCGAACAGGGCGCTGACCTCGGTGTTGCGCTTCTCCAGGGTCAGGCGCGAGTTCAGCGTCTGGTACACCTTCTTCAGGTCCACCGCGCTGCCGGCGTAGAAGTACTCGCCGCGGGTCATCTCGGCGATGCCCTTGAGGCTTTCCTCGTCCAGGCGCACGCGCATCGACCAGCCTTCGAAGCCGATGGTGTCGCCGTCCTTGGTGCCGATGCCCACGGTGAACACGCGCACGCCACGGTCTGCGGCCATCTTGGCGGCTTCCAGCGGGTCGGGCCCGGTGGTGCGTGCGCCGTCGGACAGCAGGATGACGGCGGCCGAGGAGTAGGAACCCGGCGGCACCGGCTTGAACTCCTCCTTCGCTTCGCCGTTCTGGCCACCGATCGGGCGGTTCTCGTTGTCCCTTTCGCGGCGCGGGTCGTCGCGGCCGTAGATCAGGCTGCTGATGTCGATGCCGGCGCGCGGGAACAGTGTGGCCAGCGACACCACGATGCCGCTGCCGGTGGCCGTGCCGCGTTGCAGCTGGAAGCGGTCGATCGCGGAGATCAGGTCCTCGCGGTTGGTGGTCGGTGCCTGCACGACGGACGCCGTGGCAGCGAAGGCGACGATACCCACCTTGGTGTAGGTGGGCAGGTCTTCCAGGAAGGCCTTGGCAGCGGCCTGCGCGGCTTCCAGCCGGTTGGGCTCGACGTCGGCCGCGCGCATGCTGCCGGACACGTCCATCGCGAGGATGATCGTCTCCTGCTGCATGGGCAGCGTGATGGTCGCCACCGGGCGGGCGACGGCGACCAGCATGGCGGTCAGCGCGCCCAGGAACAGCAACGGGGGCACGTGGCGCCGCCAGCGCTGGCCGCGGCCCAGCGCCTCGCGCACCAGGCCGAGCTGGGCGAAGGGCAGCACGCTCTTCTTCTTGCGGCGCATCAGCAGCACGTAGAACAGGATCAGCAGTGGCAACAGCAGCAACAGCCACAGCATGTGGGGCCAGTTGAAGGTCATGTGCGCGCCTCCAGGTGAGCAGTCACGTCGCTTTTGGGTTTCGAGACAGCGCCACCGGACAGCCGGCTGCGGCTGCGGCGCAGGTCGGCGAAGCGGCTGATCGCTTCGGCCAGGTCGTCGTCGGTCGCCAGTTCCAGCGTGTCCACGCCGGCGGCGGCGAGGCCTTCGCGCAGGGCATCCTCGCGTTCGGCGGCGAGCTTCGCGTAGCGGCGGCGGAAGCCCTTGTCGTGCGTGTCGACGAAGAGCTGTTCGCCGGTCTCCGGGTCCTGCATCCACATCAGGCCGATGTCGGGCAGCTCCATCTCCAGCGGGTCGTAGAGCCGCACGGCAATCACCTCATGCCGTTGCGTCAGCCGTCCCAGTGCGGCTTCCCAGCCGGGCTGGGTGATGAAGTCGGAGATGACGAACACCAGCCCGCGGCGCGGCATGCTGCGGTTGGCTTCGTTGATCAGCGTCGCCAGGTCGGTGGCGCCGGCCTGCGGTGGTGGCCGGTTCATCAGCAGGTGCATCAGGTGCAGCACATGCTGGCGGCTGCTTTTCGGCGGCAGCACGGTGTCCACCCGGTTGCCGTACAGCAGGGCACCGACGCGGTTGCCGTGGCGGGTGAGCAGGCGCGACAGCACGGTGACGAAGGCGGTGGCGACCGACAGCTTCTGCACCTGGGAGCCGAAGGTCTGCGAGGCGGACAGGTCGAGCAGGAACCAGGCGGTGAGGTCGCGATCCTCGTTGTACTCGCGCACGTAGGGCGTCTGCAGCCGCGCGGTGACGTTCCAGTCGATGTGGCGCACGTCGTCCTGGTACTGATACTCGCGCAGGTCGGCGAGGTCCAGCCCCGGGCCACGGAACAGGGTGCGGTAGTCGCCGTGCAGCAGCCCGTCCAGACGGCGGATCACCGTCCATTCGAGCTGGTGCAGCAGCTGCGCTGCGTCCCCTGGGACCACGTCAGGAGGTGGTGGCATCGGGCTGGCGCTCCAGGGGTTTGTCGGGCAGCGGCACGTGCTGCATGAACTTCTGGATCAGCGCGTCCGGCGTGATGCCTTCGGCCAGCGCCTGGTAGGACAGCACGATGCGATGGCGGAACACGTCCGGCACCAGCTCGCGTACATCGGCCGGCAGCGCGTAGTTGCGACCGCGGATGAAGGCCAGCGCACGCGCGGCCTCGATGAGGTGGATCGGCGCGCGCGGGCTGGCACCGAAGGTCAGGTAGGGCGCAAGGTCCTTCAGGCCGTGCTTCGCCGGGTCGCGCGTCACGGCGGCGAGCTTCACCGCGTACTGCATCAGCGCCGGTTCCACGAAGCCCTTGCGGCATTCGCGCTGGAGTTCGGCCAGCTCGTCCGTGCTGCACACCTCCGACACGCCGGGCAGGGTGCTGGTCACGCGCTCGACGATGACGAACTCTTCTTCCTCGCTCGGGTAGCCGACGATCACCTTCATCATGAAACGGTCGACCTGCGCTTCCGGCAACGGGTAGGTGCCTTCGGTCTCGATCGGGTTCTGCGTCGCCATCACGAGGAAAGGCGCGGGCAGTTTGTGCGTCTCGCCGGCGATGGTCACCTGGCGTTCCTGCATCACTTCCAGTAATGCGCTCTGCACCTTGGCCGGCGCGCGGTTGATTTCGTCGGCCAGCACGAGGTTGGCGAACACCGGGCCCAGCGTGGTGGCGAACTCGCTGGTCTTCTGGTTGTAGATGCGGTTGCCGACCAGGTCCGCCGGCACCAGGTCGGGCGTGAACTGGATGCGCTTGTGGCTGCCGCGCAGCGTGCTGGCCAGCGTCTTGACCGTCAGCGTCTTGGCCAGGCCGGGCACGCCTTCCACCAGCAGGTGGCCGCCGGCCAGCATGGCGACCAGCACGCGTTCCAGGAAGATGTCCTGCCCCACGATCACCTTCTTCACTTCATACAGAATGCGTTCCATCAGCGAGGCGACGTCGGCGGCTTGGTTTTCGCGTGTCATGAAATCTCCTTCAGTGAGTCCTTGAAGTGGCGGGACGGATCGGAAGACGGGCTACATGGGACCGGGATGCAGTATCGGCAGGATCAGAACGGCGGCACGCCGATGGCGCCCGCCGCGTTTTCGATGGGCACCGCGAAGCCGACGCCGGCGAACACACGGGCGCCGCTGGGATTCACGATGGCGGTGACGATGCCGACCACTTCGCCTTCCATGGTCACCAGCGGGCCGCCGGAGTTGCCGGGGTTGGCGGCAGCGTCGAACTGGATGAGGTTGGTCAGCAGCTTCTCGCCCTTGGGCGAGCGGAATTCCCGCTTGAGGCCGGACACCACGCCGCTGGACACCGAGGGGCCGAAGCCGAAGGGGAAGCCGACCGCGATGACCTCGTCGCCCGGCGCGAGGTCGCCCGTGGAGCGCAAGGTCGCCGGCTGCAGGTCGTCCGGCAGCTTGGTGGCGCGCAGCACGGCGAGGTCATGCTCCGGTTCCATCGCTACCACGTACGCACCGGCCTCGGTGCCGTCGGCGAAGGTCAGGGTGATGCGCCGGGAGCCGGCCACCACGTGCAGGTTGGTCAGGATGTCGCCGCGTTCGGTGATCACCACGCCGGTGCCGATGGCGGTGTTCTCCTCGGTTTCGGACTCCGCCTGGCCTTTCGGGCGCGCCTTGTTGCCGTCCTTCTTCGGATCGGTCAGCGGCGGCTTGGCGGCCTTGGACTTCACTTCCTCGCCGTCCGGCATGCCGTGGCCGAGCACCCGCACGATGGAGGGGCCGATGGCCATGGCGGCCTTGGTGGCCTGGGATGGCAGGGGTTTCTTCTCCAGGCTGGTGCGCACTGCCTGGTCGATGTCGCGCTGGGTGATCTCGCGCGGTGCACCACTGATGTAGTGGCGGTCGATCTGCAGGCCGGCCAGCACGGCCGCCATGCCGCCGACGAACAGCAGCAGGCCGCGATGGCGGCCAGCGGCATTGCGAAGGCGGGCGAAGCGCCTGGGGCGGGGGGGAGGGGATTGCGCCGCGGCGGCTGCGGCGGACGATGGTGGCGGGGCAGCAGCCTGTGTGGCTGCGACGGTCTGCGTGGACGCAGCCGACTGGGTCCGACCGGACTTGCTGTACAGCGCCACCCGTTTCATAGGCACCTCCCTGTCAACCAGCTTAGTCGTTGCCTGCGCAATCGAGTTTCGCGGTGGACGAAAAAAGCCCTGCTGCCACACTGCCGTGGCCCATTGCCGTGATGCAAGAACCGGCCCATCGGCGGCACGCTTGCCTGCAGCCTACTGCAGACCGGACCGTCTGGCGATGGCGGAAACCGCTGCCCCGACATATGCGTGAGGCGATAAGCAGCGCCGGTCGGACTGCCCGGCAGGGCGGCTGCGGACCGCCGTATCTCCGTCCTTGTCGCTATCCCGTCGCCATCCCGTCCCCATGCAGTCTGCCCGTCAGTACGCGCGGCATGCGCGAGCTTTGCGCAGCTTTGCAATGGAGGCAGCCGCAGCGCGCCGCTGCCCCGGGGCTGCCGCCGTCACCCTGTTGATTTCTGCGCAGCCTGCACAGCTTCGGTGCGCGGGCAGGGTGGCCCGGCGGCTTCAGTGCTTAGCGGCGTACCGCCTGGGGCGCGGCCGGGGTGACCAGTTGCAGCTTGCTGCGGTCCGGTTCGGCGCTGCCCATGCGCTGGGCGATGCGGGCTGCGCACAGGATGGGCAACAGTTGCTCGGCCTCGTCGGTCGGCACGATGGCCTCGCTGATGACACTGGCACCGGCAATCATGCCGGGCACCGGCTTCATGCGCGCGACGGGCAGTTCGGGGATGGGGCCGAGTTCGTCGGCCAGCACCCCCAGCCAGTTGCCGGGGCCGTTGTTCAGCAGGATGACCTGCGGCTGCGCGCCGTCGGCCTCGCTGGCCTCGGCGGCCTGGGCGATGTGGCGGATGTCGAACACCGGCACCGGCGTGCCTTCGTGCATCAGGTAGCCACCGAAATCGGGCCCCGCACCCGGCGCCGTCGACAGCTTGCGCGCCGGCAGGGCCTCGACGATCTCCTCCGGCTTCAGCGCGAACCACTTGTCGCCGACCCGGAAGGTGGCCAGCTCGATGCACGCGCCTTCGTCGCTCTGGCGGCGGCCATGCAGCTGCGGCCGGTTGACGGCAGGCGCGGTGCGGGCGGCTGCCTGCGCGTCGCCCACCGGCACCATGACGAGCGCGGTCACTTCGTTGCGGTAGGCGTCGCCTTCGCCCTTGTACTCGCGGTAGCCGGCCGAGCGGCGGGTGCCGACGGCATGCAGGCGGCCCTGCCATTCGACGATGCCGCCGGCGGTCGTTCCGTCGGCAAGCCGCAACAGGTCGGCCGGCAGGCGGGCGCCGACCTGCAGGCGGTCATCGGTGGTGGACAGCACGCGGCCCTGCGCGTCGATGAAGGCGGCCAGGCAGTCCTGGCGCGTCGCACCGGACTCGTCGCGGGGCAGGGCGTCGCGCAGCATCGCGGCGAACTGCGGGCTGCCATCGAAGACGATGCCCACGCCGCCCACCACCCGGCTGCCGTCGGGCGAGCGGATGGCCGCGCCATAGATATAGGTCGGCGCACCGCCGTACAGCGGCGAGGCGCCGAAGTCCGATACCGCGTAGCCCTGCGAATCTTCCAGCGCCAGCACCCGGTGCACCCATTCCTCGCGCAGGGTTTCGTCGGGCGCCTCTTCGCGGTGGCTGTGCGAGCTGGCGACGACGCGGCCTTGCGTGTCGAACACGACGAGATCGCTGTACACGGTGTACAGCCCGTTGACGTAGCGGAGCACCTCGCCGATGCGATGGCGCTTGTCCGCATCCGGGCTGCCTGCCGCCAGCAACTCGCGGAAGGCACTGGTCAGCGCCCACCAGCGGCAGTCGTTGGCGCGCTCGTAGAGGTTGCGATCCATGATGTCGATGGCCAGTGCCGCCAGGAAGGCGCTGTCATGCAGCACCGCCGACACCACGGTCTCGTGCAGGTCGTTGATCGATTCCGCGAACAGCGCCTTGGTGCGCTCGCCGCTGTTGCCCACCTCCTGCAGCAGTACCTTGGCGAAGGAACTGTTCACCGCGGCGCTCCCGTTCTGCTGCTGGCGGCTCATGCGTACATGGCCATTCCAGATGGAGCGGTTGAGCGCGCGCTGGATCTCGTCGGCCTGCAGCGGGATCTGGCGCAGGCGCTCGCCGAACATTGCCGGGCTGCGCATCACCGCCTGCAGCACCTGCGGGTCGATGTGCCGCAATGCCTCGCCGCGCCGGCGCTCGAAGGCATGTTGCAGCGGCAGCATCACGTGTCCATGCCAGCCGGGGCCGCCGTAGCCCTGGTAGGGGGTGGCGGTGGCGCTGGCGGCCAGGTATTCGTGCGGGCCGAAGCGCTGCACGCGGAAGCCTTCGCCCAGCACCGGCGCCAGCTGCACGCCGGTGGGGATGTGGTGATGGTCGGAGCTGGCGATGACGCGGCCGTCGGCATCGGTCAGCAGGATGACCGACCAGTCCTGGTCGTGGTCCTGTTCGCGCAGGTTGGCGAAGATGCGTTGCGTCTCGTCGTCGAAGCGGAAGCACAGGCACAGCACGCCCAGCGGCTCCGTCTCGCCGGGCTGCTCGACGCGGTAGGCATACACCAGCGACTGCCCGTGCGCCGGCAGCAGGTCGATGTGGCGGAAGGCTTCGACGTATGCAGCGCGCGTGCCGAGTGCCTCGGCCACCAGCGCATCCCGGCTGGACTCCACGCTCACGCTGTCGTCCAGGCGCAGCAGGACGCGGCCGGCGGTGTCCAGCAGCACGATGTCGTGATAGACCGAGTACTTGGCGACGTACTCGCCGAAACGCGCGCGCAGCAGGTCCATGTCGTCCTGCAGCTCGCGCCGCGCGGCGTAGTGGCTGCGCAGTTCGCGCTCCCGCAACAGGAAGGCGCGGATGTCTTCGTCGGTGGCCAGGAAGCCGATGTCGGCGGTGCGCTCGAAGAGATTGCGCACCATGATGTCGACCGCCACCTGCGCCTTGGCGCGCATCGCCAGCACCGTCTTGTCCAGCACCTCGTGGCCCAGGTGCTCCAGCAACTGGCCGGTGAGTTGCTGGAAGGCCTGGCGCGTCTGGCCGGTGTCGATGCCGGTGCCGGACAGCTGGCCGAGCAGGGTGAGGTTGTCCCAGCCGGTCTGCAGGCCCTGGAAGGATTGGCCGTAGGCCTGCACGGCCTCCATGTGGCGGCTGATCCGGGCGAGGCCGGCCTTGGCTTGCTGGGTGTCCTGGTGACTTGCCATGGGCAGCTCCCTTTTTTGCGCACGGTGGGCGATTCGTCCGACTGCTATCGGCAGTGCGGTGGCGGGCTTGATGGCGGATGCCCCGATGTCATGGGTGCTTGCCGACAATGTCACGGAAAGGCCGGCCGGACGGCGCTTCTGCGGGACAGGACGACCCGCCGTCGGGGCGTTCGCGTTCCTGTACGTGGAACAGCGACAGCGGCCGGTGGCGGGAGGGCAGACCACCTGCCGGATCGGCCGGCGCGGGAGGATGCGCTGCGCATCGCTGGCCGCTAGCCGTGGCCTCGGGGATAATCGCGACTTCCCTTAGCGAAACGGCGCAGCAGGCTGCGCCCGACCGGACTGCCCGGTCGCGTCTCCGGTCGATTGCCCCGTCCGCCCCCGTGACGGCCCGGCCCCGGATCCTGTTTCATCTTCCAGGTAGCACACGCCATGTCCGATACCCCCGCCAGCTTTGCCGAGCTTGCCCTGTCCACGCCGCTGCTGCAGGCGCTGGCCGAGGTTGGCTACGAGACGCCGTCGCCCATCCAGGCGGCCTGCATTCCCCACTTGCTGGCCGGCCACGACATCCTGGGCGAGGCGCAGACCGGCACCGGCAAGACGGCGGCCTTCGCCCTGCCACTGCTCAACCGCCTGGAGCCCGGCGTGCGCACGCCGCAGGTGCTGGTGCTGACGCCGACCCGCGAACTGGCCATCCAGGTCGCCGAGGCCTTCCAGCGCTACGCGCGCTACGTGCAGGATTTCCACGTCATTCCCGTGTACGGCGGGCAGAGCATGGTGGTGCAGTTGCGTGCGCTGTCGCGCGGCGCGCAGGTCATCGTCGGTACCCCGGGCCGCATCATGGACCACATCGAGCGTGGCAGCCTGAAGCTGGACGACCTGCGCGCGCTGGTGCTGGACGAGGCGGACGAGATGCTGCGCATGGGCTTCATCGACGACGTGGAATGGATCCTCCAGCACACACCCGCGACGCGGCAGACCGCGCTGTTCTCCGCCACCATGCCCTCGCCGATCCGCCGCGTGGCGCACCAGTACCTGCGCGAGCCGAAGGAAGTGAAGATCGCCGCGGCCACCACCACCGTGTCCACCATCAGCCAGCGCTACTGGCCGGTGCGCGGGGTGAACAAGCTGGACGCACTGACCCGCATCCTCGAAGTGGAAGAGGATTTCGACGCGGCGATCGTCTTCGTGCGCACCAAGACCGCGACGGTGGAACTCGCCGACAAGCTGGAGGCCCGCGGCTACGCGGCTGCGGCGTTGAACGGCGACATGACCCAGGGCCTGCGCGAGCGCGTCATCGAGCAGTTGAAGAGCGGCGCGCTGGACATCGTGGTGGCCACCGACGTGGCCGCGCGCGGTATCGACGTGCCGCGCGTGTCGCATGTCATCAACTACGACATTCCCTACGACACCGAAGCCTACGTGCACCGCATCGGCCGCACTGGCCGCGCGGGTCGCCAGGGCAGCGCGATCCTCTTCGTCGCCCCGCGCGAAACCGGCATGCTGCGCGCCATCGAGCGTGCGACCCGCCAGCCGATCACCCAGATTGCATTGCCGACGCGCGAGGCGGTGGCCGACCGTCGCGTGGCGCAGTTCAAGCAGCAGGTGGTGGAGGCACTGGCGGAAGAAGACCGCGACCTGTCCTTCTTCGAGGACGTGGTGAGCCAGCTCGCGGTAGAGCAGGAGCTGGACACCCACGAGATCGCCGCTGCGCTCGCCTACCTGCTGCAGCGGGAACGCCCGCTGCAGATCGACGAGACCGGCTCGGGCTGGGACGTGGCGACGGCACCGGTGCAGCAACGGGACGGTGGCCGCGATGGTGGCCGGGACAGCACGCGTGATGCACCGCGCGAACGCCGGACTTTTGAACGCTCGCATGAGAGCGAGCGCAGCGAGTACCAGCGCCCGCCGCGCGAGGAACGCCCGCAGGCGCACGCGCCTTTCGAGCGGCCCGACAACGACAGGACGCGTCGCGAGAACCGCGACGAGATCCTGGCCAAGCGGCGCGATTTCGCCTCCGGCAACATGCAGCGCTACCGCATCGAGGTCGGCCGCAACCAGGGCGTGACACCGAAGGAAATCGTCGGTGCGATTGCCAATGAAGGTGGCATCGAAGGCCGTCAGATCGGACAGATCAACCTGTTCGACGACTACAGCACTGTCGAGCTGCCGGAACTGCCGGATGACCTTCTCAACTTCCTGAAGCGCACCCGCGTGCGCCAGCTGCCGATCAACATCCGCGTCGCGGAGGCCGGCGAGGGTGGCCGTCCTGCACCGCGCGACTTCCGTGCGGAGCGTGGCGAACCGCGCTTCGAGAAGAAGCCTTTCGAAAAGAAGCCCTTTGAGAAAGGCTCCTTCGAGAGAAAGCCCTACGACAAGAAGCCGTACGAGAAGAAGCCGTACGAGAAGAAGTCCTATGCGGGCAAGGACGATGGGGCGGAGCCGCGTGGCAGCTGGAGGGAAGACGGCGCACGGCCGACCGCGACCAAGCCATGGGACAAGAAACCCTGGGAGAAGAAGGCTTGGGACAAGAGCGCGGCACCGGCGTCACGCAAGCCGGACGCAGGAGGCTTCCACCGCGATACGCGCGAAGACAATCGCGAAGCACGCCCACCCAAGCCGTGGGAAAAGGACGCCCGTGACCAGACAGGAGCCCGTGACCAGACAGGAGCCCGTGACCAGAAGCGTGACCCCGCGCCGCGCCCTGCCAGCAACTGGGACAAGCGCGCCAAGGCGGACCCTTCCAATCCCGGCAAACCGGCTTACCTGCCCCGCACCGAAGCCGGCGATGCACCGCCCAAGCGCAGCTTCAAGGCGGCCGGTGGCAGTGGGGAACAGGACTTCTCACGTGGCAATGCGCCAGCGAAGCCGCCGTATCGTGACGAGCAGGGTACGAAGCCACCCTTCAAGTCCGGGCCGAAGCAGGATGGCCGCAAGTTCGGCGGCAAATCCGACGGCAAGCCTTTTGGTGGTCCGCCGAAGACGGGCCGTCGCGGCGGTTGATTGGCTGATGCGTGCTGCGGTCGTCGCTGGCGACGACCGCAGGCAGCTCGCCATAGCCCGCTCACAGTAGCGTGGCGGATCGCGTCGGGCTATATGGCTCGCGCTACGCTACGCGCGGTGAAGGCAATAGCGGGCCATCTCGTCGAGCTGCGCAACAAGGTAGCGGGGGCCGTGCAGCCCAACCCTCCGGGCTTGGCGACCGGCGCGCTACTGTGAATGGCCCCTAGAGCTGGAAGCGGCCCAGCGACTCCTTCAGCTCGCGGGCGATCTGGTCCACGCCCTCGGCCTCCTGCGCGATCTCGCGCGTCGTCGCCGAAGTCTCATCGGCCATGCGGGCGATCTGCTCGACGTGGCGGGCAATCTCCTCGGCCGCGGTGGACTGCTCGTGCAGCGCCTGGGAGATGTCTTCCACCACGCCGCCCACCCTGTTCGCCTGGGTGGTGATGGCGTCGATGGATTCGCCGGCGCTACCGGCATGCGCCACGCCTTGCTCGACGCGCGACACGGCGTCGCTGATGGTGCTCAGCACCGATTCCTTGGCGCTGCGCATGTCGGCCATCATCACGCCGATCTCGCTGGTGGCGCTGGTGGTGCGCTCGGCCAGCTTGCGCACCTCGTCGGCCACCACCGCGAAGCCGCGGCCGGTTTCGCCGGCGCGCGCGGCCTCGATGGCGGCGTTGAGCGCCAGCAGGTTGGTCTGGTCGGCGATCTCCTTGATGATGTTCACGATCTGCGCGGCGCGCTCCGACTTCTCGCCGAGTTCTTCCACGCGATGCGAGGCCTGGCTGATGGTGTCCGCGATGCCGGCCATTTCCTGGACCGCGGCACGGACGACCTCGCTGCCGGTCATGGCGGAGCGGTGCGAGCCCTCGGCCAGTTCGTGCGCGTTCTGCGCGCTGTCGCTGATGTGCGCGATGGAGGTGGTCATCTCCTGCACGGCGCTGGCCATGGAGGCGGTGGAACTGCTTTGTTCCGAGGCGCCGTGGGCGATGCCGTCCGCCGTGCGGTTGAGGCGTGCAACCAGTTGCGCGAGGCTGTCCGCGCCCTGGCGCACGGCAGCGATCGAATCGCCGAGTTGCGTCTGCATCCGGCTCACCGCCGCGATGACCGGGCTGGCCGCGACGCGCTCCGCTGCGAAGGGGTAGTCCAGCCGGCCTTCGGCCACCCGTTCCGCGAAGCGCGACACCTCGGCGCCATCCAGCACCATCTGCCGCAGCATGGCGGCCATGAAGCACAGCAGCGCGGTTTCCAGCACCACGTACAGCGCGTGGACCAGCACGATGTTGAGGCTGCCCGTCTGCGGAAACACATACACGCCGGCACCGCCGGCCTGCAGGAAATGGAAGCCGAGGTGATGCACGGCGATCACCGCGGCGGCGGCGAGCAACGGGCGCCAGTCGCAGTACAGCAGCAGGAAAGCCAGCAACACGAAGATGCCGAAGTGCGCCTCCAGCATGCCATGCGACTGGTGGATGAGGAGCGCCGAGAAGATCATGAAGGCGCAGGCCACGGCGATGCGCGACACCAGTTGTCCCGGCAGGCTGCGCGACAGCGCGAATGGCAGCAGCGCGGCGGGCAAGCCCACCAGCAGCGCGGGCAGCCACTCGCCGGTATAGGCCGCGACGCCCAGGCAGACCAGCAGGTGGGCGATCAGCACGTTGGCAAGCAAGCGATCGGCGCGGGCGCGGAAGGATTGCAGGGCATCGTTCTGGGCGGACATGGCGGTTACCTCGCTGAAGGTTGGATGCGACGGGGCGGCTTCAACCGCCGATGCAAAGGATGCCGGCGCGCAGGGCGTCGAACTCGAAATAGAGCAGGGCGCCCAGCGACGCGAGCAGCCACAGGCCGAGCGCGATCCACGCGCTTGCCTGCTTGTGCGGAGAATGGCTGGGGGCGACGATCATGACGGCATCAATGCCGGGGGCGACCTGCCCTGCGGCATTCCAGTGGACTCGATACCGCGGCTATCGGCCGGGCGCTGGCCGGCTTGATACGGATCGACCGCAGGGGCACCCCGAAAACCGGGAATCTGGCGATCAGGAGCCGTCAGGCTGCCTGGCGGGATGCGGGTGCAAACGAGGCGCGGCGGGGCTGAGGCGTCGGCACCAAAGAAAACGGGGTGGCAGCAGCCACCCCGTTTCGTTTGTTACACCTTGCTTCGCGCACGCAGCGCGAAGCTGGCTGCCGGACAGTCGCTCAGGGCGTGGGATTCCAGCCCGCGCCTGAATTGAAGGCCGAGAACACCGCTGCGCGCGTGTCGAACGCCGTGGCTTCCCCCGTGTTCAGCGTACGTGCCACGGTGGAGCGACCGCTGATGTCGAGCGGGGAGTTGTCCAGCTTGGTGCTGCCGTACTCCTTCCAGCCGCTCGTGGCGGTTGCCGTACCCGGGTTGGGCACCGGGCTGGTGGGTTGCCAGCCGGCGGCGGCGATGTGGGCATCCATCTTCACGTTCACGTAGGTGACGTTGTCGAAGCTGCCGTTGCCGGCGCTGCGGCCCAGCACGGTGGCGCCGTCCGGCACCGCCGGCTCGCGGGTCAGCGAGCTGTTGAGGAACACGTAACCCTTGTCGCTGGCGGAGGCCACGCGCGCCTGGATGATGTAGCCACCCTTGAGCGCATCGGTGGAATCCACGCGGGTGCGGATCTCGCTGTTCTCGAACAGTGCAGCCTTGGCGCTGCCCCAGATGAAGTCCACGTCACCGGCGATCAGCGTGTTGTAGAACCAGGCGAAGCCGTTGGTCTGGATCGTGTCCTGCCGGCTGATGAAGTTGGCGTTCTTGGCGACCAGGCGCTTGGCTGCACTGTTGTAGTACAGCACCTCGGCCTGGCCGGCCACACCGATCACCTTGAGGTGGGTGTTCTCCATCGTCAGGGTGTCCAGCGTCAGCAGGTCGGCGTCCTCGATCAGGAACAGCGAACGACCACCGCCGGCGGTGACCGTTGCCGTCGTGCTGCCGGCACCCGAACCGGTGTTGCGCGAGTCGTAGTTCTCCGCCGCGATGACGGTGCCGCTGCGGCTCTGGCCACGGATCGTGACGTTGTCGCGACCGCGCAGGTACAGCAGTTCGTTGTAGGTGCCGTCGTTCACGTTGATGGTGGCGGCCGTTGCGGGCGCACCGTTGGCCATCACGTAGTTGAGCGCACCCTGCACGCTGCGGAAATCCGCGCTGCTGCCGTCGTCATCCACCAGGACGGTGGCGAGGCCGGCCGTCGGTGCTGCGCGGGTGGTGAAGCTCCAGCCGGTGGTCTTGCCGACGCCGGTGAAGGCCGTGCCGTTCAGGGTCACGCTGTTGGTCACCACGTCGCCGGCCACTGCCACGTAGTACTGCGTGTTGTACGCCAGCTTGTTCATGTGCGGACGCACCAGCAGCTTGTTGCCGGACACGCGCACCAGCGGGGTGGCGACACCACGGTAGTAGTTGCCGACGGCCGGGCCGATGGTGTTGGCTTCGCCGGTCAGCTTGATGGTGTCCACCAGGCTGTCGTCGCTGGACTTGAAGATCCGCACCGAACCATTGCTGCCGATGGTGGGCGGGCTGTCGAAGGTCAGTGCCAGCGTCTCGTCCACATAGGCGCCCGTGCTGGCTGCGGCGGGAACCGTCTTGCCGGCAAAGCCGGAGTAGGTCGCCGTCGGCATCACGAAGGCCGGCGAGATGGTGGCGCTCACGGACTTGGTCAGCGAGGCCTTGGAGCCGCTGGTGAAGGTGACCGTGGCCGAGCCTGCGCCCACTGCCTTCAGCACCGTGGTGCCGCCGGTGGCGTTCGGCGTATTGGTGACGGCGATGACCGAGGGATTGCTCGACACGGCGGTATAAGTGTCCACCGTGGTGTCGGACTTGGTCGCCGTGACCGCGATGCTGCGATCGGCGTCGCCGACCTCCGCGATCCAGGTGGTGTTCGGCGAGACCGACAGCAGCACCGGCTTGATGGTGGCATCTCCCACCACGATGTCATCGATGGCGAAGGAACGGTTGTCCAGCCAGATGCCGATCTTGCCGGCTGCGCTGTTGCTGGTATCCACCTGGGTGCCGACCAGTTCGTCGTCGATGTACAGCGTCATGCTGGAGCCGACCATTTCCAGGCGCAGCTTGTACCAGACGTCGTTGAGGATCACGCGGTTGGGCGAGAACTGCTTGGTGCGGTTCCAGCCGCCAGCCGTCGTGGCCTTGTGGAACTCCACCTTGGAACTGGCGCTGTTCTGCACGTTCAGGCAGCCGCCGTTCCAGTTGTTCGGGTCGACGTAGCGACCCAGCAGGCAGATGTACTTGTTGGTGGTGGAATTGTTGATCGGCTTGATGCGCGCTTCGACGTAGTAGTCGGCGGTGGCGCGGCCGGTCACGCCGGTGAAGGCGGCATCGGTCACGACCGCCACGACCCCCTTGCTGCTGCCGGCGTCGTACTGGAAGGAGGTGTTGGTGCCGTCCTGCGGGAAGCTGATCGTGCCGTTGGCGGTGCCGATGGACGTGGCGCCACCGCTGGGCAGCGTGGTCCACTTGGCCGACGTGCCAGACTGGAAGTCCTCGCAGAACCATTCGGTTCCGGAGCAGGTGAAGGTCACGCCACCCGACGAGGACGAAGAGGACGAGGAGCTCGAGGAGCCCGCCCCGGAGGAGCTTGAACTCGACGCAGCGACGCCGCCGGAACTGGAACTGGAACCCGTGGCGCCGCCGCCAGTGGCAGGCGCTGGATCGCTACCACCTCCGCAGGCAACCAGGAACGGCAGAAGGGCCGCGAGCATCGTGCCGCGGACCAGTGACTTCGGTCTCATACATCCTCCTCTGGTGAACGTCTGTAGCCACCGGATCCGGGTGGGGGCAGGCGAGGCGTTCTCTGCGGGACGCTCGTGCCGTCTGTTGCGGCTGGGGGATGCCTGCTTCCGGTCAGGGGCTACGGAAAAGCGGAGGGGATGCTAATGGTCTGCACTTAGAAAGTACGACAAACAAAAAAATATAGATTCGATGTGCGTACGCAGCAGCCGTGCTCTTACTAAAGGCCTAGATGTCTTCTGTGGGGTCGAAGCGGGAATGGCTTGGTTTGCAGGGGTTATGGCGCGGCGGGGGCGATCCGCCACAAGGCATGACGCACGAATCCCGCCGCTAGTGCACCTTATGTGTTGCGGCGCAAAAAAACCTGTGTTTGTTTTGTTGTCGGCGCAATTGAGCCGATGGCGTGGGGGGCTATCTCTTTCTCAGGACGGCGCTGCCCACCGAATAACCGGCCCCGAAGGAGCAGATGACGCCGACGTCGCCACCCGCCAGATCGCTGCGATGCTCGTGGAAGGCGATGACCGAGCCGGCGGAGGCAGTGTTGGCGTAGCGGTCGAGGATGACCGGGGACTCGTCCATCGTCGCATCCCGGCCCAGCAGGCGTTTGCCGATCAACTGGTTCATGCCGATGTTGGCCTGGTGCAGCCAGAAGCGGCGCACGTCGCCGGCTTGCAGCGCCAGGCTGGCGAGGTGGTTCTCGATATGCGCGGCGGCAATCGGCACCACTTCCTTGAAGACCTTGCGGCCTTCCTGCCGGAACAGCTTGTCGCGCGCGGCGGGGTCGCCGTCCTCGCTGCGGTTCAGGAAACCGAAGTTGTTGCGGATGTTGTTCGAGAACTGGGTGGCGAGCTTCGTGCCGAGTACCTGCCAGCCGCTGGCTTGGCCTTCGTCGCGTTCGACCAGGATCGCGGTGGCGACGTCGCCGAAGATGAAATGGCAGTCGCGGTCGCGCCATTCCAGGTGGGGGGAGGTGATCTCGGGATTGACGATCAGCACGCAGCGCGCGCTGCCCGCGCGCACCGCGTTGGTCGCGTACTCCAGCGCGAAGGTGGCGGAGGAGCAGGCCACGTTCATGTCGAAGGCATGGCCGCCGGCGCCCAGCGCGTGCTGGATTTCCACCGCCATCGCCGGGTACATCCGCTGGTGGGCGGAGCAGGCGCACAGCACGGCGTCCACCTCGCTGCCTTCGCGGCCGGCCTGTGCCAGGGCCTGCCGGGCGGCGGCAACTGCGAATTCGGCCTGCAGTGACAGCGCGTCGTCCGCGCGCGCGGCGATGCGCGGAAACATCCTCGCGGGGTCCAACAGGCCGCTCTTGTCGGCAACGAAGCGCTGGCGGATACCGGATGCCTTTTCGATGAACTCGGCGCTGGACGGTTGCAGGGCCGTGACCGTACCACCGGCGATGGCGTCTGCGTGGGCGGCGTTGTGGCGCGCCACGTAGTCGTTGAAGGCGACCACCAGCTCTTCGTTGGTGATGCGTTCGGCGGGCGAATGCACGCCGGTGCCGGTGATGAGGGCGTCGAACATGGGTTTTCCTGTGCCGCGGAGACGCTACACGCTAGCACAGCGTCGCGTGCGGACGCAGTGGGACTTCCCTCGCCAGCACGGGCACGCAGGTGTCATCGGCCTGCATGGCGGCCGGTCGCTCAGCCGCGCGGCTTCCGTGCCGCGTGTCGCGGCCCGGGGGCCAGGGTCAGGGTTCGATGCGCTGCCAGGACTTGTCGGGATCGAAGCGGGTCATCGCCGTGGCGACGCGTCCGGTCGACGGGCCGAGGTCGCGCTCGTACACCACGCCGTCCTGGTTCACGATGAAGCTCATCACGCCGGTGACGCCGTACTGCACCGGCCAGGCGACCAGTGCGAAGCCGCTGAGCAGACGCTTGCCGATGAGGTAGCTGCGGGCTCCGCCCGGGGCGGCCGCACCCTGGGCTTCCAGGATCCTGAATCGATAGCCGTGGTAGCCGGCGCCTTGTTGCCGCGGCAGGAATGCCTCCCCGAGCGGGCTGTCGTTGCCTTGGGCGGCGGCCCAGATCAGGCCGTCGCGCTTGCCCGGCGTGCTCAGCAGCTTGCGTGCGTACTCCAGCACGCCGTCGCCGTTGCGATCCTGCGCGGCGTACTCGAGCTGGGCGTCGACATAGGCCAGCGAGGCCTGCATCGCGGCCAGTTCGTTGGCGCCGATGCGGCGGGTGGCAATTTCCTTGCGGGCGGCGACAGGGTCGAAGCGCCAGCCGTCTCCGGCGCGGACCAGCGGGATGGGCAGGGCCCATTCGTCACGCCCGACGACGACGGTGCCGCGGCCCTCGGCCTGCACGACCTTGCGCGACTGCGCGGCTTTCTCGAGGAAGAGTGTGCGGGCGGTGCCGCCACGGCTGGGCGTGGGCAACAGGCGCTGCCAGTCCTTGCCGAGGACGTGTCCCAACGCCGCATCATCGTGGGTGGCCAATGCGCCAACCAGCGCGTCGGTGGCCGCCTCGGGGCTGGGGTAGCTGGCTTGTGCCAGGGCCTGTGCGCTGGTCAGCGCGCACAGCATGGACAGAGCGGCGACCAGCAGCCGCTGCATGCAAACCGGATGCTTCATCGTCATCTCCCTCAACGCCTGCGTCCGCCACCACCACCGCCGCGCGCGCCACCTCCGCCGAAGCCACCGCTGCGAGCACCCCCGCCGCCGTGAGCGCCGCCGAAGCCGCCACCGCCGTGCTGTGACATCGAATTGCGTGCGGCCTGTCCGCGGTCGGAAGCCGCGCGGGAATTGTGGTCGCCGATATGCGATAGCGCGTTGTCGCGGGAGCCGCCCGAGCCGCGGTCGAAACCACCCGAGTCGCCACGGCCCGAGTCGAAGCGGTCGCCACCCCCGCCGAGGCGGTCACCGCCACCTGCTGCGCGGTCGGACGCACCAGGCCGTTCGCCGGCGCGGTCCCGGCTGGCATCACGCGGATGGTCGCGCGTGGCGGCCGGTTCGAAGCCGCGTTGCTGCAGGGCGTCGTTGGCGCGGGCACGCTGGTCGTCGCGGCCATCCTTGCCGCGATAGGCCTCGCGGCTGTCACGACCGGCCGGGCCCTTGTTGCCGAACTGCTCCCGGCTGCGCTGGTCGCGATACGGCACGTTGCCGCGACGCTCCGGGTTGTGCTTGAAGCCGGTGTTGCCGATGTCCAGCTTCTTGTTGACGTTGATGTTGTTGAACTTGTTGACGTTGATGTTCACGTCGCCATGGCCCCAGTTGAAGCCACCCCACAGGCCGTTGCTGATGCCGACGATGGCGGCCCCCCACACCATGCCGGCGACGAAGCCGCCGGTGGGGTAGTAGTAGGGGGGTGGCGGCCAGTAATACGGCGGGTAGCTGGGCCACCACCACGAGCCGTACACCACGGTGGGCTGGTACACCGGCACGTACACGCTTTGCGGCTGGGCGGGTTCGACGACGATGACCTGATTGCTGCCCTCGGTCTGCGTGGAGACTTTCTGGTGTTCGTTCGATTTCAGGTTGCCGGCTTCCTCCGCCTTCTTGCGCAGGAACTGCACGCGGTCCATGACGCGGCCCGGATCGGCCAGGAAGGCGTCGCCCAGGTTCTGCACGTCGTCGGGCTTGGCGCCCATCATCGACAGGACTTGCGGAAAGGCCACCAGCGACTGCACCGACGGTTCCCAGGATTCGTTTTCCACCTTCTTCACGGCGGCGTCACCCTTGTCGTCGGGATGCGCCTTGGACCATTCGACCGCGGCCTTCACGTCGGCGGGGTAGGTCGAGGCCATCAGGACCTGCGACAGCAGCGCATCCGGGTAGAGGGCGATCGGCGCCAGCATCTGGTCGAGCTGGGCATCGGAGAACGTCGGGGAACTGCTTGCCGGTGGGTTGCCGGTTTGCTGGGCGTAGGCACTGCAGCCGACGCAGATTGCCAGGATGGCGAACAGCTGGCGGAACACGCCAGGCCACCAGGCGTGTGTGGTCGGCAAGCGTGAGAAAGCGGAAGAACCCGGGCCCATTGGCGACTCCTGCATTCCGTGGGCGCGTCTGCCGCCGGGTTGCCGGCGTCATGTCAGGCGCGCGTTCAGAAAACTGATGCCCTTTGCATCTCCGCCTGTTCAGGCTGCGGTCGTGCCTCGGGGCGCGGCGAACTTCGTCAATGCTTTGTCATTCGTGTTGGGACGAACTTTCCCGTTAGTTATACGCAGGATTTGTGGGAATGGCTACTGGCGGTTTGCGGCCATGCGGCACGACCGATGCCGGCCCCGGCACGGCTTCAGGCGGCGTTCACGACACGGCACGTACGCGGTACGCCAGCCAGATCGCCAGCATGGTGCCGGCAGTGCTCAGCAGGCCGACCACGGGGAAGCCGATCAGCTCGCCCTGCGGGCCGCTGCTCATCATCGCGCCGGCCACGAGGGCGGCCGATCCCGAGGCGAGGTTCTGCGCGGCCGACGTGGCAGCCATCAGACGGCCACGCAAGGCCGGGCGTGTCGCACCGGTGGCCAGTGCGGAGGCCGGGATGAAGCGGCCGGACACCAGCACGAAGAACAGCACCGAGATGGCGATCTGCCACGGCAGGCCCAGCTGCAGGGTGTTCGCCACGATGTTGATCGGCAGCAGGCTGGCGAGCGCCAGCAGCGACAGCACATGCGCGTGACGATGGCGGTCGGTCTGCTGGCCGATCCATGGCCGGGTCACCAGCGTGGCCGCCCCCCCGGCGAGGTAGATCCAGATGAGGTCGACGGGCGCCAGCCCGATGTTGGCGACCATCGACGGCGCGATGTACGGAATGATCAGGAAGCCGCTGAACATCACCGTCGCGGACATGGCCAGGGACCACAGGTGGTTGCGCTCGCGCAGCAACTCGGCGTAGCTCGCGAAGAAGCCGGTCGGCGCGGCCGACAGATGTCCGCGCACATGCGGCACCACGCGCGCGGCCACGACCCATACGAGCGCGCAGAGCACCGCGAGCACCACGAACGGAGCGCGCCAGCCCAGGTGATTGGCGACGATCAGCCCGAGCGGGACGCCGGCTACCGTCGCCAGCGAGAAGCCCAGCATCACCAGGCCCATCGCGCGGCCGCGCCGTGCCGGCGGAATCACGTCGCCGACGATGGAAAGGGTGATCGAGCCCAGCACGCCGCCGAACAGGCCCGCCACCGCGCGGGCCACCAGCATCATATGGTAGCCCTGCGCCAGTGCACAGCCCAGCGTCGCGACCGTGAGGCCGACGTAGGTGGCAAGCAGCGCGGTGCGCCGGTCGAAGCGGTCCGCCAGCGACGCGGCCAGCAACGAGGACGCGCCGGCAGCGAACGAGTAGGCCGAGACCAGCAGGCCGAAGGCCGTGGTGTCGATGCGCAGCTCGCCCATCAGGATGGAGGACAGCGGCATCATGATCATGAAATCCACGATGACGGTGAGCTGGACCAGCATCAGGATGATGAGGAGGGCCCGCTCGCGGGCTTCGGACAACGGAGGGTTCATGCTGCGCGGGTGATGCGGAAAAGAAACGGGCCGTCCGACGATGGACGGCCCGAGAGGATGATTCTAGCGCCTGCGTGTGGCCGCCAGATTGCGGCCGCGCCATAAGCGGTATGGCGGGTCGGCGGCGCCCTGACGGCGATCAACCGAAGACGATCAATCGAAAAAATCCCGCACCTTGTCCATCCAGGATTTTTCGCGCGGGTTCTGCGAGCCTTCGCCGCGGCCGATCTCCTCGAATTCGCGCAGCAGCTCCTTCTGTCGCGACGTGAGGTTGACCGGCGTCTCCACGACGACGTGGCAGTGCAGGTCGCCGAAGTGGCCGGAGCGCACGTTCTTGATGCCCTTGCCACGCAGGCGGAACACCTTGCCGCTCTGCGTCTCGGCCGGAATCTTGATGGCCGCCATGCCGTCCAGCGTCGGGATCTGCACCTCGCCGCCCAGCGCCGCAGTGGCGAAGCCGATCGGCATCTCGCAATGCAGGTCGTCGTTGTCGCGCTGGAACACCGCGTGCTGCTTGATGTGGATCTCGACGAACAGGTCGCCCGCAGGCCCGCCGTTCACCCCCGCCTCGCCGAAACCGGCGTGGCGCAGGCGCATGCCGTCGTCGATGCCGGCGGGGATCTTCACTTCCAGCGTCTTCTGCTTCTTGGTACGGCCGGCGCCGTGGCAGGTGCCGCAGGGGTCGCTGATGATGTGGCCCGAGCCCTGGCACTTCGGACAGGTCTGCTGGATCGAGAAGAAGCCTTGCTGGATGCGCACCTGGCCGCGACCGCCGCAGGTGCCGCAGGTCTTCGGCTGGGTGCCGGGCTTGGCGCCGCTGCCGTGGCAGGTCTCGCATTCCTCCATGACCGGGATGCGGATGGTCTTCTCGACGCCGCGCGCCGCTTCTTCGAGCGAGATTTCCATGTTGTAGCGCAGGTCGGCACCGCGGTAGACGCGCTGCCCGCCACCTCCGCCGCCACCAGCGCGGCCACCGAAGATCTCGTCGAAGATGCCGCCGAAAGCGCCGGCGAAATCGCCGAAATCCGCGCCGCCCGGGCCGCCGTGACCGCCCGCGTTCGGGTCGACGCCGGCGTGACCATAGCGGTCGTAGGCCGCGCGCTTCTGGTCGTCGGACAGCATCTCGTAGGCCTCCTTGACCTCCTTGAATTTGTCCTCGGCTTCCTTGCTGTCCGGATTGCGGTCCGGGTGGAACTTCATCGCGAGCTTGCGATAGGCCTTCTTGATGTCATCGTCGCTGGCGTCGCGATTGACGCCCAGCACTTCGTAGTAATCCCGCTTGGCCATAGGGGTGAAAAGTGAAATGTGAAATGTGAAACGTCAGGACGTCGCCCGTTGCCGCAGGCTTTTCGCTAACGCCAGCAGCAGGGCAGATACTTCGTCGATCTTGAGCTTTATCGACTCCGTGTTATTTCCCAACCCCAGTCTTATCGATATTTCCACCAAGGTATCCAGTTCTGAAAGTGACCCGGACGCAATACTCAGGAAGTGCAGTAGTTCTTTGGTGCCGTTGCGGGCGCAGCCTTCAGAAATGTTTGCGGGCACCGATACCGATGCCCGCTTCATCTGGCTGATTAGCCCGAATTGTTCTGACTTCGGAAAGGCTTCAGTGAAACGGTAGATCAACTCCACCAGCACGATGGATTCTTGCCACACGCGCAGGTCGCGATGTCCCCGTTTCACTTGTCACCTTTCACGTTTCACTTCTTGTCATTCACTTCGGTGAACTCGGCATCCACGATGTTGTCATCGCCCGGCTTCGCGTCGGCGCCAGCACCGGCGGCCGCTGCGTCACCGCCTGCGGCGGCCTGCTGCGCGTACATCGCTTCGCCCAGCTTCTGGCTGGCCAGTGCCAGGGCCTGTGCCTTGGCTTCGATGTCGGCCTTGTCGTTGCCCTTGATGGCTTCCTCGGCATCCTTCAACGCGGCTTCAATCTTGCCCTTCTCTTCCTCGCTGACCTTGTCGCCGTGCTCGGAGAGCGCCTTCTTCGTGGTGTGGATCAGCGCGTCCGCCTGGTTGCGGGCGTCGACCAGCTCGTGCAGGCGCTTGTCTTCCTCGGCGTTCGCCTCGGCGTCGCGCACCATGCGTTGCACTTCGTCTTCGGAGAGACCCGAGTTCGCCTTGATGGTGATCTTGTTCTCCTTGCCGGTCGCCTTGTCGGCGGCCTTCACGTGCAGGATGCCGTTGGCGTCGATGTCGAAGGTGACCTCGATCTGCGGCATGCCGCGCGGGGCAGGCGCGATACCTTCCAGGTTGAATTCACCCAGCATCTTGTTGCCGGCGGCCATCTCGCGCTCACCCTGGTAGACCTTGATGGTCACCGCGGGCTGGTTGTCGTCGGCCGTCGAAAAGACCTGTGCATGCTTGGTCGGGATCGTGGTGTTGCGCTTGATCATCGGGGTCATGACGCCACCGAGGGTTTCGATACCCAGCGACAGCGGCGACACGTCCAGCAGCAGCACGTCCTTCACGTCGCCCTTCAGCACGCCGCCCTGGATGGCTGCGCCAACCGCGACGGCTTCGTCCGGGTTCACGTCCTTGCGGGCTTCCTTGCCGAAGAACTCCTTCACCTTCTCCTGCACCTTGGGCATGCGGGTCTGGCCGCCGACGAGGATCACGTCGTCGATGTCCGAGACCTTCAGGCCGGCGTCCTTCAGGGCCTTGCGGCAGGGCTCGATGGTGCGCTCGATCAGCTCGTCCACCAGCGACTCGAACTTGGCGCGGGTGATCTTCATGGTCAAGTGCGCCGGGGCGCCGTTGGCCATGGTGATGTAGGGCTCGTTGATCTCGGTCTGTTGCGAGGACGACAGCTCGATCTTGGCGCGTTCGGCTGCAGCCTTGATGCGTTGCAGGGCGATGGCGTCCTTCGACAGGTCGATGCCGTTGATCTTCTTGAACTCCTCGACGATGTAGTCGATCAGGCGCTGGTCGAAGTCCTCGCCACCCAGGAAGGTGTCACCGTTGGTGGCCAGCACTTCGAACTGCTTGTCACCGTCGACGTCGGCGATCTCGATCACCGAGATGTCGAAGGTGCCGCCGCCGAGGTCGAACACGGCGATCTTCTGGTCGGCCTTGCCCACCTTGTCCAGGCCGAAGGCCAGTGCGGCGGCGGTCGGCTCGTTGATGATGCGCTTGACGTCCAGGCCGGCGATGCGGCCGGCGTCCTTGGTGGCCTGGCGCTGGCTGTCGTTGAAGTAGGCCGGCACGGTGATGACCGCCTCGGTGACTTCTTCACCCAGGTAGTCTTCGGCGGTCTTCTTCATCTTGCGCAGCACGTCGGCGGAAATCTGCGGCGGGGCCATCTTCTTGCCACGCACTTCCACCCAGGCGTCACCGTTGTCGGCCTTGGTGATGGTGTAGGGCATCATGTTGATGTCCTTCTGCACTTCCTTCTCGTCGAAGCGGCGACCGATCAGGCGCTTCACGGCGTACAGGGTGTTCTTGGCGTTGGTGACGGCCTGGCGCTTGGCCGGTGCGCCGACCAGCACTTCGCCGTCTTCCATGTAGGCAACGATGGACGGGGTGGTGCGCGCGCCTTCGCTGTTCTCGACGACCTTGGGGCTGCCGCCTTCCATGATGGCGATACAGCTATTGGTGGTGCCCAGGTCGATGCCGATGATCTTTGCCATGTCGTAGTCCTTTCAAATTCGATTCGGGGGATTCTTCTCGCGGAAATCCTTCAATCCCGCTGATGCTTCGCAAATGGGGCCGTAGCCGGCGTTTTCAAGCCGGCCGGACGAGCGTCACGCCGGCTGTGCCACCGCCACCAGGGCAGGGCGCAGCACGCGGCCTTCGAGCTGGTAGCCCTTCTGGAACACCTGCACGACGGTGTTGGCGGGCTGGTCCGAGGGCAGGGCCGAGATGGCCTGGTGCTTGTGCGGATCGAACTTCTCGCCCACCGGGTTGATCTCTTCCACGCCGCTCTGCTCGAAGGCCTTGACGACGTTCTTCAGCGTCAGGTCGGCGCCTTCGCGCAGCGACTCCAGCGTGGCGTTCTCGACGGCCAGCGCCTGTTCCAGGCTGTCCTTCACCGGCAGCAGGGCGTTGGCGAACTTCTCGATGGCGAACTTCTGCGCCTTGATGACGTCTTCTGCAGCGCGGCGGCGGATGTTCTCGCCTTCGGCCTTGGCGCGCAGCCAGGCGTCGTGGTGTTCGGCGGCCTTCTGTTCGAGGGCGCGGATCTGCTCTTCCAGGCTTGTCAGGGTGTCGGCCTCCTGTGCGGACGCGGCGCTGGCGGAATTGCTTGCCTCAGTGTCCGGGGTGGCAGTGCCCAAGTTTTCCTGGGTGGACGGGTTTTCCTGCATGGGGAAAGGCTCCGGTTTTCAAGGGAATCCGGGGTCAACTGGGGGCGTGGCAATGTATTTCAAGAGCCTTTACGCAAAAATCCCGCCGTTTGTCAGTCCACCGGCGCGCAATCCCTACGGAACCCGCGCCAGCGGGCGTTAAGATGGGTTATCGTCTGGACACATTGTTTGCCATATTTCCCGCCCCATTGTTTGCCCTCCGCGGAACATGCCCGACCAACCAGAGCGCATAGGCAAGTACAAGATCATCCGCGAGATCGGCCGCGGCGCGACCGCAACCGTCTACCTCGCGGAGAATCCGTTCTATCCCGAGCCGGTGGCGCTCAAGCACATCTCCTTCCGCGACCGCAGCAAGGACGAAGCCAAGTGGAACCGCCGCCTGCTCAAGCTGTTGCGGGCCGAGGAGTCGGTGGCGCGCAAGCTCGAGCACCCGAACATCATCAAGATCTTCGAGGCGGTGATCGGCGAGGAAGAGTCCTACATCGTCATGGAGTATTTCCCCGGCAAGACGCTGGAGGATTTCTGCAGCTACGAGAAGCTGCTGCCCGTGCATCGCAGCGCCAGCATCGTCTTCAAGGTGGCCATGGCGCTGGACCACGCCTACCGCCAGGGCATCGTCCACCGCGACATCAAGCCGGCCAATATCCTGATCGACGAGAACGACAACGTGAAGATCACGGACTTCGGCCTCGCGATGAACGTCCACAAGAAAAGCGACATGGACTCCACCTTCATCATGGGGGTGGGCTCGCCGGCCTACATGTCGCCCGAGCAGATCAAGAGCTACCCGCTCAACCAGAAGACCGACCTGTATTCGCTGGGCGTGGTGCTGTTCCACATGCTGACCGGGCGCCTGCCGTTCCGCGCCAAGAACCCGGCGCAGCTGGTGTACAAGATCATCAACACCGACCCGCCGTCGGCCTCGCAGCTGAACCCGGACGTGCCGGAAGCGATGGACGTGGTGATCCGCAAGGCGCTGGAAAAGGACCTCTACTCCCGCTACAAGAACGGCGCCGAGTTCGCCAAGGACATCACCTCGGTCCAGTTCAAGATCTATGACGAGAACGAGCGCGTGCCCGACAGCTCGCGCTTCGGCCAGATCCGCAAGCTGCAGTTCTTCACCGAGTTCGAGGACATCGAGATCTGGGAAGTGGTGCGCTTCTCGCAGTGGCGCGTCGTCGAGCCGCTGACCCAGCTGGTGAAGGAGGGCGGTACCGACCAGCGCTTCGGCATCATCCTGGAGGGCCAGGTCGAGGTGTCCATCGGTGGCCGGCAGGTGGTCATCCTGGGTCCGGGCGACACCTTCGGCGAGTCGGCCTACATGGACCAGGTGGACCACAAACAGCACGCCACCGTGGTGAGCCTGAGCCCGGTGCGTTACCTGGAAGTTTCGCCCGCGGCGCTGGCGCTGGCTTCGGAAGAATGCTCGGAGCACTTCCAGAAGCGGCTGGTGACCTCACTGGTCCGGCGGCTGGCGCAAACCGAAACCGCCTTGTCCAAGGGCGGGGCGACGGCGGCGAGGGCGGCGAACATCACCGCGTTCGGCATGGAACTCCAACTCCTCGACTCCTGAGCTTTGCGCGCAAATCTACTGCGCGAACCGATCTTGGAACTCCGGTGCTCAACGTACTGTTCGTACGTCTCCGCTCCTCGTTCCAACCTCGGCCCGCTCGCTACGATTTTCGCGCCAATCTGAGCTCAAGCGTGTTGAGTTGTGGGCTTCTTCGTAGGGTGGGTTCGCGAAGCAACCCACCACTGTCCCGCTACACCACCAGATCGATCTGCTGCACTGTGCCCACGCTGCCGTCTTCGTTTAGGAAGACGCCGGTGGTGCGCACTTCGCCGGCGATGGCGCCGTTGCTGTCCTTCAGCGTGAAGGGCGTGGCGCGGCGGTCCAGCGCGATGGCGCCGACGCCGGCCTCGGCGAGTGACACCATCTGCTCGCCGGCGCGCCACAGGCGCAACTGCGTAAAGGCGGCGTCGCTCTCGTCGATCCAGCCGTTGCCATCGTCATCCAGCGCTGCCAGGTCGGCGAAGCCGTCGCCGCTCAGGGCGCCGAACAGTTCGCGGCCGTTGTCCACCTGGCCGTTGGCGTTGCGGTCCAGCGCCAGGAAGGCGCTGCCGCTGCCGAGGCGCGCGATGGAGTCGGTTTCGCCATCGGCGTCGAGGTCGAAGTCGAAACGGCCGGCTTCCAGGCGCACCCGGTCGCTGGTCAGGTTCAGTACCAGCGGGTCTTTCTTGCGGGGCGTGCCGATCTCCACCGAGATGCTGCTTTCCTCGCGTTCGTAACGGGCCATCTCCAGGTCGAGCGCGAAGTCGATACGGCGACCGTCGGCCGTCGTCACCTGGCCGCGCGCGCTGTAGCTGGCGATCTCCGCCTCCTCGCGCACCTCGTGGTAGTCGTAGCGCACGGTGATCTCCGCTGCGGGCGGGCGCGCACGCTCAGCCGGTGCGGGGGCGTCTGCCTTGCCGGAGACGCTGGTCTCCACGGCCTTGCCGGCCTCCTCGGGTGATTCGCCGTAGAACCGGACCTTGCGGCCGGTCAGTGCCTCGACGATGCGGATCAGCATCTCCAGGCGTGGGTCCATGGTCTCGCCGGATTCGTCGGTGGCGCCCACGGCCGAACTGCCACTGGCGCTCAGGGCGGCGTCCGACAGGCGCACCTGTTCTGCCGGTTCGGGCAGGCGGACTTCGATTTCCAGCGCTTCCCGCTGCTGGCGGCGCTGGTATTGCAAGGCACTGCTGGCAGTCTGCAGCGCCGATTCGGTGATCTTCATGCGTTTCTCCTGCTGACCTTCGTGGAAGCCAAGGTCTTGCAGGCAATACCGTCCGGATTGCCGGAAGCTTGAGCGCCAGACGGGGGGACGGCCCCTTGCAAGGCAGGCCGGATGAGGGGTGGCCCCTATGCCGAAAGGTGCATGCCGCCCGACCGCCTTTGGTACGAAGCCTAAAGTTTTGTGAATTCCGGTCGAAAACTGCTCTATCGCCGCCCTCAACCTAATGTCGCAGGAGGACTGTCGTGAGCCGAGGCAGTGTTTATGGAATCAGCCGAGTAGACAATGAAGTGAGCCGCACCCACGGGTGGCTGGTCACGATTCAGCGTCGCGGGGTGATTCACCGGAAGCATTTTTCCGACGGGGTTTACGGAGGCAAGCAGAAGTCGTTCGTCGCGGCCAAGTCCTTCCGTGACGAGATCATCAACAAGAATCCGCCCTTCTCGATGCGCGAGTACTCGAACATCGTGAAGAAGAACAACCGTTCCGGCGTGGTGGGCGTGTGCCGCTACTGCGCATCGGAAACCCGTGACCTGCCCGAGGACAAGCAACGCTGGTTCTGGGTGGCCTCCTGGCCGCTGCCGGATGGCCGTCGCAAGCGCGTCAAGTTCTCCGTGAAGAAGTACGGTGAGGACGGCGCCTTCAAGATGGCACTGAAGGCCCGCAAGGACGCGTTGAAGGAACTGGATGGCGAGTTCGACCCGGGGGCCGTGCGCCGCAAGCCGGCCCGCCGCACGCGCGCTACCGCAGGACGCAGCGCGCACGCCTGAGGCGTTTCATGGATGTCCCGGAAAGGGTGGCCTCGGCCACCCTTTCCTGTTTTCGGGGCATGCGTTTCGCGCGGGCTGCTGTCGTGCAGGCCGGCAGCATGATGGAGCCGCCTACTGCACGACTACGCTGTAGGTCACGGTGCCGAACAGCCCTGGCGACAAGCTGCCGGTCAGCGTCCAGTTCACCGCACCACGGGCACCGACGGCAGGCTGGGCCGTCACCTGGCAATTGCTGATGCCGCTGGGCACCGTGCCGCAACTGGCCGCCGCGAAGACGGTGTAGGCGGGGGTGGCGTCGTACAGCTTCAGGTTGCCCAGCACGCCGGAGCTGCGGTTCTCGTAGCGGATCACATACACCAGTGTTTCACCGGGCTGCGCCGTGGCCTTGTCGACGCTCTTGATCAGCACCAGTCCGGCGTCGCTGGCATTGCCGACGAAGGTCAGGTCCTGGCGGCTGCCGCTCCAGCTCAGCGCGCTGTTGGCATAGCTGAAGCTGGCGGCCAGGGTCTGGGCGTACTGCGCGTTGTAGGGCGCGTTGGTCGGCGCCGTGGCCCGCACGATGAAGCACAGGCGCTGGTCGGCCACCACCGCGATGGGGGCACTGACCTGCGGTTCGCCGGCGTCCAGCGTGGCGTTGCAATTGCTGTCGCGGAACAGCACGCCCGTCCAGCTGCCCGCCGGGGTTGCCGTGCCAGTCAGGTTCAGGCTCACCTGGCCGGCGGAACCCGCGATGAAGTCATGCGGGTGGGAGGCCACCGCGCCGGGCAGGATGGTCTGCTGGTTGTCCTCGTTGAAGACGTTCGCCGGCACATCGGCAAACAGCACGCCGCTGTACAGGCTGCCCACGCTGTGGGTGAAGCTCAGCGTGTCCTGCGCAATCGCATAGCTGCCGCCCGTGTTGCCCGCCGAACCACCCACCGAGGTGTAGGAGGGCAGGTTGGTCTCCACGATCTTCACCACGCCGGCGCCAGCGCTGGCCGGAATCCACAGGGTGAAGCTGCCGCCGGCATCGCTGGTGCTGCTGTCATGCGTCGTCGTGCCCGCGTTGTCGGTCGCGCGCAGGGCCACCCCGGCAAGCAGGCTTTCGCCGGCCTCGCGCACGCCGTTGTTGGCGGTGCCGCCACCGCTGCCGTTGTCCTTGAACACCGTGCCGCTGAGCCGGCTGCCGTTGAACAGGCCGAAGTTCTGGACCGGCAGGTCGGCCGCCCCCAGGGTGACGCCGCGGATGCCGGTCGGTGCCTCGGTGCCCAGCCAGCCGGCCGGGTTGCCCGGCGTCACGTCTGCCAGCGTGGCGTTGGTGTCGAGCACCACGTTGTAGCTGCCCATGACGACGGTCGCGAAGCTGTAGAGCCCGCTGCCGGCATCCACGCTCACCGCCTCCAGCGCCGGGCCGGAGGGTGAGGCGGCGGGGACAAGCTTGGCCCACAGGGGCTGGCCACAGCCCGCCTCGCCGCCGTCGCGGGCCGCGCTGTGATTGGCATCGTTGTAGGCGTAGCCGGACAGGGTGCAGGCGTAGCTGGCGCCGGTGACCGTCACCTGCATCTGGCCGAGCTGCACGCCGAGCAGACCCAGCAGCGGGTCGACCAGGCTGCTCAGCAAGGTGCCCAGTGGCCCGTTGAGCACGGTGACCAGGATCGGCTTGAGCGGCGCCAGCAGCAAGGCGTCGATGGCCAGCGTGGGCGACAGTTGCAACTGCAGGTTGGTGAGCAGGGAACTGAGCAGGTTGGAGACGAAGAATGCCGATGTACTGGCCGTCTGGGTCTGCGGCCACGGGCCGTTGAAGTTCAGCGCCGTGCTGGATGAATTGCCGTGCGCGTTGCTCTTCGCCTGGATGGCGAGGTTCACGGTTCCCACGATTGGCAGGGTGACGGAAAGGGCGCCGATGTTGGCGAACTGCACCACCCCTGCCGTCAGCGGTGTGTCGCTGGCGAACACGGCGTCGGACACCTGCCCGAGGTAGATGTCTGCGACGCCGGGCGAGGCCTGGATGCTCAGTGCATTGGTCAAGGCGTTGAGCGTGTTGATGGTGCCGTTGGCGCGCGCCACTTCCACGTAGAGCTGGATCTGCGCGAGCGATGCACTGGCGCCGAGCACGCCGCCGACGCCGATCAGCGATGACACGTCGAGCGCCACGTCGACCAGGTCGATGTTCAGCTTGATGCGCACCGCGGCCGTGTGGAACGTCGTCCCTGCGGCGCCACAGCGCATCACCGGCGGCTCGATGATCTGCGCGTACAGCGCCACGCTGTTGAGGATGCCGGAGAGGCCCAGCGCAGTGCCCGTCAGGTTGATCGGCGCCGGCGTGGTCAGCATGTTCTGGTAGTTGAGCAGCTGGATGTTGCCGGTGACCAGATCCAGCAGGTTGACCCGCGTGTCGGCCAGCATGCCGGTCGGCAGGCTGACGTTGAGCATCTGCCCGACCGCGATCGTGCCGCTCAGCGCATTGACCTGCCCGGACAGCGAGTTCAGCGCCGCCGCCGCCGTGGCGTTGTCGGCGGTGGCGGCGGTGGCGCCCGCGGTCAGTATCTTCGCCAGCGTCGTGCTGGCGCCCAGTGCGGCGGTGTGGCTGGCGGTGCTGGTCTGCGCCTGCAGCGCATTCAGGAAGAGGCCCAGCTTCACGTTGGTCTGCGCCACTGCCGTCCAGTCCGCCGCCGACAGGTTGACCGAGCTGTTGAGCAGGCTGCCGAGCAGGGCGTTGAGCAGGGCGCCGCGGGTCGAGTCGATGCTGGCCAGCCGCGGTCCGGCGGACACGCAGGCGCCCTGGTTGCAGGCCGCCAGTGCCTGGCCGGCGCCGATGCCCAGCCACAGCATCAGACCGCATGCCAGCAACAAGAGGCGTGCCTGGCGCCGGACGGAAGCAAGAGCGTGGCGGATTGTCTGGATCATGGCCTGGCTCATGGCGATGTCATGTCCTCGAAGAGCCCCTCGTCGAACTTGAAGCGCAGGCGCAGGTATATGCCGCGGTTGCTGCTGTCATCCTCCACCAGGTCCCTGTCGCGGAAGCCGAGGAAGTTGTAGCCGACCGATACCCACATGTCCTTGCTCATCAGATAGCCGACCTCCGCACCGGCCGCCGTCTCGCTCTGCCGGTTGCCCATCGAGAACATGCGGCTGAGTTGCAGGCCTACGTCCCAGTCGCGATTGAGCTCGTACACGGCGCGGCCGGACAGCAGTTGCGTCACCATCCGGGTCGACAGTCCGAAGGCCTCCTCGTCGGCCAGCTTGGCCGCATAGCGGCCGGTCAGCACCAGCTTGCGTTGCGGCTGCACGTTGGCGTGGGTGGAGAGGATGTGCACGCGGCGCTCGTAGGCGCGGCCCGGCGTGTCGTCTTCCTCGATCTTGTACTCGTAGCGGCCCAGGCCGTTCCACACGTTGGTGTCGCGATCGCGATAGGCGAAGCCGGCCTGGAAGCGCTGCTGCACGCGGTCGCCCATGCTGGCGACCTCGGAGTCGCTCAGGCTGTAGATGCTGCGCCCGAGGAAGGTCCAGCTCGGATCGATCTTCACCGCCAGGCCCAAGGTGTTCAGCCAGGTGTCATTGGTTGGGCCGTCGCGCCACTCGAAGCGGGCAGTCGCCTTCCAGTCGGCGTTGAAGGTGTAGGCCACCGCCGCGGTGATGGCGGTGGACTCGTTGCGCAGGGTCTGGCCCGAGCTTTCCAGCGACTCGATGCGCTCGATGCTGGTGTCCAGGCGCAGGCCGTCGCCTACCCGCCATCGGTTGCGCAGCCCCATCGCGGCTTCCGCCTCGCGGCCCGAGAATGCGTCGCGCGCCCGGTACTCGCTGAACGCCTGGCCGTCGTCCATGTAGGCGGTGTCGATGCCGAAGATGGCCGTGTTGCGGCGCTGGTCGCCCTCGACGGCATAGGCGCTCTCCAGGTCGGAGACGAACTCGTAGCGGCCGTACAGGCGGGTCTGGCTGCCGATGCGGTAGTCGCCGCCGACGGCCAGCAACTGTCGGCTGGCGTCACCGATGGCCTGCTCCACTTCCGTGAACAGTGACAGTTCATCCATGCCGGGGACGGGGGCGGCGATGCGCACGCGCACGCTGTTGGTGTCGTCGGCGTTCTGCCCCAGGGCGGGGTTGGCATCCTGCTGGAAGCTGCGCAGGCCGATATCCAGCTTGAGCCGGCCATCGAAGCTGTGCTCGACGCCGACCAGCACGTCGCGGCGCCGGGCGCCGTTCGCCTGGTCCTCCGAGGCGCGCGCCTCGACTACGGCGAGGGTGCTCTCGGCCAGCTTGTAGCCGATCTTCGCGCCGGCCTCGCCACGGCCACGCGACAGCGTGGAGGAGGGGTTGTCGAAGTTCTCGTCGGTGCGCGCGTAGTAGACGCGGCCCTGCAGGTCACCGCTGTCGCGACGGATCTCGATCCGGCCGGCATTGCCGCGCCCGAGGGTGTCGCGGCGCGTACCGGCCACCTCGCCGACGATCACGAAGCCGTGGCTCTTCAGCGTGACATTCGCACCGCCCAGGCGGGAGGCGTCCTGCGGATTGCGGTCGTCGACCAGCACGCCGCCGACTTCCGCGCTGAGGCTCTCCGACTCCCACAGCATGTAGCGCAGGTCGGTGCCGGCGATCCAGTAGCGGTCGCCGCCCTGGTCCACTTCGTAGGTGACGCGGATGAAGTTGTCGTTCAGGTCCGGGTCGACCGTCGGCACCGGAGCGCGGAACAGCAGGCTGCCGCTGAACGCCTCCAGCGTGTAGTCGGTGAAGCGGGCCTGCGGCACCGTGCGCAGCACGATGGACGGCTGGCGGCGATCGCGGGTGATGATCTCCACGCGCTCGCTGTTGGTGATCAGGCTGCCCAGGCGCAGTGCGTACGGACCCGAGGTGCCATTGGCGGGAATCTCCTCGACGATCTGGCGCGAGTTGGTGTGCGAGGCAAAACTGTCCGCCACGAAGCCATTGGCATCGTAGTGATGGCGCAGGCCGTTGAGGCTGCGGTTGTAGGCGGCCAGGCTGCGCGCCGGGGTGACCATGCCGCCCAGCACGACCGACGCGGTGCTGGCAGTCTGGGTGTTGAAGTCTCCCCACAGCAGCCAGGACTTGTCCTTGTCGACGCGGACATACAGGTGGCCGGTGGACTGCGCGTCGAAGCCCTTGATGGACGAGTCGCCGTACACCGGATAGAAGCGGTCCGGCTGGATGTCCCGGAACAGGCGCTCCTGCGTGTCCTTGTCCGAGTCGTAGCCCAGGGTCAGCAGGTACTCGCCCTTGATCTTGCCTTTCAGGAACAGGGCGGCACGCGCGCCCGCGTCGCGTCGTGTATCGCCGGATTCACTGCTGCTGGCGAAATGGGTGATCGCGTCTTCGAAGCCGTCCTGCGCGCTCGCGGACTGCAGGGCCCCGCGTCCCAGCTTGCTGAGGCTGAGCGTGCCCTCCAGCACGCCGACGGCGACCATCTCGCGCAGCACCGGCAGCACGGCGAAGCTGGTCTCCTGCACCGCCTTGCCGCTGCTGGCACGCAGGCGCAGCTCACCGGGCTCGATGGGCATGCGCAGCGCAAACTCGCCGACGCCTCCTTCCACGAAAACCTGGAAGCCGGGCTGTGTCGGATCGAGATCCTCCACCAGCCATTCGCCCGCGCTGGATTCGAGCGTCACCGGCGTGCGTGCGGCAATGCTCAGCCCCTTGTCGTCCTGCACGCGGACACGGACCTTCATCTGCGAAATGCCGTCGGCGCGCGGTGGCGTGGCGGCCTCGATGACCAGCCGCTGCAGTTCCCCCGGGGCCTGCACGACGATGCGTCGCTCGCCCATCGGATTGCCGAAGGGGTCGTACTGCACCAGGCGCAGCGTATTCGGGCCGGGCAGCAGGGACACGCCGATGTACTCGTGGATCTCCAGTTGCTGCGCGTCGCGCAGTACGCGTGCGCCGACCTGGCTGTCCGGCAGCGGCTTGTCGTTCACGACTAGTTGCAGGCGCGTGCCGGCCTGTCCCTTTACGCGTACCGGCAGCTGGCGCGCGGCCAGGCGCATGCCGTCCTCCAGGCCGAGGAAGTCGAGGCGGTTGTCCAGCTCGACCTTGCTCAATTCTTCCAGCGAAGCCGTGAGCAGCAATACCTTGCCGGGCGGCTGCTCCTGCGCGCTGCCGGCGGGCGTTGCACCCGCCGGCGTCGGTGCCGCAACCCGCGCAACGGCATTGCTACCGTCGCCCATCGTCGGTTGTCCGACGATGCCTGCGGCGGCCCCGGAGGGCGTGCTCTGCGGGGGCGGGTCGAGGCTCAGCGCCTGGACGGCCGCGGCGTCGCCGTCGCTGCGCGCCGCGGCGGCGAGGCGGCGACGGTTGTCGACGTCCTCCATCACGCCGGGATCGCAGCCATCGATGGCGAAGTCCGCGCGATGCAGTTCGCCGTTCTTCATGTCGATGAAGCGGCTGTCGCCGCTGCCTGCGTTGCGGTTGGACAGGGGGCGCATGCGGGCGCCGGTCGGCAAAGTGGTCGCATCCAGCTTGGCGACGTGCGTCCGTGGCGATACGTTGTAGAAACTGAATTTCCCTTCGCCGTCGCTGAGTGCCCAGGTCCCGTCCTCAAGCCAGACGCGCACGCCGGGAACGCCGGGCTCGCCGCTGTCCTGGATGTCGTTGGCATTGCAGTCGGCGAACACCTTGCCGAGGATGAAGCCCTTGGTGTCGAAGACGCCGCCTTCGACGCGCACCGCCGCAGAGGCCAGGTTGCTGCTGCGTCCCAGGGGCGGGGCGCTGGTGGCGCGTGCCCTGCTGACGGCTTCGCCCTCGCGCGCACCGGGGCCCACCTTCATGCGGTAGCTGATGCGCGTCGTGCCGGCGTCGGGAATGTTGCCCAGCGGGAACTGCAGCCCCCGTGTGCTGCGCACCGGCTGCAGGGCAGCGGCGCGGTCTTCCTGCCGGAAGCTGCCGTCCTCGTAGCTGAACCCCGGGGGGGGCTGTGCCGCCACGGTGACGCTGGTCAAGGGCATGCCGCTGACGTTCTTGACGAGCAGGATGTAGTCGATGGACTCGCCGATCTCCACCGCGGTGCGGGATGCGCGTTTCTCCACCATGATGCCGTTGGCGATGGCATCGGCATCGACCGGCACATCCAGCATCACGGCGCCCGTGTCGAGGTTGACCGGGAAGATGCCGCCGTAGGAGCCGGCCGCGTCCACGCTGCGGCCCGCGGGCAGGCGATCGGCCTCGACGATGGAGGGGAAGCCGTAGGTATCCGGCGGCTGGATGGCCAGCCGGTAGGAGCTGGGGGCCACCTGCGGAAACTGGTAGCGGCCTGCGGCGTCGGTGGTGACGGTGGAGGGCGCGGGCGTGATGCCGTCCGGCATGAAGACGCGGGCCGCGCCTCCCGGGCTGCCGCCGTTGCCGCTGCCTGCCACGTCGATCAGGCTGACGCTGACGCCCGCGACCGGTTCGTTGCTGACGCTGTCGAAGACCACGCCGTAAGGGTCGATCAACAGGTCGGCCTCGGCATTCCCGCAACCCAGGGTCGTCGCGGTGACGTGGTCGCTCTTCAGTGTCTCCAGCGTGCCATTGCCGGGGATGGCCGAGGAGACGCGCGCTTCCGCCGTGGGTATCGCCTGCTGCACACGGAAGATGCCGGTGTTGGGGCCGGTTTCCAGCGCGGCGAAGTCTTCGGTGTCGTTGGTCTTCTGGCTGGCGACGCGTACCGTGAGCGTCTCGGCGACGGAGGCGTCGGTGTTGCACAGGCCGCTGTCCGCCTGCAGGAACAGCGACTCGCCAAGCTCGCGGAAACTGGTGGGGCTGTGGAAATCCGGCGCGGTATAGAAGGCCAGCCGGGTGGCCTGCGGATCGACGTTCAATGTCAGCGTGTTGGCGAACATGTCCACGCCGGAACTCTGGCCGGGAAAGGTGTACCAGCCCCAGGCGTCGTTGAGCAGTTGGCCCTGGGCGATGTTCTTCACCAGCACGTCCATGGCGAGGTCCAGGCTCGCGCCGGTTGCCAGCGCGTCGAAGGCGTAGGCCACGGCGTCCACCAGCGAGAGATCGGCGGGTGGATTGAGTGAGAAGCTCATCGCGGCGTCGCCCGCGCGGTGATAGAGCAGCGCCACGCCGGCTGGCACGCTGGCGGAGACGAACTGGGTGTTGGCGGGGATGGACTGGATGGCGAGTACGTGGTCCATCGGCATCCCGTCCACCGTGAATGGAATGCCCTCCGCATCACGGTTGCCGACGTTCCGGATGAACAGCCGCAGGCGCACCGTGTCGCCGCGTTCGGGGGTCGTGTCGGATGCGCTCTGCGCCATCAGCAGCACCGGGCCGTCGGTGGCCATCACGGTGTCGGTGCTGGTGACGACCAGGCCGGCAGCGGTGGCGGCACGCAACAGCAATCGCGCGGCCCCGCCGCCCACGTTGAGCGGCAGGCGGCCGAGGACGACCACGTGCAGGACCTCGTCGGGCGCGAGGTTGAACTGCGTGATGACCGGCTCGCCGGCATCGGCCAGGGCATTGGCATTGAGGTCGTGGATGATCGTCAGGTCGTAGAGATCGAACTGGTCACCCGGCAGGTTGCTGATGCCCAGCAGGAACAGCGCCGGGGTGTTGCCGGTGTTGGTGAGCACATGGGCCATCTGCATGGTGCCGCCCACGGGGTAGCGCTGGGTCTGGTCGGGCGTCAGGTCGCCCGCTTCTACCGGCTGCAGGATCACGCGCACGATGTTCGATTGCAGCGTCTGCATCTGCCCGGTGGCGCCGTCCAGGTAGTGCAGCGTGGCGCGGCTCTCGATGACCGTTCCCGCTGCCGGTTGGGCGATCGCCGGCAGTGGCAGGAGGGTGGCCGCCAGCATGAGCAGGCCGGCGGACAGCCAGGCGATCAGCCGGACTGCGAACGGCATGGGGCGGGGTTCGCAGGGGGCGGTTGGTGCCAGCGCCCTCATTTCTGCCTCGCCATCGATGTCTGGCCGGGTGTCCGCGCTCCTCGCTCAAGGATTGATGCGCACGCCGAAGCTCAGCGTGACCACCTGCCCGGGCGTCATCGTCCCCACCACCGCCTGCACCGTGCCGGCGGTGCCCGCAGGTGGCGCCGTCACGCTGCCCTGGCTGGTGGCGGCGGCGACGGTGGCGTGATACGTGGTGTTGGGCGGCGTGGCATCGCTGACCACCACCGAGGTGACGTTGGCAATGCCCGCGTTGGTGGCGGTGACCTGATAGCGCACGCAGGCACCGGGCACCGCGCCGGTGGTGATGGTGACCGGACTGAACGGCGTGTCGGCGGTGCCGTCGCAGGCGGCGTCCAGTGCCTGCGATTTCTCCAGCCGGACCTGGCCGGCGATCACGCTGCTGCCGGCGGTCGCTGACACCGGTGCCGGTGCCGCCACGCCGCCGATGGTGCCGGTCGTGGTGGCGGTGAGCGTCATCGTGTCCACCGTGCCCGGCAGCGCTCCCGACGCGGCGAAAACCTGCACGAACAGCGTGGCGCTTTCACCCGCGTCCAGACCCGCCGCGGTGCTGGCACCGTTGCTGCCACCCGTGAGCTGGCTGAGATCGGTGATGACCGGATCACCGGGATCCAGCACGCCGTCGTTGTTGCGGTCCCAGCGCACGACGCTGGTGAAGCCCGCGCCGGTATTGGTATTGCCCAGCACCACCTGGCCGACGCTGCCGCCCTCCAGCGCATTGCCGCTGTTGCGGATGGTGTAGGTGTAGGTCACCGAGCCGCCGGCCAGCACCTGACCACTGTTGTTGGGGCCCAGCGTCAGGCCGCGGGTCGTACCGACCTGCACGGCGTCATGCACCGTGTCGGTCGCATTGGTGACGGGGGAACGCGCACGGAAGTACAGCGAGGTGGTGCCCCCCGCCACGCCTGCCGGCACCGTCACGTCGGCATACACGACGCGATTCGAGCTCGCGTTGATGATGCCGGTGTTGGTGATGACCGCATCGCTCGCGTCCTTGAAGCTCACGGTCCATCCCGCCGGCAGTGTCGTCGTGGCGAAGCTGCTGTCGGTGCTGGCCTGCAGGTTGAAGGCATCCGCCACGCCGCTGCCATTGGCGACGTACAGGGTGAAGCGGGTGGTGCTGCCCGGGCTGGTCGGGTTGGTCACCACCGGCGAGCCTTCCGGGCCTGCCCCCAGCCCCGGCGCTCCGCCGCCCGCGGAGTTGTTGGTGATGTCCACCACGCTGGTGGTGATCGTCGTCAGCCTGTCCGTCGCACTCTGGAACTTGGTCGGGTCGAGCCGCGAGGTGGCGGTCTTGGTGACGTCGTACGGTCCACCACCCGACACACCTGCCGGCAGCGTGGCCTTCAGGATGACGTTCAGGCTTGCGCCAGCCGCCATGGGCCCGGTGTCCGGAATGCCATTGGCGTTGGTGTCCAGCAGTGGCGTGACGCCGTCGGCCTGGAACAGCACGAAGCTCGTGCCGGCCGGGAAGACGCTGCCGGACAGGGTGATGTCGAAGCTGTCCACCCCGTTGCCGTTGTTGGTCACCGTGTTGGTGAAGCTGGCCGTCCCGCCCTGGGTGACGAAGGGAACGACCGCGCCCAGCAGTCCCACCGCCGAGCCCTGGGTGACCACGAACTGCACGGCATTCGTCGACGTCGCCGGAACCGTGATGGCACCGTTGTTGTAGCTGAACGTGGCGGTGTTGAGGGTCGTCGGGTTGATGCCGGGAGCGAGACCCGCGTTGATGTTGACCTGGAAGCTCAGGGTGCCCGACGCGCCGGCCGGCACCGAAGCGATCACTGCCGTGACCCGCGTGCCGGCGGTCACGTTGTAGTCGTAGACGATGCCGCTCTGGTTGTCGCTGGCATCGGCATCGGACAGCGTCGTCGCGCCGGTGCCGCTCCATCGCCCGCTGCCGGGTACGTAGGTCATGCCGGAGGGAATGACGTCCGCCAGCATCACCGCGGTGGCGGTTCCCGTGCCGGTGTTGGTGTAGGTCAGCGTGAAGGTGCGTGGCCCGCTTCCTGCCGCGCCACTGGCCAGGTCGATGGACTTGGTGACATTGACGACGGCATTGCCGGAGACGGTGGTCGTATCGGTATTGGAGGCCGACTGACCGGGTGTGAAGGTGCTGGTGGCCGTCACGGTCATGGTGTTCGTGTTGGTGGCGACGGCCGTCGGCGGCACCGTGGCGACGACGACGAAGCGGAACACGCCACCGGCCGCCAGCGTGCCGCTGGAGGTGATCGGCGTGGCGTTGTCCGGCACGCCGTCGCCATTCGCGTCGGCGTACATCAGGATCGTCAGCATGTTGAAGTTGCCACCGGTGTTGGTGGCAGCGAGGGTGAAGCTGTCGTTGCCGTTACCGGTGTTGGTCAGCGTGTGCGGATAGCTGACCAGCCCGCCCAGCGCGACCTGTCGCGTGCCGTTGCTGGTCAGGGTGAGGCTGGCGACCTGCTGCACCACGGTCACCACCGCGTTGCTGGTCACCGTGCGTACGGTTGCCGACGAATCGGAGTAGGTCGCGGAGGCCTGGTTGCCGATGTTGGTGCCGGCAGCGGGCGCGGCGTGAGCGCTGCCCGGCATCGCGCTGGCCAGCCATGCGGCAAGCAGGATGAATGCAGCGCGGATCAGCAGGGCCGGCGATGGCTGCGAATGGCCAGGGCAATGGTGGGGGCTGCTCATGGCTGACCCCCTTGCGCATTGCGCGAGGGCGGCAATGGATCAACGCGCATGCGCGATACCACCGTGGTGCTGGCGCCAGCGGCGAGATCGCCCAGCTGCCAGCGCAGGAAGCGGTACTCCGCAGGCGGAACTGTCTGCACCTGCTGCCTGCCATCTGCCAGCTTGACCGTGCGCTTCAGCGGGGCCGGCTCGAATCGCTGCCCGTCCAGGCTTGCCAGCACCCGTTGCGGCCGCGCGCTGTCGGCGATGTAGGCGATGTTGCCGGCCGGCACCGGCAGCGTGGCTTCGAGTTTGCGGGCGGTCGCGTTGCCACGGTTACGGTAAGTCGCCCGGTACTCCAGCACGTCGCCCGGCATGGCGCGCTCGGCGGCGCTGAAGGTCTCCTCGCCACCGTCGCGCTTCTGTACGGCAAAGACTTCCAGTACGACGACGACATCCTCGGCCGCCCGGGCGGTGATGCTCGCGCCGAGCAGGGCAAGCAGCATGAACATGCTGCGTGGAAAGCGACTGTTGCGGTTCGGCATGGGCCTGCCTCCTAGAAGGTCTCACCGGCCCGGACGCGCAGAAGGTGCTGCGATCCCGGCCGTTGAATCGGTCATCGGTGCTGCACCAGCGCTCTCGTGGCATCGCCATTCATTTGTGGGATGCCTTGTTGTGTTTATGCAAAATTACTCATATGGAATTTGGTGTCAACAGGTGGACTAATAGCATCGTCATAAAGTGCGGGGCCATGCCCGTCAGGGTATGTATTTGGCATTGTCATGATTGTTGCGGCCTGGCCTTTTGGTGATGAATGCCGTCCTGCGCTAAGCTCAGGGCTTACCCGGATACGCAACCATGAACGACGACCAGCTTCTCCGTTACTCACGCCACATCCTCCTGCCCGAGATCGATGTCCCGGGGCAGCAGGCCATCGTCGACAGCACCGTGCTGGTGATCGGTGCCGGCGGGCTGGGCTCGCCCGCCGCGATGTACCTGGCGTCCGCCGGCGTCGGCACCCTGTTGCTGGCCGATGGCGATACCGTGGACCTCACCAACCTGCAGCGACAGATCCTGCACACCACCGAAGGGGTGGGGCGGCTGAAGGTGGAATCCGGCCGCGACACGCTGGCGCGCATGAATCCGGAAACGCGCGTGGAAGTGCTGGCCGAGCGGCTGGAAGATGCGGCGCTGGATGCCGCCGTGGCGCGGGCAACGGTCGTGCTGGACTGCTGCGACAACTTCGCCACCCGCCACGCGGTGAACCGTGCCTGCGTGAAGCACCGCAAGCCGCTGGTGTCCGGCGCCGCCGTGCGTTTCGACGGACAGGTGTCGGTCTTCGACCTGCGCGAAGCCACCAACCCCTGCTACCACTGCCTGTTCCCTGAAGGGGAGGACGTCGAGGAAACCCGTTGCGCGGTGATGGGCATCTTCGCGCCACTGACGGGAATCGTCGGCAGCCTGCAGGCTGCCGAAGCGCTGAAGCTCATCGCGGGCTGCGGCGAGCCGCTGGTGGGGCGGCTGCTGATCATCGACGGCCTGTCGATGAACCTGCGCACCGTGCGCTATGGCCGCGATCCGGCCTGTGCGGTCTGCGCTGCCTGAACGCCACGCCGTTCCGGGCGAAAGCGCATCACGTCACCCGGATGCCCCGGCATGACGATGCCGACGACGCACTGGATCGTCGCCTTGCCCCCGGAAATCCGGGTTGCTGGTCAGCCCGCTGAAGCGGGGCGGGCGAGGATGCGCAGGTCTTCGCCGACCCGCATCACGTCGGTGAATCGCAGGCGTGGCACCTGCTGCATCGACCCGAAGTCCGGCAGCATCGCCAGGCCACGTGCCGGGTCGCCCAGCAGGGCGGGCGCGAGGTAGACCAGGTACTCGTCCACCAGGCCGCTCTGGATGAAAGCGGCATTCAGCGTGGCGCCAGCTTCCACCAGCAGTTCGTTGATACCCCGTGCCGCCAGCGTGGTGAGCAGTTGCGGGATGTCGATGCGACCGTTTTTCTCTTGGGCGAGCAGCACTTCCGCGCCCTTCGCCTGCAGGGGCGCGTGGTGGGTGGTGTCGGTGTGCAGGGTGACGATCAGGGTCGGGTGGTCCTGCAGGATGCGCGCGGTGTGTGGCGTGCGCAGCGCACTGTCCAGCACGATGCGCAGCGGCTGACGGCTGGTCGTCACCGCGCGCACGTTCAATTGCGGATCGTCCGCCAGCACGGTGCCCACACCCGTCATCACGGCACAGCTACGCGCGCGCCAGTGATGCGCATCGGCGCGTGCCGCTTCACCCGTGATCCATTTGCTCTCCCCATTGGCGAGCGCGGTCTTGCCGTCCAGCGAGGCGGCGACCTTCAGTCGCACGAAGGGACGGTTGCGCTCCACGCGGGACAGGAAACTTTCGTTGAGCGCGCGCGCCTCATCGCTCATCACACCCACATCGACCGCGATACCGGCCTCGCGCAGGCGCGCAAAGCCCTGGCCAGCGACCCTGGGATTGGGGTCTTCCATCGCGGCGACCACGCGCGTCACGCCGGCACGCACCAGCGCATCACAGCAGGGCGGCGTGCGGCCGAAATGGCTGCAGGGCTCCAGCGTGACGTAGGCGGTGGCACCGCGCGCCTTGTCGCCTGCGTCGCGCAACGCATGCACTTCGGCATGCGGCTCGCCGGCACGCTCGTGCCAGCCCTCGCCGACGACGATGTCATCCTTGACGATCACGCAGCCGACGCGCGGGTTCGGCGTGGTCGTGTAGAGCGCGCGCTCGGCCAGTGCCAGCGCGCGTTGCATGTACTGCAGGTCGTCGATGTCGTCGCTCATGATGAATTGAGGTCTACCGCGTCAGCGTGTCGTGGAGCCACCACGCCAGTAGCGCCAGCGTGAGTAGCCAGAGCGCGACGATACACGCAGCGGCGATCCTGCTCACGGGTCGCTGCGCCACAGTGCTGGCACGCTGACGCGCATCGACGAGGACGGCTGGCGGCGTCAGGCGGATCACCAGTGCGAGGCCGAGCGGTATCAGTATGAGATCGTCGAGATAACCCAGCACCGGGATGAAGTCGGGAACCAGGTCGATGGGGCTCAGTGCGTAGGCCGCCACGCAGAGCGCGAGGAGACGGACGAACCATGGCGTCCGCGGATCACGGGCGGCGAACCAGACGGTAAGGGTGTGCTGCTTCAGTGTGCGTGCCTGCCCCCGCAACCGGTCAGTCAGGGAGATGGGCATCGCGACGGGGAGACTCAGCTGCGCGTACGGGTGCGCGGCTTGGCCGGTGTGCTGACTTCGCGGATGACTTCGGAGAACTCTTCGGCGTCTTCGAAGTTGCGATACACCGATGCGAAGCGGATGTACGCCACCTTGTCGAGGCGCTTGAGTTCGCGCATCACCAGTTCGCCCAGCTTGTCGCTGGGGACTTCGCGCTCGCCCAGCGACAGCAGGCGGCTTTCGATGCGGTCCAGCGCGTGTTCGACGCTCTCGGCGGTGACCGGGCGCTTGCGCAGTGCGAGCTTCATGCTGCCCAGCAGCTTCTCGCGCTCGTACTCGGCGCGGCTGCCGTTCTTCTTCACGACCTGCGGCAGCTTCAGTTCGATGCGCTCGTAGGTGGTGAAGCGCTTGTCGCAATCACCGCAACGGCGGCGGCGGCGGATGATGTCGCCTTCGTCGTTCTCGCGGGTGTCGGTGACCTGCGTGGAGGCGGCACCGCAGAAGGGGCATTTCATGCAGGACGCTCCGCTCTGGAAGAGGCAGCAGACGATAAAGAAAAGGCGCAGCCATGGCTGCGCCTCGTCGTGGCAACGGGGGAGGGCGCGGTGGGCACCGCGCCTGCGAACAGACTCTCCCCGTCATTCATCCTCAGTCTCCGTAGACCGGGAACTTGCCGCACAGGGTGGCGACTTCGCCACGCACTTTCGCCAGCACGGCTTCGTCGTTGGGTGCGTCCAGCACGTCGGCCACCAGGTGGGCGATGCGCTCGGATTCGATCTCGGTGAAGCCACGCGTGGTCATCGCCGGGCTGCCGATGCGGATGCCGCTGGTGACGAAGGGCTTTTCCGGATCGTTCGGGATGGCGTTCTTGTTCACCGTGATGTGGGCCTTGCCGAGTGCGGCTTCGGCTTCCTTGCCGGTGATCTTCTTGGCGCGCAGGTCGACCAGGAAGACGTGACTCTCGGTGCGGTTGGACACGATGCGCAGGCCGCGCTGTTCGGTCAGCACGCGGGCCATGACACGGGCGTTGGCGATGACCTGTTCCTGGTAGTTGCGGAAGGCCGGGGTGGCGGCTTCCTTGAAGGCCACGGCCTTGGCGGCGATGACGTGCATCAGCGGGCCACCCTGCAGGCCCGGGAAGATGGCGGAGTTCAGCGCCTTCTCGTGCTCGGCCTTCATCAGGATGACGCCACCACGCGGGCCGCGCAGCGTCTTGTGGGTGGTGGAGGTCACCACGTCGGCGTGTGGCACCGGGTTGGGGTAGTAGCCGGCGGCGATCAGGCCGGCGTAGTGGGCCATGTCCACCCAGAAGATGGCGCCGACGTCCTTCGCCACCTTGGCGAAGCGTTCGAAGTCGATGCGCAGCGAGTAGGCGGAGGCACCGGCCACGATGATGCGCGGCTTGTGCTCGTGGGCCAGGCGCTCCATCTGGTCGTAGTCGATCTCTTCCTTCTCGTTCAGGCCGTAGGCGACGGCCTTGAACCACTTGCCGCTCATGTTGAGCGCCATGCCGTGGGTGAGGTGGCCGCCTTCGGCCAGGCTCATGCCCAGAATGGTGTCGCCCGGCTTGGCGAAGGCCATCAGCACGGCCTGGTTGGCCTGCGAACCGGAGTTCGGCTGCACGTTGGCAGCTTCGGCGCCGAACAGCTTCTTCAGGCGGTCGATGGCCAATTGCTCGGCGACGTCAACGTACTCGCAACCACCGTAGTAACGCTTGCCGGGGTAGCCCTCGGCGTACTTGTTGGTGAGCTGCGAGCCCTGCGCTTCCATGACCGCGGCGCTCACGTAGTTTTCGGAGGCGATCAGTTCGATGTGGTCTTCCTGGCGCTTGTTTTCGTCCGCGATGGACGCGTACAGCTCGGGGTCGACCTTGGAGAGGATGTCTTTGCGGGAGAACATGGTTGTCCTGGGGGCAGGGTGTTGATTAAGCGCGGATTGTAGCAAGACGCCCTTGCCCGGCGCGGGCTGTATGGCGGTTCTGGCTGGGTGAAATGTTCTCATCGCGCCATGAACGCCGCTCAGGGACGGGGGGCTAAGTCGCTGATTTTCATGGGGACGGAGATTTCCGGGCTGGTTTGACCCCGGAATCCCGGCTGGTTCGTTCAAGTGACAGGGACGCAGTGCACGGCGGCTCCCGACCCTGACCGACTTCACCGGAGAACCGAAAATTCCCTCCAGCACGACTTCAACTTCGCCTTCGACCGCGCCACGCCTCGGCGCGCTGGGCCTGGCCCTGCTGCTCGCCGCCTGCGCCAACGGGCCGCAGGACAGTGCCGTCGCCCCCCAGGCCGCTGCGCCCGAGAGCCTGGGGCAGACGCAGCAACCCCGCACCCTTCCGGCACCCCTGCCTACCCCTGTGGAGCGCCAGCACACCCTCAAGGCGGAACCGGCCCCGCCCGTGCCGGCCGCGCCGCCTGCCACCAGGCTGCGCGAGGACGCCCGTCGATCGGCCGCCGCCGATGCCGGCCGTGAGTTCGCTGCGCCCGCTCACATCGCCGCAATGCCCGCACCGTTTCTGCACCCGGCGCAGCCGGAGCAGCGCGAGCGCTACCAGTCGCTCACCGCCAACCCGGTGCAGCAGGTCGCGCAGGCGCCGGTGTCCACCTTCAGCATCGACGTCGATACCGGCAGCTACAGCAATGTGCGCCGCCTGCTGAACGCCGGCCAGTTGCCGCCCGCCGACGCGGTGCGCGTGGAGGAGCTGGTGAACTACTTTCCCTACGACTACGCGCCGCCGCAGGGCAAACATCCCTTCGCCGTGCACACCGAGCTGGCCGCCGCGCCGTGGAAGAGCGGCAACCTGCTGATGCGCATCGCCATCAAGGGGCAGGACCTCGCCAAGGCCAGCCTGCCGCCGGCCAACCTGGTGTTCCTCGTCGACGTGTCCGGCTCCATGCACTCGCCGGACAAGCTGCCGCTGCTGCAGTCCTCGCTCAAGCTGCTGGTGAACGAACTGCGGCCGCAGGACCGCATCACCCTGGTGACCTACGCCGGCAACACCAGCGTGGTGCTGCCGCCGACGCCGGGTAGCGAGCGCTCGCGCATCGCCGCGGCCATCGACGGCCTGCGCGCCGGCGGCAGCACGGCGGGTGCCAGTGGCATCGCGCTGGCCTACCAGGCGGCGCAGCAGGCCTGGATTCCGGACGGCATCAACCGCATCCTGCTGGCCACCGACGGCGACTTCAACGTGGGCGTCACCGATTTCCGCCAGTTGAAAGGCATGGTGGAAGAAAAGCGCCAGTCGGGCGTCGCGTTGTCCACGCTCGGCTTTGGCGGCGGCAACTACAACGAGCAACTGATGGAGCAGCTCGCCGACGCGGGTGACGGCGCCTACAGCTACATCGACAACCTGATGGAAGGCCACAAGGTGCTCGCCAACGAGATGAGCAGCACGCTGGCGACGATTGCGCGCGACGTGAAGATCCAGGTCGAATTCAACCCGGCGGCGGTGAAGGAATACCGCCTGATCGGCTACGAGAACCGTACGCTGAAGCGCGAGGACTTCAACAACGACCGCGTGGATGCCGGTGACATCGGCGCCGGCCACACCGTGACCGCGCTGTACGAGCTGACACCGGCAGACGGCAAGGGGCTGGTCGATGAACTTCGCTATGGACGCAGCGGTACCGTCACCGCCGGCAGCGCGAACGAGCTGGCCCACGTCAAGCTGCGCTACAAGCAGCCGGGCGCGCAGAGCAGCCAGTTGCTGGACAGCGTGGTGACGCGTGATGCGGTGAGAGCCGCGACGCAGATGAGCAGCGAGTTCCGCTTCGCCACCGCCGTGGCCGGCTTCGGCCAGTTGCTGCGCGGCGGCGAGCACACCGGTGCCTGGCGTTACGACGACGTGCGCGCGCTCGCCACGCAGGGCGTCGGTGCCGACCGCTACGGCTATCGCGGCGAATTCCTGCGCATGGTGGATTTGGCGAAGTCGCTGTCTACGCGCGCACCTGTCGAGGTGCAGGCGCGGGCAGAGGAGCGCTGACGCCACAGTCGAGCCACACGACAGGAGTTCCGTCGCCCCTGCGGAGGCAGGGGCCCAGTGACGCTTCTTTTTGCATAGCTGCTTTCGTGACGCAGCGACACTGGAGTTCTGCTTCTCAGGAACGACGAACAGAGGGCTGTCTATACTGCGCGCATGTCCCAACCTGAACCCGGCGACCTCAGCGACCTGAGCGATCTCTCCGCCATGGCTGACGAGGAACTGATGCTCCTCGTCGCCAACGGCCTCATCGAAGAGCCGGCCACCGAGTTGTTCCGCCGCCACAACCGGGCGCTGTTCAACTTCGTGGCGTGGCTGTGTGGCGGTAATACCGGCGAGGCGGAAGACCTCACGCAGAAGACCTGGGTCAAGCTGATGACCCGCTGCGCCGACTACCAGCCGGGCGAGGCGGCCTTCCGCAGCTTCCTGTTCCAGATCGCGCGCAATGCCTGGATGGATGCGCGCCGCGGTGCCTACGAGGCTACGCGTGTCGAGCTGGACGAATCGCACCATGACATTCCGTCCGAGGATCTCGGCGCTGAACAGCTGGCCGGATTGCGCCAGCAGCAGCACCGTGTGCGTGCCGCCGTGCTGGCACTGCCGGCCGCGCAGCGCGAGGTGGTGGTGCTGCGCTTCTTCAGCGACATGAGCGTGGAGGACATCGCCGCCGTGGTGGGCGAGGGCTTCGAGACCGTCAAGAGCCGCCTGCGCTATGCCTTCGGCAAGTTGCGACGCGAACTGGAGGGCGTGGCATGAAGCCTGTGAACGACGCCAGCTTCGAACGCTTCCTGCAGGGCGAGGACGGCCTGTCCGCGCTGTTGCGCGAGCTGCCTGCCTTCGAGCCACCGACTCGCATGGAGGAGGATTTCGCGCAGGCAGCCCGTGTGGCGCAAGCCTCGCACGACGCACCGTCCGCGGCGCTGACCGACGACATCCTGTCCTTCGAGCCCCCCGCCGGCATGCAGGCCGACTTCGCACGCATGGCCGCAAAGCTGCAGGCAGAGCAGGCACCCCGTCGCGAGGCAGTGATCGCACAACTGGCGCGCGGTGACGATGCGGCCGCGGTGCTGGGCGGCGACATCTCCGCGCGTACACGCGAGTGGCTGGACAGGCAGCAGGCGGCAAAGAGCGAACGCCCTGTCGTGGTGGTGGCGCGCAAACCGCGCTTCCGCTGGCTGCCCGGTCTCGGCCTGGCGGCGAGTGCCGCCCTGGTTGCCGGCGTGGCGACCCAGTGGCTGATGCGCGGCGAGGCGCCGGCCGACAACGTGGCACTGAACGAAGTGCCCGCCGCCGCGCCAGCGCAACTGGCCATTGAGTCTGAAAAGCCAGTTGCACCTGCGGCCGAGCCCACCGTGCGCAACCGGTCCGCCGGAGCGCCTGTCGCCTCCGCGCAGGATCGCCAGGCGTCCGCGGAGCGCGAGGCATCCCGCACTCGCGCGCAGGACGAGGAGAAACGCGTTGCGTCGCAGCCTGATGCAGTGGCAGACGCGACAAAGGCGCGAGAGGAAATCGCCGCCGCATCGGCCTTTGCCGAACGTCGACTGGCAGCACCCGCAGCAGCGCCTGCGCCAGTCCCGCCACAAGCGCTGCCACCACCGGCCGTGATCGTGGAAGTGCCGGCTGCCGAGCCGATGCCGGAAAGCCTGGCCGCCGCACCACCTCCTCCCGCGGCACCTGCACCGGCCGCCAAGGCAGCACCCATGCGTGAGCGCGCCGCCAGCGATGCCGCCATGGCGTCGGCACCCCAGTCACCCGCCGTCCAGCGTGCGACCGCCGCCGCGCTGGCGCCGGTACGCAGCGACCTGCCGGTGGAGTCCGTGCCGCTCGCCAGTTCGCCGGAGCAATGGCTGCAGGCCCTCGTGCGTCGCACGCCCTTGCCACCCGCCAGCCTGCGGCTGCACGTGCAGTCAACGACGCAGGAGGACGCGATGAAGTTTGCGGAGGGTTTGCGCGAGGCGCTGCGTCGTCGCGACATTGCGACCCGTGTCGAGCTGACGGCGGACGAGGGTATTCCGGCCGACACCGTACGCATCGACGCGGCGGGCTTTCTGCCCTGAAGGACCAGGCGGCGTCACACAAAGAAAAACGGGCGCCGCAGCGCCCGTTTTTGTGAAGCTCGCTTCAGAGCCTTGGTGCCTCAAACCTCACTGCGCGGCACCTGCACCGGTGTTGCGGTATTCGCCGAGGTAAGGCGACGAAGCCGAGCCGTAGTTCACCGGGTTGGAGCTGCTCCAGTCCTTCCACGGTGTCGCCGTACGGATGTGGCTGCCGATGTTGGCACCGCGGATGATCATCTTGCCGATGGGGTTCGACAGGCTGCTCTGCGGCCACTGGCGTGCGAAGTACACGTTGCTGGCGCCGTTGGAGCCGGTGAAGGAACCACCGTTGAACAGGAAGCCCATGTTGCCCGCCAGGGTGCTCGGCGCGGCAATGGCGCTGCCGTTCTTGCGCACGGCCGTGTAGTTGATCTGGCAGTTGTCGAACACGCCGGTGCCATGGCCGAAGATGAAGTCCACGTCACCTTCGACATAGCAGTTCTGCGCGTAGAAACGACGACCCGCACCGCTGACCCACAGCGTGTCCTGGTTGCCGTACATGCGCACGTTGTCGAAGTGCACCTGGTCCGCCTCGGTGTAGACGGCCACGGCCTGCGCGGTGTCGTTCACTTCCTGGTAGGTGTTGGTGATGGTCAGGTTCTTCGCCTGGAAGCCGGTGTTCTGCACGATGAAGCCCGACGAGCAGGTGGTGCCGATGGTGCTCTTGCCCGCGCAGTTGTTGATCCACGACTGACCGGTGCTGGTGTAGTTGCTGGCCTTCACCATCGAGGCGTAGGCGCTGCCGGTCATCGGCGCATTGGTGCCGATCTGGATCTTCACCTCGGAAGCCGCACCCGCGCCGTACAGGGTGATCGGCGTGCCTTCCGGCACGAACACCAGTTCGATGTAGGTGCCGGGGCTGACCAGGATGTACTTGCGCGCCGAGCCGCCAGCGTTGATGGCGGCATTGATGGCCGACTGCACGGTCTTGTAGGTGCTGCTGGAACCCACCGTGTAGTTCGGCGACGACGGCGTGGAGATCGTGCCCGGCGTCCAGCTGCCGAGGAAGCTGGCGATCGTGTAGTTGGCGGCCACGCTGTCGGACAGTTGCGGGCGGGTGGCGGTGGAGGGGGCGCCACCACCGGTCGAGGAGCTGGAACTGGACGAGCTGCTCGAAGACGAACTGCTGGAGGAGCTGCTCGAGGAGGAACTGCTCGACGAGGAGCTCGATGAAGAGCTGGAAGAGGAGCTCGAAGAAGAGGAGCTGGAGGACGAGCTCGAAGAAGAACTCGACGAAGAACTGGAGCTCGACGAGGAACTACTCGTCGTATTGCTGTACGAACACCAGGCCGAGGTCGTGAAGCTGTTGCTCGGGAAGTTGCCGCTGCTGCATACGACGCTGCTGGTGAAGGTCCCGTAGACGAAGCTGCCGGACTTGCCGAGCGCGACGGAGCGGGTGCCGCTGAACGAGCACAGCGCGCCGGTGTTCTGGACGCACTTGGTGTAGCCGCTGGGGTAGTCGGTCGCGGCGTGTGCACTGGCCATGAATGCCAGCGCCAACGCACCGATAAGGTGGGTGTGACGCATGAAACCTGCCTCCTGAATCGCCAGAAACTGGCTTGTTTTAGGTGTTTCCGCACATCGCCTGGTGGGTGTGCAGTGAGCGGATTCTAGAAAGCGGCATGCAGGGCGTCGCGTAAAAACCCTTACAAATCAAAAATATATTTAGTTCGACCGATGGCTGTACCAAATTTGGCAACAGTTTGCGGTGAATTTGACGAATAAGTGGGATTGCCAAAACACAGTGGCTTTCCGCTAGACTCTGGCGCGCACGACAACCAAAACCAGTCCCCTGTCGTGCGTCTGTCCTTCTGAATCTGCTTCGTCCTCCTTGACTGGTGTTGCCGGCTCCCCGCCGCAACAGGTCGACGCAGTGCTTATCCCCCAAGGGGTTTTAATGTCCTTTTCGACACTGGGGCTCAGCGAGCCCATTGTTCGTGCTGTATCCGAACGCGGCTACACCGAACCCACGCCCATCCAGATGCAGGCCATTCCGGCCGTGCTTTCCGGGGGTGACCTGATGGCCGGCGCACAGACCGGCACCGGCAAGACCGCCGGCTTCACGCTGCCCATCCTGCAGCGTCTTTCCACCACTTCCGCCCGCCGCGAAGGCGCCATCCGCGCCCTGGTGCTGACGCCCACACGTGAGCTGGCCGCCCAGGTGGAAGAGAGCGTACGCCGCTACGGCCAGTACCTCGACATCAATTCCATGGTCATGTTCGGCGGGGTCAGCATCAACCCGCAGATCGACCAGCTCAAGGGCCGCGTCGACATCCTGGTATGCACGCCGGGCCGCCTGCTGGACCACGTGCAGCAGAAGACCGTCAGCATCGCCGACGTGGAAATCCTCGTGCTGGACGAAGCCGACCGCATGCTGGACATGGGCTTCATCCGCGACATCAAGAAAGTGCTGGCCCTGCTGCCCAAGCAGCGCCAGAACCTGCTGTTCTCCGCCACCTTCTCCGACGAGATCAAGGAGCTGGCCGACGGCCTGCTGAACAGCCCGGCGATGATCGAAGTGGCGCGCCGCAATGCCACCGCCGAAGCGGTGGAGCAGAAGGTCATCTTCGTCGAGCAGCCGGTGAAGCGTGCCGTCCTGGCCCACCTCATCAAGGAGAAGGCCTGGTTCCAGGTGCTGGTATTCACCCGCACCAAGCACGGTGCCAACCGCCTGGCCGAGTACCTGGCCAAGCAGGAAATCCCCTCGCTGGCGATCCACGGCAACAAGAGCCAGAACGCCCGCACCCGTGCGCTGGCCGAGTTCAAGAGCAACAAGCTGCAGGTGCTGGTGGCGACCGACATCGCCGCACGCGGCCTGGATATTTCCGAACTGCCGCACGTGGTGAACTTCGAGTTGCCCAACGTGCCGGAAGACTATGTGCACCGCATCGGCCGCACCGGCCGTGCCGGCGCCAGTGGCGAAGCGCTGTCGCTGGTGAGCCGCGACGAGAAGAAGCTGCTCGCCGACATCGAGAAGCTGATCAAGCGCGAACTGCCGCGCATCGAGGTGGAAGACTTCGACATGGAGGCTGCGCTGGCGACGGCTGCGGCCAACCGCCAGCAGGACGAAGCCCGTCCGCCGCGCGAGCCGCGCCAGCGCCGCGAAGGCCAGGGCAAGGGTCAGGGCCAGCAACGCCGTGGCGAAGGCCAGCGTGCACGTGGCGATGCCCAGCCGGTCGCGCGCGCCGAAGGCGGCCAGCCGCGTCCGGAAGGCCCGCCGCGCCGCGAAGGCCCGCCCAAGGGTGATGGCCAGCCGCGTCGTCGTGGCGGTGGTCAGGGCGGGAACGGGAGCAATGCGAATGCAAATGGCGGCGGTGCCAACGGTGGCCAGCGTCGCGAACGCGGCGAGCGCGGCGCGCAAGGTGGCATGCCGCAGAACGTGCAGCAGCAGTTCCCCAGTTCCGGCGACATGCCGGCGGCCGGTCGCCGTGCCCGCCCTGGTCGCGGTGGCGCCGGCAACAAGCAGAAGGGGCCGCGCATCGTCTATCCGCGTGACGAGAACGGTGACGTGAATGGCAACGTGGTCCTGCCGGAATTCGAGAAGCCTGAAGTCAACGGCAACGTCATCGGCCGGCCGGAGCGCACCCCGCCCGAGGTCAATGGCAATCGTGCCGATGGTCGCCGTGGCAATGGCGGTGGTGGTGGCCGCCAGGGTGGTCAGGGCGGACAGCGCGGCAATGGTGGTCAGGGCGGCCAGGGTGGTGGCCAGGGCGGCAATGGCGGCAACGGTGGTGGCAACGGCAATCGTCGTCGTCGCAGCGGCAAGGGTGGCGAAGGCGGTGGTCCGCGTAACGACGGCCAGTCGGGTGGCGGCCAGCCGCAGGGCGAGAAGAAGAAAAGCGGCTTGCGTGGCGCCATCTCGCGCGGCATCAATGCCATCCGCCGCCTGACGGACTGAGCACTGCACCAGTAGCAATGACGGAACGGCCCTGCGGGGCCGTTCTGCTTTCTGGTCGCCCGGTGTTGTCTGTTGAATGTGCGGGCCATCGGCTGGTCGGATCGAGCATCCCGGGAGGGCGCACGTGTCGGGCTTTGCTGCGCTCAATCCAACCTGGGCCCACAGCGTGGCGCAACACTCCGGCGGTAGGTTGGGTTGAGCGCAGCGAAGCCCAACAACAGGCCTGAGCAATGCTGGACGAGAGCGCCTGTCAGGCACACGGGGTATCTGCTCGGCGCAGCTCCGGTCCAGCCTGAACCCGGCCCAAAGGCGCGAGCGGCGAGGCAGGGCGCGTCGATGCCCTCGGACATCGTTTGTGGTGCGGGCACGCTCGCCAACGGTGCGCGCGATGACCGGTGACGCGTTCAAGCGCCTGGCCCGGCGCCGCAATGGCAGCGGCCGTCTGCTGCTCAACCCGCCGCCAACCCATGGCTGGCGCGGCTCTCCCGCCCGCTGCCCGGCAGGCATGAGGCTTATCACCCACCGCACGCCGGCATGGCATGTGGTTTGCTCGACCACGATCAGAGTAGAAGCAGACAGAGGCGGCTTCGCTGCATGCCGGGTGACCGGCACGCCATTCCCGCCTCAGGACATTGCTCTCGCAGCCACCGCGTTCGCGCAGCGGCTTGCGCGCCTCAGGGCGGCTGCATGGGCTTCCATGCGGCAGGGGATGTCGGCACGTGCTTCGTACCCCTCCGCAGGTTTTCCCGAGACAGGCGTCCGGCAGGCACTGGTCTTCATGTCCGGCCGTCGCGTGCCCATCGCGCTGCCTCAACATCAGAAAAGGGAAAACCATGCTCATCACTCGCCAACCCGCCCTGCGCAAGTTCTGGTACGCCGTCATGCCGGCGGCCATGCTCGCGGCCGACCGTCCGCAAGCCTTCACCCTGCTGGGCGAGAAGATCGTCCTGTGGCGTGATGCCGATGGCGTGCCGGCGGTGGCGCAGGACCGCTGCTGCCACCGCACGGCGCAACTCTCGAAGGGCTACGTCGAGAACGGCAACATCGTCTGTGGCTACCACGGCTGGCAGTACGACTGCAGCGGCACCTGCGTGAAGATCCCGCAATTCACCAACGAGAAGATCCCGCCCGGCGCGCGCGTCATGGCCTACCGCATCGCCGAGCGCTACGGCTACCTGTGGGTGGCGCTGGACGAGCCGCTGGCGCCGATCCCGGAGCTGGCCGAGGACGGCGACCCCGCCTACCGCCGCATCGACCAGTTCTACGAAGAGTGGAACTGCGGTGCGCTGCGCTTCATCGAGAACACCTTCGACTTCGCGCACCAGGCCTATGTGCACAAGGCGATGCATGGTCTCAACGACAGGCCGCAGCCGCCGCTGGGCAAGGTGACCCGTCACGAGCATGGCCTGGTGATGCACATCACCCAGCCGGTGCGTAACCCGGATGCCGGCAAGGCGCACATCGGCATTGCCAGCGACGAGACCGTGCGCACCGTCGTCATGGACTGGTACATGCCCTGCGCGCGGCGCATGCACATCACCTATCCCACCGGGCTGGTGCAGAGCATCATCTCCGCCGCCACGCCGATCGACGACACCCGCACGATGGTCGTGCAATGGAGCTACCGCAACGACACCGAGGAACAGGTGCCAGCCGCCACCATCAACGCCTTCGACCGCAAGATCCTCGACGAGGACAAGGACATCCTGGCCTTCGTGGACGACGACCTGCCGCTGGACACGCGCATGAACCTCGAACAGCACATGGCCTCCGACCAGCCCGGCATCTTCATCCGCCGCGCTTTGATGGAGGTGCTGGCCCGGCATGGCGAGCAGGAGGTGATGCGGACGGCGACCCTGCAGGACGCGCGCCGCGCCGCCGCGTGAGGGCCGACTGACGGTGCAACCTGCCCGGCGCGGCGCGGCCGGGCAGGCGCCGCGCAACTCAGAAGTTGTAGAACACGCGGATTACGTTGCCGTCCCTGTCCTCGGCGACGAACTCATGCAGGCGGGACCAGGACTTCGATTCCGGTGCATGGGTGATCCTCGCGCCGGCGGCCAGCCACCGCGCATGCAGTGCGTCCACCTCTTCCTTGCTGTCGAGGTTGAACCACGCCACGACCGGCGGCGCGTTGCGGAAGTACTCGCGGAAGGCGGTGTCGGTCAGGAACAGGCGGCACTGCCCCTGTGACACCTGCGCGATACCACCGCCCTCGCGTCCCCAGTCCACCGTGAAGCCCAGGCACTGCTCGTAGTAGCTGAGCGCGACGGCCATGTCGCTGACCGGGATCTCGGTCACCACGGCGGGAAAGGGTTTCTGCATGGCCGGCACCTCCTTGCGGGTTGGGCGGAAAAGGTCAGCGGTACTTCGCCGCGGTGATGAACTGCGAGAAGGACTCGCACCACACGACCACCGTGTCGTAGCGCGCGAGATCCACGCCGTCGGGCAGGGGCACGATGAAATTCTCGAAGGTCTTCACATCGCCGACGCGCAGCATCTGCGGCTTGATGCGCTCGAAGTCCGCCTCGGTCTCCACGAAGACCGGGGAGAGGTACAGCTTGTAGTCCGGCCCCGGCGCCAGCCGCCCCGCCAGCGCGATGCCCTGCGGGCCGAGTGACACCTCGCCTTCACCCCAGTGCAGCGCGTCGCTGTCCTTCAGGTCGCGACGGAACTGGCCGCGGTACGTCGATGCGGCACTTGCCCGCGTGATGGCCTCGGTACCGGGAGCCGCAGGCGCGGTGAGCAGCGGCAGGGCGTAGATGCCCGCCGCGAATCCCGTGCCGAGTGCCAGCAGATGAGTGACGGTGAGCAGCAGGCGGCGCATCCACATGACGTGAACTCCGGTTTCCGGGACTGCGCGACTTTACCCCGGCGGTGCCGTGACCGCGATCCGTCGGCGCGCCATCGGCCTCAGTCCAGTCCGCACTCCGCAGGCTGCGCTCCGGCGTCGGCTCATGTCTCCCCGACCGTCGCCGCACCGGCGGACGCCGCCTCGCGCAGCAAGCGGTTGAGCTCGTCGACATCCAGCGGCTTGACCAGGTGGGCGTCGAAGCCTGCGGCGGCCGAGCGCTGGCGGTCCTGGGCCTGGCCCCAGCCGGTCAGGGCGACGATCATCGGCGGGCGGGGCCAGGACAGGGCGCGGAGCTGGCGACAGGCTTCGTAGCCGTCCATGCGTGGCATGCCGATGTCCAGCAGCATGACGTCCGGCTGCGCCTCGCGGGCCAGGCTGACAGCCTGCTCGCCGTCGTTGGCCACCACCGTGTCGTGGCCGGACAGCTCCAGCATGACGGCCAGGCTGGAGGCGGCGTCCTCGTTGTCGTCCGCGATCAGGATGCGCAGGCGCGTGCTCACGGGCGTTGCCGGTGGCAGGCCTTCGTCGGGTGCGATGCTGGGCTGCTGCAGCGGCAGCTGCACCACGAAGCGGCTGCCCAGGCCCTGGCCGTCGCTGTGGGCGGTCACCGTGCCGCCGTGCAGCTCGGTGAGGCGGCGCACCAGCGTCAGGCCGATGCCGAGGCCGCCCTGCGACTGGCCCGCGCTCTGCGGCACCTGGGTGAACATCTCGAAGATGCGCGGCAGCATGTCGGGCGGAATGCCATTGCCATCGTCGGACACGCTGATCATCACGCTGTCGCCGGTGCGCGCCGCGGCGAGGCTGATGTGCCCGTTGGCGGGGGTGTACTTCGACGCGTTGTTCAGCAGGTTGGCGAACACCTGCGCGAGGCGCACGTGGTCGCCGGAGATGATGGTCTCGCCCAGCGGCACCGTCACCGTCAGTTGCTGGCGCTTGGCGTCGATCAGCGGCTGGCTGGTCTCCACCGCGCTGCGGATGACGGTGGCGATGTCCAGGTCGCGCCGTTCCAGCTCCAGCTTGTTGCGGCTGATGCGGCTGACGTCGAGCAGGTCGTCGACGAGGCGGACCATGTGCTGCAACTGCCGCTCCATGATGGCGCGCGCCTGGGTGGCCATCTCGTTGTTGCCGCGCTCGCCGGCCAGTTGCAGGATCTGCAGGCCGTTGCGCAGCGGCGCCAGCGGGTTGCGCAACTCGTGGGCCAGCGTGGCGAGGAACTCGTCCTTGCGGCGGTCGGACTCTTCCAGTTCCGCCATCACGCGGCGGCGCTCGGTGACGTCGCGGTAGTAGATCGAGATGCCGCCGTTGCGGCTGGGGTACACGTCGAGGTCGAACCAGCGCTGCCAGGGCTCGTAGAGGCTCTCGAAATGCTGGGCGACGCGCTCTTCCATGGCAGCGCGGAAGTGCCGCTCCAGCGCGGTGCCCAGCGTGTCCGGGTACACATCCCAGTGCACGCGCCCGAGCAGTTCGCTGCGCTTGACGCTGTTCAGGCGCTCCGCCTGCGCATTGACGTAGGTGAAGCGGTACTCGCTGTCCAGCGCCGCGAAGCCTTCATCGATGCTCTCCAGCACCGCGATGGTCTCCGCCTGCAGCTCGGCTTCGCGGGTGCGGGATTCGAGACGCTGGCGGGACAGCGCCAGGATGCTGTCGACGCGTGCCCGCAGTTCGCGCGCATGGAAGGGCTTCACGAGGTAGTCGTCCGCGCCGGCGCTGAGGCCCTCTACGCGCGCCTCTTCGCCCGCCCGGGCGGACAGCATGATGACCGGCGTGGATAGCGTCTTGCCCTCGGCGCGCAAGGCCTTCAGCAGGCCGAAGCCGTCCAGCTTCGGCATCATCACGTCGGTGATCAGCACGTCGGGCGGCGCCTGCATGGCGGCCTGCAGGGCCGCGTCGCCATCCGCCACCGCGGTGACGTCGTAGCGTTCGGCGAGCAGGCGGCTGATGTAGTCGCGCATGTCGGCGTTGTCGTCTGCCACCAGCACGCGGGGGCGTGGCCCGGCGTGGGGCAGGGCGGGCAAGGCAAGCAGGGCGTTTCTTGGCGCCGCGCCTTCGCCCAGCCAGCTCGCGGCCTCTTCCACGTAGGCGCCGTGCCGACCGCCGGCCCTGTCGGTGGCGGGACGTGCGTCCAGTGGCGCCTGCTGCTGGAGGGGGATGGACACGCTGAACACCGTGCCCCGGCCGGGTTCGCTGTCCACCTCGATGCGGCCGCCATGCAGCTTGACGAGCTCCTGCACCAGCGCCAGGCCGATGCCGGTGCCCTCGTGGGTGCGGGAGCGGGCGCCGTCGACGCGGTGGAAGCGGTTGAAGATGCGCGGCAACTCGTCGGCCGCGATGCCCTCGCCGGTGTCGCGCACCTGCAGGGTGGCCATGCCGTGCTGCGCTTTCAGCGTCACCTCGATGCCGCCCTCGAAGGTGTGCTTGAAGGCGTTCGACAGCAGGTTGAGGATGATGCGCTCCCACATGTCGGGGTCGAGGCTGGCCGTCTCGTCGATGGGGCCACAGTCCACGCGGAAGGACAGGCCCGCGCGTTCCACCACTGCGCGGAAGTTGCTCGCGATGTCGGCGGTGAGCTGGCACAGGTCCACCGGCTCGAACACCGCGCGCACGCGGCCGGCCTCGATGCGCGAGAAGTCCAGCAGGGCGTTCACCAGCTTGAGCAGCCGCTCGCCGTTGCGCCGGACCAGCCGTACTTCGTCGTGCAGTGCTGCCGGCAGCAGGCTGTTGCCCAGCAGGTCGTCGAGCGGCCCGAGCATCAGCGTCAGCGGGGTGCGCAACTCGTGGCTGACGTTGGAGAAGAAGGCCGTCTTGGCGCGGTCCAGCTCGGCCAGCGTCTCTGCGCGCTGGCGTTCGCGTTCGTAGGCCTGCGCGCTGGCGATGCTGGCCGAGATCTGCGCGGCGACGAGGCCGATGAAGCGCTGGTAGCTGGCGTCGAAAAGGCGGAAGCGGTTGAGCCCCGCGACCAGCACGGCGGCCTGGCCGGATTCGCCGGAGGTGCCTATCGGCACCACCACCGCGTGGCTGGGCGGCTCGGGCCACGGCCCGCGCGGCAACTGCTGGAAGTGTTCCTGCAGCGGACCGACGACCTGGTGCGCGTGTGAGTCCAGCACTTCCATCAGCGGCCAGGGCGAGGCATCGCCCGCCGCGATGCGCGCGGGTGCGGCCGGGTGGTCGGCGCCGATGCCGGCGGCGCCGGCGAGTTCGAACACGCGGCTGCGGGCATCGAACAGATAGATGAGCGCGAAGGGCGCATCGCCGGCGTTCTCGCCCAGCGCCAGGGCGGCGCGCTCGCAGGCTTCGCCGAAGGTCTGCGCCGAATTGCTCTGCGCGGCCAGCGCCTGCAGCACGCGCAACTGGCGCTCGCCGATGATGCGCGAGGTGTCTTCGCTGTTCGCGCAGATGATGCCGCCGATGCTGCCGTCGTCGTTCGGGATCGGGCTGTAGGAGAAGGTGTAGTAGGTCTCCTCGCGATAGCCGTTGCGCTCCATGATGAGGAGCAGGGCTTCGTCGTAGGTGCCTTCGTTGCGTTCGATGGCGTAGGCGGCGCGGGGGCCGGCCTCGTCCCAGATTTCGCGCCATACCTCGGCGGCCGGCTGGCCCAACGCCTGCGGGTGCTTGCCGCCGACGATGGATTTGTAGGCGTCGTTGTAGAGGTTGATGAGCTGCGGCCCCCACCACACGAACATCGGCTGGCGCGAAGTGAGGATGATCCGCACCGCCGTTTTCAGGCTGTTGGGCCATTGCGCAGGTGGACCGAGCGGTGTCTGGCGCCAGTCCTTCCCGCGTATGCGGGCACCCATGTCACCGCCGCCACTCAGAAAACTGATGGCGTCGGCATCTCCTCGTGGAACGGATGCTTCCATTGGCCCCCCTGGTTGTCGTGCGAGTCTGCCATGCGGACTGTCGGCCGTGCGCCCGCGCTTTTCTGCCGGCAAGGGTCAAGCCGCGCACGGTGTTGGCAGCCGCAAGCATTTGCCCCAGGTCGCAAGGCCCGGAGGCGCAAGGGATTTCTTTGCGGTCCGCGTGGCCAGCGTCTTGTGGGCGATGCCAGTCGTAAGCATCGGCCTACGGGCTTATCAGATGCGTCCTACAGGGTGCGCAGGCGGGCGAGCCTGCCGTACCGATCGACGCGATGCACCGAATCAAAGCCAGTACCGCAGCGACGTCTTGCCGTCGTAACGATTTGCCCAGCGCCAGATCCGCGGCGTGACGGCCGCGCAGGCCAGCATGAGTCCGAATAGCACGCCAGCGACGGACACAGAGAAGAACAGCGCGATCAGCGTCGCCAGCAGAAGGACCATGCAGGCCGCGATGGGGGCGCATGTCAGCGCCACGGAGAGCGCGCGATTGCCCTCGTCCGCATCCGATTCCATGCGTGCGAGCTTGGCGTGCTCCCTGATGAAGTCGCTGCGCTCGCCGGCCTGTCGGTGGAACAGCGCTTCCAGCTGTTTCAGGTCGCCGGCGACGGTCCCGTCCGGTTGCGGCAGAGGCCCCGGATGAAAGCGGTCCGCGACATTGCGGCGCCAGTCCCTTGCGCGGATTGCATCGATCACGCCCGGCAGGTCGGCGATGGAGGCCAGGTCGAGCACGGGCACCTCGCAGGAGGCTGCGCGTTCAAGCTCGGGCAGGATCCAGTCGGTGGGCGGTCGGCCGTTCGAGAACCACACCACGCAGGTCGATGACGCCGCCAGCGCGTGCATCTCGTGGATCGGGTCGTCCCAGGGCTCGTGGGGGTTGTACATGGCGACCGCGATGTCCGACTGCCACAGGCGTCGCGCGATCTTGCGGGCCTTGAGCACATCGGGCCGGGTATAGCTGAGGAAGACGGTGGCGATCGCCGGCTTGCGCGTTGGCCGTTCGTGCGTGCGCGGATGGCTGCGGGCGGCTGCGTACATGATGTTCCACCGGGACCGGATGGCCGCATTGAAGCAGGCAGCAAGGCGGCTGCAATCTGCCCTCGCGGGCACCGGTGGTCATCGACCGGGTGGGCCAACCCGGGGCCGGCTCGGGGTCCGCCCGGCCGTGCCGCCACGCGGCTACTGGGGGGGCGCCGGGCGGCTCTTCACGCTGCTGCGCTGGCTCAGGTGTGCGCCGATCTCGATGCTCTGGGGCGGCTCGTCGGGGTGCTGGAAGCGCTCGACCAGGCGGCGCACCGCGACGCGGCCCAGGTGGGCGCGGTCCACGCCGGCGGCGGTGAGGGGCGGGCTGCACAGCGCGGCGATCGGCAGGTCGTCGAAGCTCACCACCGACATGTCGTCCGGCACGCGCAGGCCGGCGCGGGTCAGCCCCTGGATGGCGCCGAAGGCGGTGTAGTCGGACACGCAGTGCAGGGCGGTGGCATTGAGCGTGCCCGCCTTGCTGCGGGCGTAGATCACCGCTGCCGCGCGCTCGGACGAGAACACCTGGCTGTCGATGTTGATGACGTGGCGTTGCGGGTCGAAGCCGATGCCGGCTTCTTCCAGCGCATCGCGAAAGCCCTCCAGGCGCTGCTGGATCAGCGGGCGGAACAGGTGGGTAACGTGCACGATCTCGCGATGCCCGCAGGCCAGCAGGTGTTGCGCGGCCAGCTTGCTGCCGCGCCGGGCGGCGGGCGACACGTTGTCCAGGTAGGCCACCGGGTCGGCGCCGTTGACGATGACGGTCGGTGCGCCGCTGGCACGCAAGGGGCCCAGCAGCTCGGTGGTGTCGATGCCGACAGCGAGGTGGGCGTCGGCCTTGCTGCGCTCCAGTTGCTGGCGGTAGGCCGACACGTCGTTGGGATGGTCGCGGTCCAGCAGCACCGTTTCCAGGCGGATGCCCAGGCGCGCGCATTCGGCGGTGATGGCGCGGATGACTTCGGCATGGAAGTAGCTGCCGTCCAGGGTGAGGAACTGGAAGAAGGTGACGAGGTTCACCTCGCGCGGAATGGCGCCCAGCTTCAGGTGCGCCTCGCCGGGGCGGAAGCCCAGTTCCAGCATGCTGGCCAGCACGCGCTCGCGCAGCGCCGCGCTGATGCCGGCACCGCCATTGATCACCTTGGACACCGTTCCCGGCGACACGCCGGCGCGGCGGGCGATATCGGCCTGGCGTGGACGGCCGGTGCCCGATGCGCTTTCAGGCCGGTGGGCCGGTGGGGAAGGGCTTGTTTTCATTGGACGGGGTCTCCAGGCGGCGTAGCCAGGATTTAGTAAAACATTTTACTTGTGTGGATGGAAAGAGGGATCATTGCCGGTGGAAAGGCGTGTCCGGCAATGTCCGGTGGTCCTTCTCTCCATGTTTCTCATATTTTTCATTGGCTTGAACGAAGGAAAGCAGTTTCCTGCAGGAAATTTGTTTCCATTCACCTAGGGGTTTCCGCCAGCAGGTCGCTAGGGATGCGGCCTATCATATGGATTGAAAGTAATCGATTAACTTTCGGCTGAGCAGCCGGGACGAAGGGGTCGCAGGTGACGCAGGGCAGGACAGGGGAATTTCCAGGCGGAGGCTCGCAACCATGAGTGCACCGCAGGATGGTGGCCCGGGTGCCGGCGTGTATCCGCTGGTCCTGGATGAACCGGTCGAAGGCTCCCTCACCTTGCGCTATCAACCCGCGCACGACGCCGTGGTGGAAGAGAATCCTCCGCGCTTCGCCTGGCTGCCCGAACTGGATGCCGACGCCTGCTACGTGCTGCGTGTGACGCCGCTGGTGCAGGGCGGATCCGCCGCGGCAGCGGGCACGCGTGGCGAGATGCCCGGCCAGACCCCGCACGGAACCTCGGGCAAGACCTCCTCGGGTGAAACTTCCTCGGGCGAGACCTCCACGAGTGAAACCCGTTTCGCCGGCATCACGCGCAACTTCTTCACGCCGGACACCGCACTGGCACCGGGCCGCTATCGCTGGGCTTACGCGGTGCAGGCGAGTGAACACGAAGGATCCGCGCCGCCTGCGTCCGCCTGGAGCGCGGAACGCGAGTTCGAAGTGCCCGCCGGGCTGGCGCCCACGCCTGCCATGCGGCGCGATGAACGCTGGGCGGCGGCTTCGGCGTCGGCGCATCCGCGCATCTGGCTGGACGCGCAGCGGCTGGCGGCTTTGCGCACAGCCGTGAAGGCCGACCCCGGCATCCACGGCTGGGACCGCTTCATGCAGCAGGCCGTTGCCCCGTGGGCGGACCGCGCGCCCGTCGACGAGCCGCCGCCTTACCCCGGCCACAAACGCGACGTGGCCGCCTGGCGGGCCTCGTACATCGCCTGCCAGGAGGCGCTGTATGCCATCCGGCACCTGGCCGTCGCAGGCGCGGTTGCCGATCCGGCATTGCGCGAACAGGCGCGCATCCACCTGCTGGCCACCGCGCGCTGGGATGCCCGCGGCACCACCTCGCGCGAGTACAACGACGAGGCGTCCTTCCGTGTCGCCTCGGCGCTGGCCTGGGGCTACGACTGGCTGCACGACCTGCTGAGCGAGGACGAGCGCGCCGAGGTGCGCGGCGTGCTGGTGCAGCGCGCGACGGAGGTCGCCACCCACGTCATCGACCGCGCGCGCATCCATGTCTTTCCCTACGACAGCCACGCGGTGCGCGCCATCGGCTCGGTGCTGGTGCCGGCCGGCATCGCCCTGCTGGGCGAGGAGCCGGCCGCGCAGACCTGGCTGGACTACGCCGTCGACTGCCTGGACGGCCTGTACCCGCCCTGGGGCGGTGCGCAGGGCGGCTGGGCGGAAGGGCCGGGTTACTGGACCACCGCGATGGCGGTGTTCCTCGACGCCGCAGGCCTGCTGCGCAACTTCTGCGGCCACGACCTGTTCCGTCGGCCCTTCGTGCAGAACACGGGGGACTTCATACTTTACTGCCGCGCGCCGGACACGCGTCGCTCGGCGTTCTGCGACGAATCCACGCTGGGCAACCTGCCTAGCCTGAAGGTCGCCTACAACATGCGCGTGCTGGCCGGCGTCACCGGCCGCGGTGAGTACCAGTGGTACTTCGACACCGTGCTGGCCGCACAGACCGGACCCTCGCGCGAGTTCTACGACTACGGCTGGTGGGACTTCGATTTCGACGAGCTGGTGTGCCGCCACGACTACCCGGCGGTCACCGCCACGCCCCCGGCGGAGGACACGCAGCTGAAGGTGTTCCGCGACATCGGCTGGGTGGCGGTGCAGAACCACCTGGCCGAGCCGGCGCGCCACCTGCAGCTGCTCGCCAAGTGCAGCGACTACGGTTCCATCAGCCACAGCCACGGCGACCAGGGCAGCTTCACGCTGATGGCCTTCGGCGAGGAGCTGGCGTTCCACAGCGGGCACTACGTCAGCCACGGCAGCAGCATGCATCGCGACTGGCGCCGCCAGACCCGTTCGCGCAATGCCATCCTCATCAACGGCAAGGGCCAGTACGCCGGTGACGACAAGGTGCTGTGCAAGCGCGCCGGTGGCGACCTGCTGGGCGTCGAGCGCAGCGACGAAGCCATCGTCATCCGCATGGATGCGACGCGCGCCTACCGGTTCACCGCGCCGGAGCTGCAGCGCTGGCAACGCGACATCCACTTCGTGCACGACCGTTACCTGGTGATCGTCGACGAGGTGTCGCTGGCGCAGCCGGGCACGGTGGAATGGCTGCTGCACACGCGCGGCATGCCGCGCACCGCATCGCAGAGCTTCCGCCACGAAGGTGTCGCGGCCGGCCTGACGGGCGAGTTCGTGTACTGCTCGTCGGGTCCGTTGAGGCTCGCCAGCCGCGAGGGTTTCGCCGGCGTGAACGAGGCGGAGCTGGCCGGACTGGAGCGCCATGCACACCTGTCCGCCACCACCGCGATGGCAGCCCATCACCGCATCGTCACCGTGCTGGTGCCGTACCGCATCGGCAAGCGCGAGCGGGTGCTGCACTTCATCGACGACCAGGGTTTCAGCAGCAACTTCTACTTCCAGGACGCGGGCGACCGGCTGTACCGCCTGAGCCTGGACAAGCGGTTCTGACAAGCCGCGCTTTTCTTGTGACGACCACCACCAAAGGACAGGTACTCATCATGAACGCAGTAAGAGCAAAAGGCTTGGGCGGCGCCTTCATCCTCGCCGCCGCCTTGAGCGTGCCAGCCACGGCTCAGGCTTATACGGAAGCGCCTGCGCTGCAGAAACTGGCGCAGGAAAAGAAGCTGCCGCCGCTGGCCGAGCGCCTGCCGGAGAAGCCCGAGGTGGTGAAGCCGGTGGACCGCAACGGCGTGTACGGCGGCACCCTGCGCACCGCCATGCGCGGCAGCGCCGACCAGAACAGCATCACCCGCCTGGTGGGCGTGCAGGGCATGACGCGCTGGAGCATGGACTTCAACAAGGTGGTGCCCAACGTGGCGGAAAGCTGGACGGTCAGCACCGACGCCACCGAGTACACCTTCAAGCTGCGCAAGGGCATGAAGTGGAGCGATGGCTCGCCCTTCACGTCGGACGACGTGCTGTTCGCGATGAACGACCTCGTCTACAACAAGCAGTTCTTCGGCCTGGTGCCGGACCAGTACGTCGCGCGCGGCCAGAACGCCGTGGTGACGGCACCGGATGCCTACACCGTGAAGTTCAAGTTCCCGGTCGCCAACCTGCTGCTGCCGGAGCAACTCGCCACCGGCCTTGGCCAGCACCCGGTGATGTACCAGAAGAAGTACTGCGCGCAGTTCCACCCCAAGTACAACGCGGCGCAGATCGACGGTCTGCTGGCGAAGGAGAAATCCAAGGACTGGCCGTCGCTGATGCGCCTGAAGTGCGGTGACATCGAGGTGAACACCCGCTGGGCCAACCTGGAGCGTCCGACGCTGGACCCGTGGGTGCTGAAGGAGCCTTACCTCGCGTCGTCCACCCAGGTGCTGGTGGAGCGCAACCCGTACTTCTGGCAGGTCGACGAGAAGGGCCAGCAACTGCCCTACCTGGACCGCATCCGCTGGTCGGTGATGTCCGACATCGAGGGCATGGTGCTGGCCACCATCAACGGCCAGTTCGACTACCAGCACCGCCACATCTTCCCGATCCAGAACCGTCCGGTGCTGGCCGAGAACGCGCAGAAGCAGAACTACAAGGTGGTGGTGTTCCCGGGTACCGCGGCCAATGCGGTCGGCATGTACCTGAACCAGACCACGCGTGACGCCAAGCTGCGCAACTTCATCCGCCAGAAGGATTTCCGCGTGGCGCTGTCGCTGGCGACCGACCGCAAGGAGATCAACGACGTGGTATTCCTCGGCCAGAGCACGCCCTGGCAGAACGGCCCGGTGCCGGAATCGCGCTGGTACAACAAGCAGCTCGGCTCCCAGTTCCTGGAGCTGGACCTGAAGCGGTCCAACGAGCTGCTCGACAAGCTGGGCCTGACCAAGCGCGACTCCGACAACTACCGCACCTACCCGGACGGTGGCCGTGTGCGCCTGAACACCATCGTGTCGCTGGCGCAGGGCGCGCAGATCGACACCCTGGAACTGGTGCGCCGCCAGTGGGCCAAGGTCGGCGTGGAGATGGTGATCCTCGCTTCCGAGCGTTCGCTGTTCTACGACCGCGCCACCAACAATGACTATGACATCAGCGTGGACAACATCTCCGGTGGCTACGACATCAACCTGAACCCGCGTTCGGTGGTGACGGTGAACCCGACCGAGTCGCGCACCAGCATCCCCTGGACGCGCTGGGCCTTGTCCGACGGCAAGCAGGGTGAAGAACCCAACGCCAGCATGAAGAAGCGCCTGGCCCTGTACGACACCTACCAGGGCGCGAAGACGCAGGCTGAAGCCGACGCTTCCTTCAAGGAACTGCTGCAGATCGCCGCCGACGAGTTCGAAGTCATCGGCACCGTGCGCACCTATGGCGAGAACGCGATCCGCAGCAACAAACTGATCAACGTCTACGACAAGATGCTGGCGAGCTGGACCTATCCGAACCCCAGCCCGGCGCTGCCGCAGCAGTGGTTCCTGCAGCCCTGAGACCAGGGCGGGGCCCGGCGCCGGAGATGTCCGGCGCTGCGCTCCGGAGCCTGTCTCTGGCCAGCGGGTTTGTCCTCCTGTCCTTCGACAGATTGCAGGGCCGTTGCCGCGGCCCTGCTTTTCTTGATCCCCTCTCCGCTTTGATCCCACCTCCGCTTTGCTGATCCTGCGGCCAGCCGGGGTCAGATCCAGCAACGACGAGCGTCATGATCCTGAATCCAGACCCCACGCGCCCCACTCACCCCGCCAGCGAGCAAACCCTGCACTTCGACCTGCATGCCCACGAGCGTCCGCGGCTGCTGCGTGCCGCCGAGGCCGTGTCGCGCAAGGCGCCGCTGACCATCGTCAGCGTACGCAACCCGCGCAGCGCCGGCGGTGCGCACGACTTCTCGTCGGAGGCCGACTACTGGTGGCCGGACCCGGACAATCCCGGCGGGCCGTACCGCCAGCGCGACGGCCTGAGCAACCCGGACAACTTCACCGCCCACCGCGCGCTGCTGCTCGACTTCTCCGAGAACGTCGGGGTCCTCGCCGCCGCCGCGCTGGTGTGCCGCGAGCCGGAGCAGCGCTGGCGCTACGCGGATGCCGCGCTGGCGCACCTGTACGCCTGGTTCGTGCAACCGGCCACGCGCATGAACCCCAGCCTGCTGTACTCGCAGGCCATCGGCGGGGTGTGCACCGGGCGCGCCATCGGCGTCATCGACACGCTGCACCTGGCAGAGGTCGCCGTCGCCGTGCGCCGCCTGGACGAGGCCGGCCTGATCCACGCCGACGCGCTGGCCCCGCTGCACGAATGGTTCGCGACCTACCTCGACTGGCTGTGCACCCATCCCTATGGCGTGGAGGAGCGCGACTGGCACAACAACCACGGCACCTGCTGGGCGCTGCAGGCAGCCGCTTTCGCGCGCCTCACCGGCAACGCCGAGGTGATCGCCGATTGCCGGCGCCGCCTGTTCGAGGTGTTGCTGCCCGACCAGATGGCGGCGGACGGCAGCTTTCCGCAGGAGCTGTCGCGCACCAAGCCTTACGGCTACTCGATATTCAACCTGGACGTGATGTGCGCGCTGGCCGTGCTGCTGACAGAGCCGGGCGAAGACCCGCTGCGCCATGCCTTGCAGGACGGACGTTCCCTGCTGCGCGGCGTCGGATTCCTCGCACCGTACCTCGCCGACAAATCCGCCTGGCCCTTCGCACGCGACGTGATGTACTGGCCGGAATGGCCGGTGCGCCAGCCCGCGCTGCTGTTCGGCGCGCTGTCCGCCGGCCGCGAGGACTGGCTGCAGGTGTGGCGCTGCCTGGACCCGGCGCCTGCCGTGATGGAAGTGCGCCGCAATTTCCCGGTGCGCCAGCCGGTGCTGTGGCTGCCCGGCTCCGGAGCGTTCTAGTCCAGCGTGAAGCTGCGCGACAGCGGCATGCGCACGCCGGACACGCGATCGATCACCGTGACGTCGACGCGGTAGACGCCCGGCATGTCATTGGCTCCGAAACCCAGGTCGAGTGAGGCGTCACCCAGCATCAGCTGATCGGCCACCGGGGCAATGGTCCACAGGCTGGTGCCCCCGGCAGATACGCGCTTGCCGTCAGGCAGGGTCACGCTGAACTCCGCGAACAGGTTGCACTGCTTGTCCGCGGCGGCCTTGCAGCCGTAGAAGATCACCATGCCGGAAATGGTCCCTCCGCGTCTGACCTGCTGCACCTCCGGCAGACGAGGGGGTGTCACCGACACATTCCAGACTTCACGGAACTGCGCGAGGTTTTCGGTGAAGACCAGATGGGCGCCGAAATCCCCGGCACTGCGCATGTGCGGGGTATCGGGAACGGGCTGGCCGTTGCCGTCCGTCCAGCCGGCGAGCGACGGGGATGGACCCAGCATGAGGACGGGCAGCACGAGCAGCGCAAGCGGTGATCCAGTCAGGCGGTGACGCATCTAGGAGCTCCTGTTCAGTGTCGAACGGGAGAATACGTCATGGGCATGTCAGCCGGGCTGCGCACGGGGCGGCCTATACTGACTCCGGGTTGCGGCGCGGCAAGCGAAGTGAGCCCCGACATGCCGGTGCTGTGCTGCGTGCCGGCCTTCCTGCCATTTCCTGCGAAGGAGTCACCATGCTTTCCGCCTTGCGCTGTCGCCTGACCCTCCTGCTGGCCAGCCTGTCGCTGGCTGCTTGCGTCGTCTACGAACCCGTGCCGGTGCCGGCACAGCCTTCCCAGTACGACAGGGTGTGGAGCGCGGCGGTCGGTGCGCTGCAGGATGCCGGCGTATCGGTGGCGTCGGCCGATCCCGCGTCCGGCCAGATCCGCGGCAGCAGGAACGGCGTGCCCGCGACGGTGGACGTTTCGCGCCAGGCGGATGGCAGCGTGCAGGTGCGCTTCGACTCGAAGGACGCGCAGCTGGCCGAGCTCTTCAAGCAGACCTACGCGCGACGCATGGGCCGCTGAGGGAGAGAGGGCGGAACGAGGGCGGAAGAGGGCTTTCCGTCCCTGCCGCCCCTTCCGTGCTAATCCCTCTCAGGGCAGCAGTTCGGCGACCGGCACCGGACGATCGATGACGAAGCCCTGCGCGTAATGGATGCCCAGCTCGCGCAGCCGGTCCAGTGCGTGGGCGTCCTCCACCTGGATGGCCACGGTCTGCATGCCCAGCGCGAGGGACACGTCGCGCATGTAGCGCAGGGTGGCTTGGCAGATGGGGTCGGTGTCGATGTGGCGGGTGAAGTGGCTGCCGATCTTCAGGTAGTCCACAGGCATGTCGCGCAGATGGCGGAACGGCGACACGCCGTGCCCGAAATCGTCCAGCGCGATGCGCACCCCGAGCTTCAGCATCTCGGTTGCGAAGCGGCAGGTCTCCTCGGGGCGGGCCAGGGCGACACTCTCGGCGAACTCGAAGCACAGGTGGCGGCTTGATTCACCGCCCGCGATGAGGCGGCGGCACAGCCTCTCCAGGAAGCCGCTGTCTGTGACCGACTCCTGGCAGAGGTTGATGCTGACCATCCCGATTCTGTCCGGCCGCGTGGCCCGTCCTTCCAGTTGCTGCAGCACGCGGTCCACCACCCAGTAGTCGATGTGGCCCGCCAGCTTGAAGCGTTCCGCTTCCGGCAGGAACGCGCCGGGTGGAACCAGCGTGCCGTCGCTGTCGCGCAGGCGCAGCAGCACCTCGACACGCGTGCCGGAGTCGTCGGCCCGCAGGGACGTCATGGTCTGCGCGAACAGCTCGAAGTGATCGTTCTCCAGCGCCGACACCAGGCGCAACGACCACGCCTCGCGCTGCTGGATGTCCGCCACGTCGTCGCTGTCGAACCAGGCGTGCACGCGGTTGCGGCCGGTCTGCTTGGCGGTGTAGCAGGCGGCGTCCGCTGCAGCCAGGACGGATTCCGCATCGCTCCAGCGGCCATCCATCGGCACCACGCCGATGCTGCAGCCCACCCGGAAGCGGCGGTCCTCATGCACGAAGCGGTAGTCGTTGATGCGCTCGCACAGCAACCGCGCGTGCCGCTGCGCCTGTTCCAGCGAGCAATGCTCCATGATCAGGCCGAACTCGTCACCACCTAGCCGCGCCAGCATGTCGCGCACGCGCACCGATTGCTGCAGCACCGCCGACAGCTGGCGCAGCAACTCGTCGCCGGCGGCGTGGCCGCAGGTGTCGTTGACGGTCTTGAAGTGGTCGAGGTCGATGAACATCAGCGCGTGCTCGGCCTGCCGCTCCCGGCTGGTCTCCAGCAGGCGGCCGAGACGGCCTTCGAACTCCGAGCGGTTGAACAGCCCGGTCAGGGGATCGTGCGAGGCACGGTAGTTGATGTCGCGCGAGCGCTGCCGCTGCTCGGTGACGTCATGGAACACCAGCACGGCACCGAGCTGCGCGCCACCGGCGGCGCGGATCGGCGCGGCGGAGTCGGCGATGTCGCGCTCGCTGCCGTCGCGCGACACCAGCAGCGTGTGCTCGGAAAGCGCGATCACGCAGTCGTTCTCCAGGCAACGGACCACCGGGTTGGGCAGCATCGTGCGCTTGGTGTCGTGGATGGTGTTGAACACCTCGCGGATGTGCGCACCCTGCGCCTCGGACGCCAGCCAGCCGGTGAGCCGCACCGCCACCGGGTTCATGTAGTCGATGATGCCGCGCGTGTCGGTGGTGATCACCGCGTCGCCGATGGAGTGCAGCGTCACCCGCAGGCGCTCGTGCTGCTCCGCCTCGTGGCGCTGCTTCACGGCCAGCGCGATGACGGTCTGTTCGCGGGCGACAAGGGCCTGCGCGGCAACTTCCGCCAGGCCGGCGAGCTGGCGGCGCTGCTGCGGGTCGAGCTGCCGCGCTGCGTGGTCGATGACGCACAGGGTGCCCATGGCATGCCCGCCGGGCAGGACGATGGGCGCGCCGGCATAGAAGCGGATATGGGGGGCGCCGACGACCAGGGGGTTGAGCGCGAAGCGCGGGTCGTTCGTGGCGTCGGCCACTTCCATGACGCCGCGGCCGAGGATGCTGTGCGCGCAGAAGGCAATGTCGCGGGGCGTCTCGCTGACGCCGGGCAGGCCGGTCGCCGCCTTGAACCACTGGCGCCGTGCGTCGACCAGGCTTACCAGTGCGATCGGTGCGCCGCACAGGTCGGCCGCCAGCCGGGTGATGGCATCGAACACCGGCTCCGGCGCGCTGTCGAGCACCGCCAGCGCCTGCAAGCGTGCCAGCCGCTCCTGCTCGTCCGCCGGAAGTGCTGCGGGTACTGCTCCGTCCATGCTGTCCATGCCGCTGTCCTGCGCCACCGTACCGCCTGTTCCAGCCTCTTCCCCCGGAAATGCCGACGGTTTACTGGTTTGCAACGGTCAACGGCCATTGTCGCGGCACCTGAGTAGGGGGCAGCCCGCAAATTTGTAAGGCAATGTCACGTCTACCGGGCAAGGCGACGCGAGCGTGGCGGACTGTGTCCTGGAAGGTATGGGGTGGATGTCGGCAGGGGTGGGGTGCGGTGGACTGCGGTGCCGGGATCGGCGGCAGCGGGGCGCGGCCGCATCAGGCGGCAGGAAGCAGGCGATCGACCGGCAAGGTGTCACCCGCCAGTGCGCGGCTCCCATGTCGCGGGCCTAAGGCGACGCAGCCCCGGACTGGGGGACTGCCTGGCGCGCTTCGGTTGCGCGCCCGGAATCTTGCCCGGGATCTGGTCAGCGCGCCTTCCCGGCGGCGGAGCGCGCGGGAACGTCGGCGATGCTGGCGAGCGGGTCTTCCTCCCCGGTCTGCGGCGGCGTGTGGTCGCGCGGCGCGGACTTGGCGATGGCTTTGCGCGAGGCTTCACCACGCAGGTCGGTGTCCTGCTTGCCGGTGGCGAGGTCACGGTGGGCCTGGGCGATTTCCGGCTGGATCGGCGCGGCCTGCTGGCGCGTGGTCTGGTCGCGCTCGTGCGGCAGGGGGGGCTGATGCTCGGGCTCTGCCGGCTGCGGCACTGTCTGCGGCGAATTCTTGGCGGGTTTCATGGCACACCCCTCTGTACTGGAGATGATCCAGTGTGGCGGCATGCCGCGGATGCCGCCGCAGGACGGCCGCGCGAGCCGCTGTAGGAATCGCGGAAGGCCGCCGTCCCCTGGCAGATGTGCAGGCGCTCAGGCCGCTGCCCGGCGCGCTTCCGGCGCCTGTGCCGCAGCCAGGTCCTGCTGCGCCACGATCCGCTCGGCGAGGTACAACGCATCCCGCGCGATGCCGGAGAAGCGCCCCGAACCCCAGGTGTGCAGCCAGGGCAGGCCCAGGAAGTACAGGCCGGGCACGTCGGTGACGCCGCGATGGTGGCCGGGGTAGCTGCGCCCGTTGAACACCGGGATGTCGACCCAGGAGAAATCCGGCGTGAAGCCGATGCACCACACGATGGCGGCGATGCCGGCAGCCTGCAGGTCCAGCGTCGTGCGCTCGGCAGCTGGCTGCCACACCGGTTCGTATGTCGAAGCCGGCGGCGCGTCGATGCCGCGCGCGGCGATGAACTTGTCGATGCTCGCGTTGATGCCGTTGTAGATGTCGTCGCCGTGCTGCAGGTTGGCGGCGAGGTCCGGCGCGAACTGCAGCGTGGCACCTTCCAGCCCGTGCAGGCGGCCGTAGAGTTCCATGCCTTCCAGCGCGAAGCGGCGCAGGTCGATGTCCCGCCCGCCGTCGCGGCCGGTCACGTAGTGGTTGGTGTTGTCGCGCACGCCTTCCTTCAGCGGATGCTGCTCCACCGGCATCTCGTAGTAATTCATGTCGGCCAGCCAGTCGACCACGTCCTTGCCGCGGTAGAAGCGCGCGCAGCGTGGCGCGTCGCCGGTGGCGAGGTGCACCTTGCGGCCCGCGAGGTGCAGGTCCTCGGCGATCTGCGCGCCGGACTGGCCGGAACCCACCACCAGCACCGGGCCGTCCGGCAGGCTGGCCGGGTTGCGGTACTGCGCGGAATGCAGCTGCACGATGTGCGCCGGAATGCGCTCCGCCATGCGCGGCACGATGGGCGCATGGTAACCACCGGAGGCCACGACGACCTGCGTGGCGGTGAAGCGCCCGGCACTGGTGTCGGCCGTGAATCCTTCCTCGCCACGCGTCAGGCGCGTGACCGCGACACCTTCGCGCACCGGCGCGGCGACATGCAGCGCGAAGCCGTCCAGGTACCCGATCAGCTCGTCCTTCTTCATGAAGCCGTGCGGCTCGCTGCCCGTGTAGGGGTAGTCGGGCAGGGCGCACTGCCAGTTCGGCGTCACCAGGCAGAAGCTGTCCCAGCGCTGCGAGCGCCAGCTGTGCATCACGCTGTTCTTCTCCAGCACCACATGGCTGAGGCCGCGCTGTTGAAGGTAATAGCTCATCGACAGGCCGGCCTGGCCGCCGCCGATGATGAGGACGTCGAAGTGGGTGGTGTTCATGGTGTGGGTCTCGGTGGGTAGCTTGTGATTGGTGTGCCTGTCAGGGGCGGTCTGTCATGAACCCGAAATGCAACGACACTGAATTCCCGGACGGTCCCCGAGCCCGTCGAGGGGCGCGGGAATGACGGAGTTGGGAGCGTCTGCAGAAGCGCGATGTTGTTTGTCGGCCGTGACCTCCGCACTCGTCATTCCCGCGTAGTGGGTCTCGCAGGCATTCCGGCGAACGCCGGAAGCTCGCAAAGCGGGAATCCAGCGACGTTGTCTTTGCTTTGCAAAGCTGGCGCGCTGCAGGGTTGCTTCGGGAGGCAAGGGCAGCGCACGTAGGTTGGGTTGAGCAACGCGACGCCCGACACGCACCTGGTACCTGCGTCCCTTGATGGCGCGCCGGGTGTTGGGCTTCGCTGCGCTCAACCCAACCTACGCCCCGCGCAACGGACGTTCCTGCGCGAACGGCGCGTGGCGAGGGAAGGTCTATATCTGCGGGGCGCATGGCGTTCAATCGAATCTCACGACCTGCACGCTCGCATCCGGCTGCTGCGCGAATCGCGCCGCTGTGGCCTCCAGTCGCGCCAGTTGGTCCATCGCCGACGAGCAGGCGAAGCCGTACTTGGCGCGCACGCGTTCCGACGCGATGTTCAGCGCCTCGCGGCTGCGCTGCATGAAGTCCGCCAGCGGGTAGTGCTGGCCGGGCGTGAAGTAGTCCTTGATGACCAGCGAGGGCGAGTAGCAGTCGTTCTCGCTGTCGTCCGGCCAGCGGACGCGGAAGTGCATTTCGGGCATGGCGTTCGTTACCTGTGGAGGAATGGTTTTCGTTGGGTGGGTTCGCGAAGCAACCCTCCGACGGACCGTTGCTGTGGCTCCGGTGCGCTGGCTTCGTACCCTTCGGCAAGTTGGCTTCGACCCCTTCGACAGGCTCAGGGACCGCAGCCAACGGCCGTGCGTGATCGAAGCCTCGTGCCCTGAGCTTGTCGAAGGGCGGTCTACGAACTCGTCGGAGGGGTGGGGCGAGCGGGAGTGAGGGAGCGCATCGGAGCGAAGACAACAGCCTCATGCCTGAACCTCCTGGGGAACACGCGCCTCGCCGTTCATCGTCGCGGCACGTTCGAGATGCCCGCGATAGATCTCCACGTGCCGCTGCGCGCTGCGCGACCACGCGTAGCGATCCAGCAGGCCGGCCGCACGCATGCGCAGCGCTTTGCCGCGAGGCGCACCCAGCGCGGCCTGCAGGGCCTGCGCAATGCTGTCCACCGACTGCGGATCGGCCCACTGGCCCAGGCTGTCGTCCAGGTGTTCGGTGAACGGTGCGATGCGCGAGACCACCACCGGCACGCCGCTGGCCAGTGCTTCCAGCACGACCAGGCCGAAGCCTTCGCGCAGGGACGGCATGGCCAGCACGCTGGCGCTGCGGAACACGGCGGGCATGTCGGCGTCCGCCAGCGGACCGGTGAGCAGCACGGCATCCGGTGGCAGTGCGCTGGTGGCGAGTGCCTCGCGGAAGGCGTGTTGATAGTCGTCGTGGTCCAGCAGGCTGGCGCCCCCGGCGATCACGAGACGAGCAGTCGGCACACGTGCACGCAACTGCATGAAGGCCTGCAGCAGCCGCAGGCTGTTCTTGCGAGCCTCGACGCCGCCGACTGACAGCACCACGGCGTCGCCGTCCCGCAGGCCGAGGCGTTGGCGTACTTCAGCGTCGCCGGGCTTTGCCTCTACGCTGAAGCGCACCGCATCCACACCATTGCCGACCTGTTGTGGCTGCACACCGTGGTCGCGCGCCATCGCCTCGCACCACAGGCGGCTGACGCACAGCACCCTGTCGGCCTCCTGCCAGGCGATGCGCTGCCATTGCGCGAGCTGCGGGTCAGCGAAATCGTCCAGGTGATGCACTGTGCGTACGAAGTGCGGAATCACGCCTTGCTGCTTCAGCACCGCCAGTGCGTTGCCGCTGATGCTGTCCTGTGCGTGCAGGATGTCGAAATGCTCCAACTCGCGGTGGGCCAGCAGTGCCGTCAGGTGCGCGACGTAGGCGGCTATGCGCTGCGCGACCATGTCCACCACCGAGGCCGGCGTCGCGCCGATCGGCACTAGCGACACCTCGCAGGGCGTGTCACGGAAGAAGCGCTCGCCGGGCCTTGCGGGCGCCAGCAATGTGACCTGGTGGCCGGCCTCGTGCAGCGCCTGGCCGAGTTCCAGCGTATGCACCACACCGCCGCGTGGGTTGATGGAGTGGGTGAGGAGGGCGATGCGCAGCGAGGGTGTCTCAGGCTGCATCACGCACCTCCGGCCTGCGCTCGCCGATGAAGGAATCCAGCGCGAAATCCCACAGCAGGCACTCCTCGTCGCCCTGCGTCAGCACCACACGCGAGCCTGACAGCACCTCGCCAATGGCGGCGCAGGCGATGTCGCGTGCTGCGAACAATTCACGCACCGCATCCACCTTCTCCGACCGCACGCTCAGTACGAAGCCGAAGCTCGGAAACGCCGTGAGCCAGCGCGTTAGCGGCACGCCGTCGGGGATGGGCAGTGCGTCGAGGTCGATGCATGCGCCGACCTGCGAGCACTCCAGCAACATCATCGCAGTACCGACACAACCGGCCATGCTGATGTCCTTGGCGGCGTCGCACAGGCCGGACTCGGCGAGTTGCGGCAGCAGGGCGAGGTCGTCGCGCAGGCGCTTTGCCGGTGCGTGGCTGGAGGCGTTCCACCACGGGTAGGGTTCCTCGAAGCGGCCGCGCAGGTCTACCGCCATCATCAGCACGTCGCCGTGCTGCGCGTTGAAGCTGGACAGCAGCTTCTGCGCGCGACCGAGGACGGCGACGGCGAGCTGGCCGCGTGCGCTGCGGTTGTTGCTGTGGCCACCGACGATGGGCACGCCGTAAGCAGTGGACGCAGCGGCCATGCCGCGGATGACTTCGGCGGCCGGGTCCATGCCGTCGCTCCACAACGCATTGACCACCGCCAGCGGGCGGCCACCCATCGCGGCGATGTCGCTGATGTTCACCATCACGCCGCTGTAGCCGGCGAACCAGGGCATCTTCGCGACGAAGTCCTCGGTCATGCCCTCGATGGCGAACAGCAGATAGCCGCCCGCGCCATCGGGAATCGCGGCGCAGTCATCGCCCAGTGCCACCGCCTGCGCGGTGTCCTGCAGGCCGCCGGGGAGCGACGCCGCCAGCGCGGCGGCGATGTCGCCGATGTCGCGCTTGTGCTGGAAGCCGCGGCTGTCGCGCAACTGGCTGACGAGTTCGCTGAGCGTGTTCATGGTTGTGCAGATCAACCGTTCAGGCCGCCACGCGCGTGGACGACTGCGTAACGAAGCCGCTCTTCGGGTCGAAGCAGGGCGGGTAGTGCGCGAGGTCCGCCTGCATCAGCGTGTGCGGCCGCCCGAGCAGCGTTTCCTCGGCCAGCGTATCCCAGTGCAGGCGGCGGAACAGCGGTGCGTTCTGGCTCTGCACGTGAGCGAGGAAAGTGCGGCAGCCCAGCGCATGCGCGCTGGTGACTGCCAGGCGGATCAGCGTGGCACCCAGCCGGCCATGCTTGCGGAAGGCCGCATGCACGGCGAGGCGCGAGCCGTACCAGAGGTCTGGTTGCGCCGCCGTCGATTCGTCGTGGATGCGCACGGTGCCGACCACCTGGTCCGGCATGCCGGCGACGCAGGTGAGTGCCACCAGCAGCTGTGCACGATCATCGATGGCATCGCGGTCGTCGCCGACGAAGATGCCTTGCTCCATGCAGAACACCGCGCGGCGCAGCTTGTGTGCCTCGCGCGCCTCCCAGTCCTGGGTCACCCACTTGATGCGGAATTCGGTCGGCATGAAGGCGGACGGCATGAAGGCGGCGGGCGGATGTTCGTCGTCTGGCAGCAGGGCGTCGGCGACGTACAACTTCTCGATGGCTTCGCAGAGCATGGCTATCTCCTCACGCGGCTTCGTAGGTGGATTGCGACGAGCAGGCGCCGCACTTGCCGCAACCGGCCTTGATGTCGGCCGCGCGCAGGCCGCCGCCGGTGACCATCGCGCCCAGCGGTTCCAGCACGCTGCGCATGAACTCTGGCGTGGGGGCAGGGTGGTCCTGCAGCGGCGTGCCGCTGATGGGTACGAAGGGCACCACGAAGGGATAGACGCCGATGGCGACCAGCTTCTCGCACATGGCGAGGATGGCTTCGCGCGTGTCGCCCAGGCCGGCGAGGATGTAGGTGTTCACCTGGCCGCGGCCGAACACCGCCACTGCCGCCTCGAAGGCCTTCATGTAGCGCGCCAGCGACACGGTGGCCTTGCCGGGCATGATGCGGGCGCGCACTTCGGGCGTCACCGCCTCCAGGTGCATGCCCAGGGTGTCGATGCCGCTGGCTTTCATGCGCGCGAACCACTGGTCGTCGTTGGGCGGTTCGCACTGGCCCTGGATCGGCAGGTCCACCGCTGCGCGGATGGCGAAGGCGCTGTCGCACAAAATCTTCGCGCCACGGTCCGACGTTGGCGGCGTGCCGGTGGTGAGCACCATGTGCCTCACGCCGTCCAGCAGCACGGCAGCGCGCGCCACCTCGGCGAGCTGCTCCGGCGTCTTGTGCGGGATGGTGCGCTTGCCAGCCAGCGACTGGCCGATGGCACAGAACTGGCAGGCGCTGTCGCGGTGGTCGTAGCGGATGCAGTGCTGCAGCACCGTGGTGGCCAGCACGTCGCGGCTGTGCAGCGTGGCGATGTGCGAGTACGGAATGCCGTCGAAGGTCTGCAGCGCGTAGAAGCGCGGCTGCTTCGGAAAGGCCACGCTGGCGATCGGAATCGCGTTGCGGGTGATGGTGCTGCGCCCCGACGCGTCCGGCGCGCCGGCCACGAAGGGTGAGTGGCGCGCGCTGCCGGTGTGCACCGGCACCATGATGGTGTGCCCGTCGACCGTCACAGCCTTGTGGTCGGACGGCCCCGCGCCACCACGCCGGCTGGCGGCGCCGGCGTCCGGTTCAAGCAGCCGCAGCCCGTACGACTGCAGCTCCGTCATGAGTTGCTGCGCTGGCAGGGGATTGGTCAGCAGACCGTTCGGGGAGCTGGCTTCCGTGATGTCCAGGGTGGGCGTCGGTGTCATGGCGGGACTCCTGCGTAGTGGCTTCCATCGCGTTCGTTGCGTGCATGGATGCGATGGGCGTGGCGGGGCGGTCGTTGATCAGCAGGCTGAGGAGTTCGGGGCGCGCGTAGTGGCCCACCGAATCCATCATGCGTTTGCGCTTGGTGATGAGGCTCATGTCCAGGTCGGCGATGACCATGCCTTCGCCCTCGCGCAGCGGCGGGGCCAGATGGTTGCCTTCCGGCGACACGATGGCGGTGTTGCAGCCGCCGCGCAGCGCGCGTTGCAGGCCGGTGTCCGGCGTGATGGCGGTGATCTGCTCATCCGTCAGCCAGCCGGTGGCGTTCACCACGAAGCAGCCGGACTCCAGTGCGTGGTGGCGTATCGTCACCTCGATCTGGTCGGCGAACACCTGGCCCACCATCGAGCCGGGAAACTGGCTGCAGTGGATCTCCTCGTGCTGGGTCATCAGCGCGTAGCGGGCCAGCGGGTTGTAGTGCTCCCAGCAGGCCAGCGCGCCCAGCTTGCCGACAGCGGTGCCCACCGCCTTCAACCCGCTGGCGTCACCCTGGCCCCACACCATGCGCTCGTGGTAGGTCGGGGTGATCTTGCGGCGCTTCAGCACCAGCGCGCCGTCGGCGTCGAACACCAGCTGCGTGTTGTACAGGCTGCCGTGGTCGCGCTCGTTCACCCCCAGCACCACCACGACGCCGCGCGCGCGGGCACGCTCGGCCACCGCCTGTGTCACCGGGCCGGGCACGGTGACCGCCAGCTCGTACAGACGCATGTGGTCCGCGCCCATCGCCACCGCCGGCTTCACGAAGGAGAAGTAGGGGTAGTAGGGCACGAAGGTCTCGGGGAAGACCACCAGTTGCGCACCCTGCGCGGCGGCGCGGTCGATCGCGTCGCACACCTTGTCCAGCGTGCCGGTGGCGCTGTCCAGCACCGGGGCGATCTGCACCGCCGCGGCGCGGACCACCCGCGCCGCCGGCTTGATGAAGGGCGTCGTGGGGGCCGACATCTCAGAGCGTCCAGGTGTCGAGGATGAAGGCGTTGTCCTTGCGGTGGAGCAGGATGATGTCCAGCACGTCCAGCGGGTTGATCGGGCGGATGCCTTCGATCAGCGCGCCTTCGCCGTGGCCGTACAACGCCTGCAGCGCGAAGCGGCACGCATACACCTTGCCGCCTTCCTCCATGAACTTGGTGATCTGCTTGTTGAAGTTCTGGTGGCCGGGAAAGGCTTCGTCACCCAGCGTCGGGAAGCCGCGCTGCACGCCCAGCGTGACGCCGGGGCCGTACAGCAGCACGGAGGTCTCGAAGCCCTTGCGTTGCAGGCGGGTGGCCTGCAGCAGGTTTACGAAACCGATGGAGCCTTCGAAGGCCACGGTGTGGAAGGTGACCAGCGCTTTCTCGCCGGGATCGGCCTTCACATCCTCGAAGACCTTCTCTTCGTAATCGACCAGGAAGTCGCCTTTGACGTTGGCGGGTTTGGTGACCTTGGGCATCTCTGTTCTCCGTCTGCGTGTGAGGTGGGCACTGCGGTATCGCGCCGCCAGGCTTTCTGCAGCCCAGCCGGCACGCTTTCCCTTTAGCAGCAGGCATGCCATCAAGTCGGAGATGTGATGCGATCAAGTTGCAATCAAAACGTCTGAGCGGGGTCGCGCGCGATAAAAATTTTTTCGTGCCGACTGATCCACGTCAGAAGCCGCGCCGGCATTACGTGTTTGTCCACCAAATCAATGCACTGCGATGGTGTGGAAGACGGTGCATGCACACCGGATGAGTGCATCGGCGTAGCCAGAAAACGCACCGGAACGGCGCGCGGATCGACTTGATATGCGATCAAATCCGTGATTTGATGCGATCAATCGATCCGACCGACAGGCTTGATCCACCATGCCCCGCAACCTCCAGCACTGGCTCAAACAGCTCGCCGACAGCAACAAGCCGGCTTATCTCCTGATCGCCGACCTGATCGCCGAGGACGTGCGCACCGGCCGCCTTGTGGCCCGTGATCGCCTGCCCACGCTGCGCGAGCTGTCCGCCGAGCTCGGCCTCAACTACACGACGGTGGCGCGCGCCTATGCCGAGGCGCGTAAACGCGGCCTGATCGACGCGCGTGCCGGCATGGGCAGCTTCGTGCGCGGCAGCGCGCCTTCACTGCCGCTGCGTGGCGGCAGTGGTGCAGAGATGACCATGAACCTGCCGCCGGAACCGCAGGACACCGCGCTGCTGGCGCGCCTGCACGAGAGTGCGGCGGTGGCGCTCAACAGTGGCGACTACTACGAGTTGCTGCGCTACCAGGATTTCGGCGGCACGCCGGACGAGCGCGAGGTCGCTGCCGAGTGGTTGCGCCGCTACCTGCCGGACGCCAGCGCTGACCGCCTGCTCATCTGCCCCGGCATCCACAGCGTGCTCACCGCCCTGGTGTCGCAACTCGCGCGGCCGGGCGAGCTGATCTGCGTGGAGTCGCTGACCTATCCCGGCATCAAGGCCATCGCCGCGCAGCTGGGCGTGAAGCTGCACGCGCTGCCGCTGGACGACGACGGCCCCAGCGCCGGCGCCTTCGAGGACGCCTGCAAGCACCTGCAGCCCAAGGCCCTCTACTGCAACCCCACGCTGCTCAACCCCACCACGCTCACCATCTCCCGCGCGCGGCGCGAAGCCCTGGCCGACGTCGCCCTGCGCTACAGCGTGCCGATCATCGAAGACGACGCCTACGTCATGCTGCCGCGCCAGATCGGCAAGCCGCTGGCGCAACTCGCGCCGGAACTCACCTACTACATCAGCGGCTTCTCCAAATGCTTCGGCGCCGGCCTGCGCGCCGCGTACGTGAGCGCCCCCAACGCGCGCCTCGCGCAACGCCTGGCCGGTGCGCTGCGCGCCACCACCGTCATGGCATCCCCCATCACCAATGCCATCGTCACCCAAGCCGTGCGCGACGGCAGCGCCGACGCCATGCTCGACGCCGTGCGCGACGAATCCATCGCCCGCCAGTCCCTCGCCGCCCGCCACCTCGCCGGCCGCGGCTACGAAGCCCAGCCCGAAGGCTTCCACCTGTGGCTACCCGTGGGGGATTCCTGGAGCGTCGTCGAATTCGCGTCCTGGCTACGCACGCAAGGCATCGGCGTCGTCGCGGCCGCGGCGTTCTCGACGGATGGCGATCCGCCAGCCGCCGTGCGCGTCTGCCTCGGCGGACCGGGGACGCGGCTGGAGTGTGATGCGGCGTTGAGGTTGATTGCGGATACGCTGGATCATCCGCGGCATCCGCATGCGACGGTCATGTGACGGATTCATCGTTTGGCCCGAAGGGGCATATTGCCCTGGGAGCAACTGCGGCTGATGCTCTTTTGCAGAAGGAATAGGTGGAAGTGCTGCGACGTAACTGTTCCTCAATCCAAGGAGCTATTAATGGCGACAACTGAAGGTCAAGCGCTTAGGCCTGTGTTCGAGAATGCTGCTGAAGATTCTGGGAGTGCCGAGGGGCCTGGAACTGAGTCCCAGGAGAAGGCTGTAGCCCCTGACCTCTCCGATTTCTCAGAGCTTGTTAGGTTGGGGCGGAGTGGGTCAGAGGAGGAGATTAAGGATGGAGTGCGAAATCACCTAGATCGGTTGGCAGACAGGCATGGTTTGTCGCACTACCACGTTTTGTATCTATTTGATCCAGAGGCTTCAATCTCTTCATATCACTCAAACGAACTTTATGAAGCTGCCGCTTCTGCGGATAGGAAGAAAGACATTCTTCTGGTCGTCCAAAGCTCTGGTGGAAAAATTGAGCCTGCTTATCTAATAAGCAAAACCTGCAAGCGACTTTCGTTGAAAAAATTCGTAGTTGCGGTGCCTAGGCGAGCGAAGTCGGCAGCGACGCTTCTTGCGCTAGGCGCTGATGAAATACATATGGGACTAATGAGCGAGCTCGGCCCCATTGATCCCCAAATCGGAGGTTATCCAGCGCTAGGTCTCACTAATGCGTTGAATAAGGTGGCAGAGCTTTCCGCAAAATTCCCGCGTTCATCTGATATGTGGTCCAAGTATCTTGGAAACAAATTGGATTTGAATGACCTGGGATATTTTGATCGTGTTACCGAGTCCGCTGCTCAGTATGCTGAGCGACTTATACGGGGGAAGACTCTCCCTTCTACGCAAAGTCCAGGTGCCTTGGCTAATCATTTTGTCAATCACTATAAGGATCATGGTTTTGTTATTGATTCTGACGAATGCATTACCCTTCTCGGGCCTGAAATCGTAAAAACGGATACATCGGAGTATTTGTTCTCGAATGAAGTTTACAGGTTTCTCAATCTTGTTGAGATTGTGTTGTCTGCCTTTCACAAGAAACTCTTCGCTATTATTGGAGAGTCGTCAGGAATGAGTATTCGATCAAAAGACCAGGACTGATAATTGTGCTTCCCAGTAGCAAGCGTAGGGCGCAATAACCGAAGGGCATTGCGCCGCATGTAAGCTCTACCTATGCCCGACTACCGACGCGCCTGGCACGCTGGCGGAACCTGGTTCTTCACCGTCAACCTGCTGGAGCGGCACGACAACCATCTGCTTGTCCAGCACGTGAATCTGCTGCGCGAAGTCGTCTCGGCGGTGCGGGCGCGTCACCCTTTCCGCATCCACGGCTGGGTGGTGCTGCCGGAGCATCTGCACTGCGTCATCGAGCTACCACCGGGCGATACGGATTTCGCCAAACGGTGGCGGCTCATCAAGTCGGATTTCTCCAAGGCGCTACCGATCACGGAGTGTCGTTCCGCCGTTCGCCAAAAGCGTGGCGAGCGTGGCATCTGGCGACGGCGTTACTGGGAGCATCTGATCCGCGACGAGCGGGACTACGCGGCGCACATGGATTACGTGCACATCAATCCGGTGAAGCACGGCTTGGTGCAGAGGGTGGCGGACTGGCCGCACTCGACTTTCCATCGGCTGGTCGAGGAGGGCGTTTATGCGGCTGACTGGGCTGGTGGGGCGGAAGGCTTGCTCGGGTATGCTGACTGACGTTCATCCGGCGCAATGCCCTTCGGTTATTGCGCCCTACGAGATGTCCTGAATCCTTATGGAAATAGACAGCGCCTGTCCGTTTTGTGAAATCGTCGCCGGCCGTGCGCCGGCCAGCGTCGTGTATGCGGACGACGTGATCATCGCCTTCACGACCATCCGGCAGACACGGGCGGGTGAGTGTCTGGTCATTCCGAAGGCGCATATAGATCACTTCACCGACATCCCCGATGCGCTGGCAGCGCACATCATGGTAGTGGCACAGAAGCTGGGTCGTCGGATGAGGGAGGCGTTCGATCCATTGCGCGTCGGGATGGTGGTGCATGGCTTCGGGGTGGCACATGCTCATCTCATCGTCGTTCCCCAGCACGATCCAAGCGACATCGTTTCCGGACAGCACGCGTTCCTTGACGATGGTGTCATCCGCTTTGACGGTAACCTCATTCCGCCGACGCAGAGAGATGAGCTGGATGCCATTGCCGCCAGGCTGGCGATTGCTTGACCGGTGCCTTTCCAGTCCCCAGCAGACCCGACATGCCGAAACCCGACGAACAGGTAATCGAACCCGCCAACGCCACCGAATGGCAGTCCTGGCTGGCGCGTCACGCCGGTGAAGCCACCGGCGTCTGGCTGATGATCGCCAAGGCGGGGTCGGGGCAGGTGTCGGTGAGCCTGTCCGACGCGCTGGATGTGGCGCTATGCCATGGCTGGATCGACAGCACGCGGCGTCGCCATGACGATGCGTTCTATCTGCAGCGCTACTCGCCGCGACGTACAAGGAGTCCGTGGTCGAAGCTGAATGTCGACCGGGCGGAGGCTTTGATCGCAGCGGGGCGGATGCAGGCGGCGGGGTTGAGGGAGATCGAGGCGGCGAAAGCGGACGGGCGCTGGGACGCGGCCTATGCGCCGCAGCGGGACTTCAGCGTGCCTGCGGATTTCGAGGAAACGCTCAAACAGAACCCGGCCGCGGCAAAGGCCTTTGCCCGGCTCGACAAGAGCGGGCAGTACGCGGCGATCCTGCCGGTGCTGAAGGCGAGCAGCCCTGAGCAGCGGGTACTCCGCCTGGGCAAGGCGGTGGCTGCGCTCGAAGGAGCGGCGCGGGCGTCCAGCGACTGACTGCTGGCTTGCTGACAGCGTTGGGCGTGTGCGTGGGCCAAAGGCGTCGGGCCTTGCTCGGGTATGCTGACTGACGTTGATCCGGCGCAATGCCCTTCGGTTATTGCGCCCTACGACAGGTGCCCTGCAAATGCCGGTCCATAGCCAGTACCTCGACTACGAAATCTCCACCGACCCTGCACGACTCGACGTCACGGTCATCCACGCCTTCCTGTCGCAGACCTACTGGTCGCCCGGCGTGCCGCGCGCGGTGGTGGAGCGGGCGATCAGCGGGTCGCTGTGCTTCGGGCTGTATCACCAGGGCGAGCAGGTGGGCTTTGCGCGCGTGGTGACGGACAGGGCGACGTTCGCCTACCTGGCGGACGTGTTCGTCCTCGACGCGCATCGCGGCAAGGGGCTGTCGAAGTGGCTGGTGCAGGTGATCGTGGAGCATCCGGACCTGCAGGGCCTGCGACGCTTCCTGCTGGCGACGCGGGACGCGCACGGGTTGTACCGGCAGTTCGGTTTCACGGAGCCGGGCAATCCGAAGGTGTTCATGGAAATCCTGCGGCCGGATGTGTACAAGCAGCAGTCGTCCGGCCGCGACTGAGGACACCGTCGTGGAGCAGCGCATGGAGGTAGTTGCCTGCACTTGCCCGGTCTGCGGCAGGTCGGTACCGCAACTGGCGGTGAGCACCGAGGTGCTCGATGTCGTGGTGAACGCGCTGGAGGCGGGCTCGCCGACGCTCGCGGGGCTGGAGTTGAAGGAGCGGCTGTCATGCCCGGAGGCGGCGGCGCAAGCGTGGGTGTCGCACCTGCTGTCGTGCGTGGCAGCGTGGCCCACGTACGCCGCGGACGAAGATGTGCTGCGCAGCGTGGATGCGGCGTTCGCGGATGTGGCGCGGCCCGAGCACTTCACCAACTTCACGCACTGCGATGAATGCCGCGAGCACGACGACACGTTGCGTGCCCGCACGCGTGACACGCTGCAGCGGCAGGACCTCGGCACTGCGGGCTGGGACCCGATCAGCTTCTGCAGTGCAGAGGGCATTGGCTACTTCTTTCCCACCCTGGCGCGTTTCGCCTTGCTGCCGGCAGTGTGGCGTGACCGGGACTGGTATGCCGACCAGCTGCTGTCGCATCTGGCTTGGGAGGGGGCGGAGAACGGCTTCCGGTCATGGTGCACGCCCGTGCAGCGGCAGGCGGTGGCGGAGCTTCTTCGCCATATGGCGCAGACCCGTGCTGCGATGCTGACCCGCCATGGCTGCGAGGGCGCGCTGGCCGATGCGGTGCGGGTGTGGTGCGACACCAGCGAACAGGCTTGAGCCGTCAGGCTGAAGGGCGGCGTGACGACATGCGCATGTGTGGTTGATGCCCGAGCGACGCGGACAAGGAGTGGCGATGTCCAATCGAATATTCACGATGGCGTTCTCGAAGGTCTATCCGATGTACGTGCAGAAGGCCGAACGCAAGGGCCGCACGCAGGCGGAGGTGGATGAGCTGATCCGCTGGCTGACCGGTTACGACCAGGCGGGGTTGCAGCGACAGATTGAGGCTGATGTCGACTTCGAGACCTTCTTCGCGCAGGCCCCGGCGATGCATCCGAACACCGTGCTGATCAAAGGCGTGGTGTGCGGTGTGCGCGTGGAGGAGGTAGAGGACCCGCTGATGCAGAAGATCCGCTGGCTGGACAAGCTGGTGGATGAACTCGCCAAGGGCAAGGCGATGGAGAAGATCCTGCGGCGATAGTGACTGAGGTGACTGAGGTGACCGAGGTGACCGCGCGGCGGGCTGCTGCGGCTGGGGCGGAACGATGCTGAGGCTGCGCAGTCTTCCGGAGACGTGCTGTCGGGCCGGCCGACAGCAGCAGTGGCCATCGATGGAGTGCGCGCATGCCGAAGAACAGGATGTCCCGTTTCGAGGTCTTCATCGGCACCTGGAACACCTCGGGTGAAGTGCTGGCAACGGAAGCCGGTCCGGCAGGTGTCCTGCGCGCGACCGACACCTATCGCTGGTTGCCGGGAAAGCACTTCATCCTTCATGAGGTCGACGCGCGCTTCGATGACCAGCCGACACGTTCGGTGGAGGTGGTCGGGTACGACCTCGCCACGAAGGGCTACTTTGCCCGGTCGTTCGATGATCAGGGTGTGTCCGGCCTCTATGCTGTGGAACTCAGAGGGCTGCGCTGGCGCATCGACAGCGAATCGATGCGTTTCGACGGCCGCTTCAGCAAGGACGGCGACCGCCTGAGCGGATTATGGGAGTTGAAGGGCGCCAGCGGGCGCTGGCAGCCCTGGATCAGGCTGATGCTGGAACGATCCTGAGCGCGGTTCAGGCCGGCCGCAGGCTGCGTGCCCGCGTGGCCTCGCACACGATGATGCACATCGTCATCCACGTCAGCCCCGACGCGTAGCCGGCCAGCACGTCGCTGGCGAAGTGCACGTGCAGGTAGATGCGCGAGAAGCCGATGGCCATGACCAGCATGCAGGCGGCGCCGAGCAGGGGCGCGCGGGCGCCGGCGGGCAGGGCGCGCAGCAGCAGGTAGCTGAGCATTCCATACACGACCAGCGAGCCGGAGGCGTGGCCGCTGGGGAAGCTCCAGCTGCTGACGCTGACGAGACCATGCTCGAAGGCCGGCCGTTCGCGCTGGAAGAAGTGCTTCAGCAGGCGGATGAGCAGGCCGTTGCCGAGCGTGGCAGCGGTCCAGCAGGCAAGGTCGAGGTAGCGGCGCTTCGCCAGCAGCACGATGCCGACCAGCACGCCGACGCCGACCAGCACCTCCACGTCGCCCAGGTGCGTGAGCGTGGCGAAGAAGCGTTGCCACGCGGGTTCCGCATGCGTGCGCAGCGCCTCGGCCAAGGCGATGTCGAAGCGCGTCAGTTCCTCGTGCTCGCTGATCTCGTCGGCCAGCGACAGGAAGGCGGCGCTGGTGGCGAGCGCGAAAGCGAAGCCCAGTGCCAGCAGCAGCGCGACCTGCGTGGGCGGCAGACGCCAGCGTGGCGCCAGCCAGGACCAGCCGCCGAGCAGGGCGCGCAGCAGGGCATCGCCATGGCGCGACAGGATCAGCGACAGGCCGGCGCCGGTGCATGCCAGCGTCAAGGCGATGGCGGCGAGCGCCAGCGATGCGTGGCGGGCAAGCAGGAGGGCCAGTTCTTCGGGCGTAGGCATGCGCGCAGTATCGCAAGCAGCGACGATGCTGGATGCGGACACACCCGGAATCAGCGCTGTCCTACAAGCCGGGTCGCGTGCTGCGGTGCCGGTCGGGGGGGCTGCCGGAAACCGGCTGCGACAGCCCGCCCTGGCAGGTCGCCGGAGGTGTGAGGGCGCGTTCGGGCAGGGTGATTTCACGGCTGGACTTTCGGGTCAGGGGAGGGGATCGGTCAGGCGTGGATGACGCAGTAATCAGACGGTGCCGACAAGGCGGGGCCGGCCGCAACGGCAAGAATCTGCTTCAAGGCGTGCGTCAAGGGTCCGGCATACGGATACCGGTGCACGACCGGACGCGCGACGCAGTGGCATTCACGCGACTGACGCGACTGCTCAGACCCCCGAAAAAGGAGAATAACCATGACCCTCGGAACCATCCTGCTGATCGTGCTGATCCTGATCCTCATCGGCGCCATTCCCGCCTGGCCGCACAGCTCCAGCTGGGGCTACGGCCCCAGTGGCATCGCCGGCGTGCTGCTGGTCGTCGTGATCGTGCTGCTGTTGCTCGGCCACATATAAGGCCTGTCGCAAGCAGGCCTGCTGCGGAGGCCCGTTGCACGCCATGAAGGCCGGCGTCCCCGTCGAGGGGCGCCGGCCTTTTCCGTTCACGGCGGCGTTCGCACGCTTACGGGGCGGCGCCACGGCTTGCCGTGCCCCGTAAGCGTGCGCGGCCGCCGGTGCGGGTAGCTGGTCGGCGCAGACCAGCGATGAAGGCCGCTAGCAGCAAATCCTTGCCGGCGCTTGATCTGCATCAGATTTCTCCGATTGGCCACACTGCTGGCATGGGCGTTGCTAAAAGAGAAGCGGAGTAGAAGCAGTCAATGGCGTGATCCCTTGCGCCATGGGTCATTGCTCCGGTGGCGTCATCCAGTCCTGGTTGGCGTCGCGTGCTCAACCGAGCGCTTGTGTCTTTGCTGGGGACACAACGGGGGAATGACGATGCTGGATCGGCGGTTTCTGTTTCGTTCAGTTTGCGGCTTGCTGCCGTGTCATTGGTTGTCTCCTGTTGGTTACCCCACTTTGCCGTCCTGCGCCGAAAGGCGCAGGCGGATTGTTTTGCGTGCTTCGCCCACGCTCCACAAACTGGTTCCCAGGAGATCCGACATGCTTCGCCACGCTCGCCCCTCACGTCATTCCCGCTCCGCCGTCGCGTCTCCGCTGCTACGCCTCGCCAGCGCGGCCCTGCTGTCCGTGTCCGCCTTCGGCGCTGCCGCGCAGGACAAGGTCACCTTCCTGACCTCGTGGTATGCGCAGGCCGAACACGGCGGCTTCTACCAGGCGGTCGCCGCCGGCATCTACAAGAAGCACGGGCTGGACGTCACCATCAAGATGGGCGGGCCGCAGGTCAATGGCATGCAGCTGCTGACCGGCGGACAGGCCGACTTCATCATGGGCTACGACATCCAGGCGCTGAACTCGGTGGAGAAGGGACTGCCGGTGGTCACGGTGGCCGCGTCCTTCCAGAAGGACCTGCAGGGCATGATGACCCACGACGACGTGAAGAGCCTGGCGGACCTGAAGAGCAAGACCATCCTGGCCGCCACCTCGGCGCACACCACCTGGTTGCCCTGGCTGAAGGCCAAGTACGGCTACGGCAACGACCAGATCCGCCCCTACACCTTCAACCTGCAACCGTTCTTCACCGACAAGAACGTGGTGCAGCAGGCCTATCCGTCGTCCGAGCCCTTCCAGGCCGCGAAGAACAACGTGCCCGCGAAGTTCTTCCTGTTCGCCGACGACGGCTACCCGCCGTACGGCACCACCATCGTCACGATGCAGAAGCTGGTGGCCGAGAAACCGGACCTCGTCGCGCGTTTCGTGCGTGCGTCCATCGAAGGCTGGAAGAGCTACCTCGCAAACCCTGCGCCGGGTAACGCGCTCATCAAGCAGGACAACCCCAAGATGGAAGACGACCAGATCGCCTTCGGCGTGAAGCGCATGAAGGAACTGAAGGTCTTCGACGGTGGCGATGCCGCCACGATGGGGGCCGGCGTGATGACCGATGCGCGTTGGGAACAGACCTACAAGTTCATGGTGGCGGCCGGCCTGCTGAAGCCGGAGACCGAGTGGAAGAAGGCCTACACCACGCAGTTCGTGAAGGATCTGAAGGTCATGCCCTGATGGCGTGACCGGCAGGTCTGCCGGTTCGAGAGGGCGGGAGCACGGTTCCGTGGAACAGGGAAAAGCCACCGGACTCCGCGGCCCTCTCACCTGATGTACTCCCGCTGTGAACGGGAGCGATGAGGCAGGACGATTGAAGTCGCAGTGCGCAGGCCGGGCTTCGCTTTGCTCGGCCCGGGCCACCCGGTGATCGATCCGCCGACAGCAGTTTGAAGTGCAGTTGCAGTGGCATGAAGTCGCACCCCACCGGTGCGACAGGTGTGCGGAGGATGCAGGGGCGTCCGTCGCGTACCGGCGAAGGCGACCATCCTGGCGCGCCGGCCGACCAACCGACCAAGAACCTTTGAACGGAGGCCGGCCGCCGCGCATGCAGCGCTGCGCCCTCCCCATGGAGCATGCAATGACAAAACGATATTTCGCCCAACCCGCTTCGGCCTTTTCCCGCCTCGCCATCGGCGCCGGCGTCGCGCTGGCCAGCGCCTTCGCCAGCGTTTCCTCCTTCGCGCAGGACAAGGTCACCTTCCTCACGTCCTGGTACGCGCAGGCCGAGCACGGCGGCTACTACCAGGCTGTCGCCAAGGGCATCTACAAGAAGCACGGGCTGGACGTCACCATCAAGATGGGTGGCCCGCAGGTGAACGCGGTGCAACTGCTCGCCGCCGGCCAGGCCGACTTCATGATGGGCAAGGACTTCCAGGTCCTGTCCGGCATCGAGAAGGGCATCCCGATGGTGACGGTGGCCGCGCTCTTCCAGAAGGAAGGGCAGGGCATGGTCACGCATGACGACGTGAAAAGCCTCGCCGACCTGAAGGGCAAGACCATCCTCGTCGCCACCAGCGGCCGCAGCACCTGGTGGCCGTGGCTGAAGTCGAAGTACGGCTTCACCGACGAGCAGTCGCGCCCCTACACCTCCAGCATGCAGCCCTTCTTCGCGGACAAGAACGTCGCGCAGCAGGGCTACCCGACTTCCGAGACCTTCATCGCCGACAAGGCCGGCGTGAAGACGAAGTTCTTCCTGTTCGCCGACGAAGGCTACCCGCCCTACGGCAACACCATCGTCACGTTGACGAAGATGACGAAGGAGAAGCCGGACGTCGTGGCGCGCTTCGTCAAGGCCACCATCGAAGGCTGGCAGAGCTACCTGGCCGATCCGGCCGCCGGCAACGTCCTCATCAAGCAGGACAACCCGAAGATGGAAGACGAGCTGCTGACCTACGCCGTGCGCCGCATGCGCGAGATGAATTTCTTCATGTCCGGCGACGCCGCGAAGTACGGCCCCGGCGTGATGACCGAGGCGCGCTGGAAGGCGACCTTCGACTTCATGGTCGCCACCGGCCAGCTCGGCCCGAACGTGGACTGGAAGCAGGGCTACACCACTGCCTTCCTCAAAGACCTGAAGCCGATGCCCTGATGGCGCACGCACCGTCCCCGCACGGGGACGGTGCGACAGACACGGAGAAACAAAGCATGCTCGTTACCCAACAACCCGTCCTGCGCAAGTTCTGGTACGCCGTCATGGAGATGTCGAAGCTCGACGCCGGCCCCCAGCCCTTCATGCTGCTGGGCGAGAACATCGTGCTGTGGAAGAAGAGCGACGGCACGCCGGCCGCCGCGCGCGACCGCTGCTGCCACCGCACCGCGAAGCTGTCCAAGGGCTATGTGGAAGGCGACAACATCGTCTGCGGCTACCACGGCTGGCAGTACGACTGCAGCGGCGCCTGCGTGAAGATCCCGCAATTCACCAACGAGAAGATTCCGCCCGGCGCACGCATCGACACCTATCGCTGCCAGGAGAAATTCGGCTACGTGTGGGTCGCGCTGGACGAGCCGCTCGTGCCCGTCATGGATACGCCGGAAGAGGGCAATCCCGAGTACCGCCGCATCCACCAGTTCGACGAAGCGTGGAACACCGGTGCGCTGCGCCTGATGGAGAACTCCTTCGACACGGCGCACTTCAGCTTCGTGCACAAGGGCACCTTCGGCCAGTTCGAACAGCCGAAGCCGGAGTTCTTCGACATCCGCGAGACCGACTACGGCTTCGAGGCGGAAACCATCATCACCATCAACAACCCGCCGCAGTCGCACCGCATCACCGGCAGCACCGAGCCGACCACCAAGCGCCACTTCAAGAACCAGTGGCACCTGCCTTTCATGCGGCGCCTGGGCCTGGTGTATCCGAGCGGCATCCACCACACGATCTTCACCTGCGCGACACCGATCGACGACCGCCGCATCCAGATCATCCAGTGGCTGTACCGCAACGACACCGAGGAGCAATGCCCCGCCGCACTGCTCAACGAGTGGGATGTGAAGGTGGTGGCCGAGGACAAGGTGATCCTGGAATCGGTGGACGCCGACGCGCCGGTGGATGTCAGCCGTCTTGCGGAAGAGCACATGAAGAGCGACCGCCCCGGAATCATCATGCGCAAGCGTTTGCTGGCGCTGCTGAAGGAGCACGGCGAGAAAGAGGTTTTCTCGCAGGCGGCGTAGCGCTCCGGCCCGGTCCCTGAGCCTGTCGAAGGGCGCGGGAACGACGAGTCCGATAGTCGCGCGAGCGACGAGAACGAAGCACCTGCGGCGCTCCCTCACCGGAGCGCCGGAACCGACGAAGGCGACCCTCCTGGCACGCCGGTCGGTGGCGCAAAGCTTGCATACGGAAAGCAGGCTCGCGTCGAGCAAGGAGTAGAGAACATGCTGGTCACCCAACAACCCGTGTTGCGCCGTTTCTGGTACGCGCTGATGCGCATGGATGAACTGGACGACGGCCCGAAGCCCTTCACCCTCCTGGGCGAGAAGCTGGTCATCTGGAAGAACGCCGAAGGCCAACCGGCCGCGCTGTACGACCGCTGCTGCCACCGCACCGCGCAACTCTCCAAGGGCTATGTGGAGAACGGCAACATCGTCTGCGGCTACCACGGCTGGACCTACGACTGCAGCGGCGCCTGCGTGAAGATCCCGCAGTTCACCAGCGAGAAGATTCCGCCCGGCGCGAAGGTGGCTGCGGTGCATTGCAAGGAGCGCTATGGCTACGTGTGGGTCGCGCTGGAAGAGCCGCTGCGCGACATCCCGGAATTTCCCGAAGACGGAGCGCCGGGCTACCGCCGCATCTTCCAGTTCCACCAGCACTGGAAGACCAGCCCGGTGCGGATGATGGAGAACAGCTTCGACAATTCGCACTTCAGCTTCGTGCACAAGGCCAACTTCGGCATCTTCGACCAGCCCGCGCCGTCGCCCTACGAATTCCGCGACACCGACTACGGCTTCGAGGCCGAGACGCGCGTGCCGGTGCGCAACCCGGAAGCGAGTTTCGCCATCACCGGCAGCACCGCGCCGATCACCGAGCGCCACCTCATCAACCGCTACTACCTGCCGTTCTGCCGGCGCTTCGGTTGCCATTACTCCGAGAGCGGCATTCACCACATCATCTACAACTGCGCCACGCCCATTGATGACGAGAACATGATCCTGGTGCAGTGGCTGTACCGCAACGACAGCGAGGAAGCCTGCTCCACGCAGAAGCTGATCGACTGGGACGAGGCCATCACCGCCGAGGACCGCGACATTCTGGAGGCGACCGATCCGGACGCCTGCATCGATACCCGCCGCCGCGTGGAATTCCACATGCCCTCGGACAAGCCCGGCCTGATGATCCGCAAGCAGCTGCTGGACCTGCTGCATGCGCATGGCGAAGAAGAGATCCACCGCGGCAACGTGCCTGCCGCGTCCGCCTGAACCCGCCGATGAACGACAACGGGAGCCACTCGCCCGCAAGCTTGATTCGCGAGTAGGCTCTCCAGGAGAAAAGAACATGCTCATGAAAGCGGAACCCGCCATGATCGAACCCGCCGAGGTGGAGCGTCCAGCGCCGGACGCCGACACCCTCCTGTTCGCCAACAGGATCGAGAAGACCTATCCCAACGGCACCCGCGCGCTCGACGAGATGAGCTTGCGCGTGCAGCGCGGCGATTTCATCTCGCTGCTCGGCCCGTCCGGCTGCGGCAAGAGCACGCTGCTGAAGATGTACGCCGGCCTGGAGGCACCGTCCCACGGCCACCTGCGCTGGGCGGGTGCGGATGCGCCCGGCAAGTCCGGCCTCAAGATCGCGATGGTCTTCCAGGAAGCCACGCTGATGCCCTGGGCCGACGTCGCCACCAACGTGCGCCTGCCGCTGGACCTCGCCGGCGTGCCCAAGGCCCAGAGTGAAACGCGCGTGCAGCGCGCGCTGGAGAGCGTGGGCCTGGGCAAGTTCGGCAAGAGCTATCCGCGCGAACTCTCCGGTGGCATGCAGATGCGCGTGTCGATCGCCCGCGCGCTGGCGACCGAGCCCGACGTGCTGCTGATGGACGAGCCCTTCGGCGCGCTGGACGAATTCACCCGCAACAAGCTGGACGCCGACCTGCGCGCACTGTGGGCGCAGAAGCAGGGCCGGCTGACGGTGGTGTTCGTCACCCACAGCATCTACGAGTCGGTGTACCTGTCCAGCCGCGTGATCATGATGGCCGCGCGGCCGGGCCGCATCGTCGCCGACCTGCCGATCGCCGAACCGGTGCGCGACGAGGAGTTCCGCCTCTCCGCGCGCTTCACCGACTACTGTCGCGACCTGTCCGCCCGCCTGCTCGCCGCAAGCGGTGGCCAGCTCGACCACGATTGAGAAGAGCCAGCATGACGACTCCCATCCTGAAACGTCCCGGCGCCATGAAGATCGCCGCGCCCACCGCCTTCGGCATCCTGCTGCTGCTGGCCTGGCAGATCGTATGCACCGTGGGCAAGGTGCCGGTCTACCTGGTGCCCGCGCCCAGCGACATCATCACCGCCTTGTGGAACGACGGCCCCGGCCTGCTGCGCGCGCTGGGCGTCACGTTGAAGATCACCTTCCTCGCCTTCTTCGTGGCGGTGGTGCTGGGCGTGGTGTCGGCCTTCCTGTTCGTGCAGAGCAAGGTCATCGAGGCCAGCCTGTTCCCCTATGCGATCCTGCTTCAGGTGACACCGGTGGTGGCCATCGCGCCGCTGATCATCATCTGGTTCAAGAACCCGACGGTGGCGCTGGTCATCTGCGCGACGCTGGTGGCGCTGTTCCCCATCATCTCCAACACGGTGCTCGGCCTGCGCTCGGTGAATCCCGGCCTGCTCAACCTGTTCCGCCTCAACGGCGCGACCCGGTGGCAGACGCTGGTGCGCCTGCGCATTCCCAGCGCGCTGCCGTACTTCTTCGGCGGCCTGCGCATCTCCAGCGGCCTCGCGCTGATCGGCGCGGTGGTGGCGGAGTTCGTCGCCGGCACCGGCGGCACCGGGGCAGGGCTGGCCTACGAGATATTGCAGGCCGGCTTCCAGATCAACATCCCGCGCCTGTTCGCCGCGCTGGTGCTGATCTCGCTGACCGGCATCGCGCTGTTCCTGCTGATGGCCTGGCTCGCGAAGCTGTCGCTGTCGCATTGGCATGAGAGCGAACTCGCATAGGCTGGATCAGGGGTAGGTTGGGTTGAGCGCAGCGAAGCCCAACACAAAACGGTCGTGCATGAATGATCGTGGCGCCATGTGTTGGGCTTCGCGTTGCTCAACCCAACCTACTGCCTCCTGCAACCGTCATGCCCTACCGAACCGTCGCTCCTGCGAAGGCAGGAGCCCAGCGACTTTCCGCTTGAGCGACACTGGATTCCCGAACGTTCCCCGAGCCAGTCGAGGGGCGCGGAAATGACGGTACGTGAGGGGCCGGTCGCATGAACGAAAGACACACACCATGAACACCCTGCTCATCACCAATGCCACAGCCATCCTCACCGGCCTGTCCGGTGAGGCGGCGCGCACCGCCGGGCCGGACATCCGCATTGCCGACGGCCGCATCACCGCCATCGGTGCGCTCACGCCGCAGCGTGGCGAGTCCATCATCGACGCCAGCGATTGCGTCATCTACCCGGCCTGGGTGAATACCCATCACCACCTGTTCCAGTCGCTGCTGAAGGGCGATCCGCTGGGCATCAACGCGACGCTGACGCCTTGGCTGGGCAAAACGCCGTACCGCTACCGCTCGGCCTTCGACGCGGAGACTTTCCGCCTCGCGGCGCGCATCGGTCTGGTCGAGCTGGCGCTGTCCGGTTGCGGCACGGTGGCGGACCATCACTACCTGTACTACCCCGGCATGAACTTCGACGGCGGCGACATCCTGTTCGAGGAAGCCGAAGCACTGGGCCTGCGCTTCGCGCTGTGCCGCGGTGGCGCCACCATCACGCGCCAGCTGGAAGCGGATTTGCCGCAGGCGCTGCGGCCGGAGACGCTGGACGTCTACCTCGCCGACGTCGAGCGCCTCGCCAACCGCTATCACGATGCCGCACCCGACGCGATGCGCCGCGTCGTCGTCGCGCCCACCACGCCGCCGCACTCGATGCGGCCGGACGAGTTGCGCGAAGTGGCGGCTGTCGCGCGCGGCATGGGCCTGCGTCTGCACTCGCACCTGTCGGAGACGGTGAGCTACCAGGACGCCACGCAGGACAAGTTCAAGGCCTCGCCGGTGCGCTTCTGCGAGAGCATCGACTGGCTGGGCAGTGACGTGTGGTTCGCCCACCTCGTGCATCTGGACGAGGACGAGATCGCGCTGCTCGGCGCCACCGGCACCGGCATCGCGCACTGCCCGCAGAGCAACGGACGACTGGCCAGCGGCATCGCCCCGGTGCGCGCGCTGGAAGCGGCCGGCGCGCCGGTGTCCATCGGCGTCGATGGGGCTGCGTCGAACGAGGCCGCCGACATGATTTCCGAAGTGCATGCGGCCTGGCTGATGCAGCGCGCGAAGTTCGGCGAACGTTCCACCGCGCTGTATCGCGGCGGCGCCGGCGAGCAGGGCGCGGATGCCGCCACCGTGGAAGACGTGGTGCGCTGGGGCAGTGCCGGCGGCGCACGCATCCTCGGCCTCGACGATGTCGGCACGCTGGAGGTCGGCAAGGCTGCCGACATCGCCATCTACGCGCTGGACCGCGACCCGCGCTACTTCGGCCTGCACGACCCGGCCATCGGCCCGGTGGCCAGCGGCGGTGCTGCGCACCTGCGGGCGCTGCTGGTGGGCGGGCGCGTCATCGTGCGCGACGGCGCGCTGCCCGGCGTCGACATGGGTGAGCTGGCGCACGCCGCGCGTCACGCCGTGAAGACGCTGATGGCGCGCGCGGAGGTGGTGTGATGGACATGATCATCCGCGGCATCCGCATCGAGGCGGAAGGTATCCGCAGCTTCGAACTCGTGCCGGCCGATGGCGCCACGCTCGCCCCTTGGCAGCCCGGTGCGCACGTCCAGGTTTCCGTCAACGGCAGTACGAAGCGCGCCTACTCCCTGTGCAACCGCGCGCAGGACAGCGACTGTTACCGCATTGCCGTGAAGCTGGAACCGGCCTCGCGCGGCGGCTCGCAGGCGATGCACCAGTTGCAGGTGGGCCAGCGCATCGCCATCGACGCACCGCGCAATGCCTTCGCGCTGGACGAAGGCGCACGCCGTCATGTGCTGCTCGCCGGTGGCATCGGCATCACGCCGCTGCTGTCCATGCTGCACGCACTGCGCACACGCGGTGCTGACGCCGCCTTGCACTACTTCGTGCGCGGGGCGACGCATGCAGCCTTTTCCGCGGAGATCGGCGAGCAGGGGCAGCTGCATGCAGGCCTGGATGCCGTGGCGACGGCCTCGGCACTGGCGGACATCGTTTCCGCACACGCGGGCGACGCGCACACGACCTACTACGTCTGCGGCCCCGAGCCCTTCATGGCAGCCGTCGAGGCAGCCCTGAAGGACGCGGGCGTGGCGGAGACGCGACTGCGCAGCGAGCGCTTCGGCGCTGCGCCGGCAGCGCCGTCAGTGGCACCACCCGCTGCGACCGGCGCGGCCTGCACCTTCCGCGTGCGCTTCGCGCGCTGCGGCAGTGAGTTCGACGTGCCGGCCGACGAGACCATCATCGGCGCCGCGCGTGCCAACGGCCTCGACATCCCGACCTCCTGCGAGCAGGGCGTGTGCGGCGCCTGTCTCAGCGACGTGATCGACGGCAGCCCCGAGCACCACGACGACTACCTGTCGGCCGCCGAGCGTGCCGGCGGCAAGATGATCCTGCCCTGTGTGTCCCGCTGCAGCAGCCGCTTGCTGGTGCTGGACCGCTGAACCCCGGCTGGGTCAGCCCTGGGCGGCGGTGACGATCCGCTGCACCAGCGGATGATGCAGGCCGCGGCGCGAGCGGATGGCGTGGATTTCCTCCTTCACGTCGTCGCTGCGGCCGAGCAGGCGCAGGCCGCGCAGCAGGCCGACGTCACCCGCGCCGAGCTGGCTGACCGGGAAGACGCCGAGGCCGCGTGCAGCGAACACCGCCATCAAGGCGCTGTCCTCGAACTCGCCGACGATGCGCGGCCGTAGCGACTGCGCGTCGAACCACCGGTCCAGCGAGGTACGCAGCGCGGAGTGCCCGGTGGGCAGCAGCACCGGCAGGTCTTCCAGCGATTGCGGGAAGCGGTCGCGCTGCGCCTTGCTGACCAGCGCGGCGGGGCCGTACCACTCCACCGACGACTCCGCCAGCCGTTCGCTGCCCAGGCGCAGATTGGGGTTGCGCGGGGCGGGCTGGCCCGCCAGCACAACGTCGAGGTGATGCAGCGCGAGTTCGGTCAGCAATTGTTCGAACTCGCCGTCGTGACAGACCAGCCGTAGCTGTGCAGTGCCCAGCACCGGCTCCAGCAGGGCGTGGGCGGCCAGCTTGGAGATGCCGTCCGACAGGCCGACCGCCAGCCGTGCCACCTTGCCGGTGGCGGCCTGGCGCACTTCGTCGGGCAGGCACTGGCCGAGCTGGAAGATCTCCTCCGCACGCGCGAACGCCGCCTGGCCCGCCTCGGTCAGCGTGACGCCGCGCCCGGCGGGTTTCAGCAACTGGTGGCCCAGCGATTTCTCCAGCTCGCGCACCTGCGCGCTGACGGTCTGCACCGCCATGTCCAGGCGCTCGGCGGCCCGTGCGAAGCCGCCTTCCTTGGCGACGACCCAGAAGTAGTGAAGGTGCCGGTAATTCAGCATGTGTTCTCCCGCTTCGGAAAAAACGAAGTAAGAGTGAGATTTAAGCTGGTTTATCCGAAAGCTGTCCATCGTGATACTCGCGGCCTTTCCATCGCCCGTGGAGGCGCAACGATGCTCTACCTCATCAGCTGGGCCGTCATCGGCGTGCTGCTGGCCTTGTGGTCGGTGGCCGCCTGGGCGGCTGACGCGATCCTGGGCTGGACGCTTGCCCATGCCGGCAGCCTGGGAACACAGGTTCCGGGCGCAGCCGGCAGCGAGCTTCCGGCCTGGTTGGCCCCGTGGCTGGGTGCCGAGCCCGCGCAATGGCTGTCGTCGATGGCCGCTGCGCTGATGCAGCTCGTGCAGGGCCTGTTGCAGTTCGCGCCGGCCCTGGCGGATGGACTCAGCCTGCTGGTTTGGGGCGCCTGGGCCCTCGGCAGCCTGCTGCTGGTCGCCCTCGGCATTGCCGCCCACATGCTGATCGCCGTGTGGTTGCGCCGTCGCCGTGCGCATGCACGACTGCCGCGGCCCTACGCGGTGTAAGTCGCCGTCGTCGATTCGTTGAACCTGCTGCGGTCGCCTCCGCAGCGTCTCTTTACCGCTTCCTACTGACTACCCACTACAAGAACCAACATGGAAACCCTTGCCCCCTTTCTCTTCGCCGACTTCCTCGGCACCGCCGTGTGGATATGGCTGTGCTTCATCGGCATCGTCGTCTCGCTGCTGGCCTTCGACCTCGGCGTCCTGCACAGGGACGAGCGCGAAATCGGCGTGCGCGAAAGCCTGCTGCTGTCCGCCGGTTACATCACCGCAGCCGTGCTGTTCGGTGCCTGGGTGTGGTGGTACCTCGGTGCGCAGAGCGGCATGGACTACTACACCGGCTTCATGATCGAGAAGTCGCTGTCGATGGACAACGTGTTCGTCATTGCGCTGATCTTCAGCTTCTTCGCGATCCCCCGGCAGTCCCAGCACCGCGTGTTGTTCTGGGGCATCCTCGGGGTGATCGTGCTGCGCGCGCTGATGATCGGCCTGGGCGCCACCCTGGTCAGCCAGTTCAGCTGGGTGCTGTATCTCTTCGGTGCCTTCCTGGTCTTCACCGGAATCAAGATGTGGGTCATCGCCGACCACACGCCCGATATCGCGACCAACCCGCTGCTGAAGTTCCTCAAGCGCCACATGCGGGTGACCGACGGCCTGCGTGGCAGCGCGTTCTGGGTGAAGGAGGCCGATCCGGCCACCGGCAAGGTGGAGCGCTTCGCCACGCCGCTGCTGCTGGCGCTGATGCTGGTGGAGTTCGTCGACCTGATCTTCGCGGTGGACTCCGTGCCGGCGATCTTCGCGATCACCACCGACCCCTTCATCGTCTACACCAGCAACATCTTCGCGATCCTCGGCCTGCGTGCGCTGTACTTCGCACTCGCCGCGATGATCCATCGCTTCAAGTACCTCAAGTACGCGCTGGCCCTGGTACTGGTGTTCATCGGCAGCAAGATCTTCCTGGTCGGCATCATCGGCAAGATTCCCGCCGTGGTGTCGCTGTCGGTGACCTTCGGCCTGATTGCCGGCGGCGTGCTGGTGTCGCTGTGGAAGACGCGGGGCGAGGCGGCGACGGTCAACTCCTGATCTGCGACGAGGCGTTGCTGCGGGTCCCACCCGTGGCAGCGCATACGTGCTACCGGATAGTCCCCATACCGTGACGCAATTCGCGCTCGGGCCACTGTCGTGACTTTAGGCACTGGTCCGTCTGCTTGTGTGCGGCCAGTATCCGTGGCAGGTCCGGGTCGCGCTTCGGCGGCGGCCCGACACCTGAACATGATCTGGAACCGGGGGATGTATGCAGCAGCGAGACACTGTGTTTTCCGGCGGGCGCCTGCTTGCAGCAGCCCTTGTCGCGTCGGCCACGCTTTCCACCTTGCCGGCGCATGCCGTGCCACTGACGATCGGCAGTGGCTTGCCGGTCGGTCTGGTGAGCACCGGCGGCAGCCTGTCCGGTTCCTTCGACATCAATCCTGCCTTGTCGGCGGCGGGGCTGGGTACTTCGGCCAGCCTGTCGAACGCGACGCTGTCCTTCCGCTTTGCCGACAACTTCGATACCCGCGTCGATACGGACCAGGATGGCGGAACGACCAGCCGGCGCGTCAATGACGTGTGCAACGGCAGCATCTGCTCGCCGCAGTACATCCTGATCCAGGACATCTACCGGGTGTCGGTCGATCCGCTCGAAACCGCCGGGGTGACCGTCGGCTCGCAGACGGGCAGTGCGTCATCGGCCTATCGCGAGGTCTACACGCCGGGTTTCGAGCAGCCGGTGGGCAGCACGGTGTGTGGTGCCTTCGGATGCGGCTTCGTGCCGGTCACCCTGCCGCGTTGCGTCGACATGTTCGGCACGGGCGCATACGTGTGCGACGGCCCGTGGCCGTTGTACCAGCGCATCACCCACGAGAGCCGCCTGAACGATGGCGCGTTCTCGCTCGATATGATCCTGGATGCAAGCTCGCTCGCCGACCTGGCCAGCGACGGCCTGCTGGGCTTCACGATCGATGCGCTGGTCGGCAACTTCTCCTTCCTCGGCGCAAGCCTGTCGCTGGACGCGGTGGCGCGCGATCCGCAGGAGCCGCCTACCGGCGTGCCGCTGCCGGGCAGTGCTGCGCTGGCGATGGCCGGGGTGGGCACGCTGGCATGGCAGCGACGCCGGCGTACGGCGGGCGCCGACGCGATTTGAGCCGGAGGCAGGAAGGCGTGCACGCTGCCTTGCAGCCTGTGCGTCACTTCCTACATCGGTACGCAGCATCGACCGATAACGGCCGACAGGTGTGATTCCTATGATCGTGGACACGACAGCGGTGCAATCGCGCGCTGTCGCCAACGACCCCACGCATCGAAGGAGATCACCATGTCCATCAAGACCCTGGAAGAGCTGTTCGTCCACGAACTGTCCGACATCTACAGCGCCGAAAAGCAGCTGACCAAAGCGCTGCCGCGCATGGCTCGCGCGGCCACCAACGCACAACTGGTTGCGGCCTTCGAATCGCACCTGGAAGAGACCCATGGCCAGGTCGAGCGCATCGACCAGGTGGTCGAGGCGTCCGGCGTGAAGCTGAAGCGCATCAAGTGCGCGGCCATGGAAGGCCTGGTCGAGGAAAGCAAGGAAGTGATCGAGGAGATCGAGAAGGGCGCCGTGCGCGATGCCGCGTTGATTGCAGCTGCCCAGCGCGTGGAGCACTACGAGATCGCCGGCTACGGCACCTTGCTGGCCCTGGCTCGCCAGCTGGGCTACGACAAGATCGAAGGCCTGCTGAAGGCGACGCTGGACGAAGAGAAGGCCGCCGACAAGAAGCTCACCGAACTGGCGCTGGGCGGTGCCAACCAGGCGGCGCAGCGCAGTTCGCCGACCCAAAGCAAGGCGGCCTGAGCACACACGGCCTCACCAAGCCGGCAGCCTATGCGCTGGTTGGCGGGCGCTGGCCATATAAGCAAAAGGGAGCATGTGTGCTCCCTTTTGTTTGTGTCTTGCTTCTTGGGGCTGCATCCGGCATCGGTGCCAACCGACTGGCGATGGTGCGTCACACGTGTCAGGAGGACGCCAGCATGCCGAGCAGGCGCTCGTGCATGAGCGGCAGCGCACTCAGCGCATGGCGCGCGGCGGCTATCCTCACTTCATGCCGATCGCCACTGAGGCGCAGGGTTTGCGAGGTTACGGCGACGGCTCCGCCGGAGTCTGCTCGCAGAGCCCAAGCGAAGCACTGGGTGCCCGCGGGTACGGCCGGTTGGGAGCCGTCCGCGACGCCGGTGTTGGCGATCGCGAGAACAGCCGGGCTGTGACGCAGAGCGCCGCCCGCCATCTCGGCGGCCACTGCCTCGCTGGTCAGGCCGTGGGTGTCGATAGTGGCAGCGTGAACCCCTAGGCAGCGCATCTTGGCTTCCGGCGTGTACGCCACGAAACCGCACTCCAGCACTTCCCCGGCGCCCTCCACATCTGCCAGCAGCGCTGCAATGAGGCCGGCAGTACAGGACTCCGCCGATGTGACCGTTACTTGTCGTGCCCGCAGGTAAGCCACCACGTGACGGAGCACGACGTCTTCTCCTCGCCTCTCCGGGCTACCGTGTTCTTCGGCGAACGATGGAGCGATTGCGGACATCAAACTCAACTTGCCTTCGCCACCGCTGGGCCACTCAGCCAGTCGCGGTAGGCCAGCAGGGTGTCACCGAAACCGCCACGGGCCCGCGCGTCGGTACGCGCGCTGGTGACCACGCGTGGTGCGGCGCTCCAGGCGATGCGGGCGCCGTTGCGCTGCAGGGCTTCGACCAGCGCCACGTCCTCGCTGCATGCCAGGGGCAGGAAGCCACCGGCGGCGAGGTAGGCGGCGGCGCTGACGCCGAGGTTGGCGGCATGGATGTGCCGGTGTCCATCCGCGTGGAGGTAGCGCTCCAGGAAGTGCAGGCGCAGGGCATCCGACAGTGCGCCGTGTGCGGACCAGTCCTCCACGCTGACCGGACCGCATACGGCATCCGCTTCCAGCGCGAGCTGGGCGGCCAGCCAGTCCGGATGCACCTTGCTGTCCGCGTCGGTGAATGCCAGCCAGCGTGCGCCACGTGCGATCAGTGCGGCGGCGCCGAGGGCGCGGCTGGCGCCCACGTTGCGCATGCCGGTCTCGATGACTTCCACGCCACGCTCGCGCGCGATGGCTGCCGATTGATCGCAGCAACTGTCGGCAACGACGACGATTGCCACCGGCTCCGCGTCAAGCGCCGGGTGCTGCGCGGCCAGCTTCAGCGCAGCGAGGGCGCGCGGCAGCAGGGCCTCCTCGTTGTGCGCGGGCACCACCACGCCGATCATCGCGGCACCTCGCTGGCCGGGTCGGCATAGTTGCGTGCCCATGTCTCGATCAGCAGGTCGGCTTCTTCGTAGCGTGACAGGCGGCGCAGCGGCGCCTCGTCGAACAGCGCGTGCACCGATTCCGAAGTCTGCTGGCGGTCGTCGAAAGGCTGGCGCCAGTGGCAGGCGACGACATGACCATCCGGCGCGAGCGAGGCCAGGCATTGCTGGTGCACGTGCCGGGCATCGGCGTCGTCGAAGTAGTACAGCAGCTCGCTGAACACGATGAGATCGAACGGGCCATGTTCGCGCGGCCAGTCGTGGGGCAGCTCGTGGTCGGCGACGGTGACGTTGGGATAGTCGGCAAGCCGCTCGCGGCAGGTCGCCCGTGCGCTGGGCGAGAAGTCGCTGATCAGCACGCGGTCGCTGCGGGTGGCCAGCTCCGCGCTCAGCTCACCGATGCCGCAACCGGGTTCGAAGGCATTGCGGTAGCGGGCGCGCGGCAGCATCGCCAGCAGCAGGTCGCGCTTGCGCTGTTCGTACCACTGGCTGCGTACCTGCCAAGGGTCGCCCTGTTCGCGATAGAGCGTGTCGAAGTGCGACTGCCGCGCATCCGCCATCAGCTCGGCCGGGGGCGGCGCAAAGTCGGATGGCCGGGCGGGGGAAGGGGGCTGGGCAGGGGATTTCATGTGAAGAAGATCTCCTCCGCGCGCAGCAGCGGCACCAGGGCATCCGGGTGCAGGATCGGCGGCTTGCCGGTGCTCTCGTCCGGCTGGATCTGGCTGTCGAATGCGTGGATGGCGCGCAGCTTGCGGATGCGCACCGGCATCGGCAGCGGCAGGCGGACCGCGCGCTCGCGCTTGGCATCGTCGGCCGTCAGCCAGTCCCAGCTCCAGATCGGCGTCTCCAGCAGGCGCACCTCGTGGGCCGCGGCGACCTCCGCGCAGACTTCGCCAACCGCCTGGTGGTCGGCGTGGCGATCTTCGCGCCAGGTGGTGATGACCACGTCGCCCTCGCGCAGGTGCTCGTGCAGGCACTGCCGCAGCACGTCGGCATGCGCGGCGATGGCACCGTCCGGCAGGCCCAGGCGGACGACTTCCGCATTCACGCCCAGCAGGCTCAGCGCATAGGCGGTTTCGGCAGGGCGTATCAGCGCCAGCCGGCCCACCGGCCACAGTGCCGAGCCCGGGTGGCTGGCCGTGCCGTCGGTGACGGCGATCAACAGCGCCTTGCAACCTTGTGCGCAGAACTGCGCCAGCAGGCCGCCGGCACCGAGCACCTCGTCGTCGGGATGGGGGGCCACCACCACGGCACGGCTGCCGGATGGAATCAGCGCCTCGTGGGTCACCACGGGCAGGTCGTAGAGGGCGGCCTCCTCGACGGAGAGGCGTTCCGGGCGGGTGCTTACGGCATCCATGGTGGCTCCTTTTCCGGGTCGGCGGAGGTGTCGCGCAGTTGCGTGCCCAGCGCGGCGAAGTCGCGGTCGCCGTGGCTCTGGCGAAGATAGATGGGCAGGTCCGCCACCAGCCGCGCGACACGGGAGTCGTTGCACAGCGGGGCGGAGCCGAGCGCAAGGCTGGCGTGGGCGATGACGGCGCTGGCCGCGGTTTCGACGCCGAGGCGGGCGCGCAGGGCTACGTGGCGGGCGTCGCCATGCGGGTCGGCGTCGATGGCGGCCGCGGCTTCGCGCAACAGTGCGGCGGCGGCGTGCAGCGCCACCTCGCACTGGCCCAGCCTGGCCAGGCCATGCACGTCCAGTCTGGCGGAATGCAGCAGCGCCTGGGCGATGCCGCTTGCGCCGCCGAACCAGCAGGCCGCGATGCCGGCGCCGCCCTGCCAGAAGCCGGGCCGTTCGACATAGGCAGCGGGTGCGCCGACTTGGGTGCCGAGTGCGCCGGAGAAGTGGATGTTGCTGGTCTGCGTCGCCACCATGCCGACGGCATTCCAGCCGTCGTGGTTCACGCGCACGCCGGGCTGGTGCATCGGCACGGCCACCAGGCATTGTTCGCCGGCTTCGTTCCAGGCGCTGACCAGCCCCTGGTCGACGATGCCGGCGCCGGAGCACCAGCGCTTGGTGCCGTGCAGGCTGACCATGCCGTCGGCGTGGCGGATCATGTTCACCCGGCCATCGGGTGGCTCGGCGCACCACACGCCCCACAGCTCGCCGTCGCGCATGGCAACGGCGCCGCCCAGTTCCGCCAGGATGGCGTGGGCGTCGGTGTGGGCTTCGTAGAGCTTCAGGAGCGCGAGGTCGACCGAGCCGACCTTGATCAGGGCCCGCCAGCGTTGCAGCGTCTGGCCGCTGCCGGGCAGCGGCAGCCTGCCGAGGCCTGCGACGAGCAGTGCCCGAAGGCTGCTTGCCATGCCACGGAGATCGGAGCCTGGCCGGTGCTGTTGCAAGGCTGCGTCGACACGGCGATACAACTCGTGTGCGTCTGCGTCGGCATCAACGTGAGCGTGGGTCTGAGGGTAAAGGTCGGAGGCCGCGGGTGTGTCTTGCTGCGCCTCGGTCAGGCGTTCTGCCAGATGCTGCCTGATCGGCACCGCATGCGCCTCGGCGGTGGAGGCGCCGGGCAGGACGCGATCGCGCAGAAGCCGGGATGCACCGTGGGCAGCACCCTGGGTGGCCGCCACACGCGCGCGCTCGAAGTCATTCACCACGGGGGGCCGGAGCAGGGTTGGCATGAGCGATATCCGGTTCGTTCGACGGGCCAGGCAGGATGTCTGGCCGGACCGTCTGAAACCGTCTCACGCCATGCCCTTGCCATGGCTTACATGGTCATCGGAAGCCGGCTTGCCGCAACTCGGATGAGCGCGGGTTGTGAAGTCAGTTTTCTCTGACAGGGCAGGGTGGCAGAGGGCAGCGCGCGGACGGATCGCAACTCGTCCGCGCACCGCCCTGTGCCGGCGGCGCGCCCCTACCGGAACACCGCCGCGCGCAGGTTGGTGTCCGCGCCCTCCGTCTGCACCCATACGGCAATGCCGTTGCCATTGGCATCCACCACGACCTTGGCCGCGCTGACTCCGTGGCTGTCGTCGTTGGTCTCCAGCAGGGCCGGCGTGCGCCATCCGCCGCTTGCGCGGTCGCTGGCGTACAGGTCGGCGCGCGTCGAATCGGGGGCCGAAGGCCACACCACGAGGCTTTGCCCGAGTGGCGACAGGGCGGCGGAGATGCCCAGGCCGCCCGCATAGTTCGGCCCCTGCAACTGCTGGCCGGCCTCCCAGCCGCTGCCCGGCGTGTAGCGACGCACCCACGGGAAGTCGGAGTCGGCCTGGATGTCCAGCCAGGCCGCGGTGATCTGGCCGCCGGCATTCATGGCGAGGTCGTGGCGGCCCACGTAGTCATGCGTGCCGGAGGACAGGGTTTCTTCCGCCTGGAAGCTGCCCGACACGTAGCGCCGTGCAATCAGCCCGCTCTGGCTGACGGACACCGGCTGAGACCAGGCGACCACGGCAGAGCCGCTGTCGTTGCCGGCCAGGCTGGGCGAGGAGATGCTCCAGCCGCTGTAGGCGCTCAGCGTATTGGCACTCGACCAGCCGGTGCCGTTGAAGCTGTTGTACTGGATCTCCGGCGCGCCGGCATTGGGGATGCCCAGCCAGGTGGCCAGCGCCGTGCCGCTGGCGAACACCTTGACCTGCACGTCCGAGGCCGTGCTGCCGCCGCTGCTGACCAGCCAGTCCTGGCCCCAGCTGCCCGCACTGAACTGTCGTACGCGCACCTGGAAGCCACCGCCGCCCTGGCGCTCGATCCAGGCCGCCATCGCGGTGCCGCTGGCGTTCATGGACAGGCGTGCCTCGTTGGCGTCCTCCGCCGTCACGCCGATCTGCTGCGCGCTGCCCCAGGTGCCGCTGCTGAAGCGGTTGCTCCACACCGCCATGTGCGTGCCATTGGACTGATGCCAGACCACCAGCGCGTTGCCGCTGCCGTCGGCGGCCACGCGCGGGCGCTGGGCGCTGGTCGCGGCGCTGTCGATGCGTTGCGGCGTGCTCCAGCCGGACGCCGGCACGTAGCGGCTGGCGAACACGCTCCATTGCGATCCGCTGGAAATCTGCGTCCATACCGCCACCGCATTGCCCTGGCCGTCGAAGGCGACATCCATCGCGTCCACCGAGCTGGCCAGGTTGTCGACCAGGGTGCCCGGCTGCCAGGCTCTGGCGGGCGAGCCGGCCACGCAATCCACCGCCACGTTGCTGACGTCCGCGTTCAGCGTGCCGCTGCCGTTCGTCACCGAGCAGGCCTGGCCGGTGGGGTGGGTCAGCACGGTGACGTTGTACGGCGAACCGGCGCCCGGCCGGGTCGCGAAGGTGAATGCACCGTTGGCGGCTACACCCAGGTTGTCGCCGCCGTTGTTCTGCAGCATCAGCCCCGTGCCGGTGAGCCCGGTGACCGTGCCACCGAGGCTATGGGTCACCGAGGGCGCCGGAATCTCCACCCTCAGGGTCAGCGTGTCGCCCACCTCGTAGGTGTGGCCACCGCGCGTGCAGGTGATGCGCACGCCGATGGCATACACGCCGTTGTCCGCGTGGGTGAAGGCCAGCGGCGCGAAGCTGGTGCTGCCCACGTAGGCCGCGCCTAGCGGCCCGATGCCGTTGGGAGTCAGGCTGGCCGAAGTCTCGTGGATCGTCTGCAGCGGCCCCATCGGCGTGGTGTCGATGCGGCGGCGGAAGAAGCGCACCGGGCCCACCGCGCAATCGATGCGGAACTGGTACTGGGTGGCGAAGGCCAGCGTGGCAGGCGCCACCAGCCGCCGGATGCCGGCCGAGCTGCTGTCGCTGCGCGCGTACTGCACCGTCTGCATCGCATTGGCCGGCGTGGCGACCACACCAGTGGCGCCGCGGTTGATCGCGCAGGCGCCTACCGGCGGCGGGTTGGGCACCGCGCAGCCCAGCCCGGTGAGGCCCCAGGAGAAAGTACTGCGCCACACCGTGGCCACGCCGCCGGCCACCGTCGCATCGACGAGCTGCCAGCTGCCGTCCTCGCTGGCGAACGCCACCTGGCCGAGCTCGGTGGTGCCCGCGGGTGCAGCGGCCACCGGCAGGTGGATCGCCACCGGCACGGCGAAGCTGATGCCGTGCGGGGTGAAGGCATAGACCTGTCCGCCGGCGCGCAGGTCGCTGTCCAGCGGCGGTGCGCCGGCGCTGCTCTGGGTGATGGCGATGGTGGTGTCGGCACTGAGCGCGCCCGGCGGAATCTCCACCTGCACGCCACCGGGACCGTTCAGCGTGCCGCCCGCGGGGCCGATCACCGCGCTGGCGGTGGGCGTTGCGGCGGGGGGCGTGGAGGGTTGCGCCGGGGACGACGGAGCCGGATCGTCGCTGCCGCCGCAGGCCGCCAGCAGGACGGTGACTGCCGCGACGCACAGCGTCGTGCGGAGGTGGCGCCAGCGCGCGCTGGCGCTGGCCGGGGTGGCGGGAAGGTCCTGCTGGGGGGCGCGACGGCAGTGCATGGCATGTCACCAGGGCGAAAGGCTGTGCGCATCAGACTAGGAGCGCGACACACTCTGCAACAGTGCCGAAAGTCATGGTCGCGGCTGTCTGTGCGGGCACCTGTCACTGCCGCGTGCCGGAAGCGGGGAAGCCGGCGGGGCGTGAAAGCCGCGGCATCACGCCATTGGAGCGCGCTTGCCGGGCACCTGCCCGTAAGGTCACGAACGCGCTTTCCAGTCGCCTGTCATCTAGCATCCCGCCCCCGCCGGCGCTGCCCGGCGGTACCTCCAACCGGACGCCCTGCGCCCACGGCCCGGCCTGCAGGGTCGCTCCACGACGGATGCCAATGGTCAAATCAATGCTCAGATCCCTTCGTGCATTCCGGACCTCCGCGTCCGGTGGAATCGCCGGACGCTCCCTGTCCACCCTCTTCCCGCCCATCCAGGCCAGCATCCTCGCCGACTGCATCAGGCGGTCAAGGCTGCTCCTCGTCGCCTTCCTGCTGGCGACCGTACTCTCCTCGCTGTGCACGATCGCCGGCCCGCTGCTCTTCGCACACGCCATCTCGCAGGTCACCGCCGGCACGGCCACCACGCCGGGGCTGCTAGGGACCTTCGTGCTGTTCGCATCGACGGTGGCAGGCACCCGCGTGTTGCAGAACCTGAAGGGCCTGCTGTGCAACCGGCTGGACCAGGCGGTGCGCAACGAGAGCAACAAGGTCGCCCTGTCTGCCTTGCTCGATGCCCGCAGCGCGATCTTCATCGTCAACAACCCGGCCGCGATCACGACCCTGGTCCACAACCTGCTGCGCTCCAACTCCATCTACGTGCAGGTCCTGCTGATGATGGTGCTGGCCGGTGCCGCGGACATCCTCGTCGCCTTCCTGGCCATCACCGGCTACGTGAGCGGCACGGTGGCCATGTTCGTGCTCGCCTACGGGGTCATCGAGGTGTGGCTGACCTTCCGTGGCAACGCCGCGACGCGGCAGTCGCTGCAGGCTGCGCAGGACCGCTCGGTGGAAGGCGCCAACCTGTTCGGCAACGTCCTCGGCAACATCGTGACCATCCGCGCGTTCCGCGGCCGGCGCTGGATCTCCGGCCTGTATGACCGCTGCTGCGACGACGTGCAGCACCAGTGGAACCGCTTCTACGGCGTGCAGATCCGCTACACCAGCCTGCAGGCGCTCCTGCTGGGCGTGCAGTACGCCAGCATCCTGGCCATCCTCGTCCTGACATTGAACGGCCCCGATCTCGTGAGCCAGCTCGTGATGGTGAGCATGGTGCTATTGCTGCTGAACCAGCCGTTCGAGCTCATCGCCTATTCCCTGCGGGAGTGCGTGGTGGCACGGGGACTGGTGCGGCCGCTGCAGGACCAGCTCGACAAGTACCGGCGGGCAGACGCCGTCACCGCCACCCTGCCGCTGCCCGGCGAAGGTCCACCCGACTTCGAGCTGTCGTCGCTGGCATTCGGCTACGACGCCGGGCGCAAGGTGCTGGACGGCCTGTCGGCCCGTTTCCGCCCGCGCAACCTGAACTTCATCGTCGGGCCGTCCGGTGCCGGCAAGTCCACCCTGTTGCAGATCCTGCTGCGGCTGAACGAGTCGTACGAGGGCGAGGTGCGTGTGGACGGCACCGAGCTACGCGCCATCGACGAGCATGCCTACCTGTCGGCGGTGGGTTACGTGCCGCAGGACTCGCTGCTGATGAACATGAGCATCCGCGACAACGTCAGCTTCGGTCGCGACTGCAGCGATGCGGAGATCCTGGAATCCCTGTCGCTCGTGCGCCTGGACGAGAAGCTGCAACAGCTCGCGGAGGGCATGGACTTCGTCATCGGCGAGCGTGGCCAGCTGCTCAGCGGGGGCGAGCGCCAGCGGCTGGCCATCGCCCGTGCGCTGGTGGCGCGGCCGAAGATACTCATCCTCGACGAAGCCAGTTCCGCGCTGGATGAGGCGACCGAGCGCAGCATCTTCAAGGCCATCCGCATGATCGCAGGCAGGACGACGGTCATCGCGGTGACCCACCGGGTGGGTGTGATCGAGCCCCAGGACCACGTGCTGGACCTCGGCGCGACTGCCACGCAACAGGACGACTCCTTGCGCGCTTGAGCCGGCGGCGGCAGTGCGACGCTCAGTCCGCCGTCGCTGTCGCGGCAGTTGTTTCCGCTGTGGCCTCCGGCACGCGAAGTTCGCCGAGCATCTGCAGCAGGCGCTCGGCCTGCACCGGCTTGAACAGCACCGGCACGCCGGAGTCGCGCACCCGTTGCAGACGCTCCGGCGAGGTCTCGCCGGTGACCAGCAGCAACGGCAGGCTGGGGGTGGCGCGTGCGCGCAGGCGTTGCGCAGCGGCCAGGCCGTCGGCGCCTTCGGCCAGGCGGAAGTCGCAGATCAGCAGGTCGAAGCGCTCGCCGCGGGCGCGCGCCTCGTCGAGCAGGCGGATGGCGCCGGCTTCGTCGCGCGCCGAGGCGGAGGCGATGCCCCAGGCGCCGAGGAAGGCCGACAGCGCGTCCGCGATGTCCGACTCGTCGTCCACCACCAGCACGCGGCGTGGCAACTGCAGCGGCGCCGGCGCTTCCGGCAGGGGCGCGGGCAGGGCGGCGGGCGCGGCGGCCGGCACCACCACGCGGAAGCGGCTGCCCTTGTCGGGGTGCGAGCGGACGTGCACCGGATGGTCCAGCAGCAGCGACAGCCGGCGCACGATGGACAGGCCGATGCCCAGGCCGCGGGTGCGGTCGCGCCCGGCGTTGCCGACCTGGTAGAACTCGTCGAAGACGCGTTCCAGGTGTTCCGGCGCGATACCCACGCCGGTGTCGATGACGTCGATCCACACCTGCGCGCCGCGCGCACGCGCCACCACCACCACGCCGCCGTGCGGCGTGTACTTGATGGCGTTCTCGATGAGGTTGGCCAGCATGCGATGCAGCAGGTGCGGGTCGGTACGCACCCACAGCGGCGTGGCACGCAGGCGGAACTGCAGGTTGCGCTCCTCCGCCCGCGAGGCGAACAGCGGCTGCAGCGATTGCATCACTGCGTTGAGCGGCACGTCGTCGGGCCGGGCGTCGATGACGCCGGCGTCCAGCCGCGACACGTCCAGCATGGTGTCCAGCGAGCTGCCCAGGGAATGCACGGCATCCATCAGGCGCTGGGCATGTACATGGGCGGGCTGGTCGCGCAGCGCCTTGTCCAGCACCGCGCCGAACAGCGCGATGGCATGCAGCGGCTGGCGCAGGTCGTGGCTGGCGGAGGCGAAGAAGCGCGTCTTCTCCTCGCTGGCGCGCCGGGTGGCGACGACCTGCTGGGCGAGGTCGTCGGCCAGCGCTTCCTTCTCGAAACGCATGTGCAGGGCAGCGGTGAGCAGCCGGTGCTGGCTGCGTGCGAAGTGCAGCGTGACGGCGAGGTAGATGGTGCAGCAGCCGGCCAGGTAGAGGTGGGTGGTGCCGCCGTGCCACAGCAGCGCGGTGATGAGCCCGATGTTCATCGGCAGCACGAAGGCCAGCACCGAGGCCCAGCGCGGCGCCACCGAGGGCACGCCGCCGCTGGACAGCCCCAGCATCACCAGCACGATGACGGCGGTCAGCGGCATGTCGTCGCGCGGCAGGCACAGCCACGGCGCGAGGCCCCAGGTGGCGCTGTAGTACAGCAGCTCGCGCCACTGGCGACGCGCCCAGAAGGCGCTGCGCTCCGCCGCCAGCGGATCGCGGAAGTAGGCGTACAGGATGGGGAAGCGCAGCACCTGGAAGGCGTGCAGCGCCAGCCAAACGAGGATCAGCGGATCGCGCAGCACCCAGTACAGCACGCCGCACAGGCCCCAGGCGATGCAGGTGTCGGCGATGGTGGAACTGAGCGAGGTGCTGAACAGTGCGCCCACCTGCTCGCGCAGGATGCGGCGTTGCGTCGGGTCGGTCGGCTCGGGCGGATCGGCAGGTGACGGGGCAGGCGGGGCGAACATCCGTTCAGCGTAGCAGGCTGATCAGTTGCGCACGCGAGCGCACGCCGAACTGCAGCAGCAGTGCCGACACATGGTTCTTCACGGTGCCTTCGGTGAGGTGGGCGCGCAGCGCGATCTCGCGGTTGGACAGGCCGGACAGGATCCAGTCCAGCACCTGCGCCTGGCGCGGCGTGAGCTGGGCCATGATGCGGGCATCCACCCGCAGGTCCGGGCGTGCGCCGAGGGGCGCAACGGCTGGCAGTGGTGCGGTGGGCGATGCGGCTGCCTGGGGCATGTCCACGCCGGTGGCGCCCAGCAGGCCGAGCGAGGCGATGTAGTGGATCACCGCGTCGAGGTCGGCGGACTTCGCGAGGAAGGCGGAAGCGCCGTCGGCCAGCGCCTGGCGCATCAGTGCCGGGTCACTGTTGCCAGACAGCACGACCACGCGGGCAGCGGGGAAGGCCTGCAGGAAGCGCTGCAGCCCGCCCAGCCCTTCGGCGTCCGGCAGGTGCAGGTCCAGCAGCACCAGCCCGATGTCGCTGCCGCGTTCCCGGTAGCAGTCCAGCGCGTCGGCCAGGGTTCGGGCCTCCCACACCGTGGCGGAGCCCGGACCGTTGGGACTGTGGGGACTGTGCGCGACGTGGGCCTGTATCAGCGTGCGCAGGCCCAGACGGACCAGGTCATGGTCGTCGACGACGAGGATGCCCCGCGGGGCCGGCGTGTCGCGATGGATCGGCGCATGCATGGCCGGATGTTAGGCGTGGGGCGCTGGGCGGGGAAGTGACCAAAGTCATCCTGCCGCGATCATTGCCTCATTCGTTTGCCACGCGTTGGTCACCGCTCACGGGCGGACGCCCTGCACCGGTAGCGGCCCGAACACCCGCTCCGGCGTCACCGGGTAGCAGGCATCCCCGTTTCCGGGCGAAACGACGTGCAGGCCGGTGAAGGCGCCGAAGGCCGGCAGCAGGCCCTCCCGCTCGCCGAACAGGAAGCAGGGCAGGCGCAGTTTGTCGCCGTGCGCCTCCAGCAGGACGCCGGGATGCACGTGGCCCGCCAGGCGGTAGCCGTCCCGGGTCGGCGCCGGGTCGCGCAGGAGAGGGGCATGCAGCTGAGGGGCACGCAGCTGAGGCTCGTGCAGATCGTGGCAGAACAGGAAGGGTGGCTCGGCCAGCACGTCGTCATGGACCTGCAACTGCAGCGTCGCAGGGACGCCGGCGTGGCGGTCGTGGTTGCCGCGCACCAGTTCGATGGCGAGGCCGGGGTGCTGCCCGCGCCACGCCGCCAGGCGGGCGAGCAGGCGGTCGGTGTGTCCCGCGGCGGCATGCGTCAGGTCGCCCAGGCACAGCAGGCGGCGCGCCGGGTAGCGCTGCAGGCAGGCGTCCAGGCGGCCGAGGTTCTCGTCGGTGCTGCCGGCGGGCACCGGCAGGCCGTGACGGCGGAAGGTGGCGGACTTGCCGAGATGCACGTCGGCTACCAGTAGCGTGCGCGCGCGCGGCCACCATGCGGCGCGCTCGGGCAGCAGTACCAGCGTTTCGCCGGCCACGGTGATGGCGGTATCGGTGGCGGAACCCATGGCGAACCCCGCAACGGAAGGCGAGCCGGCTTGGGCGTCGTTCATCGCCTGTCCGCCGCTTTCTCCAGCGCCGTCACCATGCGTGCCACGCGGTCGGCCAGCTTCTCGGTGCTGAGCCGCTCGCGTAGCCGCTCGATCATCAGCGGAAAGGCGAAGGGCGTCGCGTGATGCGTGGCGCGGATGTCCAGGCGGCGCTGCTGCAGGGCCTGCATGGCGTGGCGCAGCCGGTCCATGTCCAGCTCCTGGGCGAGGGCTTCCTCCTGCGCCTGTCGCAGCAGGCGGTTGTCGGGGTCGTAGCGGGTGAACACGTCGAACAGCAGGCCGCTGCTGGCCTGCAACTGGCGCGCGACCTTCATCGCCCCGGGAAAGCCCTGGAATACCAGCCCGGCGACGCGTGCGATCTCGCGGAACTTGCGGCGCGCCAGCTCGCCGGCGTTGAGGCTGGCGAGGATGTCGGCTTCCAGCGCGTCGGTGTCCAGCAGGCCAGCGGCGAAGGCCGCGTGCCAGTCCACCGGCGCATCGCTGAGCAGCTCGAAGCCGTAGTCGTTGAAGCTCATCGAGAAGGTGCGCGGCGTCTGGCGCGCGATGCGCCAAGCGAACAGCGCCGCCATGCCGGTATGGGCCTGCCGCCCGGCGAACGCGAAGAAGAAGGCGTGGTGGCCCTCGCGGCTTTGCAGCGTCTCCACCAGGAAGCGGTCGCTGCCGGGCAGGGCCGACCAGCGCGCCTGCAGGTCGAGCAGGGGGCGCAGCAGGCGCGTTTCTGGTTCCGCGTCGCGGCCGTCCGCCACTTCGTCCAGCAGGTCGAGGACGGACTGCGCCAGCTCCGACGACAGCGGCATGCGCCCGCCCTGCCAGCGGGGCACCGCAGGGCGGTTGGCGCGGGCGGCGCGCACGTAGGCCGTCATGTCGCGCACGCGCACCAGCTCCAGCAGGCGCCCGCCGAAGAGGAAGAAGTCGCCCGGCTTCAGGCGTGCGATGAAGGATTCCTCCACCGTGCCGAGGCGGCTGCCGCCGAGGAAGGAAACGGTCATCGCGGAATCCGCGGTGATGGTGCCGATGGAGAGGCGATGGCGTCGCGCGATGCCGTCGTCGGCGACGCGATGGATGCCCGCGTGTTCGCCATCGGCGTCCACCACCACGCGGTGATACTCCGGGTAGGCGCCCAGCGCCGCGCCGCCGTACACGACGAAGCTCAGCGCCCATTGCCAGTCCTCGTCGCCCAGCTCGCGATAGGCGTGGCTGCTGCGCACCTCCGCCAGCAGGTCCTGGTCGCGGAAGCCACCACCCAGCGCGATGGTGACCAGGTGCTGCACCAGCACGTCCAGCGGCGCACGCGGGCTGTGGCGTGCCTCGATGTGCCCCGCCAGTGCCGCACGGCGCGCGGCCGCGGCTTCCAGCAGTTCCAGCCCTTGCGCCGGCACGCAGGTGACACGCGACACGCGGCCCGGCGCATGGCCGCTGCGGCCGGCACGCTGCAGCAGGCGCGCGACGCCCTTGGGGCTGCCGATCTGCAGCACACGCTCGACGGGCAGGAAGTCCACGCCGAGGTCCAGGCTGGAGGTGCACACCACCGCCAGCAGCGAGCCCTCCTTGAGGCCGCGCTCCACCCATTCGCGCAGTTCGCCGTCCAGCGAGCCGTGATGCAGCGCGATCAGCCCCGCCCAGTCCGGCCGCGCCGCGAGCAGGGCCTGGTACCACTGCTCGGATTGCGCGCGGGTGTTGGTGAACACCAGCGTGCTGCGGCTCTGTTCCAGTTCCGCGATGACCGGCCCCAGCATGTTGAGACCGAGGTGGCCGGCCCACGGGAAGCGTTCGGCGGAAGCGGGCAGCAGCGAATCGATGACGACAGGCTTGGCGATCTCGCCCCGCACGATGACGGGTGACGGGCCCGAGGCAGGCGTTGCGTGCGTCGGCACCAGCACGTCCAGCGCATGCGGCAGGTCGCCGAGCGTGGCGGACAGTCCCCACACCACGAGGCCGGGGTTCCAGCGACGCAGCCGTGCGAGCGCGAGCTGTGCCTGCACGCCACGCTTGTTGCCCAGCAACTCGTGCCATTCGTCGACGACGATGGCGGCGACGCCAGACAGGCGTTCGCGCGCGTCCGGGTAGCTCAGCAACAGCGACAGACTCTCCGGCGTGGTGACCAGCGCGTCCGGCAGGCGGGTGCGCTGTCGTGCGCGGTCGGCCGACGAGGTGTCGCCGGTGCGGATGCCGACTTCCCAGTCGATGCCCAGCGCGGCGAGTGGCTCGGTGAGTGCGCGCGCCGTGTCCTGCGCCAGCGCGCGCATTGGGGTGATCCACAGCACGCGCAGCGATGCAGTGTCAGTGTCGCGCGCGTGCAGGCTGGCGCGCAGCAGGGCGGCGCCCCACGCGGCCCAGGTCTTGCCGGCACCGGTGGTGGCGTGCAGAAGTCCGCTGCGCCCGGCCTCGGCATGCGCCCAGACGTCGCGCTGGAAATCGAAGACCCGCCAGCCGCGCGCGTCGAACCAGGCGTCGAACCCGGCGCGCAGCGCAGCCGCGTCCGGCAGGCGGCCCGATGCGCGCTTGCGCCGCGGGCGGGGCGCTTTCTCTTCGCCAGTGTCGGCCCCGGTCTCCGCCTTGCGCATGCGTGCGCGGGCGCGGCGGATCTGTTTCGTGAGGCTGCTGGCGCGTACCGGACCCAGCCAGCCTTCGCGGCCCTCCACATCATTGGATGTCTCCGCGCGATCGGGCTGCGAGCGCTCGTCATCCCCTGTGGATGCCGGGGGCGAGTTGGCCTGCCTGTCTCTGTCGGCGGTGCGCATCGGCGTCAGTCCTGGGTCACCGCCACGGCGGGTGGCTCGGCTTCATCGCAGGCGATGTCGGCGCCGGGTTCGGTCAGGGTCATCAATGCCGCCAGCTCGGCCAGCGAGTCGGCTTGCTCGATGGTCTTGTCGTGCCGGATGCGCAGGATGCGCGGGAAGCGCACGGCAACCCCGCTCTTGTGCCGCTTGCTGGCCGCGATGCCCTCGAAGCCGATCTCCATGACCAGCGCCGGCCGCACCGTGCGCACGGGGCCGAACTTCTCCAGCGTGTTGGCGCGGATGAAGGCGTCCACCTCGCGGATCTCCGCGTCGCTGAGGCCGGAGTAAGCCTTGGCGAAAGGCGTGAGCTGGCGTCCCGCGGTGCCGGCGGGCGCGTCCCACACGGCGAAGCTGTAGTCCGTGTACAGGCTGGCGCGGCGGCCGTGGCCGCTCTGCGCGTACACCAGCACGGCGTCCACGCTCATCGGGTCGAGCTTCCACTTCCACCATTCGCCACGGGTCTCGCGCTTGCTGCGGCCGACGCTGTAGGCGCTGTCGTGGCGCTTCAGCATCAGCCCTTCCGCGCCGCGTGCGCGAGCCTCCGCGCGCGCTGCGGCCAGTGCCTCCCAATCGTCTGCATCGATGACCGGCGACAGGCGCAGCCGCGGCTCGTCGATGCGCGTGACCAGCTCCGCAAGCCGTGCACGCCGCTCGCGCAGCGGTGTCGCGCGGATATCACGGCCATCGACTTCCAGCAGGTCGTAGGCGATGAAGACGATGGGCGTTTCGGCGAGGAACTTGGCGCTCAGCCGCTTGCGGCTCATGCGCGTCTGCAGGCGCGCGAAGGGCAGGGGGGCGCCTTCGCCTGCCGGCGTGCCCTCCCAGCCGATGACTTCGCCATCCAGCACGCAACCGTCCGGCAGGGCCTGCGCCATCTCCATCAACTCGGGAAAGCGTTCAGTGATCAGCTCGTCGCCACGCGACCACAGTTGCGCTGCGCCACCGCGCCGCACCAGCTGGCCGCGCATGCCGTCCCACTTCCATTCCGCCTGCCAGTCGCGCGCCTCTCCCAGTTGCGTCGCCGGCGCCACCTGCAGCGATTGCGCGAGGAAGAAGGGGTAGGGCTGTGCACCGCTGGCGATGTCCTCCTGCGGGTCGACCAGTGCGCGCCAGGCGTTGGCGTCGGGCTGCGCGTGGCTGGCGAGGTAGGCGATCATGCGCTGGGCGATGCGCTCCTTCGGCACGCCGCTGACCCGCGACAGCGCCTGCGTCACCATCAGGCGCGACACGCCGACGCGGAATGCACCGGTGATCAGCTTGTTGAAGACGAAGCGGCTGTCGGCGTCCATCTCCTGCCAGGCCGCGTGCAGCCCTGCGGCCTGTGCCTCGGGCGGCTGGCCGCGCAGCGGCAGGATGCGCTCGCGCAGCGTGCGGTCCAGGCTCAGGCTCACATCCTGTGCCGGTGGCGGGAGCACCAGCGCGATGGTTTCCGCCAGGTCGCCGACCGCGTCGTAGCACTCTTCGAACAGCCAGTCCGGGATGGCCGCGGCCTGCGCAGCCGCCATGCGCAACACCCGCGTGTTGACCGCCTGGCGCGGCTTGCCGCCCGCGAGAAAGTACGCGGCCCAGGCGGCGTCCTCGGCCGGCGCGGCCGAGAAATAGCGGACCAAGGCCGCCAGCTTGCGGGCGGTGGAGGTCGCGCTGTCCAGTTCGAGGTAGAGGGCTACGAAGGACTTCATGGCGCGTCCGTGCCCCTGGTCGTATCTCTTGGCGCATCCGCATCCGCATCCGCATCCGCATCCGCATCCGCCGAAGCGCCCGTGCCCGCATCGGTCGTCGTCACGGCGGCGGTGTCCTTGCCGCTCGCCTCGTCATCTTCCTCGCCGAAGCGCGTCTCGAAGCTGCGCGCGTCCAGGCCGTTTTCGCGCAGCCAGCGCACCAGCGGCTCGACATAACCGTGGGTGACGTAGACCTGCCCGGCACCGGTGCCGCGTATCGCTTCGTGCAGCCCGGGCCAGTCGGCGTGGTCGGACAGCACGAAGCCGCGGTCCAGCGCACGCCGCCGTCGCGTGCCGCGGATCTGCATCCAGCCGGAAGCGAAGGCGTCGGAGTAGTCGCCGAAGCGCTTCATCCACGGCGAACCTTGCGCCGATGGGGGCGCCAGCACGAGGGCGCGTGACAGCTCGCCGGCCGGCAGATCGGTCACCGCATGCGTGTCCGGCAGTGGCACGCCGCTGTCGCGATAGGCGCGGTTGAGTACCTCCACCGCGCCGTGACACACGATGGGACCGATACCCGGGTCGATGCCGGCCAGGATGCGCTGTGACTTGCCGAAGGCGTAGGCATGCAGCACCGAGGCGCGGCCCTGCGCGGCGTTGGCGCGCCACCAGTCGTTGATTTCCGCCATCGCCACCGCTTCGTCGCGCCAGCGATAGATCGGCAGGCCGAAGGTGGATTCGGTGACGAAGCTGTGGCAGCGCACCGGTTCGAAGGGCGCGCAGGTGGGGTCGGCCTGGGTCTTGTAGTCGCCGGACAGCACCCACACGCAGCCGCCCACCTCGACGCGTACCTGGGCGGAGCCCAGCACATGGCCCGCCGGGTGCAGCGACACCGTGGCGTCGCCGATCCGCAGGGGTTCGCCATAGCCCAGGGTCTGCAACGCGATGTCGCCGAGGCGTGCGCGCAGCACCGTCTCCGACTCGCGACTGGCGAGGTAATGCGCATGGCCCCAGCGGGCGTGATCGCTGTGGGCGTGGGTGATGACCGCGCGGTCCACCGGCCGCCAGGGGTCGATGTAGAAGTCGCCGGCCGCGCAGTACAGGCCAGCGGGGCGCAGCTCGATCAGCGTGTCGCAGTGGGCAGTGGGCATGGCTGCAAGTGGTTGGTGGACGGACGCAGACCAAGGTAGCGACCAGGGTGGCCCTCCACGGTGGCGATGAAAAATGGATCGGCCCCTGGGCGTTTCGTTCCGTCGTACGGAAAAGCCTCCTGACAAGAAGGCCTGTGGCAGCTGCGCAACACTCTTGTATGCAAGAACGTATACGGGTCATCCATAAGGAGTGGGTGCGCTTGCCCCCTTGTGGGCAAGCAGGCGGGCGACGCCGATGCATGAGCGCCGGAACGCCGTCGCCGCAAGGCTTGCAGCCGGATGCCGGGACGTCCGCTTTGGTGCGGGGCGCGACGCGCACGCCTGCTCGCAGGGCATTACCAAAGCCGTATTGCCGGCATACGCGCGCCGGCATGTCCGGCCCCGGATTTCCCACGCAGCATCGGTCGCGTCTGGCCGTGCAAGAGCGTCCGTTGCACTTGCGGCCCCATGACTGTGGCCCGCGCAGCGGGTCGAGCATCCAGGGAGAAAGCAATGAAGAAAAGCCTGTTGGCCACCGCAGCGACGCTGGCGTGTGGTGCCGTGATGAGCAACGCCGCGCACGCGGCCGACTGGAGCGACACCTCGCTGAGCTGGCGCTACGGCCCCGACTTCACCGAGCCGGGCAACCCCAGCGACATCCGCAAGAACATCGTCGCCCTGACGCATGTGAGCGGCTACAAGTACGGCAGCAACTTCTTCAACGTGGACGTGCTGACCTCCGACAAGAAGGACCCGGCCAACAACTCCACCAACGGCGCGCAGGAAATCTATCTGGTCTACCAGACCCAGCTGCATCTCTCGAAGATCAGCAGCGTGAAACCCGCGATGGGCCCGATTGCCGACTACGCGCTGTCCGCCGGCTTCGACTTCAACGCCAAGAACGACGCCTTCGCGCCGCGCGTGCGCAAGTTCATGATCGGCCCGACCGTCAAGTTCGGCGGCGAATGGGGCTGGGCCGACCTGTCCCTGCTGTACTACAAGGAGAAGAACCACAATGGCATCGTCGGCGTGGCGGTGGACTTCGACCCGACTTGGCGTGTCGCTGGCGCCTGGGGCGTCAAGCTGCCCACCGGTCCGGTGCCGTTGTCCTTCAACGGCTTCTTCGCCGTCACCGGTGAAAAGGGCAAGGACGGTTTCGGCAACGACACCCACACGGAAACCCTGCTCAACATGTACCTGATGACCGACGTGAGCACCTATGCCGGCGCGCCCGGAAAGGTGTTGATCGGCCCCGGCTACGAGTACTGGAAGAACAAGTTCGGTTCCAGTCCCGACCTGCCCGGCAGCAAGACCAGCACGGCGATGATCAGGGTGGAATACCATTTCTGACCGTCTGCCAGCAGGGGTGTAGGCACTGGCTGCCACGTCGGCGGCCGTGCCTCGCGGCAGCGGCCCGCCGTGTGCGGGTGGCTGTCCTGGCACGGGCCTGCAGATAGGCGCCGCGCCATGGCCGGGATTGCTTTCGGCCACCGCTTTTCTGCCGCTGCCTGCAGCGGTTTGTCCCCCGGCGCAGGTCCATGCGCCTGCCGCCCTGGTGTTACGCGCGCATTCCTGTCCGCATGCCTAACATGCGGGCGGGGGCACCGGCGTCATCCACAGGTTGTTGTCCGCGTGTCTCCACCCGACCAGAACAACGAGGAGACAGGACACATGAAGACGGGACTCATCTGGCTGATGGCGATTGCCATCGGGGCGCTTGGCACCAGCAGCGCTTTTGCCGCCAACCGGCCGAAGAACTTCACCACGATATGCAACGAGGGCAAGACCTGCACGGTGCCACCATCGACCAACGTGGCCTTTGGTCGCGCTGACCAGTACTACTACAAGGTGCTTTCCGGCAGCTTCACCTGCGATGCGCAGACCTTCGGCGGGCGCGTCGCGGGTGGCGTCAACGAATGCTCGGTGCCGAACACCACCTGCGGCCTGCCCGGCAAGCCCGCCTGTGTGCCGATAGTGGAGGCCTACCCAGGCTGCGAGAAGCCGGTTGCTACCGCGAACGTGAACCTGACTTCGCCCATCATCGTTGCCGCCGGGCAGACCTTCGACGGCGGTAACCGCCGGTACACCTACCTGGGCGACGGCAGCCAGGGCGAAACCATGCCACCCGTATTCGTGCTGGAAGACGGCGCAACGCTGAAGAACGTCATCGTCGGCGCTTCAACGCCCGAGGGCATGGTGTGCAAGGGCAACTGCAACATCGAACACACCTGGTGGGAGAACCACGCAGCCTGGGCCGTGCGCGCGGATGGCGCTGCCGGCACCGTGGTCAACCTGTCCTGCGGTGCCGTGGCACGCGTGGAGAACGCGGTGCGCAATGACGGTCGCAGCCAGGTGAACATCAGCCGCTTCTTCGTCGGACCGGCCACCCGTCTGTACTCGTCGTGCGGCGCGTGTACCGACAACGGCGGACCACGCAGGCTGAACCTGACGGACGTCATCACGCGTGGCGTCGGCACCATTGCTGCCGTGAACGCGAACTACGGTGATGTCGCCACCATCCGCAGGCTGACCCTGCGCAACACCACCGGGTCGCCAACGACGGTGTGTCGCACGTTCAACGGCGTGGAACGCGGCCAGGGTGCGCCGGTGGCGCTGGCCGTGGAGTTCGGCACCGCGTCCTGCGACGTGATGCCGGCTGACGTGACGCGCATTGCGCCCAGCCAGATGACGCCGGCGACGACGCAATAGCGCTCATCGCCCGGCGAGCGTTCATCCTGGCGCTTGCGCCGGTTCGCATGAGTGTTCCAGCCGCACTGCGCCATGCAGGCGCAGTGCGGCCGGCAGCAGGACCCGTACCACGATGATCAGGGTCGAGTACCACTTCTGAGCCTGTACGGCCCGGCAAGAGAAGCCCGCCATCGGCGGGCTTTTTTCGTAGTGAGCAATCGTCTCCTGTGAAAGGCCGCAATGTGTTTATGGGGCCCGAGCCCTTGCTGTCCTTTCCTGCGCACCGCGCCAGCGGTCGCCCGGAAAAACGCGAATATCCCGGAAAAACATCAAAATGATGGTGTAGAGCCGTACCATGGGCCGTGAAGTGGGGGAGCGTCCCCTGCTTTCGTCAGAGCCCTGTCGTCCTGTGGAGCAACCGGTGAAAAAGGCCAGCCTGCTACTTCTTCCGTTTTTCGCTTTTGCCGCCAACGCCCAGGTGTACAAATGCACGAGCGCCAAGGGCACAACCACCTATCAATCGACGCCGTGCGTCGATGGCGAAACGGCGTCCGTGGCGAAGCCGGCTGCATCACCGTCTTCGCCGCCCTCCACCTCGCCCTCCACGTCGCCGTCCGGCTCCACACAAGGCCGATCCGCGCAAAGCGTCACTGTCGTGCCTGCCGGCCCCGGTGAGCGTCGCGTGCAGGTCCGTTACAGGACGAACGACGCCAACGCGGCTTGCGACGGCGCCCGCGCCATGCGCACTGCGGCGCTCGGTGCCGCCGGGGCGGCGGCCGACGCCGACCTGCGCAATCGACTGGACCGGGACGTGCAGAACGCCTGCAAGTAGGACGCCTTCGCTGTCTCCCGAAAGACGCCCCGCACTTGCCACTCACCGACATGCGTGGCGCAAGCAAGGCCCGCCCGCTGAGGCGGGCTTTTCTTTGTCATGCGCCGCTGCAATCATCACGGCAAACGCTGACGAGGAGCGGTGATGAAAGCGGAAGCGCAAGCGCAAACATCGGTACAAACGCCCATGCAGATGCAGACGCCGGCCAGCACGCCAGCCAATACGTCGCCAGGGGGCGAGGTCGACACCGCCACCGAGTACAGCGAAACGCTGACCAGCCTGCGCCACTACAGCAACCTGCGCTTCGCCATCTTCAGCGTGTTCGCGGCCATCACCGCTGCGTTGCTGGCCGCTGTCTATGGTCGTGACACGCCGCTGCCCGGCCCGGTCGACATCGCGCTGCGCCTCTTCGGCGTGCTCGTCACCGCGTCCTTCTGGTGGATCGAATTCACGCTGGACGGTTACATCTCCGCTTTTGCCCGCAAGGCGACAGCGCTGAACCCGCGTTCCCACCTGGCGGACCGACCGTCATTGCGGCGACGCGGCGTGCCCTGGGCCACCATGTCCTTGCATGTGGGTACGGCGGTGTTCTGGTTGCTGTCGATTGCGTGGGCAGCCTGACGCCACGACCGCGAACCACCGCTCCCCGGACCTGCCGCAGCACCGGGTGGGGACTCCGCTTCGGCCGCTGCTATTGCTTCAACTGGTAGCGCATCACCAGCAACCAGGGCTGCTGCAGGAGCGGTGGCGCTTCGTCGGGTGGTGCGTCCGCCATGTCCGTGGCGCCGGGGTTAGCCGCGATGAGGTGTATCGGCGCGGCGGGCGTGGGTGGCGCATCCGTCCAGCTGATGACACTCATCGATACCGCCTGCTGCACATTGCCGCCGATTGCGCGCACCGTGCGGCTGGCCGCATCGGTCGCGATCACGATGTCGCAATGCATGGGTGTGCGCCCGAACAGGATCTGCTGCGGGTTGCTCACCGGCACGGCCGCGTCGCGCGCACTGCAGATCATGTCGCCCGCCACCGGCATCGCCGGAAACGCCTCCACGCGATACGCCGGGTCCGGCAGGATGCCGTCGCGCGCATCTGCCACATACATGCTGTGCGCCTGCCCGGTCAGGAACTGGTCTTCACCCAGCCCTGCCTGCCGCAACACCCACGAGATGAACGCCGCCGACCACGCCCAGCGCGCCCCGGTGATCTGCACGCAGTCCGGGTCGCGCCCCAGCAGATGCCAGTAACGCACCGCCAGCGCGCAACCGTCAGCCGTCGCCTCCATGCCGCTGCCATCCGGGTAGCGCAGGCAGGGCACCTGCGTCGTCAGCCCCGCATCCGCCGCCGCACGGGCAGCCATGTACTCGGGCGGCAAGGGCAGGTTGCTCTCCGTCACGCAGGCCTGCCCTTGCGTCACATCCACCACCTGCCCACCCCAGCGCAGCCATTCCTGCAGCGCGATGTCGACGATGCGCTCGCGCGGTGTCAGCTCCGGCTTGATTGTCGGTGGCAGGCTGTCGTCGGCAATGGGGCGTGCCTGCGGCCGCACTGTGGTCGGCACCGTGCTGCAGGCGGCCAGCATGAGCAGAGAGGCGGCGACCACAGCATTGCGAAACGGAGCGAAGGACCGGTGGGTGATTGATTCCAAGGGCAATCAGGAAGTGGCAGGAGAGACAGGTCTGACGGCGTACACCGAGCAAGGGTTCAGCCAGCTCGTCCGAATGGCAATTCAGCTTGGCAATTCAGGTAAGGTCACAGCGACCCCGGATTTCAACAAGCTCAAGGAGCCCACGAATGTCGGACGATTGGATTCCCGTCACTCATGAGAATTGCGCACAGGTGCATGGCCCGTTCTACCACGGCACAAAGGCCGGGCTGGCCGTCGGCGATCTACTGACCATCGGGCATCCGTCCCATTTCGACAACGGGCGTGCGCTCAGGCACATCTACTTCTCGTCCCTCATGGAGCCCGCCATATGGGGAGCTGAGCTCGCAGTGTCCTTGTCGGGACTGGACGGCCGTGGCTACATATACATCGTCGAACCCACCGGGCCATTCGAGGACGATCCGAACGTCACGAACAAGAGATTCCCCGGCAATCCGACCAGGTCCTATCGCACCCACCAACCGCTGCGGATTGTCGGGTCGGTCGAAGACTGGCAAGGGCATCCCCCGGATGTGATCCGGAAAATGCTGGAGTCGCTGGACGAGCTGAGGCGCCGGGGCCTTGCCCTAATCGAGGATTAGATTGAGCGGGGTGTCCGCGCCGGCAGGAAAAGCAGCGCCGACGCCGCCTGACTGTGCGTCGCGGCCGACACCTTCCGCTCGTTCGCTAGCTACGCCAGGAACTGCCCCACCTCCGTCGCCGCCATCTCCCCGGGATGCCGCAGGCGATGAACCTGATGTAGGCTCGCACCCAGTACACATAAGCTTCTTCTGTGCGCAGGCTGTAGTGCATGTAGCGGATGCGTTCGCGCAAGCGGTCCAGCAGTCGCGCGGCCGTCAGAGGTCTGTTCTGTGAAGTGAGGTTTTTTCACGACTGTGCTGTGTAGAAATAATGCGGAATAGTCGTGAAGATGGAGACTGCAAGCGGGATGCAGAGGGTTGCTGGCGCGATCTTAGGGAGCACGCGCCGATGTTAGGCAGCAAAGCTGTTCCCTAAAACAAGTTAGGCACCAAAACGGGTGCGCCTCGCCATCGAAACAATCGCAGGCAATATGCCTCTGGAGAACGTACGTGAAGAGCTACGACTCACGAACCTACAGCATCAATGACTTTGTCGAGTGGGACGCTGCTAAGCAACTAGAGCTCAATCCAAAGTTCCAGCGCCGGCCAGTCTGGACCGACAAAGCGAAGAGCTTCCTCATCGACACAATTCTTCGCGGCAAGCCTATCCCGAAGGTCTTCATCCGCCAGAAGATCAATGTCACGACCAAGACTTCGATGCGCGAAGTCGTCGATGGGCAGCAACGCTTACGCACAATCCTCTCCTACATCAAGGATGGGTTCGTCGTGAGCAAACGACAAAACTCAACCTATGGCGGAATTCCGTTCAGCCAGCTGCCTGAAGAAGTCCAAGCGCAAGTCCTCGCATACGAAGTCTCAGTTGACCTGCTGATCAACCTTCCCGATGCCGAGATTCTTGACATCTTCAGCCGCCTCAATTCTTATGCTGTCGTCCTTAATGAACAGGAAAAAATAAACGCAGATCACTTTGGTCCATTCAAGGTCTTGGCTGACCGCATCGGCCACAAGTACTACGACTACTGGACGAAGCAAGGCATTCTGACTTCAAAGCAAATCATGCGAATGCTTGAGGTAAATCTAGTCGCTGACCTACTGATCGCGATGCTTGAAGGAATCAAATCGAAGAAGCAAGTCAAAAAGTTCTACGATCAATATGAGACAACTTTTGACCACGACACGGATGATCTTGAACAGAAGTTTGATCAGGTGGTCGTTTCAATTGGCGCTATTTATCCCGAAGGTTTGTCTGACACCGAATTTCGTCGCCCGCACCTGTACTACTCGCTCTTCACAGCCGTAGCACACCGCCAGTTCAATCTTCTTGGGTTGCCACCTGGGCCACATGGCGGCTACTCGGCTCCGGAGGTCGCTCGGAACGCACTTGAGCGAGTCGACGAGATATTCGCCGCCGCGGATCAAGATGAACTCTCCAAGAATGAAATCGCCTTCCTACGAGACTCTAGGCGAGCAACAACCGACGAAAAGGTTCGACTGCAGAGAACCGAGTTCCTCCTTGCGCTGATGAAGTGAGCCCACCATCGTGCCGATTGCCTTGGCGGTTGCCACCCTCACCGCAAATTGCACGCAGTGTGCGGCATTAATTTCCAATGCCCATCGACTTGATGCTGCTGGCGCTTTTATTTTCCCTCAGATTGATCGCGAACAGATCACCGAAGCTGGATTCCTAAACCTCTTTGTTGCATGGGAGAGCTTCCTAGAATCTGCATTTGGCCATCTCATGGTAGGAGCAGCAACCTTGTCCGGCGCCCTACCTGTTCGCTACGCCTCACCTCCGGGCAAAGACGTCGCTTTGCAGATGCTCACAGGGACGAATCGGTATTTCGATTTCGCTAATCACGACTTCGTCCGAAAGATGGCAGGGCTGTACTTTCAGAACGGACACCCCTTCGAACCTCATCTGAGCGCAATCGCGACCGACCTTGCAGATCTGAGAACAATGCGAAACGCCTCGGCGCACATATCCACCACAACTCAACGCGCACTAGAAGCACTTGCGCAGCGTATCTTTGGCGCTCCGCAGCCAGGCGTCAGCTTGTACACGGTGCTGACACGTGTCGACCCAAGGTCGGCAACAGGCAACACCGTCTTTGCAGAGGCCAGCAATAAGCTTCTAACAACAGCGCAGTTAATCGCCCAAGGGTAGTCTTCTCGTGCGAGTGGTTGCCTAACCCTTCAAGGGGACTGGCCTGCGGCCAGCCCGCTTACGTCAAACGGTAACAAGATGCATACCGTTCTTGACTCCCTGCACGAGCTCGAACTGGTGAGTACGACGTATGACGGTGTCAGCCTCACGGCACTCGTCGTTGAACTGGTTGTTGATGGTGGGGGACGCGTAAGTCAGGGAAGTCGCCGTTACGTCGTGAGCTTTCCAGCGCCGATTGCTTATGCCTTGACGGAGGAGTTTCCCGCCTCCTGTGCCGACTGGATCCGGGGGGAGGACGATGGTTTTCTCCGGAAGATCGACAATCCGTCATTGCGGGCCTCACTGGGACTGGATCTTGAACAGTTCCAGGGCAGTAAAGGTTACGCACTGATCACTGCACACGAAGTCCTCGTTGCGTACTGTGGCGGTGAGCCCGTCATCGTCGAGCAAGCTGGCTGACTCTTCGCGCCGCAGCCTTGCCTCGGCCGTCACTCATCACCGCCCCGGGCGTTGAGCCCGCTCGCGGGCCGTGCCTCATCTGCGCATCAGCTGGATGTGATTGATCCCGCGTGCCGGCTCACATCCTCGCTGGTTGGATCTCGCTTCCTTTCCCCCGGACGAAGGCTCCTGTTCCAGCGGCGTAGTCCCATCGCTCGACCTGACAGACGCCCGGTGTGGCGTGCTGACCCCAGCGCAGCAGGTTGACGGAGTTGGGGGCGCCGTCGCGCACGCGTGACGAGACGGCCGTGCCGGCCTGTACGGCCCACATCGGCCGCGCCAGATTGTCGAGGGGCATGACGTACGGCAGGTGGATGTGGCCGCCCATGACGATGTCGGCGCCCGCGGCGGCCCAGCGCTCCTGTGCGATGGAATGGCCGCGCAGCAGGTTGGGAATGTCCTCCGGGCGGGTGATGGCGATGGGTTGATGCACGACTACCACGCGCAGTTGTGCCGGTGCCGCCTGTTCCAGCAAGCGGGCTACGCGGTCGATCTGCGCTACGGAGACTTCGCCGTTCTTGTGGCGCCAGGCGCGTGTGGTGTTGACGCCGACCACCAGCAGCTCGGGCGAGCGGAACACGGGCTCCAGGTCATCGCCGAATGCGGCGGTATAGCGTGCGTAGGGGCGGCTCAGGCGCGTCCACAGGTCGAACAGCGGGATGTCGTGGTTGCCGGGCACGGCCAGCACCGGCACGCCGATGCGATCGGTGAAGGCGCGCGCTGCGCGGAATTGCGCGCGCCGCGCGCGCTGTGTGATGTCGCCGGACAGCACCAGCAGATCCGGTTGCTGCTGGTGCGCCAGCGCGACCAGTGCTTCGACGACCGGGGGCTGCTCGGTGCCGAAGTGGGTGTCGGAGACCTGTAGCAGGATGCTCATTGCGTGGCCCTGGTGTCGGCCATGGTGCCGGGGTCGGGCGAGGTGACGCCGTCATTACGCTGTGGCTTCAGCAGGTAGAGCGGTTGTTCCAGCACGCGCAGATCCAGCGGTGCGCGCATCTTCGTCACCTCGCCGTCGAAGGCGACCTTCATCCAGCGACGGCTTGTCGATCGCCTGGGCTTCACGACGAGGTGGTCGAACTCGAAGCTGTCGAGGGCGTCCGCTTTACCCAGGCGTGCCTGGGCGCCACTGAAGAGCAGGCGCAGCAGGGACAGCAGGCCGACCGGGCGCAACATCAGCGCGGCGAGGGTGCCATGGCCCGGTGTGCCGGCCAGGGTGTCGGGCGGTTCGGCGCCGAACTGCTGCAACTGCAAGCGGTTGTTGCCGACGAAGAGGGCCAGGGTCTGCACGTCGCGGACGCGGCCGCCCATTTCGATGTGCAGGTAGAGGCATCGCCGGGCGCGCAACAGCGTGGCGCAGGCGGCGACGAGTGCAATCCAGCGCTTGCGGCCGAAGCGCTGCTTGAAGGCTTCGCGGTCCTCCAGCAGGTCGGGGTAGAGACCGAGGCTGGCGTTGACCAGGAAGACGCGGTCGTTGATGCCGGCCACCTGCACCGGCATGGGGGCGGCGCGCAGCAGTTGCCGCACGGCCTCGGCCGGGTCTTCCGGGATGCCATGCGTGCGGGCGAAGTAGTTGAAGGTGCCCAGCGGCACCACGCCCAGGGGACAGCCCGCGGCATGGATGACCTGCGTCACGGCGTTGAGCGTGCCATCGCCGCCGACCGAGACGACGGCCGTGCGGGTAGCCAGCGCCCGCTGCACCGCGTCGCGCGCCACGTCGGTGATCGCGTCGGGCGAGCAGAAGTGCAGCTCGCCACGTCGGCCTTCCGCCTGCAGCGTGGACTCGATGATCTGGCGCATGGCGTCGGCATCCTTGCTGCCGGCTGCGCCGTTGATGACGAACTGGACGGGGGCCGAGGGGTCGAGCTGGAGATGGTCAGCCATAGGTAGCGACGGTAGCGGCGAGTGTGGGGGAGGGATTCAATCGCGTTGCAGCAGGTCGCCGAAGACGGCTTGCGCGCCGTCGCGGCGGTCCTCGCCGGGTGCGTCGTACAGCACCAGCCAGCGGGTCGTGCCTGCACTCAATGCGGGCGGCAGTTCGCAGATGGCCTCGGCCTTGTTGGTGCCGCGGCCATGGGGCAGGGAGGTTGACTCGATGAGGGATCCCGCGAGCGCCGCGCCCAGCGCGTCGCCGAAAGTCACCGGCTCACGGTTGCCGGCCAGCGCGGCGCGCGCACCGGTCCACTTGAACAGGCGGACCTCGCCATCCAGCACCATCGTCGGCCCGGCAAGGATGTAGAGGTCGTCACCCGCGAAGTTCAGGTCGCGCACGCCCAGGCCCTCCAGTTGCAGGAAGTGCTTGCGGACCAACGTGCCATCGTCATCCAGCGGGGCGAGCCGCAGCTCGTCGTCGCAGGTGTCGACCTCGATTTCCAGCAACGCAGACCAGCCGCGCAGCACCGGGCCGCGCAGGCCGAGCAGCAGCCGGTTGCCGCACACTGCCAGGCCTTCCACGTCGAAGCCGTTGTCCTTGCCGGGGATGGCCATGTAGGGGCCGAAGTGCGGGTCGTCGGCCAGCGCGCGGGTCAGCAGGTTGGCCTCGGCGTCGCCCTTCAGGCGCTGCGCCTTGCGCCCGTCGCGGGCACGCCGTACCAGGGGGGGGGCGCCCTGTTCATCCGGCTCGATGGGCAGACGGGCGAGCAGGCGCCGGTTGGCGTCCAGCGTCACCCTGGCCAGGCGTTTCGCGTTGTCGGCATGGCTGCGGCCGGCCTTGGTGTTCTTGCGCTTCAGGCCGTGCGAGCCCACCACCCACAGAAAGCCGTCGGCCACCGCCATGCCTTCGATGTCGGCTTCTTCGTCGGCGTCGCCGGGCAGGTCGAGCAGGGCGGCGAGCGGAAAGTCGCGCACCTCGCCAAAGCGCAGCGACTCGTCGCCCACGGGGTCGAGCTGGCGCAGGCGGTCCACGCCGCAGGCCTCGTCGCCGGCCACCCACAGCCAGTTGTCGGTGAAGGCCGCGGCGGACAAGTTGGACTGGACCAGCGAGCCGGGCGCGAACTCCAGGCGGACGGCGTTGGCGGATCGGGAATTCGGCATGGGTGCTTCTCCACGTGGGTGACCGTCATGCATCGGGTTAAGGAGTGATGGGGTGATGCGGCCACGGGTTCAAGATCAGGTTCACGGTCATTCTCCCCGGACGATGCGCACAGTGCCATCGGACGCCGCTGACATCCGATTCCGCCGCCGATTACCGGCAAGCCGGCGGCGGACGGCCAAGCTTCATACATGTTCTAACAACACCCATGAAAGCGGGGCACATCATGTTCGGTTACCTGGCCATTGCCATTACCGCCGTCCTTTCCGGATGGCTCGGCTTCCACACGCTGGAGATCGGTTCGCCGGTGCTGGCCGCGGTGTGGTTCTTCATCGCGGGCATCCTGGCCAGCTTCATGCTGGCCTTGGCGATGCGCGACGCCGTGGATCTGCATCATCACCAGAGCCGACATTCATGACGGGCCGCGCAGCCGGCTGGCGCCCGTCGCGTAGTCTGGCGGCGCGCCTGTGTGCCGTGGTGGCGAGTTTCGGTCTGTGCCTGGCAGGTGCCAATGCGCAGCAACAAGCGCCGGGCGAGGCGCGCGAACCTGCGTCGGTGACCAACTTCCAGCCGAAGCGCTACCTGGGCCGCTGGCACGAGATCGCGCGCCTGCCCAACCGCTTCCAGAAAGAGTGCGCGGCCTATGTAACCGCCGATTACGCGGCGCTGGAGGATGGCGACATCCGCGTGACCAACCGCTGCCAGAAGGCGGATGGCTCCACCATCGTGGCCGAGGGACGCGCGCGCCAGCCTGACTCCCGGCTGGCGCAGCTGCGGGTGAGCTTCCTGCCGGACTGGTTGCGCTGGCTGCCCTTCACCGAGGCGGACTACTGGGTGCTGGCCCTGTCGCCGGACTACCGGTACGCGCTGGTGGGGACACCGGGCCGTGACTACCTGTGGGTGCTCTCGCGCACGCCGACGCTGCCCGCGGAGGTGACGCAGGCGCTGTTGCTGGAAGCGGCCGCGATGGGTTATCCGGCCGACCAGGTGCAGATGACGAAGCAGACACCGTAGCGCGCCCGATCGGCCTCGCGCTGAAGACAAAGGCCGCTGGTTTTGCCAGCGGCCTTTGTCATTTCAAGTTACCTGGGGTGCGCGCTCAGTGGGCCGGCTGGGCCCGGCGGCGCCACCACAGGCCGAGCCCACCCGCCGCCAGCAGCGCCAGCGACGCGGGTGCCGGCACGTTGCCACCGCCGTTGCCGTCGTCGGGCAGCACGTTGATCCGCAGCGTGCGGTCCGGCGTCCAGGACACTTCTTCACCGGCGGCGTCTAGCGCAGTGATGGTGAAGCCGTCGCCGAAGTACTCGCCGATGGGCGCATTGCCGCCCAGCGGGTTGTAGGTGCCCAGCAGGAAGTCCATGCCCTGGCCCGGGTTCAGCACCACACCGGCGAACTGGCCGAGGATGTCGGCAAAGCTGAAGCTGTAGGGCAGGTCCACCGGCGGACCCATGAAGGCGCCCAGGATATTGCTGCCGAGCAGGGCCTCGGTCGAATACACCGGGTTGTGCAGCCGGGCCGTGAGCTGCACGCCCTGGCTCTGGGTGACGGTGTGCTCGTAGCTGTCCAGGCCCCATTCGAGGTACAGGGTGGCTCGCGCCGGGGTGGCCGCGAGCAGCGTCGCGGCCAGCAGGCTGCCAGCGCAGAGGCCGCGGGTGAGGGTGAAGGTGAGGGTGAGGGTGTTGCGAAGGGTCATGATGCTCTCCATGTTGATGAAAACTCCGGGGGTGCCAGGCACCGCGCGGCGGAGTATGGAGAGAGACGGGCAGGCGCTCATCGCCCGGACGGGCCATTAGGAAATTCTTAGGCAGCCCCTGCCCGAAGGGCCGCAAGCCTTAGGGATTCCGTACCGCTTCCTTAGGGATTGCTTAAGGATGACCGCTGGGGAACGGGGCTGCACAAGGCGCCGTCGAGGGGCAGGGACGACGTGGCTGCGGCCAGCCCAGCTCACTCGTCGAGCGGCCCGTTGCTGTCGCTGGCGGCACCCGGTGCGCACAGGCTCGCGTCCAGCGTGGCCAGCCAGCGGGCCTTGTCGGCAGTCGACGCAAAACTCGCGTCGATGCTGTTGCGCGCAAGCTGGTACCACACCGTGCGGTCGAAGTTGAACGCAGCCTGCACGGCGCGGATGTTGTCGCCGAGGTAACCCCCGAAGTACGCCGGGTCGTCGCTGTTGATCGTCACGCAGGCACCGGCCGCCAGCAGCTTCGGCAGGCTGTGCTGGCGCATGTCGTCGAACACGCACAGGCGCACGTTGGACAGCGGGCACACGGTGAGCGGTACACGTTCGCGCGCGACGCGCTCCAGCACCGCGGGGTCGTCCACCGAGCGGACACCGTGGTCGATGCGGTTCACCTTCAGCAGGTCCAGCGCCTCGGTGATGAAGGCGGGCGGACCTTCCTCGCCGGCATGCGCCACCACCGGCTTGCCGAGCGCGCGGCAGGCCGCGTACAGGCGCACGAACTTCGATGGCGGATGGCCGACTTCAGACGAGTCCAGTCCGAAGGCCAGCACGTGCTGCATGAAGGGCTTCGCCTCCTCCAGCGTGGCGAGGCATTCGTCTTCCGACAGGTGGCGCAGGAAGCACAGGATCAGACCGGTGCTGATGCCGTATTCCTTCTCGCCCGCCGCGATGCCAGCGAGGAAGCCGTCGAACACCACCTGCATCGGAATGCCACGCGCGGTATGCGTCTGCGGATCGAACATCACCTCGGCGCGCACCACGCCATCGGCATGCGCACGACGCAGGTAGGCCAGCATCAGGTCGTGAAAGTCCTGCTCCGTGCGCAGCACGTCGGCGCAGGCGTAGTACAGATCCAGGAAGCTTTGCAGGTTGCTGAAATCGTAGGCGGCGCGCAGGGCATCGACCGACGCGAACGGAAAATCGATGCCGTTGCGCTGCGCCAGCGCGAAAGCCAGCTCGGGCTCCAGGCTGCCTTCGATGTGCATGTGCAGTTCGGCCTTGGGGGCGCGAAGTGCGAAGTCGAGTACGGAGTCGGACATGGCGATTCCTTTCTTTATAGAGGCGTGCTGCGTGCGGGACTCAGCCGCCTGGCATGAAGCTCTTGCCCAAGGATGCGGGCAGGTTGAGCTGCAGCAGCTTGCGGTCGCGCGAGATGAGCACCAGCACCAGCACGGTGGCGGCGTAGGGGATCGCGGACATCAGTTGCGAGGGCACGCGGATGCCCAGGCCTTGCGCATGCAGTTGCAGGATGGTCATGCCACCGAACAGGTAGGCACCCAGCATCAGGCGACCGGGCTTCCAGGTGGCGAACACGACCAGCGCGACAGCAATCCAGCCGCGGCCGGCGCTCATGTTCTGCACCCACAGCGGGGTGTACACGGTGGACAGGTAGGCGCCGGCGATGCCCGCCATCGCACCGCCGAACAGCACCGCGCCGTAGCGGATGGCGATCACCGGGTAGCCGATGGCGTGGGCGGATTCCGGCGACTCGCCGACCGCTTTCAGCAACAGGCCGAGGCGGGTCTTCGCCAGCACCCAGGCGACGATGACGGCGACCGCCCAGGACAGGTACACCACCCAGTCCTGGTGGAACAGGATGCGGCCGATGACCGGGATGTCGGACAGCAGCGGGATGTCCAGCGGCTTCAGGCCGGGCAGGCTGTAGCTGACGAAGCTCTGGCCGATGAAGGCCGACAGGCCGATGCCGAAGATGGTGAGTGCCAGCCCGGCCGCAGCCTGGTTGGCACCCAGCGACAGCGACAGAATGGCGAACAGCGTGGCCGCCAGTGTGCCGGCCGCGGCACCGGCGATCAGACCGGCGCCGGCACCGCCACCGGTCTGCGTGGCGAAGGCGAAGCCGGCGATGGCGCCGATCAGCATCATGCCTTCCACACCCAGGTTGATGACGCCGCTCTTCTCGGCCACCAGTTCGCCCAGGCCGGCGAACACCAGCGGCGTGGCGGCGGCCAGGGTGCCGGCGAGGATGGGGATGAGGTGGTCGATCATGCGGCCTCCTGGACCGGGACGGCGGGCTTGGTGGCGACGACGGCGCGGCGTTTGCGACGGCGCAGGCGGTAGTCGATGAAGGCGTCGCAACCTAGCAGGAAGAACAGCAGCATGCCCTGGAACAGGCCGGTGATCGCGGCCGGCAGTTGCAGCGCGAGTTGCGCCTGTTCGCCGCCGAGGTAGAGCAGCGCCATCAACAGGCCGGCGCCGACGATGCCGACCGGATGCAGGCGGCCAATCCACGCCACGATGATGGCCGCGTAGCCATAGCCCGGCGAGATGTTGAGGTTGAGCTGGCCGATGGGGCCGGCCACTTCCGCGATGCCGGCCAGGCCTGCGGTGAGGCCGGACAGGGTGAGGGCGAACCACACCGTGCGCTTCGACGAGAAGCCGGCGTAGCGTGCCGCCGCCGGCGCTTCGCCGCCCACCGTGATGGCGTAGGCCAGCAGGCTCTTCTTGGTGAACAGGTAGAACGCCGCCACCGCCGCCAGCGTGATGAAGATGGAGGTATTGATGCGCAGGCCGTCGGCCAGCATGGAGAACTGCGAGGTGGCGGCGAACATCACCGTCTGCGGGAAGTTCATGCCGCCGGGGTCTTTCCACGGCCCGCTGACCAGCCAGGACAGCAGGAAGCTGGCGACGTAGGCCAGCATCAGCGTGGTGAGGGTTTCCTCGGCGTTGAAGCGGGTCTTCAGCAGTGCGGGTAGCGCCCCCCACAGTGCGCCGCCCAGCGCGCCGGCCAGCACCATCGCCGGCAGGGCGAAGCTGCTGCCGGTGCCTTCGAACAGCAGGGCCACGCCACCGCCGAAGATGGCGCCCATGATGAGCTGGCCTTCCGCACCGATGTTGTAGATGCGCGCCTTGAAGCCGATGGCCAGGCCCTGCGCGATGAGGATCAGCGGGCTGGCCTTGAGCAGCAGCTCGCTCCAGCCATAGGCGGAATTCAGCGGATCGATGAAGAACACGCGGAAGGCTTCCAGCGGGTCCTTCTTCAGCGCGATGAACAGCAGCGAACCGACGAACAGGGTGAGCAGTACCGCCAGCGCGGGCGAGGCCCAGCGCATGATGACGGACGGGTTGGCACGGGGCTCAAGCAGGTGCATGGCTGCCCCCTTGCGCGCTTTGGCCAGAAACGTGATCGGCGAAGAGGCCGGACATCTTCAGGCCGATGGCCTCGGCATCGGTCTGTTGCTTGGGCACGGCCTCCGACAGCTTGCCGCCAGCCAGCACCGCGATGCGGTCGCAGATCTCGAACAACTCTTCCAGCTCCTCGGAAATCACCAGCACCGCCACGCCCTGGCGCGACAGGTCGATCAGCGTCTGGCGCAGGAAGGCCGAGGCGCCGACGTCCACGCCCCAGGTGGGCTGGGCGACGATCATCAGCTTCGGGGTCTGCATGATCTCGCGGCCGACGATGAACTTCTGCAGGTTGCCACCGGACAGCGAACGCGCTGCCGATGCCGCGCCACCCGTGCGCACGTCGAAGCGCGCGATGTCGCGGGTGGCGAACTCCTTCGCTGCGCCGTAGTTCACCAGGCCGTTCTTCACCATGCCCTGGCGGTGCGCCGTCAGCAGTGCGTTGTCGGTCAGGCTCAGCGAGGGCACGGCACCGCGGCCGAGACGCTCTTCCGGCACGAAGACCAGGCCGAGGTCACGGCGTTGGGCTGCGTTCATTGCGCCCACCGCCTTGTCGCCTAGCCTCACCATGTCGTTCGTGACCGGCACTTCGCCGGACAGCGCGGCCAGCAGCTCCGCCTGGCCGTTACCGGAGATACCTGCGATGCCGACGATCTCGCCGCTGTTCACCGTCAGGTCGATGCCTTCCAGCGGCGTGCCGAAGGGGTCGTCGGTGGGTTGCGTCAGCCCGCGTACCTGCAGCACCGGTGCGGACACGCCGGTGTAGGGCTCGGCATGGCAGACCGGCAGCTCGCGGCCGATCATCATGCGCGCCATGCTGGCGGGGGTTTCGTTGCGCGGCGTGGCGTGGCCGGTCACCTTGCCACCGCGCATCACGGTGGCGGTGTCGCAGAGCTCCTGGATCTCGTGCAGCTTGTGGCTGATGTAGAGGATGCTCACCCCCTCGCTGGCGAGCTGGCGCAGCGTCTCGAACAGCTTGCGCACCGCCTGCGGCGTGAGCACCGAGGTGGGCTCGTCGAGGATCAGCAATTGCGGGTTCTGCAGCAGGCAGCGCACGATCTCCACGCGCTGGCGCTCGCCCACCGACAGGCTGTGCACCAGGCGGCCGGGGTCCAGTGGCAGGCCGTATTTTTCCGACACGCTCTTCACGCGTTCGGCGAGTGCCGGCAGGTCGAATTTTCCACCGATGACCAGCGCGATGTTCTCCACCACCGACAGCGTCTCGAACAGCGAGAAGTGCTGGAACACCATGCCGATACCCAGCGCGCGGGCGGCCGCCGGGTTGGCGATATGCACCTGGCGGCCGTTCCACATGATCTCGCCGGCGTCGGCATGCACCGCGCCGTAGATGACCTTCATCAGCGTGCTCTTGCCCGCGCCGTTCTCGCCCAGCACGGCGTGGATCTCGCCGGGCATGACGGTCAGGCTCACGTCGTCGTTGGCGACGACGCTGGGGTAACGCTTGGTGATGTGCAGCAGTTGCAGGCGGGGTTCGCCGGCGGGCGGCGGATGGTCGAGCGGCGCTGTGGTCAGCATGAGTTCCGTTCAGTCGTGGCTGGTGCGGCGGTGGACGGGGCGGCAGGACTTCCGTGAATTTGCAGCAACTGCGCGGCGACTGCAACGGCAATTGCTTCGGGTCGCTTGCTGGTGATGCCGGCCACGCCGATGGGGCAGGTGAGGCGCGAGGTGTCCAGGCCCCGCGCCTGCAGGCGGCGCAGGAAGCCGACACGTTTGCTCTGCGAGCCGATCAGGCCGCAGAAAGCGTAATCGTCGCGGCGCAGGATGCGCGCCACCACGTCGAAATCGATGGCATGGCTGTGCGTCATCACCAGGAACAGGCTGCCGGGTGGCGCGGCATCGACCTCGCGCGCCGGATCCTCGCTGACGACGTGGTCGACGCCCGGAGGCGGCGGGGTGTCGAAGGCATCGTCGCGTGAATCGATCCAGGTGAGCTGGGCGCCCAGGGGCGGGAGCAGTTGCGCCAGGGCCTTGCCGACGTGGCCTGCGCCGAACAGCCAGACCGGGAAGGGCTGCAGCTGCAGCGGTTGCGACAGTTGCCAGTCATCACCCATCTGCAGCAGGGTGCCGGCGCTCACATCGGTGTGCTCCCCGGCATCCCGCCCGGAACTGAATTCACTGGCGCGGTCGTGTGCCAGCCGGCGCACCACCCGCTCGCCACGCGACACGCGGGCCGCACAGCCCTGCCAGCCGAGGATGGCGCTGGCTTCGATGCGCTCGAAGGCCAGCCACACCACGCCGCCGCAACACTGGCCCAGGCGTGCGCCCAGCGGGAAGCGATGCAGGTCGGTATCAGTACGCCGCGCCAGCATGTCGCGTGCGTGCGCAATGGCCTCCCATTCCAGGTGGCCGCCACCGATGGTGTCCGCCGTGTCCTGCAGGCTCACCAGCATGCCCGCACCTTCCTCGCGCGGCGCGGAGCCCTCGGTGTGCGCCACCGTCACCAGCACCTGGGTGCCCTGCAGGCGCAGGCGGGGGAGCAGGGTGCGCAGCCAGTTCATGGGGTGACCTCACTGGAGGAAGGGTGAACGTGGCTAGGGCGAGGAATGCATGTGTTCGGGAACTGCCCTTCGACAAGCTCAGGGCACGGCGTGGCCGTTGGCTGCGGTCCCTGAGCCTGTCGAAGGGGTCGAAGCCAACCTGCCGAGGCCCTACGCTCTGGCGGTAATGACGAGGGTGTTTGACCGTCGTCGCACGTTCGATGCGCTGTGGTCCGCCTGCGCTGAATCGCAGCAGGGTAGGTTGGGTTGAGCGTAGCGAAGCCCAACACCAGACCCTCGCATGGTGTCGATGCCGTCGATCTGGCAACCGCCGGTGTTGGGCTTGCTTCGACACGGCTCAGCACAAGTCGCTTGCATTCAACCCAACCTACGCCCTCCGTCGAGGGTGTGGGTGTGCAGGACGACGGCCCTTCGACAGGCTCAGGGCACGGCCTGCGTAACCCGCTCACGCCGCCGCCCCCAGCGCCGGCAGCTCACCCAGCGCGCGCAGGATCGCCTCCGGCGTGGCCGGGGCGTCCAGGCGCGGGCAGCCACCGGTGCGGGCGGCCACGGCGTCGCGGATGGCGAAGAAGACGGAGAAGGGCAGCATCAGCGGCGGCTCACCGACGGCCTTGGAGCGGTGGATGCTGTCCTCCACGTTGCTGTTGTCGAACAGCTTCACGTTGAAGACCGGCGGGCAGTCGGAAGCCGCGGGAATCTTGTAGGTGCTGGGCGCGTGCGTCATCAGCTTGCCGTCCGGGCGCCACCACAATTCCTCGGTGGTCAGCCAGCCCATGCCCTGGATGAAGCCACCCTCGATCTGGCCGATGTCCACCGCCGGGTTGATCGACTTGCCGACGTCATGCAGCACATCGACCCGCAGAACCTTGGTTTCGCCGGTCAGCGTGTCGATGGCGACTTCGCTCACCGAGGCGCCGTAAGCGAAGTAGAAGAAGGGGCGGCCCTTCATGGTCTTGGCGTCGTAGTGGATCTTGGGCGTGGCGTAGAAGCCGCTGTCCCACAGCTGGATGCGCGCGCGGTAGGCCTGCGCGGTGACTGCGCCGAAAGGCAGGCTGACGCCGTCGGCGGTCACCATGCCGTCGGCGAACACCACGTCCTGCGGCGCCACGTTGTGCAGCGGGCCGAAGAAGGCGGCGATGCGTTCACGCACCGCCTGCGCGGCCTGTTGCACGGCCTTGCCGTTGAGGTCGGTGCCACTCGACGCCGCAGTGGCGGAGGTGTTGGGCACGCGGCTGGTGTCGGTGGGGGTGAGGCGCACGTCGTTGACCGGCAGGCCGAACTCGTGGGCGGCGATCTGGCGGATCTTGGTGTACAGGCCCTGGCCCATCTCGGTGCCGCCGTGGCTGACCGTCACCGTGCCATCGGCATACACATGCACCAGCGCGCCAGCCTGGTTGAACAGCGTGGCGGTGAAGGAGATGCCGAACTTCAGCGGCGTCAGCGCGATGCCGCGCTTCACCACCGGGCTTTTTTCGTTGAACTGGGCGATGGCGACGCGACGCGCCTCGTAGTCGCTGTCGCGCGCCAGTTGCGCGACCAGTGCGGGGGCCACGTTGTCCTCGATGGCCATGCCGTAGTGCGTGAGGTTGCGCGGGCCGGCCGGGTCGGTGCCGTAGAAGTTGCGCTGGCGCACCAGCAGCGGATCGAGGTCCAGCGTGCGGGCAATGTCGTCGATGACGTACTCGATGGCGAACATGCCCTGCGGGCCGCCGAAGCCGCGGAAGGCGGTGTTGGACACCGTGTTGGTCTTGCCGCGCAGGCTCTTCACCGCGATGGCGTCGAGGTAATAGCAGTTGTCGGCATGGAAGATGGCGCGGTCATTCACGGGACCGGAGAGGTCGGCCGAGAAACCGCAGCGCGAGCTGAGCTCGAACTTCACGCCGAGGATCATGCCGTCGTCGTCGAAGCCCGCTTCGTAGCCGATGTCGAAATCGTGGCGCTTGCCGGTGATCGCCATGTCGTCGTCGCGGTCCAGCCGCAGCTTGACCGGGCGTTGCAGCTTCCACGCTGCCAGCGCGGCGGCGCAGGCGATCTGCGCGGACTGCGACTCCTTGCCACCGAAGCCGCCGCCTATGCGCCGGCATTCCGCCGTCACCTGGTGCTGGCGCCAGCCCAGCATGTGGGCCACCACCTGCTGCATCTCGGTGGGGTGCTGGGTGGAGGTGTGGACGTGCAGGGTGTCGTCCTCGCGCAGTTGCGCGCTGGCGATCTGTCCTTCCAGGTAGAAGTGCTCCTGCCCGCCTAGCAGCACATTGCCACGCAGGCGGTGCGGCGCGCGGGCCAGTGCCGCGTCGGCGTCCCCTCGCGCGACGTTCACCGGGGGCAGCACGAAGTTGCCGGCGCTGGCGGCTTCGGCCGCGTTGCGGATCATCGGCAGCACTTCGTAATCCACCTTCGCAATGCGCGCGGCACGGCGCGCGGCGTCGTGACTGCGCGCGACGACGATGAAGATCGGCTGGTTGTAGAACTGCACCAGTTCGTCGGCGAGGATGGGGTCGTCGTGCAGCACCGGGCCGCAGTTGTTCTCGCCGGGAATGTCGGCGGCGGTCAGCACCGCCACCACGCCGGGAGCGTGGCGCACGTCGTCCAGGTCCAGCTTGCGGATGCGGCCGTGGGCCACGGTGGCGAGGCCGAAGGCGGCGTGCAGGGTTCCGGCCGGCTCGGGCAGGTCGTCGATGTAGGTGGCGCGGCCGCTGACATGCAGGGCCGCACTTTCGTGCGGGACATCGTCGCCTACTTTATGGATGGGCGGCGAGGGATGTTCATGTTTCATCGTGGCTCCTTTGCTCAGGCGGGCAGGCGCACATCCGCCTGCACTGCTCCACGCATTGATTCTGTTTCCAGCCACATTCTCCAAAGCAGGTTGCGGGCCACCTTGCTGCGATAGGCTGAACTTGCCCGCATGTCGCTCAGCGGAGCGTAGTCGCCATCCAGTGCGTCCATGGCCTTGCGCACGGTTTCCTCGCTCCACGGCTGGCCGCGCAGGGCGGCTTCGCAGGCGCTGGCGCGTTTCGGCGTGGCGGCCATGCCGCCGAAGGCCACGCGGGCATCGCGGATGTGGCCATCGCCATCGGTGTACAGCGCGAAGGCGGCACTCACGGCAGAGATGTCCTGGTCCTGCCGCTTGGACACCTTGTAGCTGCGGAAGATTCGCCCCGGTTGCGCACGCGGCACCTTGAGCGCGCGGACGAACTCGCCGGGTTCGCGGGCGGTTTTCTGGTAGGAGAGGTAGAACTCGTCCAGTGCCATTTCGCGCAGGCGTGCACCGTGCTGCAGCACGATGCGCGCGCCCAGTGCAATCAGGCCGGGCATGGAGTCGCCGATGGGCGAGCCGTTGGCGACGTTGCCGCCCAGGGTGCCGGCGTTGCGTACCGGCACCGAGGCGAAACGGCGGGCCTGTTCGGTCCAGTCCGGCTCATCAGCCACCAGCGCGGCGAAGGCGTCGGTGAGGGTGACACCGGCGCCGATCTCCAGCACGTCGTCATGCACCTGCACCTGCCTGAGTTCCTCGCAGGCGCCCAGGTAGATGATGTTGCCTAGTTGCTTCAGGTGCTTGGTGACCCACAGGCCGATGTCGGTGGAGCCGGACAGGATCTGCGCGTCCGGCTGGGCGGCGATGGCGGTGCCCAGTTCACTCACCGCGTGGGGTGCCTGGAAGCGCTGGCCGTTGTGCGAGTAATCCAGCGAGGGCAGGTGCGACAGGGTCTCCAGCACCTCGCGGATCGGGTTGCGGTCGATGTGGGCCGGCGCCATGTCCCAGGCCTTCTGCGCGGCGTCCACGATGGGACGGTAGCCGGTGCAGCGGCACAGGTTGCCGGACAGGGTGTCGTTGATCTCCTCGCGCGTCGGGCACTGGCCGGAATTGGCGCGGCTTTCGTAATCGGCCCACAGGCTCATGACGAAGCCCGGCGTGCAGAAGCCGCATTGCGAGCCGTGGCAGTCCACCATCGCCTGCTGCACCGGGTGCAGCTTCGGGGTGCTGCCCTGTTTATCGGCGAGATCCTCGACCGTGAACAGGGCCTTGCCGTCCAGCGTGGGCAGGAACTGGATGCAGCTGTTCACCGCGCGCAGGCGCACGCCGCCGGGAGCCTTGTCGTCCAGTTCCCCGATCGTGACGGTGCAGGCGCCACAGTCACCCTCGCCGCAGCCTTCCTTGCTGCCGGTGGCATGGACGTCCTCGCGCAGCCATTGCAGCACGGTGCGCGTGGGCGACACCTCGCTGACGGATTGCAGGCGGCCGCGGAACCAGAACTGGATGGGGCGTTGCATGGCTGTCCTTCGTGTCGTTCTTGTTGTCGTGCTGGGTGTTGCCGATTTGCTGCGGGTTACGACGTCTGCGACGTCTGGGTGCTACGGCTTCGTCCAGAAGCCGGCGTGGCTGCGCGCGGCTTCGTCCTCCATCACCGGCCCCAGCACCTCGATGCGGCGCTGGCCGCGGGCGAAGACTTCGCGGCAGGGCAGGGCGAAGGTCGGGTTCTCCGGATGATCGCCGGTGAGCCCCAGCAGATTGTGCTCCGACAGCGCATACACCACGCGGCCGATGCCGCACCAGTAGATCGCGCCGGCACACATCGCGCAAGGCTCGGCGCTGGTGTAGAGGGTGGCGGTGGCGAGTACTTCGGGCGACGCAACGCGGGCGGCCAGCGCGGCGGCCACCAGCTCGGCATGGCGGGTGGGGTCGCCGGTCGGTGGCAGGCTGTCGTTGCCGGCCTCGGCCAGCACGCGGCCGTCCTGGGCCAGCACCAGGGCGCCGAAGGGGTGGTGGCCTTCGCTGCGTGCGGTGTCGGCCAGCTGGATGGCACGGCGCAGCCAGCGCTGGTCGTGGTCGCTGAGGGGCGGGCTTGCGGTCATGGTGTGCGGGAAAAGCGGGGCTGCTGATTTGATCGCCATGCTGGGTCACGCGACTTGATGTCGATCAGGGTTTACGGGGCCGCTTCCGGCGTCAGATTCCAGTTTAGAGCGACCGCGGGAGGATTATCATCGCCGGGTTTCTGCACCGCGTCATGAACGGCGTATACGCCGCATAACATGGCCGGGATGGCTGGCATCCGGGCCGTTGCTAGGATGCCTTCACCGGTGCGCCAGGCTTGGTGCGCCCGATACTTGGGAGAGATACGTCAATGCGATCCATGCGTTTGTTGTCGGTACCGGGGGGTAAAAGTGCACGTGCGTGGGCAGCTGCGCTGACCCTGTCCATGCTGGCCCTGGCGGGCTGCAGCAAGAAAGAGGAAGCCGCGCCTGCCGCAACGGCCGAACAGTCCGCGCCCGCGCCGGCTGCCGAGCCCACCAGCCTGGGCTTCGTGTACATCGGCCCGACCGGTGACCACGGCTGGACCTACTCCCACGACCAGGGCCGCAAGGCCGTGGAAGCCAAGCATGGCGACAAGGTGAAGACCGCCTTCATCGAGAACGTGCCGGAAACGGCCGACGCCGAGCGCGTGTTCCGCGACATGGCGCAGAAGGGCACCAAGGTCGTCTTCGCCACCTCCTTCGGCTACATGAACCAGATGGAGAAGGTCGCCCAGGCCTTCCCCAACACCGTGTTCATGCACGCCACCGGCTACAAGACCGCCAACAACCTCGGCGTGTATGACCTGCGTACCTACGAAGGTGCCTACATGCTGGGCGTGGTCGCCGGCAAGATGACCAAGAAGAACAAGCTGGGCGTGGTGGCGTCGATCCCAATTCCGGAAGTCATCCGCAACATCAACGCCTTCACCCTCGGTGCGCGCAGCGTGAACCCGAAGGTGACCACCAGCGCGATCTGGGTGAACTCCTGGTTCGACCCGGGCAAGGAGCGTGAGGCCGCGCTGGCGCTGATCTCGCAAGGCGCCGACGTGCTGATGCAGAACACCGACTCACCGGCCGTCGTGCAGGCCGCGGAAGAGAAGGGCGTGTATGCCTTCGGCTGGGACTCCGACATGAGCAAGTTCGGCCCCAAGGCCCACCTGGCCGCGTCCATCCTGCACTGGGGCGTGATCTACAACGAGGTGACCGAGGCCGTCATGGCCGGCACCTGGAAGACCGGCGACATCTGGTACGGCGTGAAGGAAGTCGGCGTCACCATCGACGCCTTCGGCCCCGACGTGCCGGAAGACGTGAAGAAGCTGGCCCTGGAGCGCCAGGAAGCCATCAAGGCCGGTACCCTGCACCCCTGGACCGGCCCGATCAAGGACCAGTCCGGCAAGGAAGTCGTGGCCGCCGGTGCCACCATGGACGACAAGACCATGCGCGGCATCAACTTCTATGTCGAGGGCGTGACGGGTTCGATCCCGAAGTGATGGGTGGCGTTGCGCTGATGTGATGAAACGGGCGCTGCGGCGCCCGTTTTGTTGTGGCTGGGTTTACTGTGTCCGTGAGCGGTACCGCAAAAAAAGCGCAGCGGATTTTGAATCCGTTGTCGGTTGGCGCGCTTCTTAGGTCATGGCCCGGTCGCGGGCAGGTTGTTCCGGCACTTATCATCGCACCGTCGTTCCCGCGAAGGCGGGAACCCAGTGACGTTCAACAACATCCAGCAACGACGCTGGATTCCCGCTTCCGCGGGAATGACGGGCTTCCTGTCGCATGGTCCGCGCGGCAATCGCTCTGGAGGATCGCTCATGCCCACTCTTCTTCTCCGCCACGCCGACGTCCTCGTCACCATGGACGACACCCGCCGCGAGATCCGCGACGGTGCAGTCTTCGTGCGCGATGGTGTCATCGAAGCCGTCGGCGCCACCGCCGACCTGCCACTCGATCTGCAACAAAGCGCTGACGAAATCATCGACCTGCGCGGCCAGGTGCTGCTGCCCGGCCTGGTGAACACCCACCACCACATGTACCAGAGCCTGACCCGCGCCATTCCCGCCGCGCAGGACGCCGAGCTGTTCGGCTGGCTGCAGGCGCTGTACCCCATCTGGGCGCGGCTCACGCCGGAGATGGTGCAGGTGTCCACGCTCACCGCCATGGCCGAGCTGATCCTGTCCGGTTGCACCGCCAGCAGCGACCACCTGTACCTGTACCCCAACGGCAGCCGGCTGGACGATTCCATCGAGGCCGCGCAGCAGATCGGCATGCGCTTCACCGCCTGCCGCGGCAGCATGAGTGTGGGCCGCAGCAAAGGCGGCCTGCCACCGGACGAAGTGGTGGAGGACGAGGCCGCCATCCTCGCCGATACCCGCCGTCTCATCGAGTCCTTTCACGACGCCAGTCGTCACTCCATGCTGCACGTGGCGGTGGCGCCGTGCTCGCCGTTCTCGGTCAGCCGCGAGTTGATGCGCGACGCCGCGGTGCTGGCCCGCAGCTACGGCGTGCGCCTGCATACCCACCTCGCCGAGAACGACAACGACATCGCCTACAGCCGCGAGAAGTTCGGCATGACCCCTGCGCAGTACGCCGAGTCGCTGGGCTGGACCGGCAGTGATGTATGGCACGCCCACTGCGTGAAGCTGGATGACGAAGGCATCGCGCTGTTCGGTCGCAGCGGCACCGGAGTCGCGCACTGTCCGTGTTCCAACATGCGTCTCGCCTCCGGCATCGCGCCGGTGGGCCGCATGCGCGCCGCCGGTGTGCCGGTGGGCCTGGGCGTGGATGGTTCCGCCAGCAACGACGGTGCCCACATGCTGGGCGAGGCGCGCCAGGCCATGCTGCTGGCGCGTGTCGGCTTCGGCCCCGCAGCGATGAGCGCGCGCGACGCGCTGGAGATCGCCACACGTGGCGGAGCGAAGGTGCTCGGCCGCGACGACATCGGCCACCTCGCACCCGGCATGAGCGCCGACATGGTCAGCTTCCGCCTGGACGGCGTCGGCCACGCCGGCGGCGCGGTGCATGACGCCGTGGCGTCCCTGGTGTTCTGCACGCCGGGCGCGGTGGACACCAGCGTCATCAACGGGCGAGTGGTGGTGCGTGACGGCAGCTTGCAGACGGTGGACCTGCCGGTGGTGCTGGAACGACACAACGCATTGGCGCGCAGTCTGGTTGCTTGATGGTGAGGTGATGTTTGTGGGGCTGCGTGTTGGGCTTCGCTGCGCTCAACCCAACCTACCGCTTCTTGCGGACGCTTCGTTGTCTCTCCCAGCCTTACCCATCAGGGTAGGTTGGGTTGAGCGCAGCGAAGCCCAACATCGCCGCTCGCACAACCACAAACCCATATCGTCATGTACTACCGACGCAGCTTTTTTCCCGGGGGCACGTTCTTTTTCACCGTGACGTTGGCGGACCGGAGAAGCGATCTGTTGGTCCGCTATGTCGACGCCTTGCGTCTGGCCTTCCAGACAGTACGAGCACGCCATCCCTTCGACGTCACCGCCATCGTCGTCATGCCCGACCACCTCCACACCATCTGGCAACTACCTGATGGAGACGACAACTATGCGCAGCGCTGGGCGCTCATCAAGTCTGCGTTCTCGCGCTCGATTCCGTCGAGGGAGTCGGTGTCGCCCTCGCGGCGTATCAAACGCGAGCGCGGTATCTGGCAACGCCGATGCTGGGAGCACCAGATCCGCGACGAGCAAGACTTCGCGCGCCATGTGGATTACATTCACTTCAACCCTGTGAAGCATGGTCATGCGTCACGCGTTGTGGATTGGCCGTATTCGTCTTTCCACCGTTACGTGAGAGAAGGTTTGCTGAGCGTGGATTGGGGTGGGGAGCGTTGATGGGAGGTTGTCTGTTGGGCTTCGCTTCGCTCAACCCAACCTACCGCATCCTATGTGGCGCTTCGCTGTGGACGTAGGTTGGGTTGAGCGCAGCGAAGCCCAACACCCCCCAATCAACGCACCACCTGACCCACCGAACGACGCATCGACCACCGCACTGGCACGACCTAATACAAGGAAGGAGTCCGTATGCACCCGCAACCGACCGCACGCCTGATCCGCGGCAGCATCCTGCACTTCCTGTCCGATCCGGGCGAGGAGGTCGACCACAGCGCCTGGGAGTTCTTCGAGGACGGCGCGCTCGTCGTCGATGACGGCAAGGTGCTGCAGGTCGGGCACTGGAACGACGTGCTGGAGAAGCTCCCCGAGCTCACCCGCCAGACCGCGCGCTACCACGACTACTGCGGCAAGCTCATCACGCCGGGCCTGATCGACGCGCACGTGCATTACCCGCAGATGTCCGTCATCGGCTCTTACGGCCGCCAGTTGCTGGACTGGCTGGAGCACTACACCTTTCCCACCGAGGCAGGCTTTGCCGACCTGTCTGTCGCGCAACGCACGGCGGCTTTCTTCTGCGACCGCCTGCTGGCGCACGGCACTACCACGGCCTCCGTGTATGCCACCGTGCATCCGCATTCGGTGGATGCGCTGTTCGAGGCCGCCCAGTCGCGCAAGCTGCGCATGCTGAGCGGCAAGGTGATGATGGACCGCAACTGCCCGGAGAACCTGCGCGACACCGCGGAGAGTTCCCGCGTGGATTGCGAGGCGTTGATCGAACGCTGGCACGGCAAGGACCGCCTGCTGTACACCGTGACGCCGCGTTTCGCGCCCACCTCCACCGAAGCGCAATTGCAGATTGCCGGCGAGCTGTTCCGCAGCAAGCCCGGCATCCGCCTGCAATCACACCTGTCGGAGAACCGCAGCGAGATCCGCTGGGTGGAGGAGTTGTTCCCGGATTGCAAGGACTACCTCGCCGTCTACGAGAAGTTCGGCCTGCTGGGGCCGGGCGCCATCTACGGCCACGGCATCCACCTCAGCGACAAGGAACGTCGCCGCATGGCCGCCAGCGGCGCTGCCATCGCCCATTGCCCGACCTCCAACCTGTTCCTCGGCAGCGGCTTCTTCGAACTCGACGCCACCCTGTCCGCCGGCATCCCGGTGGCATTGGCCACCGACGTCGGCGGCGGCACCAGCCTGTCCATGCTGCGCACGATGGAAGCCGCCTACGAAGTCAGCCAGACCCTGCACGCCCCGCTGTCTGCCTACCGCACCTGGTACCTCGCCACCCTGGGCGGCGCCAAGGCATTGCAGCTGGATGACGTGATCGGCAACTTCCTGCCCGGCAAGGAAGCCGACTTCACCGTGTGGCAATTCGACGCCACGCCGGAACTCGCCTGGCGCATGGAGACGACCACCTCGCTGGACGAGCGCCTGTTCGCCATGACGATGATGGGTGATGAGCGCTGTGTGGCGGCGACGCACATCCTGGGGGAACCGGTGAATGCCTGGGCGGCGGTTTGACGGAGTTGGCCAGCGTTGACCAATGGGTCTCTGCTCGCTTCAGGTAGTGATGACATGACTGGCGTATTCGATGAAGATTTTGCCTGGCCCTTGTGGTCAGGCCCCGTTGCCGAGACCGACGATGCCGGCACCGCCCTTGAAGATCCGACAGCCATTGCCACCGAGCTTTTGATTGTTGATGTGCATCGCCCGCAGCTGCTGGGGTTTCGGCCACCGCGGCCCAACGGGCGCGCGGTGATGATCATGGCCGGAGGCGGGTACACGAAACTCGTGATTGGCAAGGAAGGGATCGAGGTCGCGCGCTGGCTGACCTCCCTGGGCTTTCATGCTTTCGTGCTCGTGCATCGCCTCCCGTCGTCCCGTTTCAACGACGGGAATCGTCTGGGTGAGCAGGCGCCGGTCGACGATGCGATCGAGGCCATGCGCCTTATTCGCGCTCGCGCTGCCGGACTCGGTATTGATTCGCGGGCTGTCGGCGCTTTGGGTCTTTCATCGGGCGGGCATCTGGCTGCTTGCCTTGCCGCAATGTACCCCGCGTCCTGGAAAGCGCCCGAGTCTCTACATGCGTCGATCAGTGCGCGTCCGGACTTCCTGATCGTCGGCTACGGCCCGATTTCCACCAACGCCGCAGGCCGCACCGTGGTTGCGGACAAGCCGCCGTTGTCGCCGCCGGAGAAGCAGGCGCTGTATGACGCCATGCAGCCCGACGCACAGATGATCGGAGCACCGCCTCCGACCTTCATTGTCTACGCAGCGGACGATCCGGTGATTCCGGTTGCTAACGCATATCGACTGGCTGATGCCGTGCGCACCCGCGGCGTCGCGCCGGAGCTGCACGTCTTCGCAAGCGCACCACACGGCTTCGCTTTGCGTGCGAGCGCCTTGCCGGTTGGAGCATGGCCCCAGCTATGCAGCGCGTGGTTACGTCAGCAGGGTTTTCTGGACCAGACCGCGTGAATCAGACCGGCAAGGCCGTAGCCCGGCACTTGTCGCACACATCCCACGGCAGGCAGTCGCAGACGCGCGGCGATTCCACATACTTGCTGCCGACACACAGCACGCCGGCAGATTCCGTTTCGACCTTCGCGGCAGGGCGCTTTGAGACAGCGGACGCCGACGCTGAAGATGCATCGCGCGGCGTGGGACTCCATTTCGCGAAGGGCGCCATGTCCGCCTTGTCGACCACGTACCACAGCTTCTTGGCCGCGTCCCAACGTGCGCCCAGTTTCTTGGCGTCGTCCTTCTCGGCGAACGGGACTTTCAGATCGAATCTCATGATGTGGCGGGTGTGGATGCGGAGGGCGGGATGATACGGGCGAGTGGGGGTGGCAGGTTGCTTCGCTAAGCCGTCCTGCGCGATGCCTCGCTTCGCAGGCCAGGGTGGGCACGATGTGCCCACGCGTGGTGGTGACGCGAGATCCGCGTGGGCTCGCCGAGCCCACCCTGCGTCCTGCAAAGGAAGGGGCGCGGAGAGAGTCCAGTTTCTCCGCGCCCCTTGGTGTCATGCCTTTACCGGAGCGGCGCCCTTCGACCCCTTCGACGGGCTCAGGGGCCGACGCTCAGGGCATGGCTATCAGCTGATGAGGGGTTGGCCTCAGTCGAAGAGGTCTTCCAGGAAACTCTTCCTGCGCTTCTGCTTGTAGTAGTCGTCGCGGCGGTACTGGTCGCCGTGTTGCGGGTACGGTTGCTGGGGCGGGTAGGGCTGTTGCGGCGCGGCCTGCGGGGCCGGGGCGGGTGCGGCGGCGACTTGCGGTGCCTGTTCGGAGGCAGAGCGCTGGATGATCTTGTCCAGTTCGCCACGATCCAGCCAGACGCCGCGGCAGCCGGGGCAGTAGTCGATCTCGATTCCCTGTCGTTCGCTCATGACGAGCGTCTTGTCGGTGCAGACGGGGCATTGCATGCGTATCTCCTTGACGTTGGGTAGCCATGTGGTGGCTTGAACGTCTGGGACAGCGTCGCCGGCGGCGGGTTCTCGTCAGATGGTGAAACGAAACCTGGCGGGATGGTGGCTTACTGGCCTTGCGGCGCAGCGCGCGCAGACCAAAGCGTATCAGAGTGGCGACGGTCCACCACCTTCGTCATTCCCGCGGAAGCGGGAATCCAGCGTCGTTGGCGGCCCTGAACGTCACTGGGTTCCCGCTCGGGCGCAGCCCGGTTCACCTTGAGCTTGTCGAAAGGCGAGAACGACGAAGCTCTGGAATCCGGTCGCAAGAACGTGCGGTTCATTCGCGGCCCTTCGTGCTTCTTCGTGGTGCTCGCCTGCCGTTGAATCTTTCCCGGCCGATCAGGCCAGCGCCGCCGCACGCGCGCCGTAGGAGCGTTGGTACATGAGGTCCAGGTGCTCGCCAGCGGTGCGCGGCTCGGCCACGGGCTGGCCGGCGGCGGGGCGGAAGGCGTCCAGGCATTCGACGCGGGCGTGGTAGTCCAGGTCCATGAAGAAGGCGGCGGAGTAGCGGTGGCGCTCGGGCGAGCGGTTGCGCACGCGGTGGGCGTTGGAGTGGTACGCGCCGTTGGTCCAGATCGGCATCATGTCGCCGATGTTGACGATGAAGGCACCGGTCATCGGCGTGGCATACAGCCATTCGCCACTGGCCGCCTGCACTTCGAGTCCGCCGGTGTCGTCCTGCATGAGGATGGTGACCGCACCCCAGTCGGTGTGCGCGCCGCAGCCGAGCTGGTTGTCGACGACCTCACCGGGTTGCGGCGGGTAGTGCAGCATGCGCAGCGTGGCCATGGGTTCGCGCAGCACGGGCAGGAAGTGGTCTTCCGGCAGGCCGGCGACGGTGGCGAAGATGGCCATCAGGCTCTCCGAGATCTGCCGCGCGCGGCCGAAGTAATCCATGCAGGAACGCTGGAAGCCGGGCAGGGCGTCGTCCCCCAGCCATTTGTTGGGGCCGTAGTTGGCGAGGCCGGCGCGCACGTAGGGATGCTCTTCGTCCTGGCCGGGGCCGATGAGGAGGGACTCCTTGAGGTCGGGCGGCGAGTCGGGGTCGAGTGCCTGGAAGGCCATCGGCTCGTAGCCGCGGCGGCGGCTGTCGATCATCACCGAGCGCTTGGTCGGCTCGTCCAGCGCGAAGAAGCGTTCGCCCTGCTGCAGGATGCCCTGCATCTGCGCGGCCGGCATGCCGTGGCCGATGAGGTAGAAGAAACCGATCTCGCGGCAGATGCGGTCGAAGCGCCGCGCCACGCCCGCCTTGTCGTCGCCGTTGAGCCAGGGGCCGATGTTCAGCACCGGGGTGAGGGCACGGGTGGGGGCGAGGTAGGCGACCATGGCGATGTCCTTCGTGTGGCGGTGGCGGGCGCTACTTCGCGGGCAGTGGCAAGCCCGTGACGTACTTCAGCGTGTAGCCCTTGCGGTAGTCGACCTCGGCCTTCAGCAGCCCGGTCTTCACCATCGTGTCGTAGGTGGCCTTCCAGCGCGCGTCGGTCATCACGCCGATGCCGAGCTTCGCGGCGTCGCCGCCATCGACCAGGCCGAACTCGCGCATCTTGTTGATGCCGTAGGCGATCTGCGCGTCGGTCATCTTCGGGTTGTCGCGCTTGATGAGCGCATTGCCCGGCGCGGGGTCCTTCAGGTAGCTGACCCAGCCTTCGGCGCTGGCCTTCACGAAGCGGGCGATGACGTCGCTGCGGGTGTCGACCGTCTTCTGCATCGCCACCACGGTGGTGGCGTAGGGCGGGTAGCCGGCGTCGGCCAGCAGCAGGATGGTGGGCTTCACGCCGGCCTGTTCGATGGCATAGGGCTCGGAGGTGGCATAACCCTGCTGGGCGGAGTTCTTGTCCATCAGGAAGGGCTGCACCGTGAAGGCGTAGGGCCGCTTCTGCGAGTCGTTGTAGCCGTACAGCGCCTTCAGCCAGGGCCAGAAGGAGGAGTCGGAAGCGGCGCCAACGAACAGTGTCTTGCCCTTCAGGTCCTCGAAGCGCTTCACGTCCGGGTGGCCCAGCATGACCTGCGGGTCCTTCTGGAAATAGGCCGCAACCGTGGTGACCGGTACCCCCTGCTCGATGGCCTTCAGGGTCTGGAAGTCGTAGCCCATCCACAGGTCGATGAGGCCGCCGGCCAGCACCTGCATGCCACTGACCTGCGGGCCGCCCATCTTGATCTCGACGTCGAGGCCGTGCTTCTTGTAGATGCCGGTGGCGATGGCCTGGTAGAAGCCGCCGTGCTCCGCCTGGGCGTACCAGTTGGTGCCGAACACCAGCTTGTCGGCGGCGTGAGTGGGCGCAGCGAAGAACGACAGCGAGGCAAGGACAGACAGGCAGCGAAGCAGGGTGGTACGCATGCGGGTTCTCCTGGACGTGGGGCAGTGGATGAGCCGGCGGATGACGCAGATATCCGCCTGCCATGTTGCCACGCACATCACGCACATGGGGCAGGCACACGCGGCGGCGTGCCTGCCCTGAAGGCCGTCGGGCCAGCTGTCACATCCCGCTGTTCGGCCCGCGGTGCGCCCACTTGGTGAGGCGACGTTCCAGCCACGCGAACAGCTCGTACATCACTACGCCCATGGCGCCGATGACGATCAGGCCGGCGAACACCAGCGGGATGTTCATCGACGAGCTGGCGCTCATCATCAGGTAGCCGATGCCGAGGTTGGAGGCCACCGTTTCGGAGATGACCGAGCCGACGAAGGCCAGGGTGATGGCGATCTTCAGCGAGGCGAAGAAGTAGGGCATGGCGCGCGGCAGGCCCACCTTGCGCAGGATGTCCAGGCGCGAGGCGCCCAGCGAGCGCAGCACGTCTTCCAGTTCCGGTTCCAGCGTGGCCAGTCCCGTGGCGACGTTCACCAGCACCGGGAAGAAGGAGATGGTGAAGGCGGTGAGGATGGCCGGGATGGTGCCGATGCCGAACCACACGACCAGCACTGGCACGAAGGCCACCTTCGGAATGCTGTTGAAGCCGATGAGCAGCGGGTACAGCGCCTTGTAGATGATGGGCGAAGAGCCCACCAGCGCACCCATCAGCACGCCGACCACGACGGTGATGGCGAAGCCGGCCAGGGTGGTGAAGCTGGTCTGGCCCGCGTGCAGGAGGATGGGTTGCCAGTATTCCTTGCCGGCGGCCCACACCGCGCTGGGCGCGGGCAGCAGGAATTCCGGCACGTCGAAGCCGCGGCAGACGATCTCCCACACGATGAACAGGCCGAGCACCACCAGCCAGGGGGCGGCGGTGATCAGGTCGATCTTGAAGCGGCGTGGCGGCGCCTCGGGCGCCAGCGGTGCGGGGACGGGGTCTTCCACCTTCACGTCGGGCTCGCCGGCGTTGGGGGTGAGGTGGGGCAGCGCGCGTTCTTCGTGGGTGGCGAGGGTGCTCATGGGCGGCGCTCCTGTCAGTGCGAACGCACGTGGCCGATGTGTTCGCGCAGCACATGCACATGCGCGGAGAAGGCATCGGTGTAGGTGACGTCGAGGTCGCGCGGGCGCGGCAGGTCGATCTCGCGCTTCACGAGGATGCGGCCCGGCCGCTTGCTCATGACATACACGGTGTCGGCGAGGAACACCGCCTCGCGCAGGTCGTGCGTCACCAGCACGACGGTGAAGGGCGACTCCTGCCAGAGGTCGCGCAGCATGCACCACAGCTCTTCGCGGGTGAAGGCGTCCAGCGCGCCGAAGGGTTCGTCCAGCATCAGCAGGCGCGGCTTGTGCACCAGCGCGCGGCAGATGGAGGCGCGTTGCTGCATGCCGCCGGACAGTTCCCACGGGAACTTGTCCTCGAAACCAGCCAGGCCCACGCGCTTGATCAGCGCACGCGCCTGTTCCTCGAACTCCTTGCGCTTGCTCTTCAGTTCGGAGCGGAAGGGCTCGACGATCTCCAGCGGCAGCATCACGTTTTCCAGCGTGGTACGCCAGGGCAGCAGGTTGCTGGCCTGGAAGGCCATGCCGACGATCTTCAGCGGGCCACCCACCTGGCGGCCGCCGACATACACGTAGCCGCCGGTGGGGGCTTTCAGGCCGGTCACGAGCTTCATCAGCGTCGATTTGCCACACCCCGATGGCCCCACCACCGAGATGAACTCACCCTCCTGGATGTCCAGGCTCACGTCCTGGATGGCCAGCGGGCTGCCCGGCGTGTAGGCCAGGCTGACGTTCTCGAAGCGTACGAAACTCATGACTGTGGCCCGGTCGATTACTTGAACAACCGGTCGGCCTTGGCCGGCAGGAAGGCAGCGTTGAACAGCTCGGCGGTCGGCGGCGTGGCCGGCAGGCCGTAGGCGTCCACCGTCTCGGCGATGGCGCGCTTCAGGCGTTCCGGATGCACGTCACCCAGGCCGATGCTCTTCACCTCGTCGGTGACGATGTTGGAGTCGATCGCCATCTTCAGGCGACGGGCTTCCAGCGGTTCGTTGGCCAGGGCGTCCTGGGCCTTCACGAAGGCGGCGGAGGCGGTCGGGTTGGCGATCACTTCCTTCAGGGCTTTGTTGAAGGCACGCAGGAAGCCCTTCACCGCTTCCGGCTTCTCGGTCATGAACTTGTGGCTGACGATGATGGCGTTGCCATAAGCCTCGACGCCCATCTTGCCGTACTCCATGACGGCGATGTCTTCCGGCTTCACGCCGCGCGCTTCCAGGTTCAGGAAGCTGGTGAAGTAGAAGCCGGTGATGGCGTCCACCTCACCCTTGGCGAGCATGGTTTCGCGCAGCACCGGGTCGACCGACTGCCACTTCACGCCGTCGACGGCGATCTTGTTGGACTTGGCGAAGGCCGGCCAGGCCTTGCGGCCGGCATCGAACACCGGTGCGGCCAGCGTCTTGCCGAGCAGGTCCGACGGCTTGGTGAAGCCGGACTTCTTCAGCGACAGCACGGCGGCCGGCGAGTTGTTGTAGACCATGTACACCGCCACGACCTTGGAGCCGGGCTGCTTGGCTTCCTGCTCCACCAGTGCGTTGAAGTCGGCGAAGCCCATCTCGTAGGCACCGGTGGCCACGCGGGTCACCGCACCGGCCGAGCCGCTGCCGGAGTCAATGGTCACGTCCAGGCCTTCGGCGGCGTAGTAGCCCTTGGCCTTGGCCAGCAGGAAGGGGGCGGCCGGGCCTTCGAAGCGCCAGTCGAGCGTGAACTTGATCTTCTCCTGGGCGAAAGCCGGTGCGGCAGAGAAGAGGGCGGAAAGGGTGAAGGACAGCGCGGCAAACAGGCGGCGGCGCGACAGGCTGATGTTCATTGCGGAAAGCTCCGTGGAAGGAAAAGCACTTCTCTTTTAGCAATCGCCATGCCGAGGAAATGCCGTCATGAAATCGTCAAAATCGCCAATTTGTGCCTCCGCTTGGTGCATCGGCCGGACGACTTCAAGCGGGAAGCGGCCTGGCGAAGGGGGCATGGGCACTGGCCCGGTGCAACTGGTCTGACCAGTGGTGTGCTGGTTGAAGAGGGTTATGCCTGGGGGCGCATGAGCCGGCCGGAATCCGCGCTGGCAAGGCTTCAGAGGGTGCCCAGGGCCCCGTCGATGGCCTGCAGTCCAGCCAGTGCACCGCAGGCCATGCCGATGCCGCGACCGTCGCCGACGCGGGCCTCGGTGGGGTTGATGCGCAGCAATGGTGCGTCCTGGCTCTCGCTGAAGTAGCGCACCGTGGCGATGTGTGTCCCCGCGCCGAGCTCGATGACCACCGGCGCGCTGACCGCCGCCCGCCAGGCGCGGTAGCGGCGGTGCTGCTCCGCCGTGCGGGCCTCTACCCAATCCGCATCGCCGAACATCAGCACGTTGGGCCGTGCCATCGCGCCGCAATGCGGACAACGCGGCAGGGGCGAGCGGAGCTGGCAGGCGGTTGCGTCGACATCGGGCAGGAAGGCGTCCGCCGGCCACAGTGCGTCGCTGCACGGCGCGCTGCATTGCAGGTGATGGATGCTGCCGTGGCACTCCAGCACGCGCGCGCCGCTGAAGCCCGCGCGCTGGAACTGGCCGTCCACGTTGCTGGTGAATACGAAGGCGCCGCGCGGCATGCGGGTGGTCCAGCGTTGCAGGATGTGGAACCCCTCGTGCGGGACGGTGTTGCGGTACAGCGCCAGGCGGTGGCCGTAGAAGCCCCACGCAAGTTGTGGGTCGCGGGCGAAGGCATGCGGGCTGGCGATTTCCTCGAAGCGCAACCGCGCCTGCGCGAGGGCCGGGTAGGCCTGCCAGAAGCCTTCGGTGCCGCGGAAGTCCGGCAGGCCCGAATCCACGCCCATGCCGGCGCCGGCCGCGATGATGAGGCTGTCGGCCTCGGCGATCAGGGCGGCAGCGACCTCTGCCTGCTGCGTGATGTCCTGGTGGGTGTGCATGGGCGTTGCCGGTGTGCGGGAAGGCCGTGAGCTTGGCACAGCGTGGCGGCATTGCGCGATGCGTATCGGCGGTGAGCCATCAGGTACGACGGAAAACTGCCGATAGCAGAGCGGTCCGCTTTGTGTCTCGCTGGGGTGTCCCGATCTTGCGTCCCACTTCGCATGACAGGACCCGTGGCCGCGTAACAGGTGGGTGGAAGTATCGAAGCATCCAGCGGCAATCCGCGCCGCAGTCCATCGCGCACTCCACGCGGCGGATGTGCAAGCGGCAGATGTGCAAGTGGGTAACCGTGTGGCAGGCTCCCACATGCTTCACTGCGGGAACGACCAGCCCGGCGACTGCGTAGCGGCCGTCCGGGACTTTTGACAATGCGCGGCCGTCATACATGCCGGGGGGCATCGGCTGCGATCCGGGGGAGAAAGAAATGAAGCGTCGTCTATCGCGCCCAGGGCGCCATCTTGCCGGCGGCCTGGCCTGCCTGGTCTTTGCCGGAACACTGAGCGCCGGGCAGCCCGATCCGTTCGCGGGCAACAACACCGTCTATCCACCACCAGCAGACTGGAACGGGACCTTCCGTCCCAGCAACTACGAATACCCGCAGGCACCCACGAAGGCGCAGTGGCTGCAGGTGCGGCCGTCCGGCCGGCTGACCAAGCAGAGCGCGCCCGCCTATGCGGCGGCGATGAAGCGCTTTATCAGCAAGGACATGTCGGGCCTGGTCAACGATCCGATGAAGTGGACGCCGCAGCAGGCCGGCTGGTACGACATGCCCTGGGGCGGGCAGGGTTCGCCGATGAGCAACGGCAATATCGATCCGACATCGGGGCGCGAAGCCCTGCTGGGCTCCTACACCGGGCAGGTCCTGCAGCCGTACTCCTACCCCTCCAACCCGCCGGCCGTGCAGTTCCAGAACCACGCGGTGGTGTATTACAACGACGTGGCGGCGGCCAAACTCGGCGAGATATGGCGCAACCCCTTCAAGCCGGATGTCACCTCCACGCAGTTCCCCGAAGGCTCCATCGTCGTCAAGGTCGAAGGTGCGACCCTGACCGAGGAGCAATGGCCGGTGCTGAAGAACTCCTCGGTGTCCTACATCTACCGTCCGCCCGTTGCATCCTTGTCCAACCCGGACCCGACCAAGCGGCTGCCGGTGGTCACGCCGATGCGCTTCCTGCAGATGGCGGTGCGGGTGAAGGACAGGGTGGCCTCGCCGGAGACCGGCTGGGTGTTCATCGCCTATGCCTACGACACGCGCTCCAGCGGTGCCACGGTGTGGGACCGCGCCATCCCGGTCGGCGTCATGTGGGGTAACGATCCGAAGCTCGCGAAGTACCCGGACGGCCTGGGGCCGAAAGGCGTGCTGGAGCAGACCTGGGTCAATCCGGCAGTGCCCGCCTTCGTCATGGACGGGCTGGGCTGGGGCGGGCGCCTGGCAGGGCCGCTGGATGTCGGCATCCGGCACAACGCCGTCACCGTGTCCGGCCAGCGTTTCGGGAAGGACAATCCGCTGCCGGCCACCAGCTGCGTGAGCTGCCACAGCGCGGCGCAGTACCCCTTCGCCGCCAACCTCTATCCCTCGCCGAACATGAGCTTTCCGTCGGAAGGCCAGCAATTCCTGTTCTTCGATCCGGGCTCGCCGCAGTGGGCGCAATGGTTCCAGAACCGCCCCGGCACGGCGGCGCTGTCCGGCGGCGGGCGCAAGGGCATCGTCGGTGTCGACTACGACATGATGCTGACCTTCGCGCTGATGCGGGCCAACGGCTCCGCCGACACGGACGCCTTCATCCGCAATCCGATGGCGGGACACTGAGGCGTGATGCACTGAGGTGCGAGGCGCGGCGAAGCGAGGCGCAGCGCAGCGTCGCAACCACGGGGGCGGGCCTGAGATCCGACCCCGCGGTCGCGCCTCGCAATCCAGCCAGCCCTGCGGTTCAGCCCAGGGTCTGGCGTCGCCGGCGGGCGATGCGCGCGCTCCACCCGGCAGCGCCCTGCTGCCGGGCCAGTGCCTCGGCGCGGTCGAATTCCGCCGCGGCCTCGGCACTGCCGCCGGCCGGTGCCGGCAGCGCGGCAAGGGCGGCGGCGCGCTCGGCCATCAGCGGGCTCTTGAACTGCAGTTCGCCGTTGCCGGCGATGCGCGCCAGTTGCTGGTCGATACGCTGCAGGGCGCGGGCCTGCTGCCCGAGCTGGCCCATGATCTCGGCCTCCAGCGTGGTGAACCAGGGTTGCCAGTTCTCGAAGCCGGTCTGTGCCCAGCCTTCGAGCCCGGCCTGCACGTCGGCCAGCCCCTCGGCCCAGCGTTGCTGGCCGTGCGCCAGCGCCCAGCCGCGCGCGACCCGTGCCATCGCAATGAACTCCGGAAAACCGAACTGGCTGGAGAACTCGATGCAGCGCTCGGCCATGGTCAGCGCGTCTTCGGTATCGCCGCGCATCACCGCGGTGTTGAAGTTGGCCAGCATCGCGAAGCCCATCGTGTGCGGCTGGGTCAGGGTCTCGGCCAGCAACAGCGCTTCGCCGGCGATGCGGCGCGCGGTGTCCGGAAAGCCGAGCACCTGCGTCGCCAGCGCCAGGTAGAAACGGCCGAAGACGCCGAAGTCCATCAGGTACACCGGGTACAGGGCGGCGTCGCGCTGCGGGTTGTAGAGCGCGGTCGACACCGACAGGTGCTTGTGTGCCGCCTGGGCCTGGCCGATATGAAAGTGCACCATGCCGGCCATGTTGTTCGCTGCCATCGCGGCCTCGGGGTCGCCCTCGCGTTCGGCGCTGGCGTGCAGCAGCTGGTCGACCAGGCGCGTGGTCGTCTTCAGGCGCGCGCGGCCCCAGTTGAACAGGCACCAGCCGTAGCTGGTCGGGAACAGGCGCGGCTGGCCCGGCAGGATCTGGCTCAGGCCATAGGCGCGTTCCTGCACCTCGCCGAATTCGGCGCTGCCGGGGCCCAGCAGCACCATCGTGGTCGGCCCCAGCATCGACAGCAGTCCCAGCTCGGCGGCATCGCGGTCGAGCCCGGCGGGTGCGCTCTTCAATGCCTCGACGCCGGCGCGCAGATGGCCCGCGGCTTCACGCGGTGCGCCGCGCGACAGCGCCTGTCCGCCGGCGGCCTGCCACCACGGGGCGGCGCGCATCGCGTCGCCAGCGCGGCTGAGGTGGCGTGCCGCCAGTTCCGGCTGCAGTTCGACGCGATCGGTGAAGCGGCTCAGCAGAGCCTCGGCCACGCGGCCGTGGAGTTCGGCGCAGCGCTTCGGTGGTATCGACGCGTAGGCCGTGTCTTCCACCAGCGCATGCTTGAACCGCAGGCGTTCGCCGTCGGCACTGCTGGGGAGCACCAGGCCGCTCTCTAGCATCGAGCGTAGCCCGTCCTGCAGCAGGATCTCGCTGTCCGGTGCGGCCGCCGCGGCCAGCAGGCCCCGGTCGAATTCGCGGCCGATGATCGACGCGAGCTGCATCATCGCCTTGCCATCGGGCGGCAACCTGTCCATGCGCTCGGTCAGCAGGTCGACCAACGTGTCGGGCACGTCACCGGCAGACGGGGCGCGCTTCTTCTCGACCAGCATGCGCGTCATCTCTTCGATGAACAGCGGCACGCCGTCGGTGCGCTCGACGATAGTGGCCAGCCACTGCGGCGGCAGTTCGACCAGCGTGGACTGCTGCGCGACGATGGCCTTGGCGTCGGCGTCGGACAGGCGCTGCAGGGGCAGGCGGACGAAGTCCTCGCTCTCTGCCCAAGGGGACTCAAAGCCGGGGCGGGCCGTCATCAGCAGCAGGATGGGCGCGGTGCCGCCATTGGCGAGCAGCAGGCCCAGCAGCTCCAGCGAGGTCGGGTCGATCCAGTGCAGGTCCTCGACGATGACCAGCAACGCCCGCTCTTCGGCGAGGCCGAAGAAATAGCGCGTCAGCGAATGCTCGCTGGCCGTGCCCACCTGGTGGTGGGCGAGGCCGGCGAAGTAGTGCTTGAGCGCTTCCTTGGTGAGCTGCAGCTGCATCGGAGGCGGCATGCCCAGCGGCGGATAGCGTTCGCCGAAGGACACGCCGAGCAGGGCGGCGACCAGCGCACATTCGCGCGGCTCGTCGATGCCGGCGATCGCCAGCTGTGCCTCCAGCTTGTCGAGTTGTTCGTCGGGCGTGTCGTTGCCGGTCAGGCCGGCCGCCGTCTTCATGTGCTCGACGAAGGGCTGCAGCGCACTGTTCACATGGAAGGGCGAGCACTGCAGGCGCAACAGCGTGTGGCCCTGGGCCGGCAGCGTGTCGTCGAAGGCGGTGATCAACCGCGACTTGCCCAGCCCCGGATCGCCGACCACCAGTGCGCCACAGGTACGGCCGGCGATCACGCGTTGCCAGTGCTGCTGCAAGGCGGCGAGCTCGGCGTCGCGGCCCACCATCGGCAGGCTGACATCGCGGCCGCGCCAGGCCGAGCGGCTGTCCAGCGAGCGTGCGCGACGCAGCGCACTGATCGCCACCGGCTTCTCGAAACCCTTCAGCACATGCTCGCCGAGTTCCTCGAACTCGAACTGCCGCCCCGCGATGCGCCGCGTGCTCTGGGCCACGCCGATGCAGCCGGGCGGCACGGCGGCCTGGATGCGCGAGGCGAGGTTGGGGGTGGCGCCGGCCACCGCCACGCCTTGTGTGACGCTGATCGCCACCATGCCGGTCGCGATGCCGATGCGCAGCGCCAGCGGCTCGCCCGGCGCGGGTTCGATGCGCGGCACCTCGCCGGCCAGGGCCAGCGCGGCATGCATCGCCCGGGCCACGTCGTCCTCGTTGGCAACCGGGTAACCGAAATAGACATCGACGCCGTCACCGGCGATGCGTGCCACGAAGCCGCCGAAGCGCGCGGCGATGAGGCGCACGGTGTCGTGGTAGCGCTGCATGGTCAGCAGCACGTCGTCGGGATCGATGCGCTGCGCCAGCTCGGTGGAGTTCACCAGGTCGCAGAACAGCACCGTCATCTGCCTGCGTGTCGTGCGCGGCGCGTCCCCGGCTGTCAGCGGCGCACCGCAATGCGCGCAGAAACGTCCACCGGACGGCGAGACGGCTTGGCAGCGGGGGCAGGACATTCAGGGCTCCTTGGCGAAGGCGGCCGAGGCACGGTCACACCGACCATGCCCCTCCAGCCCGGCAGCAGCCGCGAGCCTAGCAATGGCCTGCGTTCCGGGCAAGCCTCACGCCGCCGCGCCGCAAGGCTGCGGCAGGTGCACGCCCGTGGCCCCGCACCTGCGTCGCCTTGCCCGTCGATGCAACGGGCGAGGCGCCGAAAGCCTTACTATGATTGGCACCACGACCTGCACGAGGTGCCGGCAAGGCCATGCGTCTCCCCGCTTTCGCCCCTCCGTTTACCGGCTTTCTGGAAAGCTGGCGCTCACGGCTGGCAGTCGGTGTCTCCGCGGTGTCGAACGCGTTCGAGCATGCGCCGGAGAACATGGCGTACGGGCTGCTCGCGTTCGCGGCACTCGACCCGGCCTTCGGGCCGACGGCCATGGCGATGGTCCTGCTCGGCACCGTGATTGCCAACGTCATCGCCTCGACGCTGGGAAGCGGGCGCCTGGTCAGCGGGCCGCGTGCGGCCCTGTCGCTGTTGACCGGTGGCTTCGTCGCCGCACTGTCCTCGATGTTGTCCTCGATGCTCGGCTCGGCGGGCCAGGCTTCTCCCGCGCAGGTGTTGACGCTATCCGCGCTGGGCGTGGCCTGCGCCGGCGTGTTGCAGGCCGGCTTCGGCATGCTGAAGCTCGGCAGCATCGTGAAGTACACGCCGCATCCGGTACGCGTCGGCGTCACCAGCGGGGTGGGGCTGCTGCTCGTGATCACCGCGCTGCCGGTGGTCACGGGGCACGCTTTCGGAACGGCCTTGCGGACGACGTTCGAATCCCCGCAGGACGGTGCCATCGCCGTCGGCCTGTGCGCGCTGGTGTTCACCGGCCTCGCCACGCGCCTGAAGACGCGCATCCCGCCGGTCATCATCGGTCTTGGCGTCGCCACCGCACTGCACTTCGCGATGAGCCGCTGGCTGCAGGGCGCCGATGCCGGTGCGCTCATCGGTGCGCCGGTGCTGGCGGCGGGCGGGTTCATGGCACTCGATCCGGCTTCGCTATTCCGCGCCGACTTCCTCGACCCTCGCCTGATGGCATTGATCGGCTCGTACGCGATCACGGCCGCGGCGCTATGCAGCCTGGATTCGCTCATCGCCGTGTCGGTGGTGGATGGCCGCCTGCGGCGCAGCCGCGATGCCAATCGCGAGTTGTGCGCACAGGGGCTGGCCAACATCGCCGCCGGGCTGGTCTCCGGCCAGCCGTACTCGCCGTCGATGCCGCGCACGCTGTCCCTGGTGATGCCCAACCCGGACCATCGCCATGTCGTGGCGGCGTATGCCGTGGCGATGCTGGCCCTGCTGCTGTTCGCGCCGCAGGTGATCGCGCAGGTGCCGCGCAGCGCCGTGGGCGGGGTGATCCTGCTGCAAGGCCTGGGCATGCTGCTGCCGGTCTTCTGGCACGCGCCGCTGGAGCGCTGGCGCCAGCGCGGCCAGTATCGCCAGCGCCTTGCCGACGCGGGCACGGCCGCCGCGCGGTCGCCCCTGCGTCTCGCCGACTGGGCGGTGGAGCTGGCGGTGGCGATCGGTGCCGTCGTCTTCGGCCTGGGTCCGGCCGTGCTGATCGGTGCCATGTGCGCAGTGCTGCTGTTCGTGCGCGCCAACATGCGCGACGTGGTGCGCCATGAATGGTCCGGCGAGACGCGCCACTCCCTCAAGGCACGCCCTCCCGCGCTGGCTGGCGTGCTCGCGCGGGAGGGGTCGAGGATTGCGGTGCTCGAACTGCAGGGGGCGTTGTTCTTCGGCACCGCCGACGGGCTGCGGACCCGCCTGGAAGGCATCGAGGCCTCGGTGGACATCGCGATCCTCGACCTGCATCAGGTCACCGAGATCGACGTCACGGCCGCACGGATCCTCTTCGAGATTGCGCAACACTGGCGACGCGTGGGGCGGGCGCTGGTCTTTGCGGAATGGCCGGCGGGTGACGCGCGGCGCGGCCTCGTCGAAGCCGCGGGGCCGGCTGCCGATCGCAAGGCGCTGCTGTTTGCCGATCACACCGACCTCGCGCTGGAGCAGGCCGAGGACCGCCTGCTGTCCAGCCTGAAACCGGATGGCGAGTCCGGCGCGGCCCTGAGCCTCGCCGACACCATGCTCGGGCGCGACCTCACGCCGGATGAGATCGCGTCACTCGCTGGCGTCCTGGTGACGCTGCATTTCCGGCGCGGCGAGACCCTGTTCAAGCTCGGCGACCCCGGCGACGGCCTGTACGTCAGCCTGCAGGGCGACATCGGCCTGCGCATCCCCGGCAGTGCACGCCGCCTGGCGTCATTTGCGCCCGGCGTGATCATCGGCGAGATGGCCAGCCTCGCGCGCAGCACGCGCTCGGCCGAGGCCGTCGCCGAGTCGGATGTCGTCGCCCTGAAGCTGCCGCTGGATGTCTTCGACCGCTTGCTCGTGGAGCAGCCGACGCTCGCGACCAAGCTGCTGAAGAACATGTCGCTGCATCTGGCCGACCGGGTGCGCGCGCTGACCAGCGACCTGTCGCACTGGGTGGCCCGTGCGGCCGCAGGGCGGGTCGGCCCGCCGGCCGGCGCAAATCTCCACGACGCCGAGTCGATCGGCTAGCGACGGTCCTCGTCAGGTGCGGGGGGTGGGGGGTGACAGGAATGGCAATGGCATTCCTGCTCGTGCCTTGGCGCGTGTCGCCCGCCGGGGTTACGCGCCGAGCGCCTTCAGGTGCTGCAGGATCGGCCCCAGCAGGGCGGCACCCGTCTGGCGGCTGCGTTCGCCGTTCCAGCCATGCCGGGTGTCCGGTGCATTGGCGTTGTCCTTGAACGGCATTTCCAGCGTGAGCGCCACGCAGCCGAAAGTGCGGGCCGTCCACTTCGACGCCAGGGTCAGCAGTTCCTCGTCGAAGCGGTTGTCGGCATAGCCGTGCTCGGTCTGGAAGTCCGGGCAGGCGGTGCGCAGGTTGGCGAGGAAGTCCGCCTGCAGCTGCAGGTTGCGTTCGCCATAGCCGGGCACCATGTGGCTGCCGTCGATGAACACGTAGGGCAGGGTCTCGTCGCCGTGCAGGTCGAGGAACAGCGACATGCCGGTGGCACGCATCGCCGCCTGGATGTGCCACACCTCGGGGCTGCGCTCCATGGACGGTTGCCGCCACTCGCGGTTGAGGTTGGCACCGGCGGCGTTGGCGCGCAGGTTACCCAGCGTCGCGCCGTCCGGGTTGGCGTTGGGGACGATGTGCAGCGTGGCGAGCCGGCGTACTTCGCGTGCCACCGCGTCGTGCGGATCGAGCAGGCGGGCGAGCAGGCCCTCGGCGCACCACTCGGCCATGCTCTCGCCGGGGTGCTGGCGGGCCTGGATCCACACGTGATGCGCACCGCTGCCCGCGTGCACGCAATCGAGGTCGCGCCCCTGCAGGCTGGTGCCGATGCGTTCCACGCGCGCCAGCGGCGAGGCGTTGCAGCGGCCGACCAGCTCCTGGTGGCGCTCATGCGAGTAGGGCTCGAAATACGCCAGCCACAGCGTGTCGTGTTGCGGCGTGACTTCGATGGTCAGCGCATGGCCGTCGTAGAAGGTGGTGGGGATGCGGAACCAGTGCTGGCGGTCGTAGCTCGCCGCGCAGGCGTAGCCGTGCCAGCCGTCGGCGTAGCTGCAGTCGCCGGCATTCTCGATGCACAGGCGCAGCGGCACGCCGGCCGCGTCACTGATGCGGAAGTGGAACCACTGCATGAATTCGCAGTGCGTGTCGCGGCGGATCGCCAGACGCACGTGGCCGGGCTGGCTGGCGTCGAGGACCTGGATGTTGCCGCTGTCGAAGTTGGCCGATATCTGCACGGTATGCTTGGTCTGCATGGGTTCAGGGTCCGCGGGAGGGCGTGGAGTGACTGGAGTGACTGGAGGGGCCGAGGCCGGACTCGGCCAGCCAGACGTCCAGGATGGGTTGCCACACTGCATTGCCCTGCGCGAACAGCTTGTGGCCGTCGTCGCTGAAAGGCGGCAGCAGGCGGTACTCGGCGCGGCCACCGTTGGCCTGGTAGGTCGCGTGCCAGGCACGCGTGGTGGCGGGGTCGAAGTACTGGTCGTTCTCGGTGTACAGCCACAGCATCGGCGCGTTGGCACTGCGAGCGAGCCGCGCGATCTCGCGGTCCATGTTCTGCGGTGCGCAGGGCTTGCCGGGGTGGCGCTCCGGGCTGCCACCGCTGCCGCCGGCGAAGTTCACCGCGGCCACCAGCCCGGCAATGCCGCGCGACGTGGCCGAGATAGTGGCGATGCCGCCGACCGACTGGCCGACCAGCAACAGGCGCTGCGGATCAGCCCAGGCCTCCTGCCGCATGCGTGCGACGACTGCCTGCACCTGTGCGCCACTGGCTTCCACCAGCGCGCTGTAGTCGTTGTTGCTGCAGCCGGCGCCGCGATCCTCGGGGTCGCCGGCGGTGATCGTCTCGCCGTAGCCCAGGCGGGTCGGCACGGCGACCGCGAAACCCTTGCGTACGAAGTAGCTCGCGGCGGATTCGAAGCGCTGGCGGGCGGGCCTGGCGCGTCCATCGCGGCTGCCGGCGCGCCCGTGGCTGATGACCACCAGCGGGAAGGGCCCGTCGCCCTGCGGGCGGAACACGGTGACCGGGATGTCGCCCGCGATCTCGCGTCCCTTGATGTCCCGGGCGCGGACCGGCAGGTGCCAGACCTCCTCGCGCAAGGCGTGATCGAGCGTCGCTGCCTGCGCCCGCGCGACCGGACCGGAGGGCAGGCCCGGCAGCAGGCAGATGAGCAGGGCGAAAAGGAAAGAGAGCTTCAGGCAGGCACGCATGGCCGCATCCGGGGGCGCGAGGCACGACAGGGCAAGGGCCCCACAGGGTAAGCCGAAAGGATGGAAAGAACGAGGACGAAGGGAGAGGAAGGTGGCGGGAAGACGGCGTGAAGGCGGCTTACCAGACCACGCTGTCGTCCACCGCGTAGAGCCGGCAGGCGGTGTCGCGTTCGCGCCGGCACAGGGCCAGCGAGCGTGACATGGCGTCGTCGCCGGCAATCGCGGCGTAGCGTCCGCCGGGGCCGACGGCGAAGGCGCGCGGCATCTTCATCTCCAGGAACTTGCGGTACTGCTCCACGCCGCCTTCCGGCAAGGCGGGAAGGCGCTTGATGTCGTCGAGCGCGGCATGGTCGGTGGCGGCGGGACGTTTCAGCGCGCCCGCCTGCGTGAAGCCGTGGCGCGCCAGTTCCGCGTCGAACATCGCCTGCCACTGGTCGTTGGCCAGCACGAACCAGGCGTGGCCATCCTCGCCGAAGGGGGGCAGCATCGTCAGGCTGGCGCGGGCGCCACCGGCCTTGTAGGCGTCGAACCACATCTGCGCGGCGGGCGGCGCGAAGAACATGTCGTTCTCGTTGTAGATCCACCAGGACGGCGCGCGTGCCTCGCGGCCCAGGCGCGTGAGGTGGCCGGCGAGTTCCTCCGGCACGCAGGGCGCGCCGGGGTGGCTGCCGGGGCTGCCGGCACGGCCACCGGCGATGGCGATGGTCAGCATCAGGCCGGGGATGTCGCGCGAGCCGGCAGCCAGCGCAGCCAGTGCGCCGGTGGAGTGGCCGAGCACGATGGTCTTGCCGGCATCCACCCAGGACTCCTGCTGCAGGCGTCGCGCGATGGCCTCGTTCTGGCTGGCCTGTGCATCCAGCATGGCGCCGCTGTCGAGATTCTTGCAATCGTCGCTGTGGTCTTCCGGATCGCCGGCGTCCGCGGTCCAGCCGTAGCCGAGCCGCGTCGGCACGGCGACGGCAAAGCCCTTGCGCACGAAGTAGCGCGCGGCGAATTCGAAGCGCACGCGCAGCGGCTTGCCGCGTCCTTCGCGGCCGGTGGTGCGGCCATGGTTGATGATGACGAGCGGGAAGGGGCCGTCGCCATCCGGCCGGAACACGGTGACCGGGATGTTACCGTGCGACGGCTTGCCGAAGCGGTCCTTGGCGGCCACCGGCAGTTCGACGATGTGCTCGTGGACGTCGGTGTTGAACACCAGGGCGCGGTTGCCGACCGGCTTGGCGATCACCAGTGCGATGCAGGCAAAGACGACCGCCAGCAGGTTGCGCAGCCAGTGCGAGGACGGCGGCCCGTCATCGCTGAAGAGGTGGAAATTGCTGCGTGGCTGGAAGCTGGCGTACGCAGGCATGGACCGGGCGTCAGATTCCGGCCAGGCGCGACTTGGCGAGTGGCGGGTTCCTGGCGAAGTAGCGCTTGATGCCGCGTAGCAGCGCGTCCGCCATCTTGTCCTGGTAGGCCTCGTCGGCGAGACGCTTTTCTTCGTCCGGGTTGGAGATGAAGGCAGTCTCGACGAGGATGGAGGGGATGTCCGGCGCCTTCAGCACCGCGAAGCCGGCTTCCTCAACGTGCGCCTTGTGCAGCCGGTTGATGCCGCCGATCTCGTCCAGCACCACCTTGCCCAGCTTCATGCTGTCGTTGTTGGTGGCGGTCTGCGACAGGTCCATCAGGGTGCGGGCGAGGTGGCCGTCCTTGACGCCGATGTTCACGCCGCCGATGAGGTCGGCTGCGTTCTCCTTCTGCGCCAGCCATTTCGCGGCGGTGCTGCTGGCGCCGCGGTCGGACAGCACGAACACCGAGCTGCCATGTGCATCCGGCTTGATGAAGGCGTCGGCGTGGATGGACACGAAGAGATCCGCCTGCACGCGGCGGGCCTTGGCGACGCGCTGGTTCAGCGGCACGAAGAAGTCGGCGTCGCGCGTCATCATGGCGCGCATGTTCGGCTCGGCATCGATCTTGGCCTTGAGGCGGCGTGCGATGGCGAGGGTGACGTTCTTCTCGTAGGTGCCGCGACGACCGACTGCGCCGGGGTCCTCGCCGCCGTGGCCGGGGTCCAGCGCGATGGTGATCATGCGCGTGACCGGCACCGCCTTGTCGGAAGACTTCGGTTCGCGGGTGACGATGTCCGGCACGGGGCGCGTCGGTTCGCGCTGGATACCCGCCTGCGCATCACCCGGTACGGCGCGCGGGACGTCAGCCGGCGCGGATGCGGTGTTCGATGCGATCTGCGGTGCCGGGCCGTCCGGCTCGCCTGCGGCAGCGGCTTCCGGCGAGCGCTTCTCGATCAGCGCCATCAGCGGGTCGACCGGCTCGGTCGGGTACAGGTCCAGCACCAGGCGGTGGCCGTATTCGCCCACCGGCGGCAGCGTGAACACCTGCGGGTGGACTTCCTTCTTCAGCTCCACCACCAGGCGGACCACGCCGGGTCGGTTGCGGCCGGCGCGGATCAGCTTGATGTAGGGGTCGGCGTCGGTGATGCGTTCCGGCAGGCCTTGCAGGATGCTGTTGAACTCCACGCCTTCGAGGTCGACCACCAGGCGCTCGGGGTTCTTCACGATCTGGTGCGAGAAGCGCAGCAGGTCGCGCGCCTCCAGCGTGATGCGGGTGTAGTCCTGCGCAGGCCATACGCGCACCGCGAGCACGCGGGATTCGGCGGCGGCGAAACTGGGGGTGACGTTGAGCAGCAGGGCAGCGCCGCCGAAGCGCAGCAGCGCGCGCCGTGTCAGATCGTGGTTCGACTCAGACATGCACGGCCCCGCTCGGTGAGGGCGAGGCATTCGATATCACGCCCGTCGATCCCGCCGCCATGGGCGACGACATGCAGCCGCAGCTCGATGTCGGGCAGCGGAACGTGCGGACGGGCCTTGTCAGCCCATTCCACGAGACAGGCGCCAGTGCCGGTGAAGTATTCGTCCAGGCCGGCTTCGAGAAATTCGTCGGCATGTGTGAACCGATAGAAATCAAAGTGATACAGAGGGATTCTAGAAACTGTATAAGGTTCTAGCAAGGTGTAAGTGGGGCTTTTTACATTTCCGGTGTGGCCCAGCGCACGCAATAACCCCCGCGTGAGCGTGGTTTTGCCGGCACCGAGGTCGCCGCTCAGCCAGACCACCAGGCCGGCTTCCATGGCCGGCGCCAGCGCCGCGCCGAAGGCCTCGGTGGCGGCCGGATCGGCCAGGTGGCGCCTTATCGGTTCCTGCCCCGGCCCCGCTGGCTGCGCGGTGGAGGCGGGCTTGGCACTATCATCGGCGGCGTGAGCGGAGTCGGACATCCTGTGGAATCTCGAGAGCAACAAGTGCGGCTGGAAGGCGAGGCCCTGGCGGCGCGTATCCGCGCCTGGGGCTTCGAGCTGGGCTTCGATGCGGTGGGCTTTGCCGGGGTGGATCTGAAAGGGGCCGAGCAGGGCCTGCTGGACTGGCTGGCGGCCGGCTTCCACGGCGAAATGGATTATATGGCCCGCCATGGCGTGAAGCGGGCGCGCCCGGCGGAGCTGGTGCCGGGCACGGTGAGCGCCATTTCCGTGCGGATGAACTACTGGCCGGAGCGCGAGCTGGGCGATGCCGAGGCGGCGCTGGCCGACCCGCAGCGCGCCTACGTGTCCCGCTACGCGCTGGGCCGCGACTATCACAAGGTGTTGCGCAACCGCCTGCAGAAGCTGGCCGATCGCGTGGCGGCCGAGGTCGGCGCCTTCGGCCACCGGGTGTTCGTGGATTCCGCGCCGGTACTGGAAGTGGCGCTGGCCACGCAGGCCGGGCTGGGCTGGCGCGGCAAGCACACGCTGCTGCTGAACCGCGATTCGGGCTCCTGCTTCTTCCTCGGCGAGATCTACACCGACCTGGCGCTGCCACCCGATTCGCCGCCGGAGGAGCACTGCGGACGCTGCACGCGCTGCATCGATGCCTGTCCGACCCAGGCCATCGTGGCGCCGTACTCGGTGGACGCGCGGCGCTGCATCTCCTACCTGACCATCGAGCTGAAGGGCAGCATCCCGGAGGAATTCCGCGGCGCGATGGGCAACCGCATCTACGGCTGCGACGACTGCCAGCTGGCCTGCCCGTGGAACCGTTTCGCCCAGGTCACGCGCGAGGGGGATTTCTCGCCCCGCCACCGGCTGGACAGCGCCTCGCTGGTGGAGCTGTTCGGCTGGAGCGCGACGGACTTCGCCGAGCGCACCGCCGGTTCCGCCATCCACCGCATCGGCCACGAACGCTGGCTGCGCAACATCGCGGTGGCGCTGGGCAATGCACCGACGTCACCGGAAGTCCTGGCGGCGCTGCGCAGCAGGGTGGACGACGCATCGGCCCTGGTGCGTGAGCATGTCGCTTGGGCGCTGGACCGGCATGGTGGCGGCTGAAGGTGGCAGGTAAGGGGAGGTGGGTGGCAGGTGAGGGGGCGCATTCCGCCCGTCACGAATTCGTTAGACTCTCGTCGCGCCGCCGCTCGCTGCCGGCGCTTCGCCCTTCATCTATCTTCATCTTTCACGCCCCACCACGAATATGGCCTTCGCAGACAACCTCAAGCACCTGCCCGGCGTCTCCCACCTCTCCGCGCTGCAACTCCTGGATGCCGACGGCAAGGTCGTGGCGACCATCGAACACAAGCAGGGGCAGATCGGCTCGCTGACGCTCTACAACCACCTCGCGCAGACCTACGGCTCCATCACGCCGGACGCCGCCCGCAAGGGCCTGGAGTTGTACGCCGAGCACACCGAGGACGCCCGCGCCAACCCCGGCAAGCACCCCAACATCGACCGCCTGTTCGCGCTGGAAGCCAGCGGGAACCCGCTGCGCGTAAAGCACGTCTTCGTCGGTGGCCAGGCGGAATAAAGCACGGCCTGCCAGCGTTCTACCTCTGCATCCGTTCCATCCCACCACCAGAGAAAGGGAGTTCTGCAATGCAGCTTCGCCATGTAATCGTCCTGACCGCCGCCGCCCTCGGCACCGTTGCGGCCACCGCCCAGACCTTCAAGCCGGAAGACCAGATCCGCTATCGCCAGTCGGTGATGCAGGTCACCCAGCGCAGCCTGGGCGCCCTCAACGGCATGATCCGCGGCGATACGCCGTACAACAAGGAACTGGCGGTCAAGCACGCCGAGACCATCGCCAACCTCATCGCCTGGTCGGGCACGTCCTTCGGGCCGGGGACCGACAAGGGAGCGCCGACGCGCGCGGATGCCAAGATCTGGAGCGAGCCTGACAAATTCAAGGCGCTCTACGACAGGCACATCGCTGAAGCGGGCAAGTTGCCGGCCGCCGCGGCAGGCGATGCCAATACCCTGAAAGCCCAGTTCGCCGAGGTCACGCGCAACTGCAAGACCTGCCACGACGACTACCGCAGCCGCGAGTATCGCAACTGAGCCGGAACTGAGCCCGAGCTGTGTTGCACTGAGCCGTAGCCGGGCCCCCGGTTGATCGGGGATCGGCCGCAACAAATTTCCGTAAACGGTTGTTGTAAATCGTTTTCTGTCACGGCGCTGTCCGCGCCGTGACATCTGGAAACATTCCCTAGGTAGTTCCCTCCATCAAGGCTTGCAGGCCTTTCCCGTAGTTTCCTGGTGTCGTCGTTTCCGTCGTTCTGAGGGTGTCCCCGCTTGACAACTCGGATGGAAAAGTAAACGATTAACTTGTGAGCCGGCGAGTAGCGGCTCGCCATCATTCAGTCCAAGGAGGAAGACATATGTCCCAGAAAACCCACAGCCGCAGCGCGTTGCATGCCGTGTTCGGCACAGTGGCGTTCGCTTCCGGCGCGCTGCTGGCCCTGCCGGCAGCGGCTTACCAGGAAGCGCCGCAGCTCGCGGCGCTGGTGAAGGAGGGCAAGCTGCCCACCGTCGACAAGCGCCTGCCGGAAAAGCCGGACGTCGTGAAGCCGGTCGACAAGGTCGGCAGCTACGGCGGCACGCTGCGCAGCGCCCTGCGCGGCAACGGCGACCACAATGCCATCCTGCGTCTGGTGGGTAACCAGGGGCTGGTGCGCTGGAACCTCGACTTCCAGGGCGTATCGCCCAATCTGGCCGAGAGCTGGACGGTCAGCAAGGACGGCAGCGAATTCGTGTTCAAGCTGCGCAAGGGCCTGAAGTGGTCCGATGGTTCGCCTTTCACCGCCGACGACATCCTGTTCAGCATGAACGACGTGGTGGGCAACAAGCAGTTCCTCAGCCAGGTGCCCTCGCAATACACGGCCGACGGCAAGTACGCCGAGATCACCAAGATCGACGACACCACCGTCAAGTTCAAGTTTGCCGGTTCCTACCGCAGCTTCCTGGAGCAGTTGTCCACGCCGCTGGGCCAGCACCCGACGCTGTACAGCAAGAACTACTGCCAGCAGTTCCACCCCAAGTACAACCCGAAGGTGCAGGAACTGGTCTCCGCCGCCAAGGCGCAGGACTGGGCCGCGCTGTTCCGTGCCCGTTGCGGTGACATCGAGATCGTGACCCGCTGGGGCAACCCGGACAAACCCACGATGGATCCGTGGGTGATCGCCGAGCCGTACTCCGGTGGTGCCACCCGCGTGGCCCTGCGCCGCAACCCGTACTTCTGGCAGGTCGACACCGCGGGCAACCAGCTGCCCTACATCGACAACCTGCAGCTGCCGATCATCTCGGAAGTGGAAACCATCGTGCTCGCCGCCATCAATGGCCAGCTCGACTTCCAGGTCCGTCACATCGACAACATCCAGAACCGTCCGGTGCTGGCCGAGAACGCCGCCAAGGGCAACTACAAGGTGCTGAGCCTGCCGGGTACCGGCGCGACGTCCATCGGCGTGTTCCTCAACCAGTCGACCACGAACCCGAAGCTGCGCGAACTGATGCGCAACAAGGAGTTCCGCATCGCGCTGTCGGAAGGCATGGACCGCAAGGAGATCAACGACATCGTCTTCCTCGGTCAGGGCGAACCCTGGCAGATCGGCCCGCGCAAGCAGCACAAGTACTACAACGAGAAGCTGGCCAAGCAGTTCACCGCCTATGACCCGAAGGACGCCAACGCGCGCCTGGACAAGATGGGCCTGACGCAGCGTGATCCGCAGGGCTTCCGCCAGTACAAGGACGGTGGCCGCATCGCCATGAACGTGATCGCCAGCCTGGCGTATCCCTCGCACATCGAAGCGCTGGAACTGATGCGCAAGCACTGGGCGAAGATCGGTGTCGAGCTGGTGATCCGCGCCTCCGAACGCACGCTGTTCTACGACCGCGCCAACAACAATGACTACGACATCAGCGTCGACGCGCTGGCCGGTGGTCTGGACCCGACGCAGAACCCGCGCGGCTTCCTGGCGGTGCATCCGCAGGAGTCGCGTCAGAGCCTGCTGTGGGTGCGCTGGTACGAGAGCAAGGGCAAGACCGGCGAAGAGCCGCCTGCCAGCATGAAGAAGCGCCTGGACCTGTACGACCAGTGGAAGGATGCCGCGACCGACAGCGAAGCCGATTCGCTGTTCCGCCAGATCCTCGCCATCTCGGCCGACGAGCTGGAAGTGCTGGGCACCGTGGCGCCCCCGGGCATCACCGGCGTGCGTAGCAACAAGCTGATCAACGTCTACGACCGCATGCCGTGGAGCTGGGTGTACCCGACCCCGGGCCCGGCCCTGCCGCAGACCTGGGCATTCACGCGCTGAGAGCAGTAGCGCTGCAATGAAAAAGGGCCACGCAAGTGGCCCTTTTTTTGTTGGCTGGTCAGGTTAGCTGACGGCTGTTCAGCCCTGGGTTCAGACCTGGGTCACGAGGTACCACACCGAAATGCCTGCCAGAGCCGCCAATACGATGCCGACGAGCAGGTTGCCGCCTTGTGCGTCGCTGGCCGCCGATCCAGCGGGATACTGCTTGCGACCGCTCAGCATCGCGCTGACCAGGCGTTCGCCCTTCACCACGCGGTAGAACAGCAGGGCGGCCAGGTGCAGCAGGATCAGCACGATCAGCAGCTTGCTGTTCCAGTCATGTAATTGCGCCATCAGCAGGGCGGTGTCGCCGTCGACCAGCTTGTACAGCGGCGCTTCGAAGAGCACCTCGTCGGTCAGGAACAGGCCGGTGACGGCCTGTACGAGGCAGCACGCGAGCAGGGCCAGCACCGACAGTGCACCGAGCGGGTTGTGTCCCCCCACCACGGGGCCGCTGCCCTTCAGGTAGGCGAGGATGGTGCCGGGGCCGCGTATGAAGCTGGTGAATCGCGCGTGCGTGCCGCCGACGAAGCCCCACAGCACGCGGAAGATCAGTAGCGTCAGGATGGCGTAGCCGATGCGCGCATGCCAGGTGAGTGGATCATCCATCTTCAGCGCTTCGCTGAATTCCGCGATGACGATGTTGGCGACGATCAGGCTGGCGAACGCCCAGTGGAACAGGCGAAGCGGCAGGTCCCAGACGAGCACGCTGCGAGTGGTGGCGGTGGAGGCTGGCGAGGCGGACATGGCGGAACCCCTTCTGTGAGAGTCTGTTGCGCGGAGCAGGCCGGGCGCGAAATGGCCGGATGGCGTCCGGCAGCCCGCTATTCTGCGCCGGCCGCCGGGAAACGAAAAAGGCTCCCGCAGGAGCCTTTTCGTGTTTTTGCGAAGCGGGTCTGTAACCCAGACCACGCTCAGACCACGCTCAAACCACCGCCTCTTCCTTCGGCTTCACCGGCTTGACGAACTGCTCGCGCGACACGCCCAGCCACATGACCAGCGGGCAGGCCACCAGCACCGACGAGTAGATACCGAAGCAGATGCCGATGGTCAGCGCCATCGCGAAGTAGTGCAGGGCGGCGCCACCGAACAGCAGCATCGAGCACACCATCAGCTGCGTGCTGGCGTGGGTGATGATGGTGCGCGAGATGGTGCTGGTGATGGCGTGGTCCAGCACCTGCGGCACGGTGAGGTTGCGCACCTTCGAATTGCGGAAGGTTTCGCGCACCCGGTCGAACACCACCACCGATTCGTTCACCGAGTAGCCCAGCACGGCGAGCACCGCGGCCAGCACGGGCAGCGAAAACTCCCACTGGAAGAAGGCGAAGAAGCCCAGGATGATGATGACGTCGTGCAGGTTGGCGATGATCGCCGACACCGCGAAGCGCCACTCAAAGCGGAAGGCCAGGTAGATGACGATGCCGAAGATCACCAGCATCAGCGCCAACGCGCCGTCCTCGGCCAGTTCGCGGCCCACCTGCGGGCCCACTGCCTCATTGCGGCGCAGTTCCGGCTGCTCGGCGCTCAGGCCTTCGATGGCCTTCAGTACCTGCGCCGGCACTGCGTTGGGGTCGACGCCTTCGCGGTTGGGCACGCGGATCATCACGTCGCGCGAGGTACCGAAGTTCTGCACCTGGGCGTCCTGGTAGCCGATCTTCGTCATGGCTTCGCGGATCGGCTCCAGCTGCGGTGCTTCCTTGTAGGCCAGCTCCATGACGGTACCGCCGGTGAACTCCACCGACAGGTGCAGGCCGCGGCTGAAGAGGAAGAACACCGCGAGCAGGAAGGTGATGAAGGAGATCGCGTTGAAGATCAACGCGTGCTTCATGAACGGGATGTCTTTACGGATGCGGAAAAATTCCATGGTCCTTGTCTCCTGCGCCGGTCAGACGCCGGGTTTCCACACCGTGCCGATCGAAAGCGATTCGACCTTGCGGCGACGGCCGTAGATGAAGTTGGTGATCATGCGGCTGACCAGCACGGCAGAGAACACCGAGGTCAGGATGCCCAGGCAGTGCACCACCGCGAAGCCGCGCACCGGGCCCGAACCGAAGGCGAGCAGTGCCACGCCGGCGATCATGGTGGTGACGTTGGAGTCGAGAATGGTGGCCCAGGCGCGGTCGTAACCGGCGTTGATGGCCGCTTGCGGCGACATGCCGGCACGCAGTTCTTCGCGGATGCGCTCGTTGATCAGCACGTTGGCGTCGATGGCCATGCCCAGCGTGAGTGCGATGGCCGCGATGCCCGGAACGGTCAGCGTCGCCTGCAGCATCGACAACAGGGCGATCAGCAGCACGACGTTGGCGGTCAGGGCGAGCACCGACACCACGCCGAACAGCATGTAGTAGGCGACCATGAACGCCGCGATGGCGACGAAGCCCCACAGCGTGGAGTGGAAGCCCTTGTTGATGTTGTCTGCGCCGAGGCTCGGGCCGATGGTGCGTTCCTCGATGATCGCCATCGGGGCGGCCAGCGCGCCGGAGCGGATCAGGATGGCCAGGCGGTTCGTCTCTTCGGTGCTGAACGAGCCACTGATCTGGAACTGGTTGCCGAACTCGCCCTGGATGGTCGCCACCGAGATGGCCTCACCACGACCCTTTTCGAACAGGATGATGGCCATCCGCTTCTTCAGGTTCTCGCGGGTGGCGTCGCGCATGATGCGGCCGCCGGCCGAGTCCAGGCGCACCGAGACGATCGGCTGCTGGGTCTGCTGGTCGATCGAGGCCTGGGCGCCGACGAAGCGGTCGCCAGTGAGCACGACCTGCTTCTTGGTGGCCACCGGCATCTGCACGCCGCCGCGCATTTCCGGGAAGACATCCACGGTGATCGGCGGGGCGTTCGGGTCGGCGTCTTCGTCCACCATGCGCACCTGCAGGGTGGCGGTGCGGCCGACGAGGTCCTTGGCCTTGGCGACGTCCTGCACGCCGGGCAGCTGCACCACGATGCGGTCCACGCCCTGTTGCTGGATCACCGGCTCGGCCACGCCCAGTTCGTTGATCCGCTTGTGCAGCGTGGTGATGTTCTGGCGGATCGCATCGGACTGCGTCTCGCGCTGGGCGATCTGCGTCTGGCTGGCGATCAGCAGGAAGTCGGAACCGTCCGTGCGCTCGGTGAATTGCAGGTCGCTGCGCGTGTCGCTGATGGCGTAACGCGCCTTGGTGCGGGTGTCCGCATCGCGGAAGCGCATTTCCAGCGTGTTGCCGGCGCGCGCCACGCCGTTGTGGCGCAGGTTCTTCTCACGCAGCAGGCTGCGCACGTCGCCGCCCAAGGAGTCGAGTTGCTTCTCCAGCGCGCCCTTCAGGTCCACCTGCAGCAGGAAGTGCACGCCACCGCGCAGGTCCAGGCCGAGGTACATGGGCAGCGCATGGATGCGGGTCAGCCACTGCGGGCTGGCGGACAGCAGGTTGAGCGCGACGATGTAGCCCGGATCGTTGGCATCCGGGTTCAGCGCATGTTCCAGCGCGTCGCGGGCCTTCAGCTGCGTGTCGGTGTCCGACATGCGCACGCGCAGGCCGGTGTCGTCGCGGAACAGCCCGTCATGGGTGATCTGCGCGCCCTGCAGCACGTCGAGCACGCGCGCTTCCAGCGCAGCGTCGACCTGCACGGTCGCGCGGGCGGAAGAAACCTGTACTGCAGGCACCTCGCCGTAGAAGTTCGGCAGGGTGTAGAGAACCCCGATGGCCAGTACGGCCAGGATCAGCAGGTTCTTCCAGAGGGGATAGCGGTTCATGGTGTAGGACGGAAAGAGCGGTTGGCGGGCAACCTGAACTTAAGCGAAAGGGGGCTGGCGCCCCCTTCGATTGCTTTGCTTCAGCCGGATCAGGCGTTCTTCAGCGTGCCCTTGGGCAGCACTGCGCTGATGGTCGGCTTCTGCACCAGCACTTCGACGCCGCTGGCGATTTCCAGCTTCACGAAGCCGGTGTCGGAGGTTTCGACGACCTTGCCGGCGATGCCGCCGGCGGTGACGACCTCGTCACCCTTGGCGATGGCGTCCAGCATGGCGCGGTGTTCCTTGGCGCGCTTCATCTGCGGACGGATCATCAGGAAGTACAGCACGACGAACATCAGGATGATGGGCAGGAAACCCATCAGGCCGCCCGTGGGGTCGGCGGATGCGCCGGCTGCTTGGGCATAAGCGTTGGAAATCAGCACCTTGTTGCTCCAGGTAAGGAATGGAAAGACGGAAAGTCAGTCAATTTTTGGACGCGAGAGTATATCAGCGCGTCCCTACGCGCCGCGGTTGCGCCGCGTCACGAACTCGGACGTGAATTCGGCGAATCGGTTCGCGTCGATGGCCTCGCGCATTTCGCGCATGAGCTGCTGGTAGTAGTGCAGGTTGTGGATGGTCATCAGGCGCGCGCCGAGGATCTCGTTGGCGCGGTCCAGGTGGTGCAGGTAGGCCCGTGAGAAGTGGCGGCAGGCGTAGCAGCCGCAGGCTTCGTCGATGGGGCGGGTGTCGGTCTTGTGCTTTGCGTTGCGGATCTTGAGGTTGCCCCACTGGGTGAAGATCCAGCCGTTGCGGGCGTTGCGGGTGGGCATCACGCAGTCGAACATGTCGATGCCGCGCGACACACCGTATACCAGATCCTCGGGGGTGCCCACGCCCATCAGGTAGCGCGGCTTGTCCTGCGGCAACTTCGGCGTGGTGTGGGCGAGGATGCGCTCCATGTCCTCCTTCGGCTCACCCACCGACAGGCCGCCGATGGCGAAGCCGTCGAAACCGATTTCCTGCAGGGCCTCGCGCGATTCGTCGCGCAGGTCTTCGTACATGCCGCCCTGCACGATGCCGAACAGCGCGTTGGGGTTCTGCAGCCGGTCGAACTCGTCGCGCGAGCGCTGCGCCCAGCGCTTCGACAGGCGCATCGATACCGCAGCCTCGGTGTGGGTGGCCGGGTAGGGCGTGCATTCGTCGAAGATCATGACGATGTCGGAGTTCAACCCGCGCTGGATGCGCATGGATTCTTCCGGCGTCAGGAACAGCTTGTCGCCATTGACCGGCGAGGCGAACTTGACGCCTTCCTCGGTGATCTTGCGCAGCGCCCCCAGCGAGAACACCTGGAAGCCTCCCGAGTCGGTCAGGATCGGCTTGTCCCAGCCCATGAAACCGTGCAGTCCGCCGAACTGGCTCACCACCTCCATGCCCGGGCGCAGCCACAGGTGGAAGGTGTTGCCCAGGCAGATCTGCGCGCCGATCTCCACCAGCTCGTGCGGGCTCATCGCCTTGACCGTGCCATAGGTGCCCACCGGCATGAAGACCGGGGTCTCGACGGTGCCATGGGTCAGTTGCAGGCGGCCACGGCGGGCGCCGCCCGAGGTGTTGAGGAGTTCGAATTGCATGGGTGACGCGGGAGGAATGATTGCAAGCAGAAGGCGACGCGCGGGGCCCGGAGCAGGGGTGGTTCCGGGCGGCGCGCAGCCCGGCACATTACAGGATTCGTGTCCATGGCGGGGTTGTCGCCCGGATCAGACACCTTTCGTCTTGTCATTCCGGTCAGGTTTTGCATCGACACGCATTTTCAACACGCATACTGGCTATGATGGATGCAAGCAGAGCCATAAGCCGGGGCGTGTCATGTGGGGTGTGACCGCCACCGTTCTTGCGTCAAACGTCGTTTGCGTCAAAGGCCGTATTTCCACTTGGGAGAGTGCTATGCAGTTCGTGTTCCGATGCGTGTTGCGCTGGCTGGTCACGGCCGGGCTTGCGGGGGTGTCGCTGGCTGCGCAGGCCGCGCTCTTCAAGGGGGAGGCGCTGGACAAGGTGGCGGACATCATGGCCATCGTCGTGCTGCTGATCGTGCCGCCAATCGTGATCGCCATCTTCTGGCTGGTGCATGTGCTGCCCGAGAAGATCGCGCACAAGAAGCACCACCCGCAAACCGACGCCATCACCACCTTGTGCCTGCTGTCCCTGTTCTTTGGCGGCCTGCTGTGGCCGCTCGCCTGGCTGTGGGCCTATTCCAAACCCGTGTTGTACAAGGCCGCCTACGGTACCGACAAGAGCGACGAGTTCCATGAAAAGGAGCGTCTGGCTGCGGCGGAAAAGGGTTTGCAGCGCATCGAAGCGGCCGAGAAAGCCGACATTAATCTGCTCCTGCAACGTATCGCGGCGCTCGAAGCGCGGCTGGACCAAAAGCAAGGCGGAGTGAACTGAGATGGACATCATCCTGCTGGGTATTTATTCGGCCATCGTCTGGTTCGTCTTCATCAAGAAAAAGTGGCTGCCCTGGAACCTGACGTCCCAGGTCATCGTGGTGACCATCCCGATCATCGCGCTGACGGTGATGATCCTGACCCTGAACGTGGTGGCGCCGTCCTCCGCGGATGTCCGTGTCTTCAAATACACCGTGCCCATCGTGCCGCAGGTGCGTGGCCGGGTCATCGAAGTGGCGGTGGAGGAAGGCAACCGCCCGGTCAAGAAAGGCGATGTGCTGTTCCGCATCGACCCCACGCCGTATCAGCAGACCGTGCGTGGCCTGGAAGCCCAGCTTTCCAATGCACAGGCAGGGCAGCGTGAGCTGTTCGAGCAGTTGAAGGCCGCAAAGGGCAAGGTGACTGAGAGCCAGGGCGGTATCCAGGCTGCCAGCTCCCGCGTGCGGGAAGTGCAGGCCAAGCTTGAGCTGGCCCGCAAGCGGGTCGAGCAGAACAAAGAGCTGGTGAGCACCGGCGCCGGCAACCGCTTCGACCTGGAGAAGGCGGAGACGGACCTCAAGGAGGCCGAAGCCAACCTGGATGCGGCGCGCAGCGCCGAGGCGCAGAGCCGCAGCGCCGAAGTGCAGTCCCTGGCCAGCGAGCAGCAGATCCAGCAGCGCCTGTCGGCCAAGGTGGGCCCGGATTACGCCCAGGTCGTGCAGATCCAGGCACAACTGGACAACGCGCGCTGGGAACTGGACCAGACAACCGTGCGTGCGCCGGTCGATGGCCATGTCATCAACCTGGCATTGCGCCCCGGGGCGTTCGTGGCGAGTCTGCCGGTGACGCCGGCCTTGAGCCTCGTCGAGTACACCGGGCAAGTCATTGCCTTGTTCCGGCAGAACGAGCTGCACCAGATCAAGTCGGGGAATGAGGCGGAGTTCATCCTGTCGACCAATCCCGGCCATGTCATCAAGGCCAAGGTCGATTCAGTCATCTGGGCGCAGGGCCAAGGCCAGATGCAAATCAGCGGGACGGTCCCGATGACCAGTGTGCTGACCATGCCGCCCAGTGGCTTCGCGGTGAAATTCGATGTGGCGGAGAAGGACAGGGACCTGTTCCTGGCCGCTGGTGCAGCGGGGCAGGCGGCGATCTACACCGACTCGGTCACCTTCCTGCACATCCTGCGGAAGATCTTCATTCGCGTGAGCGCCTACACGAGCTACCTCGTGCTGAAGCTGCACTGAGCGGGAGAACGCCATGCGTAACCCAAACTTCCTGCCCCGCGCGCCGCTGGCCGCGAGCATGGCGGCGCTCGTGCTGTCGGCGTGTGCGCTGACCAAGCCTCCCGAGACGGCGGAGCTGTACCGGCAGGCGCTGCCCGCAGCCCCTTTGCCTGAGCGCTGGCAAAGCGCGCCGAACACGACTGGCGCGACGAGCACGGCACCTGTTCCGCCGGGTTGGCCCGCCACCTTCAAGGATCCCGCGCTGGATGCGCTGATTGCGGAGGCGCTCGCCAACAACCCGGACCTCAAGGTGGTGGCCAGCCGCGTCGAGCAGGCGGCGGCCTACGCCAAGGTGGCCGGCGCGGCCCTGGCGCCGCAGGTCAACCTGATTGCCAAGGGCGGCCTCGGCCAGTCCGGCGGCGACGGTGGCGGGGTCAATATTTTCGGCCTGTTCGTGAGCTGGGAGCTGGACCTGTGGGGACGCGTGCGCGGCGGGCGGGAGTTTGCCGTGCAGCAGTTTGCGTCCGCCCAGGCGGATGCCGAGTTTGCCCGCCAGTCCTTGATGGCAGCCGTGACCAAGAACTACCTGCTGGCGATCGAAGCCAGCCAGCAGCGGGCCCTGGCCGAGCGCATGCAGACTGCCGCCGAGCAGTTGACGGCGCTGGCGCGTGACCGGGAGCGCGTCGGACGTGGCGACGGTTTCGACGTGGCCCAGGCCGACGCGAGCCTGCAGACCTACCTGGACGTGGTGCAGCAGCTTGCGCAGGTGGAATCGCAGGCGATCCGCGCGCTGGAACTCGTGCTCGGTCGCTATCCCGGCCAGGCCATGACCGTGCCGACCAGGCTGCCTGATGTGCAGGGTGACATTCCGGCCGGCCTGCCGTCCGCCTTGCTCGAGCGCCGTCCGGACGTGATTGCCGCACAGCGTCGCGTGGCGGCGGCGTTCGCCCGCGTGGACGAGGCCAAGGCCGCGCGTCTGCCGCGGTTGTCGCTGACGGCCAACCTCAATGCCATCTCCAGCGACATCTTCGTGCTGAAGGATCGCGACAACCCCGTGTGGGGCCTGGGCGCCAACCTGCTTGCACCCATCTTCACCGGCGGCGCCTTGCAGGCCCAGGTGGAGGTGCGCACCGCCGAGCAGAAACAGGCCATCGCCGAATACGCGCGGGTGGGTTCGCGTGCCTTTGGCGAAGTCGAGAATGCCCTGTCGGCGGAGATCTTTGCGCGCAAGCGCAGCACCATCCTGTCGCGCAGCGTCAGCGAGAACGAGCGCGCACTGGAGCTGGCGAAAGTCCGCTACCGCGTCGGCAGCGCCGACTTGCGGGCCCTGCAGCAGCAACAGCTGGCCAGTTTCTCGGCGCAGTCCGCGCAGTTGCGCATGCAGAGCGAGGCGCTGGTGCAGCGGGCCAATCTCTATCTCGCGCTGGGCGGTGGTTTCGACGCGGCATCCGCGCCGGCCGCAACCGGCCAGCCGGTCGCCAGCCGCTGAGGCGTCACGCCCGCGCGGCGAAGTCGCTCTTGCAGCGGCTCAGTGCCTGGACGGCCACCGCCCCGAGCAGGGCCGTCAGCAGGATGCCGGTAAAGCCGAGGCTCACGGCCAGTAGCTTGGTCGCCGGCTGGGTCGGCGACAGGTCGCCGTAGCCGATGGTCAATCCCGATACATAGGCGAAATACAGCGAATCGCCCAGGCTCCAGTTCTCCAGCCAGCCGACCAGGCCGCCGATGATCGCCATGATGGCGAGCAGGCCCCACAGAATGGGCCACACGATGTGCAGGCTCGCCCACAGCTCACGTAGGAAGGCACGCCGCAGCGTACGCGCCGGGCTGGGTTCGGTATGCATGGTCTTCCTCCCGTTCTAGGGCTGCCGGCTCAGCAGCATGGCGTCGCCATAACTGAAGAAACGATAGCGCTGTTCCACCGCGTGGGCGTAAGCGGTGCGGATGCGCTCCACGCCGGCCAGTGCGCTCACGAGCATCAGCAGCGTGCTCTTCGGCAGGTGGAAGTTGGTGATCAGCGCATCGGCCACGTGGAAGCGGTAGCCGGGGCGGATGAAGATGTCGGTCTCGGCGCTGCCGGCGACGGGGGCGCTGCCTTGTGACGCCGCCTCCAGCGCGCGCAGGCTGGTGGTGCCCACGCAGATGACGCGTCCGCCGCGCGCGCGCGCGTCCGCGATGGCGGCGACGGTTTCCTCCGGCATCACGTAGCGCTCCCGGTGCATGCGGTGCTCGTCCAGGTTGTGCACCCGCACCGGCTGGAAGGTGCCGGCGCCCACGTGCAGCGTGACGTAGGCGAGGCGTGCGCCGCGTGCGCGCACCTGTGCCAGGATGTCTTCGTCGAAATGCAGGCCGGCGGTGGGCGCCGCCACCGAACCAAGATGGCGGGCATAGACCGTCTGGTAGCGGGCTTCGTCTGCTTCCGCGGCCGCGCGGTCGATGTAGGGAGGCAGCGGCAGCTTGCCGTGGCGCTCGATCCACTCCACCACCGTCGCCCCCGGCGGAAAGCGCAGGTGGAAGAACTCGCCGGCACGGCCCAGCACCTCGACCTCGAAAGCGTCGGCCAGCCGCATCCGCGTCCCGGGCTTGGGCGACTTGCTCGCGCGGACCATCGCCAGCGCTTCATGATCGCCGATCGGGCGCTCGACCATCACTTCCACCTGGCCGCCGCTGTCCTTCACGCCATGCAGGCGGGCGTGCAGCACGCGGCTGTCGTTGAATACCAGCAGGTCGCCTTCGCGCAGCAGCGCCGGCAGGTCGCGGAACCGCAGGTCTTCCAGTGCCGTGTCACCCACGTGCAGCAGGCGGCTGTCGCTGCGGGAGGCAAGTGGTGCCTGCGCAATCAGTTCCGGGGGCAGGGAATAGTCGAAATCGTCGAGGGTCAGCATGGGAGCGATCTGGCGCCCCGGCCGCACAAACAGGCAGGATCAGATTGCCGGGGGGCGTAGCTTAAGGGATAATCGCCGGCTTTCCGCGCCGGGATGGCGGAATCGGTAGACGCAGCGGATTCAAAATCCGCCGCCGCAAGGTGTAAGGGTTCGAGTCCCTTTCCCGGCACCAGTTACGCGGAATTGCCCTGACCCGAGGTGGTCGGGCGGCTGTGCCTTCGGCCAGCCAGTTTCTTCTCTTGTTCCATTGTTGTTTCGCCGTCCGCGGCGGACCCCGCTGGCCAAACTGGCCATCCCTCAGGGGCCTTCGATGCCGCTCGATCCTCGCGCCCGCAGCCTGCTTGAGATGCTCAACCGCATCGACGCCCCTCGCCTGCAGGAGTCGCCGCTGGATGCGGCGCGTCGCAACTTCCACAAGCTGCTGTTCGCCTACCGGGAGGAGCCGCAGGCGGTGGAGTCGGTGCAGGATCTGGCCATGCCGCGTCGCTCCCACGAGGGTGGCCCCCTGCTTGGCCGCTTGTACAGGCCGGCAAGCCATGGCGACACGCCTTTGCCGGCGCTGTTGTGGATGCACGGTGGCGGCTGGACGCTCGGCGACGTGGCCGGCTACGACAGCCTGTGCCGTCGTATCGCCAACGATGCGGGCTGCATCGTACTGTCGCTGGATTACCGGCTGGCGCCGGAAAATGCGTTTCCGGCCGCGCTGGACGATGCCTTGTTTGCCTGGCGCTGGCTGCAGAAACAGGCTGGTGAACTGGGGGTGGACGCGCTTCGTGTCGCAGTCGGCGGCGATTCGGCAGGGGGAAATCTCGCCGCGGTGCTGTGCCACCTGCTGCGCGATGCCGGTGGGCAGCAGCCCTGCCTGCAATGGCTGGTGTATCCCGCCACCGACATGCTGAGCGAGCGGACCAGCCATGCGCTGTACGGCGAGGGACATTTCCTGGATCGGGCTTCGATTGCCTGGTTCCAGCACAACTATCTGCCGTCCGAGTCGGACTGGCGCGACTGGCGGGCCTCGCCGATCTACGCGCCGCGCTTCGACGGCCTGCCACCGGCGCTGCTGATGACGGCGGAATGCGATCCACTGACCGATGACGGGGTGGCCTACCTCGAAAAGCTGACGGAAGCCGGGGTGGCGACGACTCACCTGGGCTACGCCGGCATGATTCACGGCTTCCTGACCATGGGCCGCATCCTGCCCGCGGCGGGCGAGGCCCTGGATGCCGCGGCAGCGGCCCTGCGCGCTGTCTTCCGCATGGAGACAAGGCAATGAGTACTGACAACATGTCGAAGGACATCGACGACGCTGGCGGCGTGGCCGCTTCCCCGCTGGGACGCGCTGTCAGCTATCGGGACCAGTACGCGCCGGAGCTGCTGTTCCCGATTGCCCGGATCGGCAAGCGCGAGGAGATCGGCGTGGGCGGTGGCAGCTTGCCCTTCGTGGGCGAGGACATATGGAACGCCTACGAGCTGTCCTGGCTGAACGCGCGCGGCAAGCCGGTCGTGGCGATCGGCGAATTCCGCGTGCCGGCGGCCTCACCGAGGCTGGTCGAATCCAAGTCGCTGAAGCTCTACCTCAATTCCTTCAACCAGGAACGCTTCGGCAGCCGCGAAGCGGTGGAGCAGACCATCGCGCGGGATCTGTCGGCGGCAGCCGGCGCGGAAGTTGGCGTACGCATCGCCACACTGGACACCCGCCCGGAGCGGGTCATCGCCTATCCCGAAGGTGAGCTGCTCGACACGCTGGACATCGACATCGACACCTACTCGCCCGTGGCAGGACTGCTGTCCGCCGAGGAAAACGGGGAGGAGGCCAGCGAGGTGCTGTTCTCGCACCTGCTCAAGTCGAACTGCCTGGTGACCGGGCAGCCCGACTGGGGCACGGTGATCGTCGCCTACTGCGGGCCGAGGATCGACCGCGAAGGCCTGCTGCGCTACATCGTGTCGTTCCGCCAGCACAACGAATTCCACGAGCAGTGCGTGGAGCGCATCTTCATGGACATCACCCGCCAATGCGCCCCGAAACGGCTGGCCGTGTGGGCACGCTACACGCGTCGCGGCGGACTGGACATCAACCCCTTCCGCGCTTCGCACGAAGGCTGGTTGCTGGAGAACGTTGCCGAGGTGCGCCAGTAGGCAGCCCGACGGCAGGGCGGCTCAGTCGCGGCTGGGGTTGAACCAGTTGAGGCGCTGGCGCAGGCTCACCACGCCGCCGATGATGAGCAGGGCCGGTGGCTTGATGGCCTCCGCTTCCAGTCGCGCGGGCAGGGCGGCGATGCTGTCGACGATCACCTGCTGGTCGGGCAGGGTGGCATGTCGCACGCAGGCGGCCGGCGTCGTGGCAGGCATGCCGTGGGCGATGAGCTGGCGGCTGATCTCCGGCAGAGATGAAATACCCATGTACACGACGAGGGTCCGGCCGGGACGTACGAGCTCGGGCCAATCCAGATCGTAGCTGTCGCCCTTCAGGTGACCGGTGACGAACAGGCAGCTTTGCGCATGGTCACGGTGCGTCAGGGGAATGCCGGCATAGGCGGCAGCGCCGCTGGCCGAAGTGATACCGGGCACCACCTCGAAGGGCACGCCGGCGTCCACCAGCTCTTCCACTTCCTCGCCGCCCCGTCCGAAGATGAACGGGTCTCCCCCCTTGAGCCGTACGACCAGCTTGCCGTCCCGGGCCAGGCGGACCAGCAGCTTGTTGATGTCCTCCTGCGGCACGGCGTGGTTGCCCGCCTTCTTGCCGACGTAGATGCGTTGGGCGTCGGCGCGGGTCAGGGCCATGACAGCGGGGCTGACGAGATTGTCGTACACCACGCAGTCGGCCTGGCCGATGAGCCGGGCAGCCCTGACCGTCAGCAGGTCCGGATCGCCCGGGCCGCCGCCGACCAGGCACACCTTGCCACTCACAAGACTTGATGCAGCAGTCACTTCCGGCTTTTCCGTTTCTCAGCAGGCGCGCAGTCTAGCGCAGCCTCGCCTTCGGCGGGCTCAAGGCTATAATTCAATTGCTGCGAAGCACAATATTTGTGAAAACATATGCACGGAAGATTCATGACAAAGTGCTGAGCAGGCTGTCAGGAGGGCCTCGCCGGAAGTAAAGCGCCGGCGGTGCGTCCGGGTTCAAGGTGTCAGATGGTCTTTATGGCGGCGGCGCCCCGCCAACCCTCTGGATCCAATGAAATCCGTTTCAAACGGTTTCGCGCACAAGGACGCGCTTTGACAGATTCATGCCCATGCGGGCAGGAGTGCCCGGTCGGACACCGTGCTTTGCAGTGAGCGTGAAGGCCTTCACGGCATCATCCGCACCCGATCCGATAAGGTTCGCAGCGGTAAATGCGCTGCACAAAACAGCGAAACGGCGGGAGTCATAAGCCGTTCATGGTCGACAGATAAATTCTCGGGAACCCCCGAGCGAGTACCCCAGCGCACTCCCCCACGGTGCGATGACTCGGAGAATCAGAATGCTCAGGCTGTTCAATCATTACTTCCCGTCGAGTGCCGTCTTCCAGGTTCTGGTAGACGCCATTCTCCTTTTCGTCGCCACGCTGGTCGCCGGTGCCTGGCTCAGCGGTGCCGCCGCCAACTGGGCCGTCGTGGCGCCCGCAGCCCTGCTGTTCGCGGTCGTCATGGTGGTGCTGGGCAGCGCGTTCGGTCTCTACCGTTCGCAGCGCGACCGGCTGCTGCGCGACATGGTGGCGCGTGTCGTGCTGGCCGTGTTGTTCAGCGTGCCCGTTGCTTACGTCATCTTCCATGAGTTGCCCTGGGCCCGTCTGCAGCCCGAGCAGATCGACGGCATCGTCGTCGGCCTGCTGGGTTTCGTTCTGCTGATGCGTGGCGTTTCGCGCCGCCGTGCCACTGCCACTTTCCTCACCCGCCGCGTCCTTGTCATCGGTACGGGGCGGGAAGCTGCTTCCGTCGAACATACCCTGACCCACCACGGGCATCCGGGCATCAGCATCGCCGGTTTCTACCCGGCGCCCGGTGTCGAGGACACGCTGGTGAACCACGCCCGGGTACTGAGCTCGTCCCGCTCGCTGATCGACACCGTGCGTGAGTTGGGCATCGACGAGATCATCGTGGCTGTACGTGAGCGCCGTGGTGGCACGCTGCCGCTGGCCGAACTGCTGGATTGCAAGCTGGCTGGCGTGAAGGTGCTGGACCTGTCCTGCTTCTTCGAGCGCGTACGTGGTCAGGTACGTGTCGATTCGCTGCGCGCCAGCTGGCTGATCTACGGCGAGGGCTTCCGCCAGGGGCTGATGCGCAGTTTCGTGAAGCGCACTTTCGATATCGTGGCCGCCAGCATCCTGTTGATCCTGGCTGCGCCGGTCATGCTCTTCACGCTGATCGCCATCGCCATCGAAGACGGCTTCCCCGTGCTGTACCGCCAGGAGCGCGTGGGGCAGGGCGGTCGTACCTTCAAGGTCATCAAGTTCCGCAGCATGCGCCGTGACGCCGAGAAGGATGGCAAGCCGCGCTGGGCCAGCTCCAACGACAACCGTGTGACGCGTATCGGCAAGCTGATCCGCAAGGCCCGCATCGATGAACTGCCCCAGCTGTTCAACGTGCTGATCGGTGACATGAGCCTGGTCGGGCCGCGTCCGGAGCGTCCTTACTTCGTCGAGCAACTTGCCGCGGAAATTCCCTTCTACGCCGTCCGCCACAGCCTCAAGCCGGGGGTGACCGGCTGGGCCCAGGTGCGCTACGCCTATGGCGCATCGGTGGACGACGCCGTGCAGAAACTGCAGTACGACCTGTACTACGTGAAGAACCACACCTTGTTCCTCGACATGCTGGTGCTGGCCGAGACGGTGCGCGTGGTGATGACCGGCGAAGGCGCCCACTGAGCGGCCTCGTCGTTTCCGCGTTGCCCTGCGCCTGAACCGCGGCGCAGACTTCGTTTCCAATGGAAACCGACTCCCTTCAGATAGCGCGCTGGGCCTACGGCTTCGCGGCTATCGTCTTCACCGCTTTCGCGGCGTATCTCTGGCAAGGCTGGCGCGGTGGTCGCCTCGGCGGGCGCGTGCTGCTCGCGGTCGCGCTGTCGGCCGCCTGGGCCGTCGCCGAGTTTTCCGGGCTGCTCTGGTGGTCCGGTCGCTACAGCCACTTCCTTGCCAGCGCCCTTGATTTCGCCCGCCTCGCGGCCTGGGCCTACTTCCTTGCTGGCTTGCTCGCCGTAACCGAGGTCGAGCAGCACGTCAGCGCCCGGCTGCGTGGATTCCTGCCCGCTGGCGCCGTGTTGTTCGCGCTGGCATGCCTGGGCGGTCTGATCGAACCCTCGTCTGGCGCACAGCTTCGCTGGCAGCCGCTGGGCCATCTGCTGCTGGCGATATGGTTCCTCGCGCTGCTCGAGCAGATCTACCGCAACTTTCCGGCGGGCTCCCGCTGGGGTATCAAGCCGGTGATCATCGGCCTGGCCAGTTCGCTGTGCTTCGACATCTACCTGTATGCCGACGCCGTCATGCTCGGGCGCCTGGACGACGAGGTGATGGCGATCCGCGGCGCGGTGCATGCCATTGCGATGCCGCTGGTGGCGATGTCGGCAGTGCGTAGCCGGGACTGGACCTTCCGCATCACCCTGTCGCGCGAACTGGTGTTCCACACCGCGACGCTGGCCGCGTCCGGCGCGTATCTGCTGCTGATTGCCGCGGCGGGCTACTACGTGCGCTGGTTCGGCGGCAACTGGGGACGCGCCCTGCAGGCAGGCCTGTTCTTCTGCGGGCTGGTCCTGCTGGTGTTTCTTGTGTTCTCCGGCTCGGCTCGGGCCAAGCTGCGGGTGCTGATCAACAAGCACCTGTTTGCCTATCGCTACGACTACCGCAATGCCTGGCTGCGTTTCACCCAAGCGCTGACCGACGTCTCTGCCGAGCGCTCGCTGGGGCAGCGCGTCATCAGTGCACTGGGTGATTTCGTCGAGAGTCCTGGTGGCGTGTTGTGGTTGCGCAGCGAGGACGGCCTCATGCGCCCACAGGCCCAGCTGAACCTGCGTGCAGAGAACTGGGAAGAGCCTTCGGACAGTGCGATGTGCCAGCTGATGGCAGAGCGGGGCTGGATCCTCAACCTCGAGGAGTGGCGCAGCCGTCCCGATCTGTATGGCGAGGCGAGGATGCCCGACTGGCTGCGCGAACTTCCCGAGGCCTGGTTGCTGGTACCGCTTGGGGCGAGCCAGAAGCTGGGAGGCTTCGTGCTGCTGGCCAACGCTCGGGTGCCGGTCGAGGTCAACTGGGAGGTGCTGGATCTGCTGAAGACCGCGGGCGCCCAGGCGGCCAGCTACCTGACGCTGGCACATACCACCGAGGCATTGCTCGAAGCGCGCAAGTTCGATTCCTTCAACCGAATGTCCGCTTTCGTCGTCCACGATCTCAAGAATCTCGTCGCCCAGCTTTCGCTGATGCTGAAGAACGCGGATCGCCACAAGGCCAATCCCGAGTTCCAGGACGACATGCTGATGACGGTGGCCAACGTGGCGGAGAGGATGCGCGGGCTGATGCAGCAGCTGCAGAACAAGACACCGATCGAAGCGCGCCGCAGCCTGGATCTCGCGGTGTTGTGCCGCACCGCGCAACGCCTCGCGCGCAATGGCGCCGCCGAACTGGACTTCGATCTCGCGGAAGGCCTGTGGGTCAATGCCCATGCAGATCGTCTCGAACGTATCATCGGGCATGTCGTGCAGAATGCACTGGAGGCGACACCCTCGCATGGTAAGGTTGAAGTCCGCACCTTCGAGGGCGCCGGCGCAGCACTCCTGTCCGTCAGTGACAACGGCTGCGGGATGAGTCCGGAGTTTGTCCGCGAGCGCCTCTTCCGACCTTTCCAGACGACCAAGAACACCGGGATGGGAATCGGCACCTACGAGGTGCAGCAGTACGTGGTCGAACTGGGCGGGCGCGTCAGCGTAGACAGCGAACCGGGTCGCGGAACCACCTTCACAATCCAATTGCCGCTCGCCTCGCGTGCCGAGTCTGCGGCGGCCTGAAGCCATGTCGGATAACGCGCAGGAAAAACGGGTATTGCTCATCGTCGAAGACGACCCCGCGCTGCAGAAGCAGATGAAGTGGGCCTTCGATGCGTTCGAGGTCGTGACGGCCTCGGACCGGGATTCGGCGCTCGCCGCCATCCGCCGTCACGAGCCGGCGGTCGTCACCATGGACCTGGGCTTGCCGCCTGCGCCGGATGGCGTGACCGAAGGCTTCCGCCTGCTGGGCGAAATGCTCTCGCTGGCGCCGGACACCAAGGTCATCGTGCTGACCGGCCAGCATGACCGCGAGAATGCGGTGCGTGCCGTCGGTGCAGGGGCCTACGACTTCTTTGGCAAGCCTTTCGAACCGGAGTTGCTGGCGCTGACCATCGAGCGTGCCTTCCGTCTGCATGACCTGCAGGCCGAGAATCGTCGCCTGCAGGTGCAGCAGGGTGGTGGCGTATTGGCCGGGTTGCTGACCCGGGACCCCGGCATGCAGAAGATCTGCCGCACCATCGAGAAGGTCGCGCCAACCAATGCAACCGTCATGTTGCTGGGCGAGAGCGGTACCGGCAAGGAGCTGCTGGCCCGAGGCCTTCATGAGCGCTCTTCCCGCAAGAACGAGCGCTTCGTCGCAATCAACTGCGCGGCGATTCCCGAGAACCTCCTTGAGAGTGAGCTGTTCGGCTACGAGCGCGGCGCGTTTACCGGCGCGGTAAAGCAGACGCCCGGCAAGTTCGAACTGGCGCACAAGGGCACCCTGTTCCTGGACGAGATCGGCGACCTGCCGCACGCGCTGCAGGCCAAGCTGTTGCGCTTCCTGCAGCAACGTACCGTGGAACGTATCGGTGGTCGCGAAGAAATCCCGGTTGACGTGCGGGTGGTGTGTGCGACCCACCAGGATTTGATGGCGCGTAGCCGTGAAGGCCTGTTCCGCGAAGACCTCTATTACCGCCTCGCCGAGATCGTGGTGAACATTCCCGCACTGCGCGAACGCGAGGGCGATGCCAGCCTGCTGGCGCACGCCTTCGTGCAGCGGTTTGCACAAGAACAGAAGCGCGGCAGCATGAGCCTGACCGATGATGCCGTGGCGGCGGTGTCGATCCACCGCTGGCCGGGCAATGTCCGCGAACTGGAAAACTGCATCAAGCGTGCGGTCATCATGGCTGACGCCAACCGCATCACCGCAGAAGACGTCGGTCTGGCCGTGGCCAGCGAAGACGAAACGGATGCCGCGCTCAACCTGCGCCAGGTGCGCGAGGATGCGGAGCGTCGCGCCGTGCTGCGGGTGCTCGCCCGCGTCAATGGCAACATTGCGCGCGCCTCCGAGGTGCTCGGCGTCAGTCGGCCCACGCTGTATGACCTGATGAACCGTTTCGGCATCCAGAAGAACCCGGCCCAAGGCTGAGTCTCTGCACGCCGGACGCTTCGGACCGAACCAGATTTACAAAGATCCAGGAGAGACTCGATGAACCCGCGACCCAACTCGCTGCGTGCGCTCGCCACGGCATCCCTGCTGTGCCTCGCGCTGTCCGGCTGCCTTGGCGACGACCCTGCCAAGATGCTCGCCGATGCGCAGGCTGCCTTCGACAAGCGGGACTTCAATACCGCGACCATCCAGGTGAAGAATCTCCTGCAGGAGAACGCCGGCAATGCTGAAGCGCGCTTCCTGTTCGGCCGCATCCTGCTGGAGCAAGGCGACTCTGCGGCTGCGGTGGGAGAGCTCCGCAAGGCCTTGGAAGCGGGTTACCGTCGCGAACGGGCCGTACCGTTGCTGATCCGTGCAATGGTGGAAAGCGGCGAGGGCAAGAAAGCGGTGGAGGAGTTTGCTGGTTTCCAGGCCAGCGATCCGACCGAACAGGCGGCCTTCCTCACGGTGCTGGGTCGCGCGCACATGACGCTGGGCGATCGCGCCAAGGCCGGTGAGCGTTTCGAACAGGCCCTCAAGCTCAAGCCGGATCAAGCGGATGCGTTGCTGGGCACAGCAGTATTGCAAGGCATGGATCGCAATGCCGACAGCGCCCTCGCGATCGTCGACAAGGTGCTGGCGGCCGATGCATCGAACAGCGATGCCTTGTTGCTCAAGGGCGATCTACTGAGCTACAAGGCCCAGCGTGATGAGGCCGAGGCGGCATTCCGCGCCGCGGTCAAGGCGCGGCCGGACTCCGTGCGTGCGCATCAGCGGCTGGTCGGCTATCTCATCAGCCTGAACAAGCTGGACGAAGCAGCTGCCGCACTGGCCGAAACCAAGAAGGTGGCCCCGCGTTCCCTGCAGACGATTTATCTCGATGCCTTGCTGGCATTGCAGCGTAAGCAATATCCCCAGGCGCGCGACCTGGCGGCGCAGGTGCTCAAGGTGGCTCCCGATCATGCTCCGTCGATCATTGTTTCAGCCACGGCACAGATCCGTCTTGGACAGCAGTTGCAGGCGCAGACCCAGCTCGAGAAGCTGTTGAGCAGCAACCCGAATTCCAGTGTGGCGCGCAGGCTGCTTGCAGAGTCGCTGCTTGCAGTGCCTGATCCGGCGCGTGCCCTGGACGTGCTCAAGCCCCTGCTGGCGGGTGAGATCAATGACCCCGGCCTGCTCGCGCTTGCCGGGCAGGCCTACCTGCTCACCGGCGACTCGGCCCGCTCGACCGAGTACTTCTCGAAGCTCGCGGCCCAGCGCCCGGACAATGCCGAGGTCCGGACCCGTCTGGCCATGGCCCGCATGGCAGGTGGCGACGACGCCCGTGCGATGCAGGATCTGGAAGCTGCGGTGAAGATGGATGACACCAGGCTCGATGCTGAAATCGCACTGATCTCCGCGCACCTGCGTAAGCAAGACACGCAACAGGCGCTGGCTGTCGTAAGCGAACTCGAAAAAAAGCAGCCGGAGAATGCGCTGGTACAGAACATCAAGGGTTCCGTGATGCTCGCCACGAAGAACATTCCGGCTGGCCGTGCCGCGTTCGAGAAGGCGCTGAGCCTGCAACCCGGGAACATCGGTGCCGCTCGCGAGCTTGCGCGTCTCGATCTGGCTGACGGGAAACCGGAGGTCGCCCGCAAGCGCTTTGAGGACATCCTCGCCAAGGAGCCCAAGAACGTCCGGGCTTACCTGCTGCTTGCCGTGTTGCTGGGGGATACCGGAGGAACGCCGGAGCAGATCAAGGCCACCCTTGAAAAGGCCATCGCGGCTGAGCCGACGCAGATCGAAGCCCGCCTCGTGCTCGTGCAGACGCTGCTTCGCCTGGGCGACAACAAACGGGCGCTGGAAGTGGCGCAGGAGGCGCAGGCCGCTGCCCCGGACAATCCCGAAGTGCAGCGTCTGCTTGCGCGCACCCAGCTGGCTGTCGGCGAGCGCCAGCAGGCGATCTCCAGCTTCAGCAAGCTGGTTGCCGCGCAACCCGGGAATCCGCAGGCACATGTCGATCTCGCCGACGCGCAGCTCGCCAACAAGGAACTCGGCGCCGCCGAGCAGAGCCTGCGCAAGGCGCTCGAACTGAAGCCGGATCTGCGCGATGCGCAGCAGCGCCTGGTCGGGTTGCTGGCGGGCAACCAACGTAGCGAAGAGGCCGTGAAAGTGGCCCAGCAGATGCAGAAGCAGCGCCCGGACGAGCCGCTTGGCTATGCACTGGAGGCCGATATCCATGTGCTGGGCAAGCAGTGGCCCGCGGCCGTGAATGCGCTGCAGCAGGCTTACAAGCGAGCACGCAGTCCGCAGATCGTCATTGCGCTGCATAACGCCCAGTTGCAACTCGGCAAGAAGGCCGAGGCCGAGGCGGTGGTGACCGAGTGGTACAAGAGCGCACCGCGCGATACCACGGTGCGCGCCTCCCTGGCGGAGCGCGCGATGCGCGAAGACCGTTACGCAGATGCTGTTGGGCAATATCGCGAGATGCTCAAGCTGGTGTCAGAGCAACAGCGGCCCTACGTGCTGAACAACCTGGCCTATGCCGCGCAGAAACAGGGTGATGCGAACGCGGTCGAGTATGCCGAGCAGGCCCTCAAGCTTGCGCCCAAGTCGGCGGACATCATGGAAACGCTCGGCACCATCCTCGTCGAGCGTGGACAGACGGCGCGAGGCGTCGAGCTGTTGAAGCAGGCGGCCGGCGCGGCCCCCAAGAAGCCGGAAATCCAGCTGGGCTACGCCAGGGGACTTGCGAAAGCCGGCGACAAATCGGCAGCGAAGAAGGCGGCGACCGAGGCGAGCGAACTGGCGCCCAAGGATTCCGCGCTGAAGCGTGAAATCGATGCTTTCACCCAGACGCTGTGATTGAAAGAATCCGCTGACAAAATTCCCAACCCGTTTTCCGGATCTACCCCAATGACCACCATCGCTGTTATCGGCCTGGGCTATGTCGGCCTGCCGCTTGCCGTGGAGTTCGGCAAGAAATTCAAGACCCTTGGCTTCGATCTGTCCGAAGAGAAGATCGCTGCGTACCGTGACCACGTCGATCCGACCGGCGAGGTCCTGAGTGCCGACCTGAAGGCCGCCACCCAGCTGAGCTTCAGCACGAACCCGGAAATCCTGCGCGAGGCGGACTTCATCGTGGTGGCGGTGCCGACGCCGGTGGACGATGCGCACAAGCCCGATTTCACGCCGCTCGTGAAGAGTTCGGAGAGCGTGGGCCGCTACCTGAAGCGTGGCGCCATCGTGGTGTATGAGTCCACGGTTTACCCGGGTGCGACCGAAGAGGTCTGCATTCCCATCATCGAGAAGTTCTCCGGCCTGAAGTGGAAGCAGGACTTCTTCGTCGGCTACAGCCCCGAGCGCATCAACCCCGGTGACAAGGAACGTACCGTCACGAAGATCACCAAGGTGGTGTCCGGTGATACGCCGGAGACGCTGGCCAAGGTGGCCGAAATCTACGGCGCGGTCATCACCGCCGGCGTCTACCCGGCCAGCAGCATCAAGGTGGCGGAGGCCGCCAAGGTCATCGAGAACACCCAGCGCGACCTCAACATCGCGCTGATGAACGAGCTGGCGGTGATCTTCCACCGTATCGGCATCGATACCGTCGAGGTGCTGAAGGCAGCCGGCACCAAGTGGAACTTCCTGCCGTTCCGGCCCGGCCTGGTCGGTGGCCACTGCATTGGCGTCGATCCCTACTACCTGACCCACAAGGCCGAGATGCTGGGCTACCACCCGCAGGTCATCCTGGCGGGCCGTCGCATCAACGACAGCATGGGCAAGTACATCGCCGAGCAGACCATCAAGCAGATGATCGCCAACGATCTGCCGGTGCGTGGCGCCAACATCATCGTGCTGGGCATGACCTTCAAGGAAAACTGCCCCGACCTGCGCAACAGCAAGGTCATCGACGTGGTGCGCGAACTGCAGAGCTACGGCGCCAACGTGCTGGTGCATGACCCGATCGCCAACAGCGAAGAGTGCCAGCACGAGTACGGTGTGGGCCTGACCGCCTGGGAGTCGCTGCCGCAGGCCGCCGCCGTGGTCGCGGCCGTCGCCCACAAGGAATACGCGGACATGGGGACTGCCCAGGTGACCGGCAAGCTGGTGCCGGGCGGCATCTTCGTAGACGTGAAGAGCTTCCACGACGCTGCGCAGGTCGGTGCGACCGGTGCGACGCTGTGGCGCCTCTGATCAGCCGGATGTCATAGGTGGAGCCATGGCGCGCGGTCGGGTCCTGCTGCTCCTCGCCGCCATGTCTGCATTGCCCGCGGCGCCCGCGCTGGCGCAGCTGAGCGAGGGCGGCCGCCAGGTCCTCGCCCGCAGCCTGCTGGAACAGGCTGTCGCCGCTGAGCATGGCGAAGGCGCGCCGCGCGACCCGGAGCGTGCCGCTGGCCTGTACTGCGAGGCGGCCCGGCTCGGTGACGCCGAGGCGCAGTACAGCCTGGGCTGGATGTATGCCAACGGCCGCGGCGTTGCCCGCAGTGCGACCTATGCGGCATCCCTGTTCGCGACGGCGGCGGCACAGGGCCATGCCGGCGCGCAGAAGGCGCAGGCCATGGTGGGAGCCAGTTCGGGTGAAATGCCCGCCTGCCTCACTGCGACGACGGCCGCTGCTTCGGCGAAGCCCGCGCAGGCGGATGCCGACAGTGCCATCGATCGCGAAGAAATTACGCGCGCGCAAGCCGAGGACCTCAACGCCTATCTCGCCACGCTGGCGCCGGACCGGCGCCGTATCGCCGAGCTGATCTCGCTGCTGGCACCGAACTACGGCATAGAGCCGCGCCTCGCGCTGGCGATCGCAGCGGCGGAGTCCAACTTCAACATCATGGCCCGCTCCCCCAAGGGGGCGCTGGGTGTCATGCAGCTGATCCCGGACACCGCCGCGCGTTTCGGCGTCAAGAAGCCTTTCGACCCGGGCCAGAACATCCGTGGCGGCCTCAGCTACCTGCGCTGGTTGCTCGCGTACTACCAGGGCGATGTGTTGCTGGCCGTCGCGGCCTACAACGCAGGGGAAGGAGCGGTCGACCGCTACCGTGGCATCCCGCCGTACCTGGAGACGGTGTTCTACGTCAAACGCATCTACGGTTTCCATCGCCAGCCGCGTCACGCCTTCGATGCCGCTGTCACCGCACCGTCGCCCATCGTGGGCAAGGCGGCGGTGGCGGGGCGTTGAATCCTGCCCGTGCCGGGCAGGACTGTGTCTGTCCGGCTCGCCAGAGCAATTTCTTCCGCAGGAGTCGTTTCATGAAGTATCTGCGCCTCGTCGTTCTTGGCTGGCTGATCGCGGGTTTCGCTCCACACGCACTCGCGGATCTGCCGGATGCGATTGCCAGGGTGAAACCTGCCCTGGTCGGAATCGGTACCTTCCAGGTTGCCCGCAATCCGCAGTTCCGTTTCCTTGGCACCGGCTTTGCCGTCGGCGATGGCAGCGTCATCGCCACCAACGCGCACGTCGTGCCGGTAGCGCTGGATGCGGCGCGTGACGAGCGGCTCGTGGCCGCCATTCCGCAGGGCGGGCGCGCTGCCCAGATACGTCCGTTGAGCAAACTCGGCGTCGACGACGTGCATGACCTTGCCTTGCTGAAGGTGGAAGGCGCCCCGCTGCAACCGGTGGCGATGGCGCAGCGCGTGCTGCGCGAAGGCGAAGCAGTCGCTTTCTCCGGTTTTCCGGTGGGCGAGGTGCTGGGGCTGTACCCGGTCACGCATCGCGGCATCGTGTCGGCGATCTCGCCCAACGGCATCCCGGTGCCGCGTGCCAACGACCTCACCTCCACCGCCATCCGCCGCATCGGTGGCAGCACGTTCGACATCTACCAGCTCGATGCGACGGCCTATCCCGGTGGTAGTGGCAGCCCTGTCTTCGATCCGGACAGCGGGGAAGTGATCGCCATCATCAACATGGTGTTGGTGCGTGGTGGGCGGGAGAGCGCGCTGTCCTCACCCACCGGCATCACGTACGCGGTGCCGGCACGGCATCTGATGGATCTGCTCGCCCGGCCACGCTGAGCAGGCGGAGAGGCAGGAGCGCAGCTAGACTTCCTCCAGGGCATGACGAAAACATGCGGCCGGCCCGCGCCGCACCCTGTCCATCGAGGAGTCATCCATGTCGGTACAACGTCGCCTGACCATCCACTTCAACGATGGCAACCGGCTGTCCTTCGGCTTCCCCGGCTTGCCGGAGAACGCCAACCTGGCTGCGCAGATCGAAGGTCTGCTGCGTGACCAGTACCTGATGATCGAGGCGGAAGGGCGCCTGCTGATGTTTCCCTTCGCAAGCATCAAGTACATCGAATCCTCGCCGGCGCCCTCGCGCCAGCTGCCCAATGTCCTGCACGGCGCCACCATTCTTGGCTGAACGTTGAATTGTCCTGGCGGGCGCAGTAGCGTAGCGGGAGTTCCATTCACGCCATACGCTGCCCAGGCATGTCCACGCTGCTGTCTTCCACTGCCATCCGGTCCGTCGAGGCCCGCCACAGCGACCTGCATCCGCCCCTGATGGAGCGCGCCGGCCGTGCGGCGGCCGAGGTGGCGCTGCGTATCCTGGGCGAGGCGAGCAGCTGCGTACTGGTGGTGGCCGGGCCGGGCAACAACGGCGGGGACGGTTTCGTCGTCGCGCGTCTGCTCAAGGAAGCCGGTCGCGACGTCGTCGTGGCGTGTGGCAGCGATGCACGGGTGCTCCCCCCGGACGCAGCCATCGCGCGTGAGGCCTGGGATGCCGCGGGCGGCAGGACCGTCGCCGATTTCGTCGGCAGTCAGTGGGGGCTGGTCGTGGACGCCCTGTTCGGCATCGGCCTCAAGCGGCCGGTGGATGGCCGTCATGCCGAATGCATCGCCCGTATCAATGCCATGGGGTGCCCGGTGCTGGCGCTTGACGTTCCGTCCGGGCTGGATGCGGATACCGGGGCAGTGCGGGGCAGCGCGGTGCGCGCCACCCACACCGCCAGTTTCATTGCGCTCAAGCCCGGCCTGCTGACGCTGGACGGCCCCGACCATTGCGGTGAGCTGAGCCTGCACGATCTGGGGCTGGAGGTTCCGGAAGGCGAGGGCGCCTTGCTGGAACGCGCCATGTTCGCCGCCTACCTGCGTGCGCGGCCGCGCAACGCGCACAAGGGCATGTTCGGCGACGCAGGCGTCATCGGTGGTGCTGCCGGCATGACCGGGGCCGCGTTGCTGGCGGCCCGCGCCGGCCTGAAGCTGGGCGCCGGTCGGGTCTTCCTGGGACTGCTCGACGCAGCGGCCCCGGGCTTCGATCCGGCTTGCCCGGAACTCATGCTGCGCCCGCCGGGCGATCTGCACCTGCTGTCGTCGGCGCTGGCGGTGGGGCCCGGTCTGGGCCAGTCCGAGCAGGCCCTGCAGCAATTACGCCGGGCGCTGGGTTTCGCCGGCCCGTTGTTGCTCGACGCCGATGCCTTGAACCTGCTGGCGGCGCATCCGGGCATGCAGCAGGCGCTCGTCCGGCGTGAGGCAGCCACCGTGCTCACCCCGCATCCGGCAGAGGCCGCACGCCTGCTGCAGTGTTCCACCGCCGAGGTGCAGATGGACCGGGTGGCGAGCGCGTGCGAAATGGCGCGACGCTTCCAGGCGGACGTAGTGCTTAAAGGCTGCGGCAGTGTCCTCGCGACGGCAGAAGGACGCTGGTGCATCAATACCAGCGGACATCCCGGCATGGCCAGCGCCGGCATGGGGGATGTGCTGAGCGGTCTTGTCCTTGCCCTGCTGGCACAAGGCTGGCCGGCCACCTCGGCGCTGGCGGCCGGGGTGCATCTGCATGGTCGTGCGGCGGAGCGACTGGCCCATGCGGGTATCGGCCCGGTGGGCCTGAGTGCCAGCGAATTGATCGACGCGGCGCGGGCCGAGTTCAACGACTGGTTGCCCACCCGCTGAGGCTCGGCGCTTTGGCCCGTCTGATACGGCGTTCGTGCACGGCGCTCATGCAAATCCGCGCATGACTTGGCGTCCCATGGCGCTCACGCACAGTCGACATTTTGGGCGCCATATAATGACGCCTGACCCGCCGGAAGCCCGCCTTGTCCTCACCCTCCACCGTCGTACCGCATGCCGCCCACCCCGTGCGCGGCGTGATGTTTTTCAGCATCGCACTGTTCCTGTTCGCCTGCCTCGACACCTCGGTGAAGTACCTGGCGCAACACCATCCGGTGCCCTTGATCGCCTGGGCACGCTACATCGTGCACCTGCTGCTGATGGTCGTCCTGCTCGGGCCGCTGCAGGGGCGCCTGCTGTTGCAGACGCAACGTACCGGCTTGTCCATCCTGCGCGCCTTCTGTCTGGTCGCGATCACGCTGTGCATGATGTTCGCGCTGCGCCGCCTGCCCCTGGCGGAGGCGACATCGCTGACCTTCGTGGCACCCATGCTGGCCGTGCTGCTGGCGCGTCCGCTGTTGGGCGAGCGCATCGGCCGCTTGCGGGCAGTGGCGGTCGTGGTGGGCTTTCTCGGCGTGCTGCTGATCGCACGTCCGGGCGGCAGCGTCGACGTGACGGGGTTCGTGCTGGTGATGGGCGTCGCGCTGGGCAGCGCCGGCTACCAGTTGCTGTCGCGCGTACTGATGCGCACCGAGCGCACCACGACGCTGTTGTTCTACGCAGCGCTTGCCGGTGCTGGCGTGTTCAGCCTGATGCTGCCGTGGTCGCTCGGTGGGCCGACTCCCAGCCTGCTGGAGTGGGGCCTGCTCATCGGCGTCGGCTTGAGCGGTGGCATCGGGCACTACTGCTACACCCGCGCCTATCGCGATGCGACGGTGTCGCTGCTCGCCCCCCTGTCCTACCTGCAACTGGTGTGGGCGGCGCTGCTGGGCTGGCTGGTTTTCGGCCAGTACCCGGATGGCATGAGCCTGGCAGGGATGGGCATCATTGCGGTGTCCGGCATCGTCGTGGCACTCGAGAGCCGGCGCCGGACCGAACCCGCCGACTGAGCTGGCGACCTGGTCAGCGACTGATCCCGGGATAGGGGTAGAGCACGTTGAGCGCTTCCGAGCGGCCGAAGGTCTGCACGATGCGCACATGGTGGCGCTGGAACTCACGGGCGTGATGCAGGCCGCAGGAGTGGGCAATCATGTCGATCTCGTGGTTGATCCCGCTGGCGTAGTTGGCCACCCGTTTCCATTTTTCTTCCACCACGAGGCCACGTTGCAGGCGTGGATCGTGGGTGGTGACGCCGGTGGGGCAGGTGTTGCTGTGGCAGCGCAGTGCCTGGATGCACCCCAGTGCGAACATGAAGCCCCGCGCGGTATTCACGAAATCTGCCCCGCAGGCCAGCGCCCAGGCGGCACGTGCGGAGGTGACGATCTTGCCGGAAGCCACCACCTTGATGCGCTGCTTCAGATTGGCGGCCAGCAGTGCATCGACCGCGCGCGGCAGGGCTTCGTCGATGGACAGGGCAACGTGGTCGGCCAGCGCCTGCGGCGCAGCGCCCGAGCCGCCCTCGCCACCGTCGATGACGACGAAATCCGGCGCGCAGTCCAGGCCGCGCCGCACGATGGCTTCGGCCAGGTCGTTCATGAAGTACCAGCCGCCCAGCGCTGTCTTGATGCCCACCGGCTTGCCGGTGATCTCGCGCACGCGTGACACGAAATCCAGCAGTTCCTCGATGTTGCCGATTTCCGGATGACGGTTGGGACTGATCGAATCCATGCCGGCCGGGATGCCGCGGATATCGGAGATTTCCGGCGTTACCTTGCTGCCGGGCAGCACGCCGCCCTTGCCGGGTTTGGCGCCCTGCGACATCTTGATCTCGAAGGCGCGCACGGTCTCGTGGGCCGCCAGTTCGCGCAACCGCTGCTCGCTCAGGCGGCCGTTTGCGTCGCGCACGCCGTACTTGGCGGTGCCGATCTGCATGATGAGGTCACAGCCACCTTCGAGGTGGTAGGGCGACAGGCCGCCTTCACCGGTATCCATCCAGCATCCTGCGTCGCGGGCCCCGCGCGACAGGGCCTGCACGGCGGGCTTCGATATCGCGCCGAAGCTCATGCCGCTGATGTTGACGATGGAGCAGGCCTGGAAGGGCTTGTCGCAATAGTCCTCGCCGATCAGCAGTGGCGGGGTGGGGGTACGTTCTTCTTCGAGGATGGCGAAAGGCGCATTGACGAAAATGAGCGCGCCCGGCTGGCGGATGTCATAGGTGGAGCCGAAGCCGATGATGCCGCCTTCCTGTTTTGCGAGCCGGTACACCCAGGAACGGGTGGCGCGGTCGAAAGGCATCTCGTCGCGGTCACCGAGAAAGAAGTACTGCCGGAAGTACTCGCCGAGATTTTCGAAGAAGTAGCGGAAGTGCCCGATGATCGGGTAGTTGCGCAGGATCGTGTGCTTCTTCTGGGTGATGTCCTGCACGTACCAGTAGACGAGGAAGCCCGCGATCCCGAGCGCCACGAGGGTGCCGAGACTGACGCTGAGTACGGTTAGCATTCCGTCGGACATGGCTTTCCCCGGCGTGTACAATGGTTCGGCGCTGTGGCGAGCCCCGCCCGGCGCTGCGGACGCAAGCATGCACGAAACAGGGGAAGGTGGGTCAACATGGAATTTGCAAACCAGTTGAGAGTGGAGATCCAGCGCGGGGTAGCCCAGGCGCTGGCCGAGGACGTCGGCACGGCCGACCTGACCGCGCAACTGATTCCGGCCGAGCGCAGCGCCAGCGGTCGTGTCGTCACCCGCCAGGAGGCCGTGCTGTGCGGCTCGGCCTGGTTCAACGCGGCGTTCCAGATGCTGGACCCGGAGTCCACCATCGTGTGGCATGCGCAGGATGGCGATCGCATCGAGTCCGGCCAGGTGCTGTGCGACGTGTTCGCCAATGCGCGCGCATTGCTGACGGCGGAGCGCACCGGCCTGAATTTCCTGCAGCTGCTGTCGGGCACGGCCACCGTCACGCGCCGTTTCGTCGATGCCATCGAAGGCACGCGCGCCAGCATCGTCGACACCCGCAAGACGCTGCCCGGCCTGCGCCTGGCGCAGAAGTACGCGGTGAAGACCGGCGGTGGCGTCAATCACCGCACCGGCCTGTATGACGGCGTGCTCATCAAGGAGAACCACATCATTGCCGCCGGTGGCGTGCGCGAGGCGATGCGTACCGCCCGCGAGATCGCGCCGTCCAACGTGTTCATCCAGATCGAGGTGGAGAACCTCCACCAGTTGCGCGAGGCGCTGGAGAGCGGTGCGCGCATGGTGCTGCTGGACAACATGGACCTGGCGGAGATGCGCGAAGCGGTAGGGATCACCGCGGGTCGTGCGCAGCTGGAGGCTTCCGGCGGCGTCAGCCTGGAGCGGGTACGGGCGATTGCCGAGACGGGCGTGGATCGCATTTCCATCGGCACCCTGACCAAGGACGTTCAGGCGGTGGATTTCTCCTTGCGTCACATCGAAGAGTAACCACGACATCGACGGGCCGATACTCGCGGCCTGTGTGGCTGCCAGAGGGCGGCGCTACGACGACAACCACGAAGAACACGTTCCAGACAGAACGACCAGAAGAAGAAAGCCCGGATCCATGCTGTTTGCCCTGTACTACGTCGTTGCCATCATCGTGCTGATCCTGCATTTCACCGGTTTTCTCGCCCGCCATCGCGTCGAATGGCTGGTCTACGTACTGGCGGTGACGGTCTTCCCGGCAGTGCTGTATCTCTAGACCCGGGCTGCAAATGAAAAGCCCTGGCACCGTGAGGTGCCAGGGCTTTTTTGCGTCCGCTTGTCGTGGGCCCGGGGCCTGGATATGTCGATCAGGCGATCAGGCGTCGATCAGGCGAAGTTGGCGGCAGCGAAGTCCCAGTTGGCGAGATTGTTCAGGAAGGTCTCGACGAACTTCGGACGGGCATTGCGGTAGTCGATGTAGTAGGCGTGTTCCCACACATCGATGGTCAGTAGCGCCTTGTCGGCGGTGGTCAGCGGCGTGCCGGCGGCGCCGGTGTTGACGATGTCGACGGTGCCGTCCGGCTTCTTCACCAGCCAGGTCCAGCCGGAACCGAAGTTGCCGACGGCGCTCTTGGTGAAGGCTTCCTTGAAGGCATCGAAGCTGCCCCACTTGGCGTTGATGGCGTCGGCCAGCGCGCCGGTGGGAGCACCGCCGCCGTTCGGCTTCAGGCTGCTCCAGAAGAAGGTGTGGTTCCACACCTGGGCGGAGTTGTTGTAGATGCCGCCGCTGCTCTTCTTGATGATGTCCTCGAGCGAGGCGTTCTCGAATTCGGTGCCCTTGATCAGGTTGTTCAGGTTGGTGACGTAGGCCTGATGGTGCTTGCTGTAGTGGTAGTCGAAGGTCTCTTCCGAGATGTGCGGAACGAGGGCGTTCTTGGCAAAGGGAAGGGGCGGCAGAGTGTGTTCCATGGTATGGCTCCTTGGTAACTTGGAAGGATCTGCGAACGCAGAAGAACCTGGCGAAAACCCGAGGATTTTAGTCGGGAAAGCAGGAGCCTGACAACCTCGTGGCGCCTTTGCGACGCCACGAGATCTTCATTTGGATATACCCGGAACCCTTACTGCGCGCCGCTTCCGAGGCCGGTGTTGTTGAACTCGAAGAAGCGGTTGGCGCTGTACGGACCTTCCACCGAGCTGTAGGGGCGACGCGCCGTCGACGGACCCCAGGGCTCGGCCACCCGCACGTGCTTGCCGATGTTCGACTCGCGGATCACCAACTGGCCGTTGGGCGACACACCGTTGTTGTACACCGCCAGCGAGGCGACGCCTTCGTCCCAGGCCCGGCCCAGGTAGCTGCCGTTCGGCGTGGTCAGCGTGTCGGTGTCGAAGGTGCTGGTGACGAACAGGAAACCGTACTGGTTGCGCGGGTCCGTGCTCGGGGCCAGCCCGATGCCGCTGACCTGACGGTTGCCCAGGTGACGGATGCGGGTGCTTTCGAACACCGCCGTGCCGCGACCGAAGATGAAGTCCACGTCGCCTTCCACGTAGCTGTGCTTGAAGTAGCTGCGCGCCACGGTGTTGATGTTGGCGCTCTTCACGTACAGCGTGTCCTGGTGGCCCAGCACGCGCACGTTCTCGAACTCGTTGCGGTCACCGTTGAGCATCAGTGCCACGCCTTGCTGGCTGGTGGTGCCGTAGGTGCCTTCCACGTAGTCGTTGGCGAAGGTGAGGTTCTTGGCCTGGAAGTGGCCGGCGTTCACCGCGAAGGTGGCGCTGCCGCTGGTGCCGAAGGTGGCGCCGGACAGGTTGGCGTTGCAGGGGTTGGCGCTGCTGCCCACCGGCTTCGGCGTGGGGTTGGCGTTGTTGTAGACGATGACCGTCTTGGCGGCGTTGCTGTCGGTGCTGTACAGGGTGATCGGCGGCGCAGCGGCCGGGATGCACACCACCTCGCGATAGGTGCCCGGCTTCACGCGCAAGTACAGGCGGGTCGTGCCACCTTGCAGCACGGCGGCATTGACGGCCTCCTGCACGGTGGCGTGCGTGCCGCTGCCATCGGCCGCGATGGTGGCGAAGGGCTTCTTCGAACTCACCGAGCCGACCCCCGCGGTGGGGTTCCAGTTGTCGGTGACCAGTGCGCCCAGCGTGCCGCCTTGCGCGAGGTACTTCAGCGGCGTGTGGTTCTTCGCCTCGGCCGCGCTCAGTTGCGGGCGATTGGGCGTGCTCGGGATTTCCGCCTGTGCCAGACTGCCGAACGCGGTGGCGGCGGTCGTGGCGGTGATGACGGCGAGGTGAAGCGTGTGGCGCGCGAACGCGTGCCGACGGCAATTTGCAGCCATGCTGAACTCCTCCAAGAGTGGATTTATCGACGCGATGTGCACGCGTCGGATGCGCGATATGCGGAGCGGATCTCTGTCCGTTTGCGCCGATTCTAGGAGCCGGAATTGCCGGCCAATCCGCGCCATCTCGCTGCGTATGAAATATATTTCCAGCCAAGCGTTTTCCCGCTGCCGGAACCAAGCGCGGACAGCCCCGGTCTGTCCGGCACCTCCATGACGATCCCGACATGAACTCCCTGCGACTGTCCCTCACCATGCTCCGCCGCGACTTGCGCGCGGGCGAATTGACGATGCTTGCGATCGCACTGCTGGTGGCGGTGGCGGCGCTGACCAGCGTGGGCTTCCTGACCGACCGGGTGCGGATCGGGCTGGAGCGCGATGCCAACCAGTTGCTCGGCGGCGATCTGCTGGTGCTGTCCGACACCCCGTTGTCGCAAGCCTGGCTGGACGAGGCGCGTCAGCGCGGCCTGCGCGCCCAGACCTCGATGCTCTTCAACAGCATGGTGAGCACCGACGACGTCGCGCAACTGGGCGCGGTGAAGGCGGTGGAGCCGGACTACCCCTTGCGCGGCAGCCTGAAGATCGCCGAGCGCATGGGCGACACCGGTGCCGAGGCCGGGCGCATTCCCGCCAGCGGCGAGCTGTGGCTGGAGGAGCGCCTGATCTCTGCGCTGTCGGTGAAGGTCGGCGACACCGTGCAACTGGGGCAGATGAACTTCCGCGTCGGCGGCATCGTGACCTTCGAGTCCGATCGTGGCAGCAGCTTCTTCGCCTTCGTGCCGCGCATCCTCATGAACGCCGCCGATGTGCCGGCCACCGGCCTGATCCAGGAGGGCAGCCGGGTGCGCTACCGGCTGCATGCGGCCGGCGAGCGCCGGGACGTGGCCGCGGTGGATGCGTGGATACGTCCGCAGCTCGGCCGCGGGCAGAGCCTGGAGAGCATCGACAACGCGCGGCCGGAGGTGCGCGAAGGCATGGACCGCGCGCAGCGTTTCCTGCGTCTCGCCGCCATGCTGGCGGTGGTGCTGGCCGCCGTGGCCACCGGGCTGTCCGCGCGACGCTACCTGCAGAGGCACCTGGACGGTTGCGCGGCGATGCGCTGCTTCGGAGCCACCCGCGGACAACTGCTGCGCCTTTTCCTCGGGGAGTTCCTGGTTTTCGGCGTCGTCGTGGCGGCGCTGGGTTGCCTGGTCGGTTTTCTCGTACAGGCTGCGTTGGGCGGCATCGCGGCCAACCTGCTGAACGCCGATCTGCCGGCACCGGGGCCGCTGCCTGTCTTGCATGGACTGCTGGTCGGCATCGTGCTGGTGCTGGGCTTCGTCGCACCGCAGTTGTTGAGACTGGCGCAGGTGCCGCCGGTGCACGTGCTGCGCCGTGAATGGGGCGGCGCGGATGCACGCAGCCTCGCGGCCTGGGGCGTCGGCGCGCTGGCGCTGGCCGGGCTGATGTTGTGGATCGCCGCCGACCTGCGCCTGGGGCTGTACGTGATTGCCGGCTTCGCGGTCGCCTGCCTGGTTTTCGCGCTGGTCGCGCGTGGCCTGCTGGGGCTCGCCGCGAGGGGGCGGATGCGTGGCGCCTGGGGGCTGCGCTACGGGTTGGCGGCGCTGCATCGCCGTCAGGCCAGCAGCGTGGTGCAGGCGGTGGCACTGGCGCTGGGCGTCACCGCCGTGCTGTTGCTGACGGTCACCTCGGCCGATCTGCTGGATGCCTGGCGGCAGCGGCAACCGGCCGATGCGCCCAATCGCTTCGTGCTGAACATCCAGCCCGAGCAGCGCGAGCCGGTACAGGCCATCCTGCGCGAGCATGGCTTCGACGACGTCCCGCTGTTGCCGATGGTGCGCGGTCGGCTGGTCGGCGTGAATGGCACGCCGATCAAGACCGAGGCGCTGGAGGAAGAGCGCGCCCGCCGTCAGGCCGAGCGCGAGTTCAACCTGTCATGGGCCGCGCAGTTGCAATCGGGCAACCGCATCGTCGCCGGCCGCTGGCATGGCGAGGGGGCGAACAACGAAGGCGGGACCAACGAAGGTGGGAACAACCAATGGTCGGTGGAAGAGGGGCTGGCCAAGCGGCTGGGCATCAAGCTCGGCGACCAGCTCGCCTTCGAGATCGCCGGGCGCCGCATCGAGGCGCCAGTGACCTCCATCCGCAAGCTGGAATGGGATTCGATGCGGGTGAACTTCTTCGTCACCGGCACCCCCGGCATGCTGGAAGACTACCCGGCGAGCTTCATCACCAGCTTCCACCTGCCGGCCGGCAAGGAGGCGCTCGTCACTGCGCTGGTGTCGAACTTCCCCAACCTCACCGTCATCGACGTGACGGCCGTGCTGGGGCAGGTGAAGGCGATGACCGACCGCCTGATCCAGGTGGTGCAGTTCATCTTCGGCTTCGCGCTGCTGGCCGGCGTGGTGGTGCTGTACGCCGCCTTGCAGTCCACGCACGACGAGCGTCGGCGCGAGCTGGCCGTGCTGCGCACCCTCGGCGCGCGCAACGTGCAGCTGCGCCAGGCGATGGTGGCGGAGTTCGCCGTGCTCGGCACCCTGGCGGCGGCACTGGCGGTCATCGCCACGCTGGGCATCGGCTTCGTGCTGGCCGAGTTCGTGTTCCGCCTGCCTTTCGATCCACGCGCGCTGGCATTGCTGGGCATCGGTGTCCTCGCGGCGGGGGCCATCACATTGCTGGGATGGCTGGGGGTGCGGCGCCTGTTGCATCACACCGTGGTCGAGGGCCTGCGGGCCAGCGCCTAGGCGGCAGGCCCACGGCAGGTCCACGACACTTACAGGCGGCATAATCCAGCCCATGCAAGCCATCCTCCGTGCCTACGCGCGCGCCCTGCGCAGCCTGTCCCAACCCGGCCTGTTGTGGCACCTGGTGTGGCCCACCTTGCTGGCCATCGCCTTGTGGGTGACGGTGGGCATCCTCTTCTGGGCCGACGCCACCGCTGCGTTGCTGTCGATTCTGCAGCGCTGGCCGGTGGTGGGTGGCTGGTTGAACGATGGGGAAACGGTGCGCGTGGCCACCGGCTTCGTCATCAACCTGCTGCTGTTCCTGCTGTCGGTGCCGCTGATCTTCGTCACCGCGGCGATCATCGTCGCCGTCGTCGCCTTGCCCTTCATGCTCGACCGCGTGGCGCGCAGCGACTATGCCGACCTGGAGCAGCGCCGTGGCGGCAGCTTCGCCGGCAGCGTCTTCAACGCCTTGTGGGCCTTGCTGGTGTTTCTGGTGGTTGCCTTCTTCACCCTGCCGCTGTGGCTGGTGCCGGGTCTGGGCATCCTCCTGTCCGTGGGCCTGTCGGCCTGGCTCAACCAGCGTTGCTATCGCTACGACGCGCTGATGGCGCATGCCGATCGCAATGAAATGAAGGCTGTGCCGCGGCGCCACCGCGGCAGCCTCTACCTGCTGGGCATCGGTGCCGGGGTCCTGGCTTTCGTGCCGGTACTCAACCTCTTCGTGCCGGCCTTCACCGGGCTCGCGTTCGTCCACTACCTGCTGGAGGCCCTGCGGATCGACCGTGGGGCAAGACCGGTCTGAGGCCACCATGGACTTTGGCGTCCTGATCATCGGCGACGAGATCCTGTCGGGGCGTCGCAAGGACGTGCACCTCGCACGCAGCATCGAATTGTTGTCGGCGCGGGGCCTGCGCCTGGCCTGGGCGCGATACCTGGGCGACGACCGCGACGCCTTGTCCGCCGTGCTGCGGCAGACCCTGGCGGGGGAGGACGTCGTGTTCTCCTTCGGCGGCATCGGCGCCACGCCCGACGACCACACGCGGCAGGCCGCAGCGGCCGCGCTGGGCGTGCCGACCGTGTTGCATCCGGAAGCCGCGGGCTTGATCGAGGCGCAGATGCAGGCGCGCTGGGGCCGCGCAGCCACGCCGCAGCAACTGGCGATGGGCGAGTTCCCGCAAGGCGCCGGGCTCATTCCCAATCCGGTGAACCGCATTCCCGGCTTCTCGCTGCGGGACCATCACTTCGTACCCGGTTTTCCGCAGATGGCCCATCCGATGGTGGAGTGGGTGCTGGACACGCATTACGCCCATCTGCACCACCGCGACGACCGGGTGGAGGATGCGCTGCGTGTGTACGAGGCGCCGGAAAGTGCGCTGGTGGACCTGATGCTGGCACTGGAGCAGCGCCACGGCGTCACGGTTTTCAGCCTGCCGCACCTGGGCAGTGAAAGCACCCGCCGGCATATCGAACTGGGCGCCAAGGGGCCGGCCGAGGCCGTCGCGGCAGCGATGGCGGACATGCGTGCGGAACTGCAACGACGGGGCCATCCGGTGGAGGACTTGCCGGACTGAGGTTGCTGCGCTTGTCGTGGCACAAACGAAAAAGCCCGCGACTCGCGGGCTTTTTGCTGGCCGGTTGTAACGCCGGCTTACTTCACGTTCAGGCTGCGGCCTTCTTCGCCTTCGACGCGGTGACGCCGACAGCCTTGACCGTCGCGTCAGTGGCGGCAGCCATGTTGGCTTCGGTCATCTCGGCAACCTGCTTGGCGGCCTTGCTCATGCTGTCATAGGCCGAGTTGGCAGCGGCGATGGCGGACTTCATGGCAGCCACGGCCACGTCGGAACCAGCCGGAGCGGACTTGGCAGCCTTGTCCAGCACGGCCGAGACGTTCTTGTTCACTTCGGACAGTTGCACTTCGAAGATCTTCGACAGCTCGCCCTGCAGTTCCGAGCTGATTTCGTACAGGCTGCGGGAGTAGGCCACGACCTTCTCGACAGCCGGCTTGGCCAGCGAGGATTGCAGGCTCACCAGCTCCTGCACGTCCTTGGCGCCCAGCAGCGCCTTGGAGCTGGCGACGCTGTCTTCCAGGATGGAACGGGCGGTATTCAGGTTCAGCGCGGCGATGCGCTCGGCACCCGCGAAAGCGGTATTGGCCAGGGTGAGCAGCGTTTCGACACCGGCTTTGTTCGTCGCAGCGAATTGCTCAGGGGTAGCAAACATGACGTTTCTCCTATGTAGGTAAGACTCTTGGTGGGACATCACTCGCTAGGCGCCCCCGCTGCAGCCGGGTTTGTTGCGCCGCACAATTCAAATTATAGAGACGGGAAAGTCAATGTCAACGCAGCTTTGTGCATTGCGATGCGGGCAGGGGATTGCCTGTTCCTATCGGAAACAGGCGCTTAGCGTGCCTGCGAAGAGGTATTCATGACGCCGTGCTGCGCTGCCGCGCGAACCAGGCGGCGCGCAATGGCAGGCGCAGCCTTGCATTGCGCAAGGCTGCCGTGCGTGTCTGTGGAACTGGGGGTGTGGATCAGGGGCGCGCGGCGGGCGCCGAGGCCGCCGGCGTGCCGGCCTTGGGCTGGATCACCGCGCGGACCCGTTCGCCGGTGCTGACGACCTTGGCGTCCGGGCCGTTGGTGACGAGATAGTTCTCGGTCAGGCCGTCGTACTCGATGTACTGGCCGCGCACTTCGTCGCGTCCGCTTTTGACATGGGCGCGCTGGAACAACTGGGCCTTGTCGCGACGGCCGTCGTATTCGATGCGCTCGGCCTCGCCTTCGATGTACTCGTTGCTGGCCTCGCGCTTCTGGCGGAAACGGGCAAGCCCGCCTTCGCCGCCGGTGGCCACGCCCTTCTGGAAGCCCTCGGCATCCTGGGTCACCACCACTTTGTCGGCGAGGATCTGCATGGTGCCCTGGGTCAGCTTCACGCGGCCCTCGAAGGTCTGCACCTTGTTCTTGTCGTCCACGCTGAGGCGGTCGGCCTCGATGTTGACGGGCTTGCTGCGGTCGGCCCGCTCCGCATGGGCCGGAGACGCGAGCAACGCGACGAGGGCAAGCAGGGCGGCATGGGCGAAGGAGGTTCTGATCATGGCGAAGTCTGTCTGGCCAGGGTGGCACGGGCCTGATTGAGCTTGAGCAGGCCGTTGAGGTTGTCCCATTCACCGCCGATGCCGTCGATCCGGCTCGTGCCCTGGGTCATGGTAAGCGGCGCGTCGGTACGCGCGATCTCGTCGTCGGTGAGGATGGTAAGGCGTTCGGTCACCAGTGTCTGCGGGGCAGAGCCATCCTTGCCGTGCTTGGTGCCGACCACCCGGCCGGTGAGCTCGACGATGCGTGACTGGTCGCTGAGGTGCGCGGCGTCGGCCGACCAGTCCATGGTGGCGTCGGTGCCGGTGAAATGAAGCCGGGGTGCCACGAGGTCGGCGGTGTCGTCGTCCGGGTAGTGCAGGCCGCGTTCGGCGGTCAGCAGGAACTGGGCACTGCCGTCCACGTTGAAGCGTTGCACGCGGAAGCCTTCGACGATGGCGTCCGGGTCATGGCGATCGAAGCTCGGGCGCGTCTGCGGGTCGCCGCTGACGAACTGCTCCAGCCAGAATGTCGCGGCGGCCAGCAGTGCTGCGAGGATCAGAGGGAAAAGGGTGTAGAGCCGTTTCATCCCAGGTAGACAGCGTGCATCGCGTCCAGTTTGCCCTGCGCGCCGAGGATGAAGTCGCACACTTCGCGGGCCGCGCCACGGCCGCCGGCGCGGGTGCTGACGTAATCGACGTGGCGATGCACCAGCGGATGACCGTCGGCCGGGCTGGCGGTGAAGCCGCAACGGCGCAGGATGGGCAGGTCGACCACGTCGTCGCCCATGTAGCCGGCGTGCTCGGCGGGAATCTGCAGCTTGTCGAGCAGTTCGCCCAGCGCAGCCGTCTTGTCGTGCACGTTCTGGTACAGGTACTGGATGCCCAGGCTGGCGGCGCGCAGTTCCAGGCCACGGCTGCCGCGACCACTGATCACCGCCACGACGATGCCGGCCTCCTGCAGCATCTTCAGGCCGTGGCCGTCGAGGGTGTGGAAGACCTTCAGCTCTTCACCCTGCGGGCCGAACAACAGGCTGCCGTCGGTGAGCACGCCGTCGACATCGAAACCCATCAGGCGCACTTGCGCCGCTTTCTGTTGCGCACGCATCAGATGACCTTTGCGTTCAGGAGGTCCAGCGTATTGAAGGCGCCGACGAGCAGCCCGTCGCCATCGACGACCAGGATCTGGCTGATGCGGGCCTGGTCCATCACCGCGGCGGCCTCCGTGGCCAGCGCTTCGGGCCCGATGTGGCGTGGATTGGCATGCATCACGTCGACGACCTTCAGGCCCTTGATGTCGCCGGCCCGTTCCAGCAGTCGGCGCAGGTCACCGTCGGTGAAGATCCCGACGGCGCGGCCGGCGTCGTCGACGACGGCCGTCATGCCCAGGCCCTTGCGGCTCATTTCCAACAGCGCCTCCGGGAAAGTGGCAGTCACGCTGACGCGGGGAATCGCGTCGCCGCTGCGCATGACGTCGCGGACATGGGTCAGCAGGCGACGGCCGAGCGCACCACCGGGGTGGGAGCGGGCGAAATCCTCCGGGCCGAAGCCGCGCGCATCCAGCAGCGCGACGGCCAGCGCGTCGCCCAGTGCCAGGGCGGCGGTCGTGCTGGCGGTCGGGGCGAGGTTCAGCGGGCAGGCTTCCTCGGCCACGCCTGCGTCCAGATGTACGTCGGCCAGTTCGGCGAGCGGCGAAGCAGGGTTGCCGGTCATGGCGATGACGCGGGTGCCCAGGCGCTTCACCACTGGCATGATGGTGAGCAGCTCGGCGGTGGTGCCGGAGTTGGACAGGGCGATGACGACGTCGTCGCTGGTCACCATGCCGAGATCGCCGTGGGCGGCTTCGGCCGGGTGGACGAAATAGGAAGGGGTGCCCGTCGAGGCCAGGGTGGCGGCCATCTTGCGCGCGATGTGGCCGGACTTGCCGACGCCGCTGACGATGACGCGGCCGCGGCTGTCGAGGATGAGCTGCAGGGCGCGCAGGAAATCGGCATCCAGGCGCTGGGCCAGGGCGGTGACCGCGGCGGCTTCCACGTCGAGTACACGGCGGGCCAGCGCCAGGGCGCCTTCACCGGCAATCAGGCGCGGGCGGTCGTCGGCTGCGGCGTGCAGCGGGGAGGGGCTTGAGGACAAGGGCATGACCAGGCTTGGGCGGAAAACGCCCTACGGTTACACTGCCGGCGGAGTATAACAAAACACCCTCCAGCCCCCGCGTTGGCGCGGCTTGCGAGCGGATCACACCACCGTCCCGTCCATGAATCACCACGCCCTGGAACTGCTGTTGCTGCTGCTGGCGGTCGCCGTCGCGGTGGTGGCGCTGTTCCGCTCGCTGAACCTGCCCACCGTGCTGGCCTACCTTGCGGTGGGCGCGGTGCTGGGGCCGCATGCCGCCGGCGTGGTGCCGGACAACGACAGCGCACGCTACCTCGCCGAGTTCGGTGTGGTGTTCCTGATGTTCTCCATCGGCCTGGAGTTCTCGCTGCCGCGCCTGTTCGCCATGAAGCGCACGGTGCTCGGCCTGGGCGGCCTGCAGGTCACGGTATCGCTGGCGGTGGGCACCCTGCTGCTGTGGATGGCCGGCCTGGCGCCGGCGGCGGCCTTCGCGGCGGCCGGCGCGGTGGTCATGTCTTCCACCGCCTTGCTGTCCAAGCTGCTGACCGACCGGCTGGAGCTGGACGCACCCCATGGCCGCGCGGTCATCGGTGTGTTGCTGTTCCAGGATCTGGCGGTGGTGCCGCTGCTGATCCTGATCCCGGCGTTGAGCCGGCCCGCCGAGATGCTCGCCATGACCCTGGGCGTCGCGGCCCTGAAGGCGGCGGTCGTGCTGTTCATCATGCTGTACCTGGGCCAGCGCCTGATGCGGCCCTGGTTCACCGTGGTGGCGCGTCGCAAGTCATCCGAGCTGTTCATGCTCAACGTGCTGCTGGTGACGCTGGGGCTGTCCTGGATCACCGAGAAGGCCGGCCTGTCGATGGCGCTGGGCGCCTTCCTGGCCGGCATGCTGATCTCGGAGACCGAGTACCGCTATCAGGTGGAAGAGGACATCAAGCCCTTCCGCGACGTACTGGTCGGCTTCTTCCTGGTCACCGTTGGCATGCTGCTGGACTTCGACGTGCTGGCCGAGCATGCGTGGCTGGTGCTGGCCGCGTTGTCGGGCCTGCTGGCGATCAAGTTCGCGGTGATCTTCGGCGTGTCGCGCGCGATGGGGGACTCCACCAGCACGGCCGTGCGCAGCGGCCTGTGGCTGTGCGCGGGCGGCGAGTTCGGCTTCGTGCTGCTGGGCCAGACCGGTGGCCTGCTGTCGGCGTCGGCCTTCCAGATTTTCGTCGCGGCACTGGTGTTGTCGCTGCTGATCGCACCGCTGCTGGTACAGGTCAGCGACAAGGTGGTGATGCGCTTCGTGGCGTCCGAGTGGCTGATGCGCTCCATGGAGCTGACGCGGGTGGCGGCGCAGAGCATGCGCAACGAGCGCCACGTCATCTTGTGCGGCTTCGGCCGCAGCGGCCAGTACATGGCGCGCTTCCTGGAGCAGGAAGGCATCGGCTATATCGCGCTGGACATCGACCCGGACCTGGTGCGCGAGGCCGCGGCCGCCGGTAGCACTGTCGTGTTCGGCGACAGCGCACGGCGCGAGAACCTGGTCGCCGCCGGCATCATGCGCGCGAGTGTCGTCGTGGTGTCCTTCAACGACCTGCAGTCCACGTTGCGCGTGATGCATCACGTGCAGGCCATCCGGCCCGAAGTGCCCATCGTCGCGCGCGCCGCCGACGAGAATGAGATGGAGCGCCTGCTCGATTCAGGCGCTACCGAAGTGGTGCCGGAAATGCTGGAGGCCAGCATCATGCTGGCCAGCCACACCCTCGCGCTGTCGGGCGTACCGCTGTCGCGCGTCATCCGCCGCATGCGCGACATCCGCAGCCAGCGCTACGCGCTGATGCGCGGTTTCTTCCACGGGACTTCCGAATCGGCCGACCGGCCCGAGGCGCAGCAGGAGCGCCTGCAGTCGATCTCCCTCACGCCTGGCGCCTGGGCCATCGGCCTGACGCTGGGTGACCTGCATCTGGAAGGATTGGGCGTGACCGTCTCGGCCGTGCGCCGCCGCGGCATCCGCGCCACCGAACCAGGCCCGGAGACGCGGCTGGCAGCGGGCGATGTGCTGGTCCTGCTGGGTGGGCCAGCGGATCTGGCGCTGGCGGAGTTGAGGGTGTTGAAGGGGGGCTGAACACCCCTTGATTCGGACGCAGTCGGCTTCGTGTCAGAAGCTTGCGCAGACGGTGAAAAGGTCGGAATCCGCCACGGGGCCAGAGGCTGTGGAGGCCGCCGTCAGCGTACCGCCGCTCATGGTGCCGAAGCGTACCGAGCCAGTCGCCGGATTGCCATCATCCATGGTGGTATCGGCCTGTTGAGATACTCGGCCGGAGACGTTGCCCTGACACACGAAAATCCGGCCATTCATGTTGGTGGCCGGAGCCCCACTTTGCACACCGATCCGGCCTCCCTCGCTGTTCCGCGGTTGCCAGTCACCTGTAAGCGTGCCGTCACCAGAGGCAAGGTTTGCACGACGCAGATGAGCCCAGACCTTGCTGGATTCATCCGTGACCGTTGATGAGTTCCAGTTTCCTTCAATGAGACCGTCTCCGTCGCCGTTTTCGCCCGCGACAGTGTTTTGCAAGTGGGTGTTTGCGCTGGGATCATCGCCCGGCAAGGCCCTGAAACGATCCTGATATGCGGCGATCATCGTGGCGGTATTGCGGAAATCATTGACCACAGCTTTTGACTTCGCGCTGTTGATCAACTCCTGCCCCTTCAACACTCCGCCCAGCAGCAGACCGATGATGACCAGTACGATGGCGACCTCGACCAGCGTGAAACCGGATTGTTGTTTTCTCATGACTCTCTATCCGTTTGTTCTGTGATTTGGCGTGCCTTGCATGAGCAAAGTTGATGCCACGCCTTGGGGCACGCCAAGGCTGTCTATTTCAAAGCATTTGCGCAGCGCACACTGTCAGGATTTGGGCAGGGTGTGGAATTGGTCACACCGCTTGCCGGCATGTGTGCGGATTCTGTCAGGCAGATCATGAGACCGGCGCTGCCCGCGATGCCGACGAGCCTGGATGAAGGACTTGCCCTGCGCCTGGCGCGCCCCTGGTCGCTCGCCCTGGCGCTGGGCCTTTTGCACCTGGGCTTGTTGCAGGACGTGATGACGCCGGTCGGGCGCGGCCTGTTGCTGGCGCACCTGGGCGCGGTGCTGGCCTGGCAGCCACTGGTGAGTGGCGCCCGCCAGTTGCGTCCGCTCGAACTGGTGCTGGGTTTGGCAGCGGCGGCGGCGGCGGGCTGGTGGATGAGCTGGGGGCTCGCGCTGGTGTGGATGCTGATGCTGGCCGGGATGCTGGGCGGCAAGCTGTTCCGTCATGCGCGCGCCCGGGAGCGGGTGCCTTACTGGCTGGCGCTGGGCTACCTGGTGCTGGCGATGCTGGGGCTGGCCCTGCCGCAACTGCTGCCCGGCCATTCGGCGCCGCGCGAGCTGCTCGCCGAAGTGGCGGCCTGGGGCGGCCTGCCGCTGCTGGGCCTGATGCTGCTGACCGGACGTGCGCGGCCGGAACCGCGCGGGCCACAGGCGCTGGATTTCGTCGGCAGCCTGGTGATCATGCTGGTGCTGACCGGGTTGATGCTCGGCGCGGTCGCCCTGATGTACATCGACGACCGTGGCTACGTGGAGGCCTTGCTGCGCAGCCTGATGGCGATGGTGGTCGGCCTGCTGGTGCTGGGCTGGGCCTGGAACCCGCGGCAGGATTTCGGCGGCCTGGGCCTGGCGGTGTCGCGTCACCTGCTGGGCGGCGCCCAGCCCTTCGAGCGCTGGCTGGAGGCGGTGGCCGACTCTGCGCTGCGCGAGGACGCGCCGGCGACGCTGGTCGAGCGTGCCTGCCAGCACATGTTGCTGTGGCCGTCGCTGCGGGCGGTGCGCTGGCAGGTCACGGTGCCGGCGCAACAACAGGGGGCTGCCGGGGATGTCGATGCCGCACGTCACTGGCAACCGCTGACCCAAGGCGCCCTGCGTCTGGAGCTCGGCACGCGGCAAGCGCTGGGGCCTTCGCAGTTGTGGCAGATGGACCTGATGCTGCGGGTGCTGGCGGAGTTCCACCGTGCCGCGGTGCAGGCCCAGCGCCTGCAATCCATGGCCTATGTGCGCGCCGTGCACGAAACCGGCGCACGGGTGACGCACGAGGTGAAGAACCTGCTGCAGTCGCTGGATACGCTGTGCTTCGCCATCAATGAGGCCGACGCGTCGCGCAGCCAGCAGCTCGATGCCCTGATCCGGCGCCAGTTGCCGCAGATCAGCGAGCGCCTGCACCTGGCTTTGGCGAGGATCCGCGAGCCAGCGGCGCCCGCCGCTGCGCCGGCACCGGCTGCGGGCTGGTGGGGGGCGTTGCAGGAGCGCTACGTGCGCGACGACCTGTCTTTCAGTGTCGAGGAAATTCCGGCCGGAGCATTGGGCGCGGCACGCCTGCCGGCCGCCCTGTTCGACGCCGTCGCCGACAACCTGCTGCGCAACGTGGCCGACAAGCGCGCCGCTGCCACCCACACCAGCGTGCGGGTGTCCGTAGTGCTCGGGGTGGCGGGTGAAGTCTGCCGGCTGAGCGTGGAAGACGACGGCGCGCCGATTCCGGCAGAACGGGCGTTGAACCTGATGGGCATGCCGCTGCCATCGGCGAGTGGCTTTGGCGTCGGGCTGTACCAATGCGCGCAACTGGCGCAGAACGCCGGCTACCGGCTGTCGCTGGCGGAGAACCGCGAGGGCTGCGTGCGCTTCGTGCTCAGCCCTGCGTCGGTGCCGGCGCCTGCCGCCTGAGGCTGGTGGCTTCGCTGCAGCCCTGCAGCGGCCACATGCGCACCATGCCTTTGCCCTTCAGCGAGGCGTCGATGGAATCGCTGAACTGGAAGCGGCGGGGCAGGCGGGCGTAGGTGGTCTCGTCGCACAGGACGCCGCCCGGGATGCTCTCATCGGTGATGCGGCTGGCGAGGTTCACCGTGTCGCCCCACAGGTCGTAGATGAACTTGCGCTTGCCGACCACGCCGGCAATCACCGGGCCGGTGCCGATGCCGATGCGCACCGCCAGCTTGTGCCGCTGGCACTCCTCGTCCGTCTTCAACCAGTGCTGGATATCCAGCGCCAGCAGGGCCACCGGCGTGCAGGCGTCGATGTGGCCATCGGTCAGGCCACCGGCCACCATGTAGGCGTCGCCGATGGTCTTGATCTTCTCCAGCCCGCGCGCCTCCGCCAGTTCGTCGAAGCGCGAGAACACCCGGTTGAGCAGGCTGAAGACTTCCGGCGGCCGCATGTGGGCGGCCAGTTCGGTGAAGCGCACGATGTCGGCGAACATCACCGTCACCTCGGCGTAGCCGTCGGCGATGGTCTCGTCCGAGGTGCGCAGGCGATGCGCGATCGGCTCGGGCAGGATGTTGAGCAGCAGCCGCTCGGTGCGCGACTGTTCCACCTTCAGGCGGGCATGGGCGAACTCCAGCATCTCGCGCGCATTCAGCCGCTCCAGCAGCGACAGCCGCAGCAACAGGTAGACGATGGTCGAGATGGTGATGAAGTTGAGCGCGAAGAACAGGATGGAGATGCGGCGTGGCACCGCGTCCTTCACCACCACGACTGCGTCCGCCAGCAGGTAGTCCACCGCGCCGGTCGCGAAGGTCAGCACCACGTAGGCGATGAACCAGGGCATCGACTCGCGCACGCCCAGGCACAGCAGCGCGCCGATGGGCGCCAGCAGCCCCCACAGCACGAGGCCGGAGGCGGCGACGAAGTCACCCATCGCCCACTGCGCCATGAACGGGAAGAACAGCAGGATGCCCAGCTGTGAGAAGCGGAAGAAATTGAAGTTGCCGAAGCGGATGAACACACCCACGTTCAGCGCCACCAGGATCTGCAGCAGGAAGGGCAGGGTGGCCGACAGTTGCGGGCCCATCGCCCAGTAGATCAGCAGCCACAGACCCGCCGCCACGCTCACCAGGCCGCTGATGAACACCAGCAGCGTCTTCTGCAGACGTACGTCTTCATCGTCGCCGGGCGTGATGCCGGCATTGCGGAGGCTTTGCAGGAAAGAAGGACGGTCGCTCACGGCGCCATCTTACTGACGTCGCGGCGCTTGCGGGAAGACCGGCGGGGCGTGGAAATTACGGAGCGCTTTGCGGCACGTCGCGGCCGGCTTCCAACAGCCTGCCGATCAGCACGAAACGCGACAGCCATACGACGATATCGTCGCTGGTCGGGCTCGTGGCAACCACTTCCGTATCGCCTTCGGACGTGTCGCTGGTGTCCGCGCCCCTTGACCAGATGGCAAAGGCCACTGCAGCCGGGTCGGCCAGAGCTACGTCAGCACCTGTGCCGTCCCTGCTGACGATATCCACACTGCCGGGTTCGCTGAGGGACAACGTGGCGGTCGCCGTGAAGTCTCGATGGACTTCGTAGCGGATTACCGAGCCCCAGGTGTCTCGCTGGGGTAAGGCAAGTTGGCGCCAGGGTAAGTCGCCCCGGATGGATCCACCACCTGCACACGGGGCATCCTGTTGTCCGTCTTCGTTGGTGTCGGGGCAGGGGAGCGCGCCGGTAACAGCCGCATAGTTGATCAGCGCCTGGCGAGCCTCCTCCAGCTGCGCGCGTGCCTCGGCAAACTGTGCACGCTGGTTCTGGATGCGGAAAGCTGACAGGGCGCCAGCGGTCAGCAGAGCGATGATTACGAGCACGACGGCGATCTCTGCCAGCGTGAAACCGCTTTCGGCCCTGCCAGGTGCGGGATCAGACATTGGTTCCACAGTTGATTGAACCAGTGCTGCCATTCATCTTGCAGCGATAGGTGGACGGCAAGGGAAGACCAACACTCAGCGACCAGTCGCTGCCGCTGCTTTCATACGAGATCTGTTCATACCAGCCGTTGAAGCACAACCAGGATACGGGATGCTTCGTCGTCAAAGGAGGATGCGTTGCGTCGGCATTGTAGGGACAGGCATTCGCTGCCGTTGCTGGAGCCCCGCTCAGCAGAAATTGATCGAAAGCCAGCGTATTGCCGTTCAGCTCCCGCAACTGCCGGAGATTGCCTGTCGTGCTGGTCATATCGATGCGGCTCTTCAGGTCGGACCGCACCGATGCCGGAGCAAACGTCGTCAAGATTCGGCGCAATAGCGGACGCATGATGTCCTGCTCAGTGATGGCGATCGCATGGTCATTGAAGGACGCGTCGTTTGGCGCACCGACATAGGTTGTGTTGCCGTCGGCGTTGTCGATGCTGTTGGCCGAATCAAGGAATTCGGAAGCTGTCCCGTCAGTGCAAAGATTGTTGCCAGTCGTGCCGCGCAGCTGATTGCCCAGTGCACTGCCGGGTGCGAGCAATACGGCTGCTGCCACAAGGTTGCCATCATTCTGGGCCAGGGACAGGCTGCCAGTCGTGCCCGGATTGATCGCAGGGTAGTTGGTGGTACCCCGCTGACTCACATTGCCATGGTTCTTGTGGCCTGCCGACAAGCCGTACCACAGGCAGTTACCTGTGCCACCAGGGCCGTTCATCATGCCAAGGAAATACCAGGGCAAGCGTCCGAACCCCTGAGTTGCAGGGCTGCCGCAAGTGCCGCTCTTGCCGTCCAGCCTGTCGGTTGGACATGGAAGGGTGCCCGGCGTGTTGTCTTCGATAAGCGCGTAAGCAACGAGCGCCAGTTTTGCTTCGTGCAGGCTGCGCAGCGTATCGCGTTGCGCCTGCCAGTCACTGCGTTGAAGGCTTGTGTTCAGGCCGGTCGCGATAACGCCCGCGGCCAATGTGCTGGCAACCAGCAAGACTGCAATCAGGGCGTAGCCTTGGCTCGGACGACGGCAGTGCATGATCAGCGTTCGCTGCTTCCGGGGGGAGTCACCCGCAGCGACTGCCCGACTTTCACTTCACGTTGCTTGCCATCGCCCACGAACACATCCACCGAACGCTCACCCACGCGCGCCACCGGGGCGGTGCCGCGTTCGTAGGCGCGGCCGTTGATCCACACCGTGCTGGGACCACCGGAGCGGCGCACGATGCCGTCGACGCGCACTTCGTCCATGGGCTGTTCCGGCCCCACGCTGGCGTTGCGGCTGCGCAATTCGTCGAGGATGGCGCGCTTCTGCGGGGTGTTGAACAGGCGGCCGAGGCCGTCGTCGGCGGGTGTCTGTGCGTGTGCCAGCGGGTTGCCCAGCAGGGTGGCCAGGGCGAGCGGCAGCAGCATGCGGGGAGGCCGGTGAGTCATGAGCCGGAGGCAGCGCGGGTTGGAGGCAGGACGGTGATCCAGTCTAGCTCGCAGTGTGCATCCAGTGCAGGCGGCACTTCACGTGGGTTGCTGCGCGCGGCGGACAGCGCGCGTTCCAGTCTGCAGGCGCGCGGCACCACCAGCACGTCGCGGCGGCCCTGCAGGTCGTCCAGCACGCGCAGCAGGTCACCTTCGTGCAGCAGGCCGAGGTCCAGGCGCATGCGCGAGGATTGCAGGTTGTACTGGTCGCTGCTGACCGGGGTGTTGTCGGCGCGGCGCAAGGGGCGTTGCGGCATCAACTCGTAGATGAGGCGCGGCAGGCGTCGGTCGTCGCGCACGGCGCGCAGGTGGTCCGCCCAGTCCAGCCGGCGTTCGGTGCCGATGAGGCCGTGTTGGCGCCAGGTTTCGAAGCGCTGGATGGTGGCGCGGATGATCGCTTCGTCGCGTTGGGTGTCGGCCAGGCGGGTGCGGATGGACTGGCGCGCCTGTTCGCTCTGTTGCGCGTCGCGGCGGGCGGCGTCCAGTTCGCGCTGGGTGGAGCGCAGCAGCAGGCTGCCGACGATGCACATCGCGACGGCGAAAAGGATGGGGGGCAGCAGCGGGCGCAGGAGGTTGGGATTCATCGGCTGGCTCCTCCGGCCTGGCTCGCGGCGGCCGCAGCCGGTGGGCGGCTGGTGATCTGGAAGCTGAACTGCGGGCGGCTGCGCGCGCTGTTGCTGTCGCTCTTCAGCGTCTTGTCGGATTCGATGTCGAAGGGCTGGCGCAGGCGGCTGACCTCGATGCCTGGGTTCTGCTGGAGGTCGGCCACCAGGGCGCGGATGCGCTCGATGGCGCCGCGAGGATCACCGGCCGAACCCTCGGGCAGGCTGGCTTCGACGACGAGGCTGCTCTCGTTGACGGCATGCGGGCTGGTGGTGGTGGCGGGCGTGGTCCCGGTTGGGCCGTCGCCACGGGGGCCGGCCTGCCAGTCCAGGCGCTGCAGTTCGACGTCCGGGAAGCGCTCCAGGGATTGCGACAGGAGGGCCAGAAGCGGACGCGGCCCGTTGCGTTGGGCGGCGACCTGGTCGAGGTTGTCGACCACCCCTCGCAGGGTGTCCAGCGGTGCTGGCAACTTGGGGAGACTGGCCAGCAACTGGTCGTAGCGGCGTTCCTCGCGCTGGGTGTCGAGGCGGGTTTCCTGCGCGTGCAAGCGCAGCTCGCGTGCGTCGAACCAGGCTTTGCCAGCGGCCAGTCCGAAGCCGAACAGGGCCAGCATGCCGGCCGCGAAGACGGCACTGCGTGCCTGCCAGACGCGGAAGTAGCGACGCTCGCTTTCCGGGGCGAGCTGGGGTTCGGCGCGGGCGCGCTGCGCCAGCCGCAGGAACAGCGCACGGCTGTTGGAGTCCGTCACCGGCTCCCGGACGGACAGGCGCTGGAAGACCGATTCGAGGGCCACCGTCTGGAAGTCCAGCGGCTCGCCACCGGCAAGCTGTGGCGTCAGGGCCTGCTCTTCGTTGCGGCAGGCCAGCACGTAGACGGTGAGCGGGTTGTTGCGTGGTATCCACCGCTGGGCGCTGATGTACTGGTAGGTCTTGCGTGCCTCGCGCAGGCAATCCGGACCCCAGTTGGCATAGGGGCCGTCAGGCGCCGGGGACAGGCGGGCGAAGCGCAACTGGCCGTCGTCGAAATAGAGCTGGCGGATGCCGCTGGGCGACAGGGCGATGACCAAGCCGCGGGTCTCCGGCAGCTTGAGGCCGGCGAGCAGGTCGCGGGTCAGCAGGGGCACGGCGTGCACCGCGCGCAGGGCCGCACCGGCGCTGCGCAGCACCGTCAGCCAGGGCTCGATGGCGGCAGGCCGGGTGATGGCGGCGAAGAGCACGCGCTCGTCGCGGCGGCCGGTTTTTTCCCGTCCCAGCGAGATGGCGGTGGCATAGGGAGAGCCGAAGAAGTGCTGCACCAGCTTGCGCTGGATCAGCGCCTTGCGGTCGGCGCCGATCACGTAGGGGATAGGGTCGAGGTGGAAACCCTCGTCGGGCAGGTCGACGACCAGGCTGTGGATGTCGCCGCGGGGGCGTTGCTGCACCCAGTAGCCAAAGCCGAGTTGTCCCTCTTCATCCACCGGGAAATAGTCGGCCAGCGTGAGGTGTGCGCCATCGATGCGGTAGCAGTAGATGCCGCTGTGGTCGACCAGGTGCAGCCAGCGTTTGCTCATTGCCGTCGGCTCTCAGACTTTCATCTTGGTAATGACGTCGTAGATCGGCCCCAGCACCGACAGGGCCACCCACAGCATGAGTGCGCCCAGGATCAGGATCAGCAGGGGCTCCAGCGCCGCCTGCAGGCGGCCGATGGATTCGCGCACGTCGCGGTCGTAGAAGTAACCGACGTTGTGCAGCGCCTGTTCCAGTGAACCGGTGTGCTCGCCCACCCGCAGCATGCGGATGACCAGCGGCGGGAACAGGCCGCTGGCCGAAAAGGCGGCGGTCACGTTGTGGCCTTCGGCGATCAGCTGCTCGACGCGTTCCAGCGCGTTGCGCACCACGCGGTTGCCCACCACGTCCTGGGCCACGCGCACGGTGTCGATGATGGAGATGCCGGAGGTGTACATCATCGCGAACAGCGTGGCGAAGCGCGACAGGATGATCTTGCGATACACGTCCCCGAAGAGCGGCGCAGCCAGTTTTGTGCGGTCCCAGCGGTAGGCCACGCGCGGGTTGCTGGCGATCGCCATCGCCAGCCCGACCACGCCGGCGGCGGCGCCGAAGATCACGGCCGGCCACCAGGCGACCATGAAGTCCGACAGCGCGACGAGGATCTGCGTTTGCAGGGGCAGGGCCTGGCCGGTGGAGCGGAACAGCCGCGAGAGTTCCGGCACCACGAAGATCATGGCGACGAACACCGCGCCGACCGTCACCAGCGCCACGATGCTCGGGTAGATCAGCAGCTTCTTGGTGAAGGAGGTCAGCTCGTCCTGCCGCTTGAGCGACTCGGTGAGTTCGCGCAGCACGTCCGGCAGGTTGCCGCTGGCCTCACCCGCCCGCACCAGTGCGCAGAACACGCCGTCGAAGACGCGGCTGTGTTCCGCCAGTGCCTGCGACAGCGTGCGGCCGCCCTCGATGCTCTCCACCACGCTGGCGATCACTTCGCGAAAGCGCGGGTGCTCGGTGGAATCGCGCAGGTCGGCCAGGGCTTCGATCAGTGGCACGCCGGCGCGCGTGAGCTGCTCGAGGTGGAAGCAGAAATGGATGCGCTCGCGCACCGGGATCTGGCCGCCCAGTGCGAGGTGGCGTCGTGCCGGTGCGCCGTTGATGAAATCCAGTTCCATGCGCTTGAGGCGCATTTCCAGGTCGATGACGTTGATGGCCTCCATCTCGCCGCGCACCGTGTGGCCGGCGTTGTCCATCGCCTTGTACGAAAAGATGGGCATCGCGCGGCGCCCCTCAGTGCTCCGCGCTGACCATGCGTTCGGTCAGGTCGACGACGCGCGCCAGTTCGTCCAGCGAGGTGCTGCCTTCCAGCACGCGGCGCAGGCCGTCCTCGGCCAGCGTGCGGAAGCCCTTGGCGCGGGCGGCGTTGCGCACTTCGCGGTAGGTGGCGCGGCGGGCAATCAGTTCGTCGATGTCCGCGTCCATGCGCATCAGTTCCATGACCGCCATGCGTCCGCGGTAGCCCTGGAAGTCGCACCGCGTGCAGCCCACCGGGTCGTAGAGCGTCGTGACCGGCCGCTCGGTGCTGACGCCCAGCAGGCGCAACTCGTAGGGTTCCGGCGGGCGACCGCGTCGGCAGTGCGGGCACAGCTTGCGCACCAGGCGCTGCGCCACCACGCCGATGATGTTGCCGGCCATGATGTCCGGCAGGATGCCGATGTCCTGCAGCCGCGGAATCGCGCCGATGGCGGAATTGGTGTGCAGCGTGGAGTACACCTGGTGGCCGGTCATGGCGGCGCGGAAAGCCATCTCGGCGGTTTCCGCATCACGGATTTCACCGACCAGGATGACGTCCGGGTCCTGCCGCATCATCGAGCGGATGCCGTTGGCGAAGTCCAGCTTGCTGGCTTCGGACACCGAGGTCTGGCGGATCATCGGCATCGGGTACTCGACCGGGTCTTCGAGGGTCATGATGTTGATGCCCTCCGCGTTGATGTGACCCAGGATCGAATACAGCGTGGTGGTCTTGCCGCTGCCGGTGGGGCCGGTGAACAGCACGATGCCTTCCGGTCGCGCAATCATCAGCTTCATGAGTTCGAGCTGGGTGTCGGTCAGTCCCAGCTTGTCCAGCGACACGATGCCCTTCTGGCGATCCAGCACGCGCAGCACCACGTTCTCGCCGTGGATGGTCGGCTGCGAGGACACCCGGAAGTCGATCTCGCGGCCGCGGATGTTCAGCGAGATGCGGCCGTCCTGCGGCGCGCGGCTCTCGGCGATGTTCATCCCCGCCACGACCTTCACCCGCACGGCCATGGCCGGCCAGTAGCTCTTGTGCAGGACGCGGATCTGTCGCAGCAGGCCGTCGATGCGGTAGCGCACGCGCAGGAAGCTGGCCTCGGGCTCGAAGTGGATGTCGGAGGCTTCGCGCTTCACCGCATCGGCCAGCAGGGCGTCGATCAGGCGCACCACCGGCTGGCTGTACTCGTCGCTGGACGCGGCCAGGGCGCGATAGTCGACTTCGCCGGTTTCGATCTCGGTGAGGATGCCGTCGATGGACAGCTCGAAGCCGTAGTACTGGTCGATGGCGCGGGCGAGGTCACTCTCGCCGGCGAGCAGGCTGTCGATCTCGGCATCTTCCGGCAGCAGGGCGCGCAAGCGGTCCAGCGCCACCACGTCGTCGACGTCGGCCAGCGCGACGGTCAGGCGCAGCTCCTCCTGCTCCCAGCGCAGCGGCAACAGGCGGTGGCGTTTGGCGACCTCCATCGGCACCAGGGCGAGCGCTTCCGGGTCGGCAATCGCATGGCCGAGGTCGACGCTCTGTTTGTCCAGCGATTGCGACAGCGCGTCGCGCAAGGTGGCTTCGGACAGGAAGCCCAGCTGCACCAGCAGCTTGCCGAGCGGCAGGTTGGTGTGGGCCTGCTCATGCAGCGCGATGCGCAGCTGGTCGTCGCTGATGAGGCCTTGCGAGATCAGCAGTTGGCCGAGGGGCTGGCGTGCGGAAGGCGCATTCATGGTGGGCTGCGGGCTACTGTGCAGCCGGCGTGCTCAGGGTCTGCAGGCGGGTTTGCAGGGCACGCGGATCGAAGCTGGCACTGCGTCCCGCGGCGGCTGCCAGGGCCCGCTGGTAGAACTGGCGGGCCAGCGGCAGCTGCTGCAACTGATCCAGGCTGATGGCCAGGTTGTAGAGGAAGTCGGGGTTGTCGACGTCCAGCGTATGGGCCTGGAAGAAGCTTTGCTGCGCCTCGCGCCAGCGCGCCTGGCGTGCCAGCAGGCTGCCCAGTGCGAAGTGCGCGGCGGCGGATTCCGGTTGCGCGGCGACCAGGCTGCGCAGGCGGCTTTCGGCGGCGGTGCTGTCGCCTTCGCCGTAAATGAGCGCGAGCTGTGCGCTGGCGTAGGCGTTGCGCGGATCCACGGACAGGCTCTGGCGGAGCATCCGCTCGGCTTCGTCCGGGCGGCCTGCGCGCAGGGCGAGCGTGGCGAGCGCATCGAGCACGTCGGTATTGCGCGGCTCTTGCCGCAGGGCTTCGCGGTACAGCGTCAGGGCCTGGTCGAAATGGCCGTCCTGGTAGGCCTGGTAGGCGCGCTGGCTGGTGCTCGCCTGTGGCGTTGCATTCGTTGCGCCGCCGCGCTTGAGCGCGATCACGGGCGCGTCACCGGTGTCGGCCTGCGTCGAGGCGGGTGCGGTTTGCGTGCCTGTGTTCTCGCGCGGCCGGTTGGTGAGTGTGCCGGAGGAAGGCGGGGCGGTTTGCGGCGCCGGCTCCACGGCGGGTGCGGGTGGTGCGAAGGCCGGTTCCACCGGCGGCGCGGGCAGTGCTACCTGCGTGCCGGATGGCGATGAGGACGCGAGCGCCGGCCCGAGTTGCATGCCACCGCGCGGCTGGATTGACCACCAGACATACGCGGCACCGAGTGCCAGCGCCAGCAGGCCGACGCCGGCAACGATCAATGGCAGGTGACGTCCGCCGGGTTCCTTGACGGCGAACACTTCGCGCGTGGCGGCGCGGCTGGCCGGGCTTGCCTGCGGCGCGCGGGCTGGAGTGGCGCGCGGAGCGGCAGGGGGATCGACCGGATCAAGCCCGGTGGGCTCGCCGACCGGTGCCGGCGCTGCGATCGGCGTGGCAAGGGGTTCGAGCCGCAGGCCGGGATCGCTGGCCTGTTGCGCCTGCCTGCGTTGCGCTTCGGCCTGCTTCAACGCGTCGATCAGCAGGCTCACGGTGTCTTGCCTCCGGCCCGGTCGGGCAGGGGCGGGATACGGTCCGGACCGACGAGATGCTCGAAGTAGTCACTGCGCGGGAGCGCGCCGCGCTGCGCCGCGTAGTCGCCCACCATGCTTGCGTCGCGCACGATGGTCGGGCGGATGAAGATTACCAGCTCGGTCTTGCGCTGGGTGTCGTTGCGGTTCTGGAACAGGCCGCCGATGAAGGACAGCGATGAGATGCCGGGCACCGCATCCGTCCTGTTGTCGAGCAGGTCTTCCATCAGGCCGCCCAGCACCGCGATGTTGCCGTTGCCGACGCGCATCACGGAATCCATCTCGCGGGCGCGGATGATCGGGATCGTATTGACGATGCCTTTGTCCTTGAGCACCGGATTCGGATCGACCGCCTGGCCGATGACCCGCGACAAGGTCGGGCGCACACCGAGCGTGATGTCGTCGTCGTCGCCGATCTGCGGCGTGATGTTCATGACCAGCCCGACCGGCACGGAATGCACGGTGGTGGTGTAGATGGTGCGCGCCTGGGCGTTCTGGTTGCCCTCGCGCTCGTCGACATCGATGGTGAAGTAGATGTTGTCATCCACCACCTTCAGGACGGCACTCTGGTTGTTCAGCACCGACAGCTTAGGGCTGGACAGCACCTTCACGTTGCCGAAGGACTCCAGCAGCTTGATGGCGCCGTCGAAGTTGCCGCCGCGCGAGGTGTAGCCGAGTTCGATGAACGAGGACGGCGGCGCACTCAAGGCGCCCGCGGCGCCCTGCACGATGCGCAGGCCGGTATCGAAGAGGTTCAGCGTGCTCCAGTTGATGCCCTGCTGGTAGTTCTGCGAAAGCTGCACCTCGGCGATGGTGGCTTCGATCAGCACCTGCCGGCGCGCGCGCGAAGACACCTTGTCGAGGAACTCCTGGATCTTCTCGTGCTGGCGCGAGGTGGCGCGTACCGACAGCACGCCGGTCTCGATGTTGGCGATCACGGAGGCCGCTTCGCGGAAGGTCACCGTGCGCACCGTCGTGCTTTCATTGGCACTGGAGCCCAGCATGGTCGCGGGCGAGGGGCTGTTGGGCGCGGCGTTCTGCCCGAGCGCGGCCGTGATGGCTGAGGTGGCCAGCGGGCTCAGCGACTGGCTGCTGGTCTGCTGGATGGTTGTCTCGCCCTTGCCTTCGGGGAAGATCTTGTCCGTTTCGCGCAGCAGATCCTTCATGTTCTGGACCAGGGATTCCCAGAAGCGGTTCTTCGACGAGTTGTCGATGCGCGACTGGGAGCTGTTGCCTGACGCGGTGGCCGTCTGCTGGTTGCCGCCACTGCCGCTGGAGGTGTTGGCCGAGCCGACCTGTGAGGCGATGGATACCGAGCTGCTGGCGTCCCGGTTCAGGTTGACGTAGTCCACCTTGTAGTTGCGCAGGTAGGGGGCGTCCGGCATCACCACCAGGTTCGGCCCGTCCAGCTCGAAACGCATGTCGGTCTGGCGCGCAATGCGGGTCAGCAGTTGCGGCAGGGTCTGGTCCAGCGCATTGAGGGTGATGGTGCCGCTGATGCCGGGGTGGATGTCGACATTGACCCGGGCGTCCCGGGCCAGCGCGAACAGAAGATCCTGCACCTTCACGTTGTTGACGACCACCGAGTAGGTTTCCGGCTTGGCTTGTGCGCGCGGCGGCGGCAGGCTCAGGCTGCGGGAAACAGGGGGAGGAATGTCGTTGGCCGCTGGCGCGGATTGCGCCGTCGGGGCCGCAATATGGTGCTGGACGGAAGGTTTGACGCTTGTCGGCGAACACGCCACGAGCAGGCTGGCGACAAGGCTGGGGGCTGCGAAACGAAGCAGGGACACGCGCTGACTTCCGTCTGGGCCAAGGAATGCGCCCGATATTAGCTCAAATCCCCAAAAGGCCGCGGCAGACCAAGGTTTCGGAAGATCGATGCTGCCCGATTGGGCGCGGCGGGCCGGGGTGCCGAGAACTGTTTGCACCGTCCGGAGTCGATTTGTACCATCGCCCGTCGGCCTGCGACGGTCCCTTGTTTCGCGGGCCATGTTCCGCCGACCATTGTTCCGACGTTCCAGGAAAGCCCCTTTCATGATCCTCCGTCTCCTTCCGCTAGCCGCGGCGCTGCTTGCTGCGAGCGCGCCCGTCATGGCAGCTGATACCGTACTCAATCTGTACACAGCCCGGCACTACCAGACCGACGAAGCGCTCTACAAGAACTTCGAGCGCGCCACCGGCATACGCATCAACCGGATCGAAGGGCAGGAAGACCAGCTCCTCGAACGCATCCGCAACGAAGGCGCCAACAGCCCGGCCGACGTGTTCATCACCGTGGATGCGTCCCGGCTGGCCAAGGCAGACGAAATGGGCATCTTCGCGCCAATCAGGTCGAAACTCCTCGAAGAGCGCATCCCCGCCAACCTCCGCACGGCGGACTGGTACTCCTACTCCACCCGCGCACGCGTCATCGTCTACAACAAGGCACTGGCCAAGCTCGAAGACCTCCAGACCTACGAGGATCTTGCCAAGCCAGCCTTGAAGGGCAAGGTCTGCATCCGTTCCGGCAGCCACCCCTACAACCTGTCGCTGGGCGCCGCGATGATTGCCCATAACGGGGAGGCAGCGACGGAAGCCTGGGCCAAAGGCCTGGTGGCGAATCTGGCGCGTCAGCCCAAGGGGGGCGACATCGACCAGCTCAAGGCCGTCGCCGCAGGTGAATGCGCGGTCGCGGTCAGCAATACCTACTATCTGGCTCGGCTCATGCGCTCGGACAAACCCGATGAGCGCAAGGCCGCGGAATCCCTCTCGATCGTCTGGCCCAACCAGAAAACCTGGGGAACCCACATCAATATCTCGGGCGGTGGCATGCTCAAGCACGCACCCCACAAGCAGGCTGCGGTGAGGTTCCTTGAATACCTGGCTTCCGACGAGGCGCAGATCTACTTCGCGGACGGCAACAACGAATGGCCCGCAGTGCCTACGGTCAAGGCCAGGAACCCGGCGCTCGAGGCACTGGGCGGCTTCAAGGCTGACAACCTGCAAGTCGGCCAGCTCGCAAAGACGGTCGTCCAGGCCCAGAAGATCTTCGACTGGGCGGGCTTCCGCTGATCACCGACCGACCGTTTTGTTGATTGTCGCGAAACAGGGGTTGACTCACCGTAATCCGTTGTCCATAATCTCGCCTCTCTGCTGCTGAGCAAGCGGGAGTCGCGAAAGCGGCACCGGGTTCGCAGTGGGGAGGAAGTTGGCGGTTAGCAAATTCAGCAGTAAAAAATAATTTGCGAAATTGCTTGACGATCTGAAAGGGGTGTGTAA
>NZ_JAYXHR010000004.1:0-376141 GCF_036017065.1 Uliginosibacterium sp. H1
TGCAACCGACTCGCGCGACCCTGCCAGAACTCAACCTCCTCCAGCGACACGCAGAAACCACCCCAATGATCAGGGCGCGGCGCCGCTTCAATGAATTCTGCTGAGGCGATTTACTTCGGAGATTGCGGATTGGTGGCATAAAAAAGGCGCTGCAAAAATTGCAGCGCCGTTTTCTCATCCACCCGGGTTTCAGCTTTTCGAAACGCCATTCATGAATCGGCTGTTGGGATAGTTCAGCTTCAGCACACGACGCGCATCATCCTGGAGTGACTGCAGGCCCAGTTCACCGTAAGCGGTGATCATGATGCCCAGAGCTTCTTCGGTTGAGGCTGAGCCGGGGTAGGTCTTGATGAGCGCTTGGGCCCTGTTCGCGGCGGCTAGCGGCGCGCGGCGGTTGAGGTAGTACCGCGCCACGACGAGGCCGTGATTGGCAAGGCCGGCGACCGCTGTTTCCATGCGCTTGCGCGCATCGGGCGCGTAACGGCTGCTGGGATAGCGTGTGACGACTTCGCGGAAGGACTCGAAGGCTTCCTGCGTGGCCTTGGGGTCGCGTTCCGACATGTCTTCACGGGACAGCCAGCTCATCCAGCCACGATCCGCGTTCTCCAGAGACAGGCCCTTGAGGTAGTAGGCGTAGTCGACGCTCGGGTGGTTGGGGTTGAGCTTGATGAAGCGGTCGCAGGCGGCAATCGCGGAGCCCAGCTCGCGCTGCTGGTAATACGCGTAGGCAACCTCGAGCTGGGCTTGCTGCGCGTAACGCCCGTACGGAAAGCGCGCCTCCAGGCGCTCGTAGGCTTCGACAGCCCCCGAGTAGTTGCCGCTGACCAGTTCTTCCTTGGCCGCGGTATAGAGCTCTGCGGGGTTGCTGGATTCGTTAACCTTGGGCGTACTGCTGCAAGCCGAGATACAGGCTGCAATGACTACCGGTAAACTGGCGCGGGTGAGCTTGTTCATTCCGACACTACCTGAAGATTCCGACGAGGATTATAGCGGAAGCCCTTCAACCCCCCCTCGTAGCTTGCAGGTCAGCGAAGTGCTGGCCGGCAAGCGGCTTGACGTGGGCCTGGCTGAAATGCTGTCCGAGCATTCGCGCAGCCGCCTGCAGGGCTGGATCCGTGAGGGCCGTGTCAGCTGCAGAGGCGTCGTGCTGACCGACGTGAAGCAGCGCCTGCATGGCAATGAGCTGCTGGCGATCGCCGAGGATATGCCCGAGGCCGAGCAATCGCACGCGCCGGAGGCGATTCCGCTCGACGTGGTGTTCGAGGATGCGCACATCATCGTCCTGAACAAGCCCGCCGGCCTGGTGGTGCACCCTGGGAGTGGAAACTGGAGCGGAACCTTGTTGAACGGTTTGCTCGCACACTCTGCAGCCGCAGCGGAGATCCCGCGGGCGGGCATCGTGCATCGGCTGGACAAGGAGACGTCCGGCTTGATGGTGGTTGCGAAGACGCTGCCGGCGCAGACGCAACTGGTGCGGCAGCTGCAGGCGCGCAGTGTCAGACGCGACTATGCCGCTATCGTATTAGGCACACCCCAGGCGCGCGGCACGGTGGATGCCCCTATCGGTCGCCATCCGACGCATCGCACGAAGATGGCGGTCGTGAGCAATGGCCGCGACGCGCGCACGCGCTACGAGGTGGTCGAGCAGTTTGCGGGTGCGGCGCGGGTGACGTGTTCGCTCGAGACGGGGCGCACGCACCAGATCCGCGTTCACATGGCGCATGTCGATCATCCGCTACTGGGTGATCCTGTCTATGGCAACCGACGCAGCACGGCGTTGGCACATGGCCTTGCGCGTCAGGCCCTGCATGCGTTCCGGCTGGGGCTGGAGCATCCGGACACCGGGCAGCGCATGCAATGGGAAGTGCCACTGGCTGCCGACATCGAGGAACTCATGGCGCAGTTGAGGAGGGGTGGATGAGCATGCTGCCCAGCGGGTTCGCACCAGCCTGGCCCTGTCCTCCGAATGTCGGAGCCTGGGTGACGACGCGCGCAGGAGGTGTGAGCCAGCCACCCTTTGCCTCCCTGAATCTGGGGGATCACGTTGGTGACAATCCCGGCGACGTCGCCGAGAACCGCAAGCGCGTCACGGCCCTGCTGCCAGGCACGCCACGCTGGCTGCAACAGGTGCATGGCATCGAGATCTGCCGCGTCGATTCGACTACGCAAGCGTCCTCCGTGCCAGTGGCGGATGCCGCGGTCAGCCACCGGCCCGGACAGGTGTGTGCGGTCATGACAGCCGACTGCCTGCCGGTGCTGCTCTGTGATCGCCAGGGCAGCGTGGTGGCTGCTGCACACGCCGGATGGCGCGGGCTTTGCGCGGGCGTCATAGAGCGCTGTGTCGCAGAGATGGGTGTGCCACCCCAGACGTTGATGGCCTTTCTCGGGCCTGCCATCGGGCCGACGGCATTCGAGGTAGGTGGCGAGGTGCGTTCAGCCTTCATGGCGCATAACGAGCGCGCCGAAGCTGCGTTCCGTTCTGGCCTGGAAGACAAGTGGTTCGCTGACATCTATCTGCTGGCTCGCCAGCGGCTGCATGACATCGGCGTGCCGGCGGATGCGGTGTATGGCGGCGACCGGTGTACGGTCAGCGAGCCCGACGCATTCTTTTCCTATCGCCGCGATGGCGCGACCGGCCGCATGGCTGCACTGATCTGGCTCACGCCAGCGTCTGCGATTCCCGACACGGCGATGGCAAGTCCTTGACGCAAACGATGTCCGGCCAGTCTGGCATTCAACCTGCTTTGTGGTCCTCGTCCTCCTCGCGCTCCCGTGCAGCGGCGCGCTCGCGCCGGACGCGACCGCTGAAGAGATAGATGAACAGGGCCAGCGGCAGCGGCCCCCAGAAAAGGAAAGTGAATACGGCGGCAACGATGGAATCCGAGCCGACGGCAAACATCAGGGCGCAGAACAGCCAGCCGATTGCAATGATGTACATGATGACCAGGGCGTTACAGCAGCCTGAACGCAGTGCGCGTAAAGCCGAAGCTGCTTTCTTGACGCTGAAATTGTGCGATGCAAAAATCGACCGCAAGGTCGCTCTATGATACGAGGGCGGGCCAACGCCGCCGCAGAAACGATTCCCGACGGACTGAGATCACGATGAACCAGACTTACTCGAATCCCGCACTCGAAGGCATGCTGAAAGCGGGACAGGCAATGATGCAGGGCTTTCTGGAGCAGTGGTCGCAGGCTGGAGCCGCTCCTTCCGGCAGCGCGTTGCCGCTGCCCGTCGACGCCGAGAAGCTGGCCGCGCTCCAGCGTGAACACATGAACCGCCATGCGCAGTTGTGGGCAAGCATGACGCAGTCGAGGCCCGGTGAGCCGGCCGAGCCGATCGTCAAACCGGCCGCGGGAGACCGCCGCTTCGTGTCCGAGCACTGGGGTGCCAGTCCCGTCTTCGACTACATCCGCCAGTCGTATCTCCTGAACGCGCAGTTCCTCAGTGCGGTTGCCGATTCACTGCCGGTGGCGGACCGCCAGGCCAAGAACCGCATCCAGTTCCTGACGCGGCAATACATCGACGCCATGAGCCCGGCCAACTTCGCGGCGACCAATCCCGAATTCATCCAGCGTGCGCTGGAGACCAAGGGGGAGAGCATCACGCAGGGCCTGATGAACCTCATCGGCGACATGGAGAAGGGGCGCATCTCCATGACCGACGACACCGCTTTCGAAGTGGGTCGCAACCTCGCCACGACGCCGGGTGCGGTCGTCTACGAAAACGACGTCATGCAGCTCATCCAGTACACGCCGACCACCGACAAGGTGACGGAGCGTCCGCTGCTGATCGTCCCGCCGTGCATCAACAAGTACTACATCCTCGACCTGCAACCCGAGAATTCCTACGTCCGCTACATCGTGGAGCAGGGCGTCCCGGCCTTCCTCGTCAGCTGGCGCAACCCGCAGGCCGAACACGCGCACCTGACCTGGGACGACTACGTGGAGCACGGCGTGTTGCAAGGCCTGCAGGTCGTGCGCGAAATCACCCGCGTCGACAAGCCCAACGTCCTGGGCTTCTGCATCGGCGGCACGCTGACGGCCAGCGCGATCGCGGTGGCACGTGCGCGTGGTGAGGATCCGGTGGAAAGCATGACGCTGCTGACCGCGCTGCTCGATTTCACGGAAACCGGGGACATCGCGTGCTTCGTGGATGAGCATTCGGTGGCGTCGAAGGAGGCCACGATCGGCCGTCGCGGCCTGATGGCGGGGCGCGAGTTGTCCAACGTGTTTTCCAGCCTGCGTCCCAACGACCTGGTGTGGAACTACGTGGTCGACAACTACCTCAAGGGCAACAAGCCGACCGCCTTCGACCTGCTGTACTGGAACTCCGACTCCACCAACCTGCCGGGTCCGTTCGCCGCCTGGTACCTGCGCAATACCTACCTGGAAAACAACCTGCGCGTGCCGGGCAAGCTGAGCATGCTGGGCCAGCCGGTGGACCTGGGACGCATCGACTGCCCGACGTATTTCCTGTCCTGCCGCGAAGACCACATCGTGCCGTGGAAGACCTCCTACCTCGGCCGCCGCCTGCTGGGCGGCGACACCACCTTCGTGCTGGGGGCCAGCGGCCACATCGCAGGCGTGGTGAACCCGGCCTCCAAGAACAAGCGCAGCCACTGGGTGGGCGATGGCGCCTCGATGACAGCGGACGAATGGTTCGGCAGCGCGACGGAAAAGCCGGGCAGCTGGTGGCCGCACTGGATGGAGTGGCTGAAGGCGCGCAGTGGCAAGAGCGTGGAGCCGCGCGCGCGCCTGGGCAGCCGTGAGCACAAGATGATCGAACGGGCGCCAGGCCGCTACGTCAAGGAACGCATCTGAACGGCTGCCTGCAGGCCCTCGCACAGCGTCGTGCGAGGGCCTGCAGGCAGGTGTCGAAAAATGCGGGAACGAGCCGGGGCCCGCGCAGACAACCCACCGGCATACAACAACCGCAACACACCAATCAAAGGGGATCTGGATGGTTCGCATTGCACTGGTAACCGGGGGCATGGGCGGCCTCGGTGAGGCAATCTGTATCAAGCTGTCGGCGCTGGGCTACAAGGTGGTCACCACGCATTCGCCCAACAACACGAGCCATCAGCAGTGGCTGACGGACATGCACAACCTGGGTTACGGCTTCAGGGCCTACGCCTGCGACGTGACGGACTTCGACTCCTGCCACGCCTGCGTGGAAAAGGTGCAGAAGGAGGTCGGCCCCATCGATGTGCTGGTCAACAACGCGGGCATCACGCGCGACATGACCTTCAAGAAGATGACCAAGGCCGACTGGGATTCGGTGATCCACACCAACCTGGACTCGGTGTTCAACATGACCAAGCAGGTCATGGACGGCATGGTGGAACGCAAGTGGGGACGCGTCATCAACGTGTCCTCGGTGAACGGCCAGAAGGGCGCGTTCGGTCAGACGAACTATTCGGCAGCCAAGGCAGGCATGCACGGCTTCACCAAGGCGCTGGCGCTGGAAGTGGCCAAGCACGGTGTGACGGTCAACACCATCTCGCCCGGCTACATCGGCACGAAGATGGTGAAGGCGATCCCGCAGGAGATCCTCGAATCGAAGATCCTGCCGCAGATCCCCATCACCCGCCTGGGCAAGCCGGAAGAGATTGCCGGCCTGGTGGCGTATCTCGCCTCCGACGAAGCGGCCTTCGTCACCGGCGGCAACATTTCGATCAACGGGGGGCAGCACATGTATTGAGCATCGCGGCATGTGCCGCGATGCACGGTCGGGCACCCGTTCCCCCACGTGGTGTCCGTTATCAATCGAGCGAGGTGATCAAAATGGCGAAGAACGTAGCGCTTGTGACCGGCGGCATGGGCGGTCTGGGTACGGCAATCTGCAAGGCGCTGGCAAACGACGGCTGGAAGGTCGTGGCCAACTGCCTGCCGGACTTCCCCCCCAAGGACGAATGGCTGGCCAAGATGAAGGCCGAGGGCTTCGACGTCTACGCCGGTGAGGCCGATGTCACCGACTACGACCAGTGCGCCGCGATGATCAAGAAGATCGAAGCCGAGATCGGCCAGATCGACTGCATCGTGAACAACGCCGGCATTACCCGCGACTCCATGTTCCGCAAGATGGAGAAGAGCGCCTGGGATGCGGTGCTGTCCACCAACCTCGATTCCGTTTTCAACATTACCCATCCCGTGCTGCCGGCGATGGCCGAGCGCGGCTTCGGTCGCATCATCAACATCTCCTCGGTCAACGGCGTGAAGGGTCAGTTCGGCCAGGCCAACTACTCGGCTGCCAAGGCCGGCATCCTGGGCCTCACCAAGGCGCTGGCACAGGAAGTCGCCAAGAAGGGCGTGACGGTCAACGCCATTGCGCCGGGCTATATCGGCACCGACATGGTCATGGCGATCAAGGAAGAAGTACGTGCCCAGATCGTCGCGCAGGTGCCGGCCGGACGCCTGGGCAAGCCGGAAGAAATCGGCGACCTGTGCGCCTTCCTGGCCTCCGACAAGACGGGTTACATCACCGGTGCAACCATCAACATCAACGGTGGTCTGCACATGTGCTGATGCGCAGATGTGTTAACCCGTAGGCATTGCCAAAAAAGTCTCGGCCCCGCCAATGCTGCGGGGCCGACTTTTGTGCGCTGCTATAATCTGCAGCATGAGCCGCAGCAAAAATGGCTCGCCGGACGCGATGCCGCTGGCAAAACGGCTAATACGAAAGTAGTATCGCGCCGACTGTTGCAATGCCGCGCAGCGAAGTGCGGCAGGCATGGAGTGCCCCCAAACCACTCTGGAGGAACCAGGACATGGCGGAGCAGCATCCTCGACTCATCAAGAAATACCCGAACCGTCGTCTCTACGACACGGCTTCCAGCTGCTACATCACCCTGGCTGACGTCCGTGACCTGGTGCTGGGGCAGGAGGAGTTCCAGGTCATCGACGCCAAGAGTGGCGACGACCTGACGCGCAGCATCCTGCTGCAGATCATCCTGGAGGAAGAGTCGGGCGGCACGCCGATGTTCACCAGCGATCTGCTGTCCCACATGATCCGCTTCTACGGCAACGCGATGCAGGGTTTCATGGGGCGCTACCTGGAGAACAACATCCACGCCTTCACGGAAATGCAGGCGAAGCTGCAGGAGCAGACCAAGTCCATGTACGGCGAGAACAGCCCGCTCGGCAAGGACCTGTGGATGCAGTTCCTCAACTTCCAGGGGCCGGCGCTCAACAGCATGATGACGGCCTACATGGAACAGAGCAAACGCATGTTCACGCAGATGCAGGACCAGATCGAGAGCCAGACGCGCAACATGTTCACGGGCTTCCAGTTCCCGCCCAAGGACAAGAAATAAACGTCTGTCGCGGCAGATCAGGAGACGGCGCCCGGTGCGCCGTCTTCGTTTTTGGACGACCGGTTTTTTGATCTCCAATTAGCCTGCTAAAATAAGCACTTATCTGCAAGGGGCGTGGCCATCCGGCGACGCCCGTTTTGTTTTCCGGAAGGTAGTTCGTCTTGAGCAAGGTTATTTCCCCGTCCGTGCCGCGCGTGGGCTTCGTTTCACTCGGCTGCCCGAAGGCCTCTTCGGACTCCGAGAGCATCCTCACCCGCCTGCGTGCGGAAGGCTATGAAGTGGCCAAGCAGTACGACGGCGCCGATCTGGTGATCGTGAACACCTGCGGCTTCATCGATGCGGCGGTCGAGGAGTCGCTGGACGCCATCGGCGAGGCGCTCAAGGAGAACGGCAAGGTCATCGTGACCGGCTGTCTTGGCGCGCGGAAGGATGCCGCCACCGGGCAGGGCGTCGTCGAGCAGGTGCATCCGAAGGTGCTGGCCGTCACCGGGCCGCACGCCACGGACGAAGTGATGATGGCGGTGCATACCCACCTGCCCAAGCCGCACGATCCCTTCACCGATCTCGTGCCGCCGCAGGGCGTGCGCCTGACGCCGGACCACTACGCCTACCTGAAGATTTCCGAAGGCTGCAATCACCGCTGCACCTTCTGCATCATTCCGTCGATGCGTGGCGACCTGGTGTCGCGCCCCATCCATGAGGTGATGCGCGAGGCCGAGGCGCTGGTGAAGGCCGGCGTGAAGGAGATCCTCGTCATCTCGCAGGACACCAGCGCCTACGGCGTGGACGTCAAGTACCGCACCGGTTTCGTGAACGGCAAGCCGTACAAGACCAAGCTCTACGACCTGTGCTCCGCACTGTCGGAGCTCGACGTGTGGGTGCGCCTGCACTACGTGTATCCGTACCCCAACGTCGACGACATCATCCCGCTGATGGCGGACGGCAAGGTGCTGCCTTACCTCGACGTGCCGTTCCAGCACGCCAGCCCGCGCATCCTCAAGCTGATGAAGCGGCCGGCGAGTTCCGAGAACAACCTCGCGCGCATCAAGCGCTGGCGCGAGATCTGCCCGGACCTGACGATCCGCAGCACCTTCATCTCCGGTTTCCCGGGTGAGACGGAAGGCGAGTTCAACGAACTGCTCGACTTCCTCGGCGAAGCGCAGCTCGACCGCGTCGGCTGCTTCCCGTATTCGCCGGTGGAGGGCGCCAAGGCCAACGAGCTGCCGGATCCGGTGCCGCAGGAGATCCGCGAGGAGCGCAAGCAACGCCTCATGGAATTCCAGGAAGACATCTCCAAGCAGCGCCTGGAGGCCAAGATCGGTCGCGAGATCGTCGTGCTGGTCGACGAAGTGGACGAGGACGGCGCGGTTGCCCGCTCCGAAGGCGACGCGCCGGAAATCGATGGCCTCGTGATCGTGCCCGACGGGCAGGACATGGAGGTGGGCGGCTTCTACCGCGTGCGCGTGACGGATCGCGATGCGCACGACCTGTACGCCGAGCCGATCTACGCCGACGAGGCCTGACCCAGAGCGCCACGATGCTGTTGCTCGATGTCCTCGCTGAACAACGCATCACCCAGGCGCTGGAAGCCGGCGCCTTCGACAACCTGCCGGGTGCAGGCCAACCACTGCCGGAAGAGGACGACATGAGCCTCGTGCCGGCCGAACAGCGCATGGCCTGGCGCATCCTGAAGAACGCCGGCTACATTCCGCCGGAACTCGTCCTGCACAAGGAGGCGGTGGCCATCGCGCTGCAGCTCGCCACCACGGGCTGCACGGATTCGCAACATGCCGACCTGCAGGAACGCCTGCTGCGCATCAACCTGCTGCTGGCGGAGGCGGGGCGCAACGCCCTCAGCGTTCCCGCCGACTACGCGGCAAGACTCGCCGACAGGCTCGCCATGACGCGGAGGCCTGCGTGAGCGAGTTGCTCGCGACGCTGCGTGACATCGTGGGTGAAGCGCATGTGCTGCTGGACGCGCATGATCGTGCGCCGCACGAGGAAGACTGGCGTGGCCGCTACCGTGGTCGCGCCTTGTGCGTGGTGAAGCCGGCCGACACCGCAGGTGTCGCGGCCGTGCTGGGCGCCTGTCATGCGGCGGGCGTGCCGGTGGTGCCGCAGGGCGGCAATACCGGCCTAGTCGGTGGCGGCGTTCCGCATGCCACGGGCAATGAAGTGGTGCTTAGCCTGTCGCGACTGAACCGCGTACTGGCGGTCGACGCCGACAACCTCACGATGACCGTGCAGGCCGGCTGCACGCTGGCGGCGGCCCAAGCGGCAGCGGCGGAGGCGGGGTTCCTGTTCCCGCTGTCGCTCGCGTCCGAAGGCAGTTGCCAGATCGGCGGCAACCTTGCCACCAACGCGGGTGGCGTGCATGTGCTGCGCTATGGCAACACCCGCGAGCTCACGCTCGGCCTGGAGGCGGTATTGCCGGATGGCCGCGTGTGGGACGGCCTGCGTGGCCTGCGCAAGGACAACACTGGCTACGACCTGAAGCACCTGTTCATCGGCAGCGAGGGCACGTTGGGCGTCATTACCGCAGCGGTGCTGAAGCTCTTCCCGGCGCTGCACAGTCGCGCCGTGGCCTGGGTGGCCCTGCGCGACGTCGCCGCGGCCATCGAGTTGTTGCGCGGCCTGCGGACACGTTGCGGGGAGCGCCTCACGGCTTTCGAACTGGTCGGTCGCGAAGCGCTCGGCCTGGTGCTGCAACACATCCCTGGCGCACAGGTGCCACTGTCAGGTGGACACGACTGGCATGCACTGGTCGAACTGGCCGACAGCGACCCCGGCGCGCCACTCGATGATCTGCTGCAGACGGCGTTGGCGTCCGCGATGGAGGCTGGTGTCGTGAGCGACGCGGCGCTGGCCGCCAGCGACACCCAGCGTGCCGCCTTGTGGGCCTTGCGCGAGAACATCTCGGAAGCGCAGAAGCGCGAGGGCTTCTCGATCAAGCACGACGTGGCCGTGCCCGTCGGGCGCATCCCGGCCTTCCTGCACGACACGGATGCCGCCTTGAAGTCTGCCTTTCCGGGGCTGCGCATCGTGACCTTCGGCCACGTCGGCGACGGCAACCTGCACTACAACATGTCGCGTGCGCAACGGCAGGACAATGACGTGTTCATCGCGCAAACCCCGGCGGTGAACCGCATCGTGCACGACCGGGTGGCCGCGCATGGCGGGTCGATCTCGGCCGAGCACGGCCTCGGCCAGCTCAAGCGGGAAGAAGTGCTGCGCTACAAGTCCGCGGTGGAAATGGACCTGATGCGTGCCGTGAAGGCCGCGCTGGACCCGCGCGGCCTGATGAACCCCGGCAAGCTGCTGTAGCGGACACGGGACGCCGGACCGACACCGGCTCCCGTCTTCCCCGTCCTCCCCGACTTCCCATCCCCTCAGGCGGCCAGCGCTTCCTGGGCGCTCTGCCGGCCAATCCCGAGCCCTTCCATCAGCTTGTACCAGTCGCGCTCCGACAGCAGCGGCCGCATGTTGCCCAGCACGTCCTGGAAGACTTCCGGCGGCATGCCCTGGCGTGCGCCCGCCAGCAGTGCGGTGCGCTCCGCGGTGTTCATCGCCGGCAGCATCCAGCGCAGGAACTGCCCGTGGCGCTCGGCCGGGATCGACGACACCAGCGCGTGCTCGATGCCGCGCAATTCCTCGTCGCTGTAGCAGGCCCACAGCACCGCGTTGTTGTCGGTCTCCTCGACCACCATGTGCTCCAGGTTCTCCGATACGAACAGGCCCAGGCGACGGTAGACGTCGGCGCCCATGCGCGTACGTTCCTCCACCTCAGCGCTGCCCAGCGCATCCGCGCCTGCCAGGAAGGCCTTGATGGCCAGCACATGCTCGTGGTGATCGCCCGAAGTCTGCATCGCCGAACCGGGGCGGCGTGCCTCCATGGCCGCGTGGATGAAGACATCTTCGTGATGCAGGTGGCTGTACATCAGCTCCATCATCGCGCGCAGCTGTGCGGCGGCGGCGTCGCTTTCGAGGTCGTCGCGCCAGTCGCAACGACCCACCTCGTAGAGCGTGTGTTGCATCAGTGCACGGATGCCCTTGTGCACGCAGGTGTACATGTTGTGACGCTCGGCTTGTTGCTGGAACGGCATGGTGTTTCTCCCAAGGATGAATGACAAAGACATGATTGGCGTTCGCTCCGCCATGAAGGGCGGTAGGAAGTGAGCGCAGCTTAGGGAGGTGTCGCAACGGCCGTCGCTAAATCTTGAGTAAGAAAACCTTAAAGGATTGCTAAACCACGCTGGGGGCAGGGGTATTGCCCGAAGGTCCGTCGAGGAGACGGCGGCGGGGGCCTGGAAGGTGACAGGGCGAAATGGCGTCGTGACCTGACGACAGCTTGCGACGACTAGGAATCAAGCACTTGGGGAATGCGCGCTTCAAAGGTGACGGGAAGGCCCGACATCCTGTCCATGTGTCACATGAAGAAAAATTCGCAATCCATTGATAAACATGCGTTTTGTATTCCTGGCACGGGCATTGCAATAAAGCGGCGCCCGCGGCGTGCATCCGGTGTGCCGCAGTTTGATGCAGGAGACTCCATGTTCAACAAGCCTTCGGTTCTGCCCCGCAACACTGGCCCGGTCGGCGAGCGTCTCGGGCGTAACGGCAGCAGTGGCAACGGCAGTACGACAGGCGCCAGCGCGCCGGCAACGGGCACGCTCAGCCCGTCGGTGGCCGTGACCGAACAACCGGCACCCACGCGCTCCGTCGCGCCGGCCACTCCGCGCGAAGTGGCGCCGGTACTGCAACCGGCGGAAGGCAGCCAGCTCATCGTCGGGCCGGACGTGAAGCTGCGTGGCGCCGAGATCCTCGACTGCGACACGCTGATCGTGGATGGCCGCGTCGAGGCCACCATGGACAGTCGCGTCATCCGCATCAACGAGCACGGCGCCTTCTCCGGCAAGGTTGGCATCGACATCGCCGAAATCTGGGGCAGCTTCGAAGGTGAAATCACCGCGCGCGACCAACTGATCATCCACGCCACTGGCCGCGTGACCGGCAAGGTGCGCTACGGCCGCCTGCTCGTCGAGTCCGGCGGTGTCATCGCTGGCGACATCGAAGCCCTGGGCGAGAGCCGCAGCGACGCCGCCGGCAACCGCCCATCCAAGCCGGCCAACGCCAGCAACGACGAACACGCGGGCAAGCCGCTGCTGGTGACCCTGGGCACCTGACGGCAACACCCCGTTCCCCATCGTGGTGGCGCCTTTGGGGGGTAGCCACCGCGGTCTTCCATGCCGGCTCGATGAGCCGGCATTTTTTTGCCCGTTTTTCCCTTTTCCGGAATCTCCTGCCACCCGGCCGGTCCCACCCAGCCAGCGGGCCCAGGCCTGACCGTGTTGCCTGCCCTTTCGGGCGGCTCAAGTTTGCAAGAATTCAATCGTCATCACGTCATTGAGCCGGCATATTGGCTGCGGCGGCCATTCTGGGCTGTAGAACAGCAAGTGGGCAGGGGCAGGGAGGCGGCACATGGCAATGGAGACAGTCCGGGAAGGCCCATCCGCGCATGCCGCTGGGCAGGGCGGGTTGGCGACGATAGCCGGCCTGGGCGGGGAGGTGCCGATCGCCCGGGTGCTGGACAGCCTGTTCACCTACGTATGGACGCTCACGCCTGACGGCACGCTGATCGCCGTCAACCGCGTGCCGCTGGATGCCGCCGGCATCGACCCCGACAGTGCGCTGGGCCGCCCGTTCTGGGAATGCCCGTGGTGGGACCACGACGACAGCGTGCAGGAGCTGCTGCGCAACTCCGTGGCCAGGGCCGCTGCCGGCGAGACCGCCCGCTACGACATCGTCGCCCGCCTGGCCGGCGACAGCCGCACCACGCTGGATTTCATGCTGGCCCCGATGAACGACCAGCCTGGCCACATCAGCCACCTCATCGCGTCGGCCATCGACATCAGCGACCGCAAGAGCAGCGAGGAAGCACTGCGGCTCTCCGAGGAACGCTTCCGCGCGGTGGTGGAGGTGGCGCCCGACGGCATGGCGATGGTCAATCGCGACGGACGCATCGTGCTGGTGAACCGGGGGCTGGAGCGCATGTTCGGCCACCGTCGCGAGGAGATGATCGGCCAGCCGGTGGAGATGCTGATGCCCGACCGCTACCGCGACATGCACCACGGCCTGCGTTCCAGCTATCTCCGCTCGCCGACCACGCGTGACATGGCGGGGCGTCGCGAACTCTTCGCGCTGCGTCGCGACGGCAGCGAGTTTCCGGTGGAGATCGGCCTCAATGCCTTGCAGACGGCCGACGGCATGCACGTACTGGCGACCATCGTCGACGTCACCAAGCGCAAGGCCGACCAGACGATGCTCAACAAGTCGCTCGAAGAGAAGACGGTGCTGCTCAACGAGGTGCACCACCGCGTCAAGAACAACCTGCAGGTCATCTCCAGCCTGCTCAACCTGCAGTCCTCCACCTCCACGCCGGAGGCGCGCGTGGTGCTGGCGGAGAGCCAGAGCCGGGTGAAGGCGATGGCGCTGATCCACCAGTTGCTCTACGAGCGCAACGACTTCTCGCGCATCGAGCTCAGCGTGTACATCGCGCGTCTCGCCAGCCTGCTGCGCGAGACCTTCCTGCGTCAGTCCGCCCGGATCACCCTGAACGTCAGCAACGAGGCGATGGGCCTGGGCATCGACCTGCAGCGCGCCGTGCCCTGCGGCCTGCTGGTGAACGAGCTGGTCACCAATGCCATCAAGCATGCGTTCCCGGACGATCGCCCGGGTCGCGTCGACATCACCTTGCGCCGCAGTTCGGACGGCAGCGGCTGCATCATCGTCGCCGACGACGGCATCGGCCTGGCGCCCGACAAGGAGCTCGGCAAGGCCAGTTCGCTGGGCTTCCAGCTCATCCCGCTGCTGGTAGAACAGCTGGGGGGCGAGATCGGCGTGTCGCGCGAGGGCGGCACCGTGTTCACCCTGTTCTTTCACCCGGAGGATCGCGCATGAACCCGCGCGTCATGATCGTGGAAGACGAGCGCATCGTCGCGCTGGATCTCAAGATCAGCATTGAGCGCCTCGGCTACGACGTGGTGGCGATTGCCGCCAACGATGTCGACGCACTGCGCGAGGCCGAGAAGCAGCAGCCCGACCTGATCCTCATGGACATCAACCTCGGTGGGCCGGTGGATGGCACCGAGGTGGCACGCCAGATCCACGACCGCTGGCACACGCCGGTGGTCTTCCTGACCGCCTACGCCGAGGAGGCCAACCTCGCGCGGGCCGAGGCCAGCGCGCCCTACGGTTACCTGCTCAAGCCCTTCGACCTGCGCGAGCTGTCCGCCACCATGCGCATGGCCCTGGTGCGGCACGGCGTGGAGCAGCAGGTGCATCGCTCCGAGCAGCGCCTGGAGATGGCGATGGACGCCGCCCGCCTCGGCGTGTGGGAGTGGGAGAGCGCGGCGCCCAGAGGGGCGGCGCACGAGCAGTCGGGCCACGAACGCTTCTTTGCGTCCGGCCATGTCGAGAGCATTCTCGGCGCCCAGCCGCAGATCTACCGTGGCATTCCGGAGAGCTTTCTCGGCCACGTCATCGAGGAGGACCGCCGCGAGGTGGAGCAGGCGCTCGAAACGCGCAGGGAGGTCAGCGCCACCGTGCGCGTGCTGCACGACGAACCGAACGGCGAGCAACTGCTGCGCTGGGCGGAGCTGCACGCCCGCGTGTTCGACGAACCCGCCGGGGCGCGCCGCGTGGTGGGCGTCATCCGCGACGTGACCGAGCGGCGCCTGCACGAAGAGCAGTTGCGCCAGGCCAGCGTGGTGTTCCAGACCACTGCCGAGGGCATCCTCGTGCTGGATGAAAGCCGCCGCATCGTGTCGGCCAACCCGGCGTTCTGCCGGCTGACCGGCTACGACATCGAGGAAGTGCGCGGGCTGGACCCGGACACCTTCCTGCATGCGCGCCGCCACAGCGACCAGTTCTACCCCCGCCTGCTGGAGACGGAACGTGGCTACTGGCATGGCGAGATCGCCTGCCTGCGCAAGAACGACGAAGTGTTCCCCGCTTGGCAGCACGTCTGTGCCGTGCGCGACGACCACGGCGCGGTGAGCCACTACGTGGTGGCCATTTCCGACATCAGCGCGATCCGCCAGGCGGAGGCGCAGATCAACCACCTGGCCTACCACGACGCCCTGACCGGCCTGGGCAACCGCCACCGCTTCGAGGAATGCCTGGAGCTGGAGCTGGAACGGGCGCGGCGCGGCGGCCAGCGCCTGGCGTTGCTGTATATCGACCTCGACGGCTTCAAGCTCATCAACGACACCCTGGGCCACGCCAGTGGCGACCAGTTGCTGAAGGCGGTGGCCAACCGCATCCGCGGCCACCTGCGGCGCGGCGACGTGGCGATCCGTCTGGGCGGCGACGAGTTCGTCGTCATCGTGCCGGAGGTCGCGCGCGAGCAGGACTGCGCCGCCCTGGCGGAGAAGCTGCTGCGTGAAGTCAGCGCGCCCGTCACCTTGCCGCGCGAGCAGGTGCTGGTCACCGCCAGCATCGGCATCGCGCTGTTCCCTGACAACGCCACCGACCGCGAGGAACTGGTGAAGGCCGCCGACAGCGCCATGTACGGGGCCAAGGCACGCGGGCGCAACCGTTACGCCTTCTACTCGCCGGACATGGCTGCGCGCGCACGCGAGCGCATGAACATCGAGATGGGCCTTCGCCGTGCGCTGCAGGACAACCAGCTGCAGCTCTACTACCAGCCGGTGGTGAACCTCGCCAACGGCGAGCTGATCGGCTTCGAGGCACTCATCCGCTGGCTGCATCCGGAGCTGGGACTCATCTCGCCGGCACGCTTCATCCCGGTGGCGGAGGAGAGCGGCCTCATCGAACCGATCGGCGAATGGGTCGTCGAGCAGGCCTGCAAGACCGGCGCGGCCTGGCTGGCCGAAGGCTTTCCGCCGGTGCGCATGGCGGTCAACGTGTCGGTGCGGCAGATGGCGGGCGACGCCCTGGTGGAGCACGTCGCCCGCGTCATCGAGCGCACCAACTTCCCGGCACGCTTCCTGGAGATCGAGATCACCGAGAGCACCCTGCAGACCATCGAGCACAGCCAGGGCCTGCTGTACCTGCTGCGCTCGCTGGGCGTGTCGATCGCCATCGATGACTTCGGCACCGGCTTCTCCTCGCTGGGCTTGCTCAAGCACCTGCCGATCGACCGCATCAAGATCGACCGTTCCTTCGTGCGCGACCTGCCCGACGACCAGAACGACGCCGCCATCACCCGCGCCATCGTCGCCATGGCCAAGAGCCTTGGCCTGCTCATCACCGCGGAGGGCGTGGAGACGCCAGCGCAGCGTGCCTTCCTGCGCGAGCTGGGTTGCGAGGACGCGCAGGGCTTCCTGTTCGCCGCGCCGATGCCGGAGCGCGAAGTGCGCGCCTTGCTGGGCAATGGCAGCGTGCGCACCTCGCTCAACTGAGCGGTAGCGCGGGCCGGTGCGCGGCTGCGCACACCACCTGCGTGCCACGCTGCGCTCCCGCAACTGGTCTGACCTGTCAGCCTCCCGGTGACTCGTATCGAATGCGAGTGATGGTCGGCCGCTCAGGCATGCCGCGTGCTTTTGCAATCCGGCGGATTTCCGCGGCCTGCCAGGGACACTCGCTACATGGACAACCAGCTCATCCAGCTCATCGCCCGTCTCAAGATCCAGTTCCGCAAGGAGAAAGGTTTGCAGATCAACACCCAGCGCTTTTTCGACGATGCCGCCTATCGCATCGCCGTGCTGGACGAAGCCGACACCGCCGAAAGCGAGGAGCTCATCACTCTCGCGATCACCCTGCGTGACCGCCTGGGGATGATCGCCCAGCCCGCCGGCAACGTTCCCGTTCCGGTGCCCGCCAGCACCACCCCGGTGCCGGTGCCAGCGGCACGCGCCGACAAGGGCGAGACGCGCAACTACAAGTTCGGCGCACGCTCCTGGTAGGGCCTGCGCGGCCCGCTTTGCTCCGTGCGGTCCATCCGCACGGAGTCACCCTTCGTTTTTCCTTTTCTTTCCTTTTCCTTCCTTTTCTTCCGCCGGTTTCTGCCTCCGCAGCGGCGACCGCGCCACCACCATCGCAGCCCGCACACATTGCTGGGCAGGCTGCGGCCGCCGTTTTTGCCGTACCGCGCCCCTAGTGGTTTACACCGACGCGACCTGTTTACGCGTCTGTCGTCAGCGCATGCCGCATCGGCCCGCGCGGCCCTTGGCGAGCGGCTTTCGCAGTGTTCTGGCCTACTACCATACCAAAAGAGGTATTGCGATCACGGGATTTAGCATTGGCTGGGCCTGAACCCCCTCGGCAATGATTCAGACGGCAGCCGGACACCGTGTCCGGAATGCCATATGAATAGGCTGTAGAGCCGAGGAGACGAGATGAAGAGCTGCACGAAAGGGCGCGCAAGCGCCCTGCGCCCCGCGCCTGGAAAGCCTGTAACCCGCCTGGGGCTGATGGCCGCCAGCGCGTCCGTCCTGCTCACCGCGTGTGGTGGGTCCGACGATCCCCCGCCGGCTGCCGCGCCCGAGCCGGCGCAAGTGGTCCTCGGCGTGCGTTCCAAGCCCGTGCTGACCGTCAATGGACGCCAGTTCAAGGATCTCAACGCCAGCGGTGCCCTGGACCCGTACGAGGACTGGCGCCTGCCCGCGGCGACCCGCGCCAATGACCTGGTGTCGCGCATGACGCTGGAGGAAAAGGCCGGGCTCATGCTGATCGACACGCTGAACGCGGGCTGTGCCGGTGCAGTGCCTGCGTCCGGCACCAACTTCGTGAACACACAGAAGATGAGCCGCTTCATCTTCCGCAACGTGGTGATCGCCAATGCGGCGTGTTCCGGCAGCACGCCGCAAGTGACGCCTGCCCAGGCCGCCACGTTTACCAATGCCATGCAGGAGCTGTCGGAAAAGACGCGCCTCGGCATCCCCGCGCTGTTCAAGTCGAACGCCCGCAACCACTACGAGAAGGACGCGCGCGTCGGTATCAACGAGGCCGCAGGGGCTTTCACCGAATTCCCCAAGGAAGCCGGCCTTGCCTCGGCGTCGATCGGCGCGGGCGACATGTCGCTGATGCGCAGCTTCTCGCGCGTGATGGCGGACGAATGGAAGGCCATCGGCCTGCGTGGCATGTATGGCTACATGGCCGACCTGTCCACCGAGCCGCGCTGGTACCGCGTGCACGAGACCTTCACCGAAGACGCGGACCTCAACAGCAACATCATGCGCACGCTGGTGGAAGAGCTGCAGGGCGGGCCGGTCAATCCGAAATCCGCCGTGGCGCTGACCATGAAGCACTTCCCCGGCGGCGGCCCGCAGGAGATGGGCCTCGATCCGCACTACGCCTTCGGCAAGAACCAGGTGTATCCCGCCGGCAACTTCGGCTACCACCTCAAGCCCTTCATGGCCGCCATCAATGCCGGCGTGTCGTCGATCATGCCGTACTACGGCGTGCCCATCAGCGTGACCTACGAAGGCGTCACCTATGACCAGACCGGCATGGCGTTCTCGAAGCAGATCGTCACCGACCTGCTGCGCGGCAAGCTGGGCTTCACCGGCTACGTGAATTCGGACACCGGCATCATCAACGACCGTGCATGGGGGCTGGAGAACAACACGGTTCCGGAACGCGTGGCGGCGGCCATCAACGGCGGCACCGACACCCTGTCCGGCTTCAGCACCAACAAGACCATCACCGATCTCGTGCAGGCCGGCCTGGTCACCGAGGCGCGTGTCAATGAAGCCGCGCGGCGTCTGCTGCTGGTGCAGTTCCAGCTCGGGCTCTTCGAGAACCCCTACGTGGAGGCGGACAAGGCCGACGCCATCGTGGGCAACGATGCCAGCCGCGCCATCGGCATGGACATCCAGCGCAAATCCATCGTGCTGCTGCAGAACCGCAACCAGTCCAGTGGCAAGACGCTGCCGCTCAAGGCCGGCGCGAAGCTCTACACCATGGGCATCGCGAAGGCGGACGTCGAGAAGTACGGCTACGTGGTGACCGATGGCGAGCCGAAGAACGCCAGTGGCGCGGCGCTGCCACGACCCACCGCGGCGGGCCACGACTTCGCCGTCATCCGCGTGGAGGTCTCCAACCCGCGCGCCGTCACCGGCACCTACCAGAGCAACAACGTCGCCACCGGCATGAACCCCGCGTACCTCAACCCGCTGACCGGCCAGCCCTGGGGCGCGCTGGACCGCTGCGTGGCGCAGGCCGTGCAGGGGCTGTCCTGTACCGACAACGGGCTGGGCTTCGGTGGTGCTTTCCCGTGGGAGGCCGGCAACCTGTCCTTCACCACCATGGCGGCGTCGCAGTCGTGGAGCATCTCGCCGTCGCTCGCCGACATCCAGGCCGTGATGAACGAGGTGGGGGCGGACAAGACGGTACTGAGCATCTACTTCCGCCAGCCCTACGTGCTGGACGACGCCAGCGGCCTGAAGAACGCCGGCGCCATCGTGGCGGGCTTCGGTGTCAGCAACACGGCGCTGCTCGACGTGCTGAGCGGCAAGTCGGCACCTGCCGGCAAGCTGCCCTTCGCACTGGCCAACAAGCTGCAGGCCATCACCGACAACCAGCCCGACGCGCCGGGCTATCCGGCAGCGGACACGCTGTACCCCTACGGTTTCGGTCTCGCCTACTGACGCCGCAGCGTTCTTCACGTCGTACCGGGGCCGCCCATCGAGGGCGGCCCTTTGTCTTTCCTCTTTGTTCTTTCCCGTTTCCGGTTCTCCCTCATCAGTACGCAGTGCGCGCGAGGGGCTTCCCGGGTTGCATCCGCAGGGCCGGCTCATACAGTATCCGTGGCATGGAAATCCGCCAGCTCAAATACTTCATCGTGGTTGCCGAAGAGGGCAACATCAGCCGCGCGGCGGCACGGCTGCACATCTCGCAGCCGCCCCTGACGCGCCACATCCAGAGCCTGGAGGAAGACCTCGGCGTGAAGCTCTTCCATCGCACCACCTCCGGCGTCGAGCTGACGCAGGCCGGTGCGTTGCTGCTGGAGCACGCGCGCGACATCAAGGCGCACGTGGAGCTCGCCTCCCTGCAGGCCCGTCGCATGGCGGCAGGGCAGGTGGGGCGGATCGAGGTCGGCGTGTACGGCACGGCCATGCTCGACATCGTCCCGCGCATCCTGCAGGCGTTTTCCGCCACCCACCCGGATGTCGAGCTGGCCATGCAGAGCGCGCCGAAGGGGCCGCAACTGGAAGCATTGCGCCAGGGCCGTCTGCTGATCCTCTTCGACCGCAACATCGTGGAGACGGATGACATCGCGGTGGAGCTCATCGCCCGCGAGCCGATCATGCTCGCGCTCCACAAGGACCATCCCCTCGCGGCGGAAAAGGAAATCCGCATCCCGCAACTCGACGGTGTGCCCATGGTGGGCGAGCTGGGGCGGGTGCACCAGCGCAGCAGCCACATGTTCCAGCGCCACGGCACCGCGCACAACGTGGTGCATTACGCAGGTGACCTGATCTCCGCTTCCATCCTGGCTGCCAGCGGCTTCGGCATCGCCTTCGCGCCGGCCTCCATGGCGCGCATGCAGCTGCCCGACCTGGTCTACCGGCCGATCGCCGGCGAGCCGGACGCCCACATGCAGCTTCACGTCGGATACCGCCGCAACGACACCAACCCGCTGCTGGGCGAGATGCTGCAGACCGCCCGCAGCTTCCGCGACGAAGGCACGGCCGATGCCGGCCGCGCATGACCTCATCCGCCATCGGTATTGGACGCTTGCCGGCAGCGCTCACCACAATCGCCGGCTCACAGACTTTCGCGCACAGTGGCGTGCTCAGTGACGTGTTCGGTGACGTGCTGGGTGGCGTGCCCGCGCTGATCTGCCGGCCCCATCCGGTCACGTCCTGATCGTGCCGCATGGCTGCCTCTGGCAAGCTTGCGCCTCCACGCAAGCACCGCAGGGAACGCCCGTGTCATCCCGCATGGATCTCCGCCAGCTCAGGAACTTCATCGCAGTCGCCGAAGAGGGCAACATCAGCCGCGCCGCTGCACGGCTGCACATGTCGCAGCCGCCCCTCACCCGGCAGATCCAGGCGCTGGAGGAGCAGCTCGGCGTGGTGCTGTTCGTGCGCAATGCCGCCGGCGTGGAGCTCACCCAGGCGGGCGAGGCGCTGCTGGCGGACGCACGCAACATCCGCGCGCTGGTGGACCTAGCGACGGACCGCGCCCAGCGCGCCGGCAAGGGCCTGGTCGGCCGGCTGGACATCGGCGCCTTCGGCTCCGGCATCCTGCAGATCGTGCCGGAGCTGCTGTCCGCCTACACCAGTACCTACCCGGACGTGAAGCTGGCCCTGCACAACATCCACCGCACCCTGCAGTACGCCGCGCTGCGCGAGGGCAGGGCGATGGCCGTGTTCGACCGCTACCTGCCCAACGAGCCCGACATCAGCAGCGAGCTGGTGGCGCGCGAGCCCTTCATGGTGGCGCTGCACATGCGCAACCGGCTGGCCACGCAAGGCAGCATCGACATCACGCAACTGGCCGACGAGCAGCTCATCCTGGGCGGTGCCTCGGACGCCAACAGCGCGCGCATCGTGCTGGGCCTGTTCCGCGCCAAGGGCATCGAGCCGAAAGTCGCCCAGCAGGTGGAGGACATGATCACCTGCGCCGCGCTGGTGGCCTCCGGCTTCGGCGTCGCGCTGGTGCCCAGCTCCCTGCTCAACCTGCAGCTGCCCAACATCGTGTACCGGCCACTGAAGAACAACGCCAACGCCTTCATGGACCTGCACTGCTACTTCCTGAAGGGCGAAACCTCGCCGCTGCTGCACGGGCTGCTGGCCACGGTGCGCAAGTTCCGCGACCGCGCGCTGGATTGAGAAGGCCGTGCGCTTTACCGTCGTGCGTGCGGCTTGTCAGGTTCTTGCAGACGCAAGGCGCTGGGCGCGAGGGAAGGCAGCGTGCCAAGTGGGCCATCCGTGAAACGATATCTGAAACGATATTCGAGGCCACGCTCGCGGAGCATCACCCGCGAACACCCCGGAAGAACCAGGGTTTCAACACGCTGCGGATGCGCCGTGCCGATCCAGATGACGTTTGCGGTGAAACGATTCGCCAGCCTCCTCGGCTATTGCCCATGAGCCCGTAGGATGGGTTCGCGTAGCAACCCACCACAAACTTCGCAGGACACCGGCTCGTGAATTCACCACCGTCATCCAAACGCGGGAAGGCGGCGGGTTGTCGCCGAACCGGCAAACTGTCCGGACCCACGCTACGAACCCGCCCCTAGCGCAAATCCAGCCAAGCTCGGCAGCCGACCCGTCACCCGCCTACGGTATCCTTCCGCCTTTCCAATCACTTCCGGACAAAGGGCTTTCCAGAACCGGTTCCAGCAAGGCGTCGCCGACGACGACAGTACACACAGGTACGGCGAGGAGGCGCAACGAAGCTGGAAGCGGTTCTGGGAAGCCCGCACAAAGCTATGGCTCAGTACGTCATGTCGATGCTTCGCGTGAACAAGATCGTTCCGCCCAAGCGTCAGATCATCAAGGACATCTCCCTGTCCTTCTTCCCCGGCGCCAAGATCGGCCTGCTGGGCCTCAACGGTTCGGGCAAGTCCACCGTGCTGCGCATCATGGCCGGCGTCGACAAGGAATACGACGGCGAGGTGCAGTGGCAGCCCAACATGAGCATCGGCTACCTGCCGCAGGAGCCGCAGCTCGACGCCGACAAGACCGTGCGCGAGGAAGTGGAATCCGCGCTCGGCGAAATCATGGAGGCCAAGACCAAGCTGGAAGAGGTGTACGCCGCCTACGCCGAGCCGGACGCCGACTTCGACAAGCTGGCCGAGCTGCAGGCCAAGTACGAGAACATCATCTCCACCAGCGGTGCGGACCTGGAAACCCAGCTCGAAATCGCCGCCGACGCGCTGCGCCTGCCGCCGTGGGACGCCAAGATCGGCCCGCTGTCCGGCGGTGAGAAGCGCCGCGTCGCGCTGGCCAAGTTGCTGCTGTCCAAGCCCGACATGCTGCTGCTGGACGAACCCACCAACCACCTCGACGCCGAATCGGTCGAGTGGCTGGAGCAGTTCCTGGTGCGCTTCCCCGGCACCGTGGTGGCCGTGACCCACGATCGCTACTTCCTCGACAACGCCGCCGAATGGATTCTCGAACTCGACCGCGGCGAAGGCATCCCCTGGAAGGGCAACTATTCCGAATGGCTGGAGCAGAAGGAAGCCCGCCTGGCCACCGAAGAGAAGCAGGAAACCGCCCACCGCAAGGCCATGAAGCAGGAGCTGGAATGGGTGCGCCAGGGTGCCAAGGCCCGCCAGAGCAAGAGCAAGGCGCGTCTGGCCCGCTACGAGGAAATGTCCAGCGTCGAATACCAGAAGCGCAATGAAACGCAGGAAATTTTCATTCCGCCGGGCGAGCGTCTCGGCAACCAGGTCATCGATTTCAAGGGCGTCAGCAAAGGCTTTGGCGACCGCCTGCTGATCGACAACCTCAGCTTCCAGATTCCGCCCGGCGCCATCGTCGGCGTCATCGGCCCCAACGGTGCCGGTAAGTCCACCCTGTTCCGCATGATCCAGGGCCTGGAAAAACCGGACTCCGGCGAAATCGAACTCGGCAGCACCGTCAAGATCGCCGCCGTCAACCAGACCCGCGAAGGTCTGGACGGCAGCAAGACCGTGTTCGAAGCCGTCGCCGAAGGCGCCGACATCCTCACCGTCGGCAAATTCGAAATGCCCAGCCGCGCCTACATCGGCCGCTTCAACTTCAAGGGCGGCGACCAGCAGAAGATCGTCGGCAACCTGTCAGGCGGCGAACGCGGCCGCCTGCACCTCGCCAAGACCCTGGTGCAAGGCGGCAACGTCCTGCTGCTGGACGAACCCTCCAACGACCTCGACGTGGAAACCCTGCGCGCGCTGGAAGACGCCCTGCTGGAATTCTCCGGCTGTGTGCTCGTCACCTCCCACGACCGCTGGTTCCTCGACCGCATCGCCACCCACATTCTGGCGGCGGAAGGCGACTCGCAATGGACCTTCTTCGCCGGTAACTATGCCGAGTACGAAGAGGACAAGAAGAAGCGCCTGGGTGAAGAGGCGGCGAAGCCGAAGCGGATCCGGTACAAGCCGATTTCGCGCTAAGCGGCCAGCACCTACAATCAAGAGCACGGGGCATGCGGCGCATGCCCCGCTCATCGGGAGTCATCATGCAGAACGAATCGCGCATTACCTGGAATCCGCAACAGTGTGGTGGCAAGCCCTGCATTCGCGGCATGCGCATTCGCGTCAGCGACGTTCTCGAAATGCTCGCCAATGGTGTGAGCGAAGCTGAAATCCTCAACGACTTCCCGGATCTGGAATCCGCCGACATCCGTGCCTGCCTGCATTTCGCGGCCAAGCGTACGGATCTGGAGCGGCTGGTCGCGTGATCTTCTGGATCGACGCTCAGCTACCGCCCGGTCTGGCCGCCTGGCTTTCCGGGCATTTCAATGTTGAGGCGCACGCGTTGCGGGATCTCGGTTTGCGAGATGCCGACGACCTCACCATCTTCCAGCAGGCCAAAGCAGCAAACGCGGTCCTGATCAGCAAGGACTCCGATTTTGTGGAGCTGGTGTCGCGTCTTGGCCCGCCCCCGAAGCTGATCTGGGTTACCTGCGGGAACGTCACCAACCAGCGGTTGCGAACGGTCTTCACGAGCGTCTTCGAAACCGCGAGGAGGTTGCTGAACGACGGCCGAGACATCGTCGAGGCGGGTGACGAGGAACACAAGTGACGGCCTCACCAACAGCCGTGCGTTTTGACGATGACCGGATGTGGGTCGAGCTCGAAGACGGCCGCGTCCTCGGTGTTCCGCTCGCATGGTTCCCGCGCCTATTGCGCGCCATGCCTCAAGAGCGTGCCGACGTCGAACTCAGTCCGTCCGGATTGCATTGGGACGCGCTGGACGAGGATATCTCAGTTAACGGTTTGCTGGCCGGGCGTGGCGACATGACGCATCCGCTCGTGGCGTAACAGGCGAGGTGGCGAAGGCGGCCGCTCGCACCTCGCCAAGACCCTGGTGCAGGGCGGCAACGTTCTGCTGCTGGACGAACCCTCCAACGACCTCGACGTGGAAACCCTGCGCGCACTGGAAGACGCCCTCCTGGAATTCTCCGGCTGCGTGCTGGTGACGTCCCACGACCGCTGGTTCCTCGACCGCATCGCCACCCATATCCTGGCCGCGGAAGGCGATTCGCAATGGACCTTCTTCGCCGGCAACTACGCCGAGTACGAAGAGGACAAGAAGAAGCGCCTGGGTGAAGAAGCGGCGAAGCCGAAGCGGATCCGGTATAAGCCGATCAGTCGTTGATCGCCATTTTCTTGCAAGCAGAAATCCAACTGCCTGCTATCAATAAAAAGGCTCGCCAACTGGCGGGCCTTTTTTGAGAACGAAGAACAAAACCCGAACCGCCATACGCAACAGGAACGTCAATGTCTTCTGACGACAAGGCATTCGCACTTGCTCCTACAGCCGGCCATCGATCAATTCAGGATGCCCTGAAACCGCAAACTGAATGATCTGATCAAGAAGCTGGGTGGACGAACAACCTGCCAGCAAATCAGACAAATTGTCCAGAGAGATATCAAAGCTAACCCCTTGCCGAGGGTTAATTAGTGACACAGAGTCTATAGCTGGCCCCCCGCCTGCTCTTGCCAAGGCACAATACGTCAACAGCTGTCGAATATCCGGCGATCCAAAAGCTCTCACGCCAGACTTCACTTCAATCAAAGTCGCCCCACTTAAAATATCCCCCTCGCAAGCATCAACGAACCCACAGCCGTTAAAAAATGGTGAAAAGACCAAATTTGAATGGCGAGAATGGAATAGCAGCTGTGAGTGGAGACGCCTCGCCAGCAAGATCGCCTCATTTTTGCCCGGCTCCGACACCGGCAGCAAGCCTTCATGAACAAAATGAGCCATCTTGTTCACCGCGATCTGAAGCGACTCCTCAAAAACACCCCAGTCCGAAGGTGGCAAGTTCCTTCCAAAACCCACCATCGCTATTCGAAAGGCCAGTTCATTCAGAAACCCTCGATCATCCTCGCGCGAAGTTAGCTCTAGCGGAGCATCAAATCTCTCACGCAGCGCCAAATTAATGGTACGGACTCCTCGCTCACTCCAGGGCATGACGCTACGCCAGAATGAGCCAAATCCCCTTGCAAAAATTCTTTCAGAAATCATAGCAACCCCTGAAGGCTTCCCGACTTGTACTTGTCCGATGCCCAAGATTCGCAGAGAGAATCAAACAAAGAAAAGCCTTTCTTTGCCTTTGCAAGCCAGTGCTTACCTTCATCATCAAGCAACGGAGCGCAGATAATGAAGCTGCGCCTTTCCCATTTCGTGAAGGATGAAAACATTGATTTCTTGTCGGACACCCAATGCAAGGCCCCCCACTTTGCCATTGTTAGCATTATCTCGCGACGGACGAGGGCGCTCGCAGTTTTGCGGTAGGCAAGGTTGAGCATCTCTTCGGACTCATCCGTATGCATTTCAGACATGACTCGTATTGCATACAGTAAATTTATCTCAATCTGAGTTATGTGAGAGTCATTTGCTATGAGTTTTCCTATGGACTCAATGACCGATATCCGCACGCCGGCTGGCAGATCAGAAAATTCCCTTTTTAACAACCTCATTAACGTTGGGAACAGCGGTGCAAGAACGCCATAGTTCTCAATAAATGATTGAATGCTCTGGTGTTTTTGAGCCTCTGGCAAGTGCCGAACCACGTCAATCAATTTTCTAGCCATCGCGTTATGCACGCGACTTTTTGCCAGCTCACGCGCAATCAGTCGCTGCACATCAATACCGGACAGCTCTTCCTTAAGAAGCTCATAGTCAGCATCCGCGGTTGGAGAATATGGATCATAGTGCAAGGAAAGACGCAGAAATCGGGAAGCTTCAGCGCCATGATCTTTCTCGTCATCGTATTCAAAATTATTCTCCGATATGAACTCAGCGCCGGAGACAATTCTGGTCTTTGATTTCTGAAGAGACAATCCTTCGTTCCTAAGAAGAAGCTCTGACATTGCAACTAGGCACCTAAACGCTTCGTCTTCCGTGTCCGCGAAGACGCAATAATCATCCGCAAATCGGCAGAATTTGATGCCGTTCGCTAAGAACAATTTGTCCGTTCGCGTCAGGAGCAGTTCGGACAAAAATCTTGCCGCGTTGCCACCTACGGGCAAGCCATAGGAGTTGTTGTGTGAAAAGTGCTGTAAGAACAACATGATTCTTTTGACAAGAGCAATTTTCTTCGGGGATTTTGCTTTCGCAGCCTGCAACAACGCATTTTCCAGTCTGTGGTGATAAACCCTAGAGTAGAAATCAGAGATGTCACACACCAACACATATTTATGCTGCGCGGCCATCTTTGCCGACTTTGCCCTGAACTCCTTCCACCCAATGCTTGGGGTGAATAACGTGGGGTCGTCCTTTGGGTCGGCTCGTCGATATGAAAATACAACCTCTTTCTCGGTTCGAACCCTCGACTCCTCTATCTCCTCGGAAAGCTCCCACACAAGCGCGAGGAAATATAAATTCCAAAGAGGGTCAAGCTGAGCAGCCCAGCGAAAACCGGTGTAGCCGACTCCTGAAAGTGCTCTATGATTTTCCGGCGCGTCCTTATGGAAATAATCATCAAATTTGGTGTCGATGGATTTAAGGAGGGATATTGTCTCGTCTGGCTTATCCTTGAAAACCCTGGCCTCTATTGGCAAAGGGAAAATATCGGTGTCGCCATGCGCAATAACATGATTCACGACATACTTAAATGTTGAACTTGAAATCACATTGCCTCCCTTTGAAACTAAAGTATCTTGATCTTTAATTTTTCTGTGCGATGCGCTCCGGCCTCCGGCCATTCGTGCTCCACCGCTTCAGCCGCACAAAATCTGACTGGGCATTGTCACTACGCCGCGCTGGCGGAATCTTTTACGGAGTTCCGTCCACCCTTCTCCGCGCATGCCCAATATCTGCCGGCACTGCGGGTAATTTGAACAGCCCCAGAATCTCCCCGTCCGGCCTGACCGCTCGACCATCTTGGTGCCGCATCGCGGGCAACTTGGCGTCGTCCAGTCGCCGCGCGTGGCAAAGTCCAGCAGGTTTTTCTGTGCGTTCGCCGGTAACTGCTGGATCAGTTCCAGGAGCAATTCCCCGTCGAGCAGCGTGATGTGGTTTTGGCGAGCGAAGGTAGTTGCCTCTTCGCTATAGCTGCCTGATGTCATGAAGAAGGCTTGCTCCACCTGTTCATGCGCCATCACGCCGCGCAGTTCGCGCACGGCTCTTACGCCTACGATCCGGTCGCCCCAGGCTTTGCACTGTGCGATGGCGGTACATCGGGTCGGATCGTCGGCGTCTTCGTACAGCCGGATATCGACGCCGCCATCGGCGCCCAGCGACGTGGTGACGCTATGGATGCCCTTGGCGCGGCAGTACTCGGCGCACAGGTCTTCGAAGCGTTTCCATTCCATGTCCTGCAGCACCTGCAAGGACCATCGCGTGGGCCGCTTTTTTTCTGCAGCGCGTTGTTGTGCGGGCTCTGCCGCTGTGGAGGCGTTCGCGGAGGCCACGATGCGGCCGAGGTGCAGCTGCATGTCCTCGCGCGCTACATACTCGGCGGCCCGTTGGTTTGAAGCGCGCTTTTGGCTCTGGAGGTATTTGACGGCTGCAGTCAGCGCGAAGAATCCGGAGCCGATCCAGATCAGCGAGTTGAGGGCTTTGGGGAGGGCGGACAGCGGGGTGTGGGCGACCGCAGCAGGGAAGAGCACGAAGCCGATGAGCGGTGTGAGTACCGCAAAGCTGGCCGCTACCGGCCAGTTACTCTGCAAGGCAAGCCCGATGATCCCCCGCCCGGTCTTCTTCCGACGACGCGCCATGTCTCCCTTTCGGCCGCATCGTGGCGTGCAGCCTGTTCTATGCGAGAAGGGTATCTGCCGACCATTTGCTTCCGGGGCAGACCATGGGGCAAGTGACGGAAATATGTCACGAGGGTTGAGTGAAAGTGGATGGCTCCCTGATCTGAGTCAATGGTCCACTCTTTGGACGAGTGGGTTCATGCGTGCGAGATGTACCGGTATGTGGCTGTGCAAGGCTACCTGCAGCCGCGCTGCTTTCAGGCGTATCGCCCGGCCCGCGTTGTACGATCCGGACTTCGAATTCTCCCTGTGACGATGATGTTCAAATGTGTGATGCGCACGGCCCTCATCTGGGTTATTGCTTGTTCCAGCCTTTGGGCTGCCGATTCATCCGACTGGCGCACGCTGTGGAAGCATGCAGACGACAGACGGGTCACGGGAAGTTACCGCGACGCGTTCGACACATATAAGAAAGTCCTGGTGTTGCTGGAAGCCGAATCTCGCCCGGATCAGCGCGCGGTGGGCATGGTGTTGCATTTCTTGGGGTTCACTGCTGCGGAGATCAATCGCGATACCGAAGCAAGGGATTACTACATTAGGTCCAATGCCATTCTGGAGGCGATAGAGAACGTGAGACCCGCTTCGCTTGCTATCGGAATCAGAAATCTGGCAGGCGTTCAGTGGCGCTTAGGGGAGCTTGGCGAGGCAGAGGTGTTGTTCTTGCGAGCCATTGCGCTGGTCGATGTGCCCGGTCCGGGAGATACGAGCAGTCTGGCGGGGTATCTGAGCGAACTCGGCGCGGTTTATTTCGATCAGGGAAAGCTCGCTGAATCGGAGGCTGCGCTGTTGCGCGCCAACGAGTTGATCGAAACCTTTTCTGCTGCTTTCGTGCCAAGGCGCGTATGGGGGCACAATCTCATCCAGCTCGGACAAATTCAGATCGGCCGGAAAGAGTACGAGAAAGCAGAGAAGAGCTTCCAGAACGCGAAATTCTGGTTTGACGACGATTCCCCGGAAGTGAGTTACTGCGATGAACGTATTGCCCACATCCGCTCGCAGCAGCGGTGAGGCTTTACAACGGGAAACCTCGATCTTCACTCAGCAAGTAGCCCGGATGAAGGCGCAAGCCGGAATCCGGGACCGTCCGGTGTCACCGTTCCGTTCCGGGTTCCGCCTTGCCGCATTCGGGCTACTTCACGGGACTTCTCACCCACGCGGCACCCGGAATGCGTAGTCTTGGGGTCTGTGCAATCTTCTTGAGTGCCACCAGATGCCCGCTCCAGACGACACCCTGTTTTTCGAGGATGCTCCGGTCTCCCTCTGGCTCGAAGACTTCAGCGCCGTCAAGGCGTTGTTCGACGGCTGGCGGATGGCGGGGGTGGAGGACATCGAGGCGTATTTCCGCGACACGCCCGCGGCGCTGGAAAGCTGCGCGAAGGCCATCCGCATCCTGGCGGTGAATCAGCGCACGCTGCAGCTCTTCAAGGCTAGGGATCTTGCGCAGCTGACGGCGAACCTGGACAAGGTGTTCCGTGCCGACATGCGCGAGGTGCAGGCGCGGAACATGATTGCGCTGTGGCGCGGGGAGACCACTTACTCGGGCGAGGGGCCCAATTACACGCTGGATGGCGAGCGCATCGATGTGCTGGTGAATGCGCGCATCGTGACTGGGCACGAGGCCGACTGGAGTCGCGCCATCATCGCGCTGGAAGACATCAGCGCACGCGTGCAGGCCGAGCGGCGTGTGCGCGAGAGCGAGGCGTATGTGCGCAGCCTGTTCGAGTACTCGCCGACATCCCTGTGGATCGAGGATTTCAGCGGCATCCGCAGCCTGCTGGATGCACAGCGTGCGGCCGGGGTGACGGACATGCGCGCCTTCTTGGACAGCCGTCCCGATTTCGTCCAGGCCTGCGCGCAGGCGATCAAGGTCGTCGACATCAACCGTGCGACGCTGGACATGCACGGTGCGGCGGACAAGCGCGAGGTGCTGGACAACCTGCACCGCATCTTCCGTGACGACATGCTGACGCACTTCGCCGATCAACTGGTGGAGCTGTGGGAGGGACGCCACTCCATGCAGTGCGAGACGATCAACTACACGCTGTCAGGCCAGGTGTTGAACCTGCATCTGCAAGGCTCGATCCTGCCGGGCCACGAGGAGAGCTGGACGCGTGTGCTGGTGTCATTGACCGACATCACGGCACGCAAGCAGGCGGAAGCCTATCTGCAGTATCTCGGTCGCCATGACCAGCTGACGAAGCTGAGCAACCGGGCGCACTTCGACGAAGCGCTCAAGCAGGCGCATGCCGGCCCCTTCCCGGTCAGCGTCATCATCCTGGACCTGAACGGCCTGAAGGCCGCCAACGACAGTCAGGGTCATGCGGCGGGTGACGATCTGCTGCGCCGTGCGGGCGAGGCCTTGAAGAAAGCCATCGGTGAGGACCACTGCATTGCGCGCATCGGCGGGGATGAATTCGGCATCCTGCTGTGCGGTGTGGGCGAACAGGAGGCGCAGGTGGCGATCACGCGCATCGAGCGCATGACCGGCCTCAACAACCAGTTCTACACCGGCCCGGCGCTGTCGTTTTCCATCGGCACTGCCACCAGTGCCGACGCGGCATCGCTGATCCGCGCGATGCATCAGGCCGACACCGCGATGTACGCGGCCAAGCGCAGCCACTACCAGCAGTCGGGGCGCGATCGCCGTAGTTGAAACGGCTATCGTGCAGGATGAGGCCGCGCGCAGGAATCCTAGCGCCCGGTAAAACGCCTTTCCCTCGCGGCGTGTGGAGGGAAAAGGGAGTGCCGACAGGGAGCTCGGCAGGGGCCGTGTTTCGCCGCTTGCCGGTCTGTAAAGCGCGGCACTTTTTTGCGCCGCAATGGTTTAAAGCACAGGCAGGTCGCGCTCGGCTGTAACAGGCATGGGCGACCGTCGTTTCAACCATGTCCCGCGCGGGACGTCCAGGCAGTCTTTCCAACAAGGAGAACGATGATGTCGGTCTTTCGGAAGTCGCTCGTAGCTGCAGCCTGTTTCGTTGTGACCAGTGGCCTGGCGTGGGCCCAGCAGGGGGGCGCGACGTATGAGCCCTCGGTGGGGCAGCCGGGCAAGGACGTGGTGTGGGTGCCCACGTCGCAGACGCTGGTGGACAAGATGCTGGACATGGCGGGGCTGACGGCGAAGGACAGCCTGGTGGACCTGGGTTCGGGCGATGGCCGCATGGTGATCACCGCGGCGAAGCGCGGCGCGAAGGCGCGTGGCATCGAATACAACCCGGACATGGTGGCGCTGTCGAAGCGCCTCGCCGCCGCGGAGGGCATGGCCGACAAGGTGCAGCTGGAACTGGGGGACATCTTCCAGTCCAACTTTTCGGACGCGACGGTGGTGACGCTGTTCCTGCTGCCGCAGCTGAACCTGCGCCTGCGTCCGACGCTGCTGGACATGAAGCCGGGCACGCGCATCGTGTCCAACTCCTTCGACATGGGTGACTGGGTGCCGGATGAATCCGCGGTGGTCACGGAGGGCTGCTCCGGCCACTGCAACGCGCTGAAGTGGACGGTGCCGGCGAAGGTGGGTGGCACCTGGAAGCTGGGCGACCAGCAGCTTGTGCTGACGCAGACCTACCAGAAGATCGAGGGCTCGCTGAACAGCGGCGGCAAGGGCGCCTTCATTTCGGACACCAAGCTGACCGGCACCAACATCCAGTTCACCGCCGCGGGCCAGCGCTACGTGGGCGTGGTGGATGGCAACACCATACGCGGCAAGGTGAATGGCAAGGACTGGACGGCGACGCGCTGAGGTCGCTCCCGCAGACCGGTAGCGAGAGGCGGGGCGGGCGAGGCGGTCGATGGCCTGCCGGCGGACATGGATATGTCGTCGGGTAACCGGGGACGAGGGGCACGAGATTCCGGCTGAGGCGTGCTGACTCGCCCGGCCCCCCGACGACGCAGGTGTAAGCGGTGTGGAGGCGGTGCTCCGCTCGGCTTGCCGCTGCGATCCCTGCGGACGGCCTGGCGCCGGCCGGGGGCATGAATGAGCGCGCCGGGCGCGCCAATGCATCAGGCCTCGCGCGCCATGCTTCTACATTCCGCTCCGGCCTGGTCTGCCTCTGCCTTGCCTGTGCGGGCTATCCGCAGCCGCTACGTTTCAATCGCGCACCTGACGTACGCCAGGATATTTTCCGTTCAGCCAGTTGTCCGCCTGCTGCTGCGCGGTGGGCTGGTCGATGGAGCGCCCTTTGTAGAGTTCGGACATCGGCCGGTCGGGCTCGGAGGTGCTGCGGGCCGTCACGAAGGACTGCCAGCCGAGGATGCTGTGGCGCAGGGTGCTGGTCTGGAATGTCAGACCACCCAGTTTCCATTTCTTCACGAGGGTTCCTTCTGTTGATGCGTGGGTAGGGCAGGGGCGTCCGGTGTCGCGGTGGGGTGGACCTTGCTGAGCCATCGGCTGGCGCGGTCGCGTGCTTCGGCTTCGGTGCGCATCGGCATGGCGAGTGCGACGTCGTGTGCGCCGGGGGACAGACCGTGGGCGCGGACGAAGCCGGCCGCCCACCAGAGTCCCTGGCGGTCGCAGTAGGCACCGGCATGGATGTGCTGGGTGCGGGTGGAGTAGTCGCGCATGGCGAACCTTTCGGAAATGTGTTGCCAGCCGCGGAATGCGCGGCTTCAGGGTGTGAGGAGCGCGCTCAGCTTGCGCAGGCGCTGGAGCGTTTGGCGTCGTACATGGCGGCGTCCGCCTTGCGTACGAGCCCTTGCGGGTCGGCGCCATCCTGCGGGTAGAGGCTGGTGCCGATACTGGCCTGCACCTTCACCAGCTGGCCTGACTGGGCGCACGGCCGGCTGATGGCCTCGGCGATCTTGCGGGCGATGACGGCGATGTGCCCCGGGTTGATGTCGGGCACGATGACGAGGAATTCGTCGCCGCCCAGGCGGAACACCGAGTCGCTGGCGCGCAGCGTGGATGCGAGGCAGTCGGCGACGTGCCGAAGCAGGTGGTCGCCGGCTTCGTGTCCCAGTTGATCGTTGATCTGCTTGAAGCCGTCGATGTCGATGAAGTACACCGCCACGTGCGCCTGGTGCCGGCGGGCGATGGCGATGTCATGCGTCAGGCGGTTCCACAGCGACGCACGGTTCGGCAGGCCGGTCAGCACGTCGGTCTCCGAGGCCCTGAAGGCTTCCTTCAGCGCGGCGGCGTGCGTGCGGTCTGCTTCCTGCGCGGCCTGGGTGTGTTGTTCCTGCAAGCGTTCGTTTTCGAGCAGGGCGTCGTTCAGCGCAGCCAGCCCTTTCTGTTCCCGCAGATCTTCAAGTGCGTCGCGCAGCGTACGCAGCCGTGCCTCGGCTGAGGCGATCTTCTGGTCCAGCTCGGCGATGCGAAGCTGCCGGGTGCGTACGGTCTTCATGGCGTTGCCGCCTTTCTGGCACTGCGGGTGCGGCACGGGCTCGCGGTCGCAGTGCCTCTGCGGTCAGGCCGCTTCCAGCGCTTCTTCGTTTACAGCGGTGGTGGCCAGGGCGGTCAGTTTCTGATCGGCGTTCTTTTCTTCGGCGAGCGTTTCCTGCAACAGCTTCTCGATGGCAGGGAACTTGAGAAGGCGGGCGAGGGCACACAGCGTGCCGTAGCTGGCAATCTCGTAATGCTCGACCTTCTGCGCGGCGGCGATGAGCGCTGCGTCGCGCACCGGGCCCTGATCCACGCCGTCGATGACGTCCTTGCCTTCCTCGACCAGGCCTTCCATCGCTGCGCATTTGATGCGCTTGAGCGAGAGGCCCGCAGCCTCGACGATCTGGTCGATACGCTCGACCTGGGTGCGCGTCTCTTCGAGGTGGGACTCGAAGGCGGCGATGAGCTCCGGGTGGGTGGCCGCGCGGGCCATCTTCGGCAGGGCGCGGGTAAGTTGCTTCTCCGCGCTGTAGATGTCGGAGAGTTCGTGGATGAACAGTTCTTGCAGGGTCTTGACGGACATGGTGCGCTCCTTTGGGGGTGAGGCCCCGCAAAGGCAGGAACCAGACCCTCACTATGGGCGCCATGCAAGCCCTGTCACCTAGGCGCAACAGCCGAGGTGTTGTGGGACTTCACGCCGCAACCGGCGATGGCGGTGCGCGTCAGCGACTGGCCACGCGCTGCCGGGGTCTCAGCGACGGCGGAATTGCGACCGGGCGGCGGCCGGGGTGTTGCGCTTCTCGATGTGGCGGAAGGTGATGCGGCCCTTGCTGAGGTCGTAGGGCGACATTTCGAGCGACACCTTGTCACCCGCCAGGATGCGGATGTGGTGCTTGCGCATCTTGCCGGCGCTGTAGGCGATGAGGGGGTGTCCGTTTTCCAGCGTGACGCGGAAGCGCGAATCCGGCAGCACTTCGTCCACGGTGCCTTCCATTTCGATGAGTTCTTCTTTGGCCATGTGCAGGGAGTCCAGGTAAGGGTGTAGAGAAGGGCGCAGCTGAAGGGGGCGGGTAGCGCGCAGTCTGGATGCGTGGTGAGAAACGCTGGGTGCGTGCCTCGTGCGCATAAAGACGAAGCCCGGCAGTTGCCGGGCTTCGCTACGACCGCTTGGTAATTACAGCGGCGTGATGTTGCTGGCCTGGGCGCCCTTGGGGCCCTGCGTCACGTCGAAATTCACGCGTTGACCTTCGGCGAGCGACTTGAAGCCGGTGCCCTGGATCGCGGAGAAGTGCGCGAAAAGGTCCTGTCCGCCGTCGTCAGGCGTGACAAAACCAAAACCTTTTGAATCGTTGAACCACTTGACGGTACCTGTTGCCATTTTGAATCTCCAGAAAATAAAGGGGCACACGCCCCCGAAGGGCGCGAGATCAAGACGACAGGGGAATCAAGGAAATACCGGGAACTGCGAGGGTACTAAACTGGACGTACTGCGCGGACTTGAATGTCGCGGACTGCAGGGTGCACCTGTTCGGCGTACTAAGCAAGCTTTAATTTCAGCGGCTTGACTGCGCCGTCGATGCCTTCGGCATTTTCCGGCGGTGACGGGCGTGGCAAAAGCGTTGCCTCGCGCGGTGTCGGCGCCGACGCGGCGGAATCAATCGCACCAGACACGGGCAAAAATTCGCTGCGTGAAATCGGCCCGCCAGGCGACGGGCGGTTGCCATGCAGCACCCACGACATGCGCGCTTCGGCACCGACATTGCGCGTCCGCGCACCGCAGGGCGCCGGCGTCTGGCGGCAGACTGGTGGCGTCAATCCCGACATGTCCGCAAGGCAGATCGCCATGCCCACGCCCCGTTGTGCGCACCCCTTTCGTCCCTTCCGTCGCTTCCGCGCGTTCGCCTTCCCGCTGTGTCTCCTGCTGTCTTGCGGCGCCGTTCGCGGCGCCGATTTTTCCCTGACCGGCCCGGGCCTGGAAGACGGTGGCAGCCTGCCGCTGGCGCAGGTGCAGTGCGGTGGGCAGAACGCATCGCCCGCCTTGCAGTGGCGCAACGCGCCGCCGGGCACGCAGAGTTTCGCGGTGACGATGCACGACCCCGACGCGCCGACGATGAGTGGCTGGTGGCATTGGCAGGTCTACAACATTCCGGCCACCGCGCTGTCGTTGCACGCCAACGCGGGTGACCCGGCGGCGGGATTGATGCCTGCCGGCGCGGTGCAGAACGTCAATGACGGGGGCCGGCCGGGTTTCATGGGCGCCTGCCCGCCGCGGGGCGACAAGCCGCATCGCTACGTGATCACCGTGTTCGCGATGCCGGAGGAGCTCATCAAGCTGCCCGCCAACCCGAGCAACGCGATGGTGGGCTTCAACCTGTTGCGCAGCGCGCTGGGCAAGGCGAGCCTGACGCTGACCTATGGCCGGCCGTAGCCGCGCGCTCGTGTAGTGGCGTAGTGGCGTGGTCGAGGTACTGCTGATGCGTCATGGAGCTGCCGGCGTGGATGCCGCGCTGGACACCGGGTCGCGCACCGGTTTGCTGCCGGAGGCGCCGCGCGGCACCATGCGCGGCGTGAACACCGATGCCCCCACGCCCCGGCCGGCGCTGTCCGTGCCGGGCGTCTTCCACCTGAGCCACCATCGCGCCAGCCTGCCGCAGCGCATCCGCCGCGTGCCGGTATTCCGGCCGTTGCTGATCCGCGTGGCGGTGGGGACGAAGCGGCTCTTCGCGGGAGCGGGGCTGCTGCCGACCTGCGAGGTGCCGGCGGGGGGCATCGCGGCGTTTGCGGCGCGCACGGAAATCGACCTGATGAACGTGCCCTCGCAGCAGGGCTACCTGGCGGAGGTGCTGAACATCGCGCCCGAGGCGGTGGAGGCCTTCCGTGGGCGATACGGGCCGCAGGTGCGTGCGCTGCTGGACACGCGCACGGACACCAGCGCGCCGGTAGTGCCGGCGCCAGCCCTCGCTTCCGCCTGGCAGCACCTGCTGGAGCTGTGGCAGCACGATCAGCCACCGCAGCCGGACATCGCACGCCACCGCCTGGAAGAAGTCCTGCTGTCGCTGGTGCTGCAAGGCGCCGGCCATGTGCTGTTCCTGAACCGGCACGATGCCTGGAGCGAGCGTCTTCGCGCGATCCTGCAGGCGGCACCGGCGGCGAAATGGTCTGCCGCCGACATCGCCGAGCGCCTGCATTGCAGCGAGGCGACCCTGCGCCGTCACCTTGCCAGCGAGGGCACGCATCTGCGCGAGATGCTGGATGCGATACGCATGAACACCGGCCTGGGGCTGGTGCTCAACACCCAGCGCCGCGTCGAGGACATCGCGCTGGCCTGCGGCTATGACTCCGCGTCACGCTTCAGCATCCGCTTCCGCCAGCGCTTCGGCGCGTCCCCCACGGAGATGCGGGCGACGCGCTAGGTGGGGTGCATCACGGGTGCGGACGGCGGCTGAGCCATCGCCACATGTCGGGCGACGAGATCCGGCAGTTGTTGCGGTACTCCGCGGCCACCCTCTGGCCGTGCCCGCATGCCGGACATTTCCACGCAGGATGGGGCGCGCAGCACGCCACCGTTTGCCGCTGTCCAGGGCGCGTGCGCGGCAGCGCAAACATGGTCACGCGCGGGCTCCGGCAAATGCTTGTCAAGCGGCGCCGGGATGCGTGAATCTATGCGTGCACTGCACGGGCAACCGAGCAGCAACCGAACGCGCGACCGAGTGTGGCACCCGCCGCCCCGGGCCACGATGCACGCAACGCACCGTCCCCCGTCCCCCCGACACCCATGAAAGGCCAGTCCTTGCGATCCCCGTCCTTGAATTGCTCACGTGTCCTGTGGCGGACGCGTCATCACCTCGCCACCTCGATCGGTGCCTTGATGCTGCTGGCCAGCAATCCGGCACCGGCGCAGCCGGCATCCCCCGCCGCGGGTGCGGATGGCATGTCGGGCTACGAGTGCCCGCCCGACTGGCGGCGCAGACCCGACCCGCCGGTGCGCGGGCAGCGCTTCTCCTGCTACGGCAAGGTGGCGATTCCACTGGACGGCCGGCAGTGCCCGGACGGCATGCAGTTGATGCGTAGCAAAGGCGACCTGCACTTCACCTGCCAGCCGCCGGATTTCGGCTCGCCGACCCCCGCCCAGACCGCCCGCGATCCGGCGCCGACCGGCCGGCCAGGCCCCCGGCCTGCCTCTCCGCCACCAAGGCCGACGGGGCCCTGAAAGCCTGCAAGGACTGCCGGCCCGGGTGGGGCATTACTGACCCCGTCCGCTTAGCCCCCAGCGCGGCACAGGCAGCGGCAGGGCGCCGACGGCATGAACCTGCAGCGAACGCCGGGCACCATGAACGCTACCAGCGTGTGTCTGTGCGGGCAGCATCAGGGAGAGGTGGGGCACACCTGCATGAAATGAAGTCGTCCGGTCAGGTGGCAGCGCGACGCAGCCACCACCGCGCTCGCGCAGCCGCGCATCCGTGCCTCACAAAAAGCAAGGCGGGCCATGGCCCGCCTTGTCGTCTCGCCCGCGCCCGGCATCAGAACTTCATCTTCAGTCCGATCATTCCGCCATAGCCGCGGCTGTCGCCGTCGAGGGACTGCTGGTAGCCGAGCGAGCCGGTGAGGCTCGTGTTCTTGCTGATCTGGCGATCCAGGCCCAGGTTCAGCTCCATCCAGGTGCCGCCGGTATCCACGCGGAACGGGACGTAGCCGGCCGCCGACGAGAACTCCGTGACCGGCTTGCCGCGGAACTCGTGCCAGACGCTGGGGCGCAGCCAGGTGGTGGTGCGCAGTTGTTCTTCCGGCTTGTCGCCGCGGTACCACTCACGCTGCAGCCGCACGCCCAGCCGACCGGTGAGGCTATCGACCTGGCTGAAGCGCACGTCGGCGGCCTCGTCACGCGTGTCATGCAGCTTCAGGCTGGAGTAGATGAGCTGCGCCTGCGGTTCGACGAGGAAACGCTTCTCTTCGCCGAAGAGGTAGGGGCGCCCGGTTTCCAGCGAGGCGGTGAAACCATGCCCGTTGGTGGTGAGTGCCGGCATGTCGGCGGGCAGGGCCTTCACTTTGAGGCGGTTGTACTGCAACACGCCATCCAGGTAGCCACCCTTCGGCCAGAAGTGCGTCCAGTAGGCACCGATGCCATAGCCATGCAGCGCGTCGGTGCCGGCATGCTGGCCGTCCCGGTGTGACAGCTCGCCGTCGATGCGGCCGTCATGCACCGACAGGCCAGCATGGTCCTTGCTGCCGTCCTTGTCCTCGTGGCGGTAGAGGTCGACACCCAGTTGCACGGCCTGCACGGTGTCCCGGGCGTCGATGCCACCCAGCGCATCCTGGCTTTTTTCATAGATGAGGCGACCCCAGGCCATCGAGGGTCCACCTTCGCCCTTGTCCTCGGTCGGCAGGGGGTCGATGTCGCGACGCCGCTGCTCGCCGATGCGCTCGTGCAGGGTATCCACCATGCTGCGACCGTACTTCAGGGCCAGTGCGGGGACGCCGCTGTACAGCGAAGTCTCGGCGCGGTAGTTCGGCGTCACCCGCGGTGCGTCGGGATCCACGGCCGCGATGGTGGCCTTGCCCGGGTCATGCGGCGTGGCGTCGTCCGGCCTCGCCTCCGTGGTCGAGCGGAGATACCAGGCTTCCGTGTTGCTGTCGTCCTGGCTGGAACGATGCAGCGTGTACTCGTACGGTCCGGCCTTCACCCGGTTCAACAGGCGGAAGGCCTCGGTCTCCGTGGTGCCGCCGTTGACGGCGTCGACCACCTTGATGCCGTTGCCCGTCGTCAGTGCGCCAGGGCCGGCTGCGTTCCTGACCAGCAGGTTGGTGCTTCCGCTGGCCTTGCCGCCATCGATCACCACCTGGTCAGACGGAGAGTTGTCGGTGTAGAGATAGGTGTTGAGGGCCACGGTGCCGTTGTCGCCCTCGTAGTTCTCCACGCGCAGTTGCTTGTAGCGACCGCCTGCCGGCGCGCTGAAGTCGATCAGGCTTTGCTGGTTGCGCAGCGTGCCGAGCGTGGAGTCGGCCGTCATGTGCCAGAGGCTGGTGTCGCGCAGGGCGACGTCCGAGTGGCTGCCTGCCTCGGTGCGTGCCGCGCCGGTCACCACCGAGCGGGACAGGTTCACCGTGGCCTGGCCCGCGGCGTCGTAGGACTTGCCGACGCCCTGCCACTGGCCGGTACCCATATCGGGGATGCTGCTGCCGTCGCTGGCCATCGCGCGATCCACGCCCAGCCATTCGCCGCTACCGCCGACAATCGCGTTCTGCAGGTTGACATCGCCCGCACCGGCCACCGCGATCGTCGCGCCACTGCGGTTGTTCAGTACTGCGTCGCGCAGGTTTGCCGTTCCGCGCTGGGCGTCCGTGCCCTGCAGGTAGAGGGCTGCGGCATGGTCGCCAGCGCTGTGGATGACCACGTCCTGGCCATCGATGTGGCCGCCGTTCTTTGCCACTGCGCCGTGCGCCGAGGCGCCGGCGGTGACGAGGTTGGCGGTGTCCAGGTCCAGCGTGCCGGTGTTGCTGGCGAGTGCGCCGAATGCGCCGTTGCCGGTGGTTGCCGCTGCGGTATTGCGGGCCCTGAGCGAGGCGCCCGATTCGGATTGCAGCGCATGCGATTGCAGGCCTGCGGTGCGCAGCGTGGTGCTGTCGAGGGCCATCACCGCCGTCTCGTCCTTGAACTGGCGGCTGACCATTGCGCCCGCTGCCTGGTCCCCGCGTGTTTCCACGGAAACGTTGCTGGCAACCAAGCTGACGTTGCCCGGCTTGGCCTGGCCGATGCCTGCATACAGGCCGCGCGAGTAGTCGCCCTCGGTCAGCACGGAGAGGTTGTTCAGCACCATGCTGCCGCCGTCGTCCGCCGCGGCGCCGTAGGCCTGCTTGCCCTGGGTATGCAGGCTGGCGCCATTCGCGATCAGCACTGCGCCCGGGTTGCGCGCGGCCAGCGCGTGGGGGAAAGTCAGGTTGCTGGCCACCGGCGATCCGTCACCGGTGGTGGTCACCGAACCGCCATTCACCGTCACCCGGGAATCCCCGTTCGCCACGATGCCCATGGCATTGTCGTTGCCGTGGGTGGCGACCGCCACGTCGTCCACGCTGACCACCGAGCTGCCCGCGCTGATACCGGTGGAGTAGTTTCCGTCGGTCGTGACCTTGCCGCCACGCATGGCCAGGGTGGAGTCCGACTGGACGCTCACGCCATGGCTGCTGTTCTGCGTGGTGTGTACTTCGCTGGCGGTCAAGGCAAGTTGAGAGTTCTTCTCCACCAGCACACCGGGGCTGAAGGGGCCGGTTGCGCCGGGAGCAGCACCAAGCCTGATGCGGCTGTCGCTCACCTGGGCGGTGGCGCCGCCCGTGACATTCACACCGATGGCGCGGCTGCCTTCGACCTCGATCAGCGAACCTGAGACGGTAGCTTGCGAGCCCGCGCCTTCGACGCTGACGCCGTGACCGAACATGCCGGTGGTCTTGAGCTGGCTGTCCTCGATGTTGACCGAGGCACCCGCCATGGCGCGCGCAGCGGCGGCAGGGTTGGCAATGCTGCCACCGCCGCCGATGGCGACCGTGCTGCCGCGCAGACTCACCACGCTGCCTGTACCTTCGGCGCGCGCGCCGCCCACGTTGGCGCCGATGCTCTCCACGCTGAGCGATTCACCATCGATGCGGCTGCCATTCGTGGCGTGCAGCGCTGCCGTCGTCGCCGTGCTGGTTGCCGCGCCGCTCAGCTTCAGCTTGCTGTCGCGCAGCTGGATGGCGGCACCGTCCTCTGCACGGGCGGCGCTGGCGCTGCCCGCAGCCACGGTGATGTCGAGGCCGCTGCCGTCGATCCGTGTGCCGATGCCGGTGCTGAACAGCGCATGGCTGAGGCTCAGCACGCGCTCGTCGTCCACCGGCGCGGCGCAGGAAAGTGCCGCACCACTGGTGCCGATCACCGTATCGAACAGGGTGGCCGTGGCGCCCTGGCGTGCCCACACGCCGACCGAGCCCTTCCCGGTGGTGTCGATGCTGCCGCGCTGGATATCGACGACCGAGCCCGTGCCATCCACGACCACGCCGTGACCGTTGCCGCCGGCGGTGCGGATGTCGGTGTTGTCCAGGCTGGCCTGCGCACCGTTGTCCAGCTTGAGGCCATAGGCCGATGCGCCTGACGTGGTCACGCTCGTATCGGCTGCATCCAGGCGGCTGCCGGCACCACTGACCGATACGCCATGACTGCCCGCCGTCGCCGTGCTGCGCGCACCGGTGGTGGTGACGCGGGCGCCGTTGCGCAGGGTGGCGCTGGCGCCGTCATCGACACGCACGCCCACGGCGCCCCAGGATGAGGTGTCCACGGAACCGCCGCTCATGTCGAGCTTGCTGCCGCTGCCTGTCACCACGGCGCCGCGATTGTTGTTGCCCTTGGCACCGCCACCCACGACCACCTTCGTGTCGTCGAGCGTCACCGCCGCGCCGGATTCCACGCTCACGCCGGTCAGGCCGCTGGCCGTGATGGCTGCGCCGGTGCCGGTCTTCGGGTCGAGCAGCACCTCGCTGCCGGAGACCGTGAGCTTGCCGCCATCGCTGGCGCGCACGCCGGTCTGGCCGGCTGCTTGCGCGGCGGTGGTGGCGGAACTCTGTACGCTGCCGTTGGAAAGTTGCGTTTCCTGCGCCGCGCCGGCGGCAACACCGGTCGTCTGCGGGGCGGCGAGCTTCACCGTCTCACCCGCATGGGCGCCGGTACTGATGCCTGTGGCGCCGGTGGTCGAAACGGTGGTGTCCGCGCTCGTGCTGTCGGAGAAGGCCAGCCCCGCGACCAGCAGGCCGATGGCCTGGGCCAGGACGGAGAGGCGCAGGCCGGGACGGGAAGCCGCGGGCCTGGAGAGATCGGTTTTCATGACGGTGCTCCTTGATCGGTGGGTATGAGCACAGTCTCGGGATTCGGCGCTTGCGGATAAATCGTATGAATCTGAAGCGGCTGTAATAGGGTACTGATTGGCTGGCCCGGCCACGCAGCGCCGTCCTTCCGAACAGTGAGGGGCCGTGTTCTTTCCTTTTCACCGCACGCCCACTACGCTTTCGTCATAGCCAATGCAGCGGGGCGGACATGAAGGGAAGTCGCATCGCGATCGTCGACGAACAGCCGATTGCCCGCCACGCGCTGCATCTGGTGCTGGAAGCCGAGGGCCATGAGGTGGTGGCGGAGGCGGACAACGGCATCGACGCCGTGCAGCTGGCACGCACGCACGAGCTGGACCTGCTCATCCTCGATATCGCCGTTCCACGCCTGGGCGGGCTTGCCGTCCTGCAGCGCCTGGCGGCCATGAGCCCCGCGCCGCGCGTGCTGGTATTCACCGCGCAGCAGACCGACTATTTCGCGCAGCGTTGCCTGGCGGCGGGTGCCGTCGGTTTCGTCAGCAAGCAGGAGGGGCCGGAGGCCCTGAAGGTGGCCGTGCATGCCGTGCTGAACGGGCACAGCCACTTTCCGGCCGGACTCCTTGCGCCGTCCGGCACGACGCACGCGCATAAGGGGCATGGGGGGCATGACGCTGCGTTGCGCGCCTTGTCCAGTCGCGAGCTGATGGTGCTGCAGATGGTGGCGCGCGGGATGAGCAATGTCGCGATTGCCGACCAGCTGGCTCTCAGTGACAAGACGATCAGTACCTACAAGATCCGGCTCAAGGAGAAGCTGAACGTCGGTTCGCTAATCGAGATGATCGACATTGCGCGTCACCATGGCCTGGTGGAAGGCAGCGGGGACGACTCTCCGGCAGCGGGCGACCCGGCTCAGCAGCAGGAGCTGGCGCTGCTGCGCAGGATTCTCGATGCCCTGCCGTATGCGATCTGCGTGCGCGATCCGGCAGGGCGCATGACGACCTGCAACCGTCGCTACCTGGGGGACCTTGGCGTCACGCTGGACGATGTCCTGGGCAAGCCCTTGTCGGAAGGAACCGGGCCCGGGAGCGTCAGGGATGTCGTGGACGCCTCGCGGAGAATGGCGGAGGCATCCGCCAGCGGCGTGCCCTACGAGCATGTAGAGGTCGTCGATGTGCACGGCCGCATGCGGACGGTGCGCTACTGGAGCCACCCGTATGTGGATGCCGACGGACGCTATCGCGGCTACATCATGGGCGCGTCCGACCTGACCGACCGCGACGTGTTGCTTGCCGAGCTGCGTGACAGCAATGCGCGGCTGGAAGCCGCGGACCGGGCGAGGGGGGTGTTCCTTGCCACGGTGGGCAGCAAGATCAGGCCACCCTTGCACAACGTGGCAGCCATGCTCGACCTGGCGCTGGCGCAAGTGCCTGCCGGATCGCATGCGCCGCTGGAGGCCGCGCGCGAGGCGACCGCCAGTGTGCTGGCGTTGCTGGATGACCTGCGGGAACTCACCCGGCTGGCGAGCGGCACGCACCTGCTCGCCCCTGAACCCGTCGAGCTGGGCGCGGCGCTGGCGCGCGTCATCGCCAGCCATGACGACACGGCCCGCACGCGTCAGTTGCAGTTGATCGCGGACACTTCCGGTGCTTCGACCGCGCGGGTGTGGATCGACCCCCATGCCTGGCGCCAGATCCTCGACAACCTCGTCGGCAACGCGGTCAAGTTCACCGACGCGGGTCAGATCACCGTGCGCCTCGTCGCCAAAGGGCAGGGGGCGGGCTTGTGCGCGGTGAAGCTGGAGGTGGAAGACACCGGCGTGGGTATCGCCGAGGCAGACCAGCGCCAACTGTTCGAACCCTTCGCGCAGTTCCTCGATCACCAGCGCATGCAGCGCGGTGGCAGCGGCCTGGGCCTGGCGCTCTGCAAGCGACTGGTCGAACAGATGGAAGGGCGCATCAGCGTGCGCAGCCGGCCCGGCGCCGGATCGTGCTTCACGGTGGAACTGAGCCTGACGCAGGCCCAGGACTGAGGCGCCGCAATCCGTTCATGCCGCGAACAGGGGGGCACGGTTTCCGGCCCCCTGCCGGCATCGTCAGTCGCGCAGCGCTTGCGCGTGGTGCGCGATGTGTTCGCCGATGAAGCTGGCGATGAAGTAGTAGCTGTGGTCGTAGCCGGGCTGCATGCGCAGGGTGAGAGGGTGGCCGGCGGCTTGCGCGGCGGCCTGCAGGCGTTGCGGTTGCAACTGGGTGGCGAGGAATTCGTCGGCGTCGCCCTGGTCGACCAGCAGTGGCAGTTTTTCCTTCGCGCTGGCGATGAGTTCGCAGGCGTCCCAGTCTTTCCAGCTTGCGCGGTCAGCGCCCAGGTAGGCGCCTAAGGCCTTTTCGCCCCAGGGCACCTGCGTGGGGGCGACGATGGGCGAGAAGGCAGACACGCTGCGGTAGCGGCCGGGGTTGCGCAGCGCGAGCACCAGCGCACCGTGACCGCCCATGGAGTGGCCGGAGATGCCGCGGGCATCGCTGGCGGGGAAGCTGGCTTCGATCAGCGCGGGCAGCTCCTGCACCACGTAGTCGTGCATGCGGTAGTGCTGCGCCCAGGGCGGCTGCGTGGCGTTGAGGTAGAAGCCGGCGCCCTTGCCGAGGTCGTAGCCGTCGGCATCTGCCACCGTGTCACCGCGCGGGCTGGCGTCGGGTGCGACGACGATGACGCCGTGTTCCGCCGCGTAGCGCTGCGCGCCAGCCTTGGTGATGAAGTTCTGCTCGGTGCAGGTGAGGCCGGACAGCCAGTACAGCACCGGCAGCCTTGCGTCTTTCTCCGCCGCCTGCGGTGGCAGGTATATGGCGAAGTTCATCGTGCAGCCGAGCACGGTGGATTCGTGGCGGTACACGTCCTGCCAGCCGCCGGCGCAGGCGCGGTGTTCGATGCGTTCCATGTGGTGTTTTCCTTGCTTGGTCTGCGCTATTGCCGTGAGCGCTAGCGCTGCGCCTGATTGTCTGGTTGTGTTCTTGCTGGATGGAGAGCGCTCAGAGAAACAAAGTGGAGCGAAGCGGAACGGTGCTGGCGAGGCGCGGCCGCGCAGACAGTACGACTGGTACGGCAAGCGGCCGCAACGACGCCAGCATTGTTTCTCTGAGGGCTCCTAGTAGCGGATGACGGAGCGGATCGACTTGCCTTCATGCATCAGGTCGAAGGCTTCGTTGATCGCATCCAGACCCATGGTGTGGGTGACGAAGGGCGCGAGTTCGATGTCGCCTTTCATCGCGTCTTCCACCATGCCCGGCAGTTGGGAGCGGCCCTTCACGCCGCCGAAGGCGGTGCCCATCCATTTGCGGCCGGTGACCAGCTGGAAGGGGCGGGTGGAGATTTCCTGCCCCGCGCCGGCCACGCCGATGATGACCGACTGGCCCCAGCCGCGGTGCGCGCATTCCAGCGCGGCGCGCATGACGTTCACGTTGCCGATGCACTCGAAGCTGTGATCCACGCCCCAGCCGGTCATCTCGACGATGACCTGCTGGATGGGCTTTTCGTGGTCCTTCGGGTTCACGCAGTCGGTGGCGCCGAACTGCTTTGCCAGTTCGAACTTGGACGGGTTGGTGTCGATGGCGATGATGCGGCCGGCCTTTGCCTGGCGCGCGCCCTGGATGACCGCGAGGCCGATGCCGCCGAGGCCGAACACGGCCACCGAATCACCGGCCTGCACCTTGGCGGTGTTGTGCACGGCGCCGATGCCGGTGGTGACGCCGCAGCCCAGCAGGCACACGTGCTCCGAGTTGGCATCCGGGTTGATCTTCGCCAGCGAGACTTCCGCCACCACGGTGTACTCGCTGAAGGTGGAGCAGCCCATGTAGTGGTACAGCGGCTGGCCGTTGTACGAGAAGCGGCTGGTGCCGTCGGGCATCACGCCCTTGCCCTGGGTGGCGCGTACCGACACGCACAGGTTGGTCTTGCCCGACTTGCAGAACAGGCACTCGCCGCATTCGGCGGTGTACAGCGGAATGACGTGGTCGCCCGGCTTCACGCTGGTGACGCCTTCGCCGACTTCCACCACCACGCCCGCGCCTTCGTGGCCCAGCACCACCGGGAAGAGACCCTCGGGGTCGTCGCCGGAAAGGGTGAAGGCATCCGTGTGGCACACGCCGGTGTGAGTGATCTTGATGAGCACTTCGCCCTTCTTCGGCGGGGCGACGTCGATCTCGACGATCTGCAGGGGCTGGCCTGCGGCAAAGGCGACGGCGGCGCGGGATTTCATGTGGGTTCTCCTGAGGTGATGCGAGGTTGATGCGGGGTTGATGCGGAGTGAGGCTGAGCGGCGATGGTACGCGCGATGTGCGACACGTACCGCTTCCCCGCGCGATGGATACGCTCCGACTGCCGTGAGCGCCGAGGGTTCATTCCGTTGGCACGGGTTCGCCCCGCTGCAGTTGTGCCGAGCCGATGCCCAGGCGCTTGAGGCACTTTAGCGCGGCCTGCGGTGGTGCCTGGACCGGCTGCACGCGATCGGCGCTGAAGTAGAACACGCCACCGGAATACGGATTGGGGCGCCGGGCAGGAACACCACGCAAGTGCCGTCGTCCAGGTGTTCCATCAGGAAGCCGAGCTGATGGCAGTCGTCGAAGCGCACCATCACCGGCTGGCGGTTCGCTGCGCCGTCCGCGCCGAGGATGCTCTCTCCCAGCCCCTTGAAGAATTCGTAGCCGGGGAGGTTGGACAGCAGCCGCTGTTCGATGGTGGATATCAGGCGTCTGGCGAGCACCGTGCGCGCCAGCAGACCGGCGATGAAGCAGATGACGACGAGCAGGACGATCGCCAGCAGATCGGACACCGCCACGAAGCCGAGAAGCTTGTGCGGGAAGTGCCCGAGGATGGGTTGCAGGAGCTTGCTGGCGAGGCCCAGTGCCTTCTCGACGATGAAGACCGTCGCCACCAGTGGCGCGAGGAACAGGATGCCCCCGACGACCGTTGTCCGCAGCACGCCGATCTTGCGTTGCATGGCTTTCTCCTTCGTGTGGCCAGCGGTGCAGCACGGCCGGTGAGGGTACGAGCGTAGGTTTATAGCATCCGTATGTGCGGCATCCGCGATTGTGGCAGGCGCGTGGACGCAAGGCGCGGACGGCATCGGGTCGATCCGGATGGCATTCTCCCGACGGCCGCTCATTGACTGGCGCTTCATCGACTGCCGCCGTGCCTTCGCTGGAAGGTGGTGCGCTGCACGATTGCAGGGCGGCAGTCGCTTGCCATACTCCACCCACATTCCGGCGTTCAGACCGGTTCCGGACGGGTCGGAGGGGCCACCCATGTTCAAGCTTCTGCGCAGCAGCCTGTTTGCGTACTGCCTTGTCGCGGGCGGTGCCTTCATCCTCTACACGGGTCAGCGTGCCGACAGATTGAGGGAGCACGGCAAGACGGCGCGGGCGGAGATCCTCAAGATCGAGCGGGAGGAGCGCCGGCGCACCCGCAGCTACAAGGCGATCATTGCCTTCTCCACCGACGACGGTCGTGAGGTGCGGGACACCTTGGGCCTGACGGAGAGCCAGGCCGCGGACATGTCCGGTGCAAGTACCCGCCGCTACGTGGACGTGATCTATCTGCCGGAGTCGCCCACCACGTTCCTGGAGGCCTCGCGCATGACTGCGCCGGGCGTACAGCGTGACGTCGGCGTGGGCTTCGCCTTGGCGGGCATCGGCTTGCTCGTGATCCGCAGGCTGTCCCGCCGGCATTGATGTTGGGGCCAGGCTCCTGGCGCGCAGGCGTGCAGCGGGCCAGGGCCTGTCCAGCTCGCCGCGACACACTTCGTTGCATGGCGCCTTGCCTGGGCTGCGCGTCGAGACCGGTTGAGCGTTCACATCCCGGCAGACCACTCTGGCCGGAAGTTCCCGCAATGGCTGTTTTCCGGCTCATTCAGCGGGTACCCGGGCTGTGGGCGGCAAACTTGAGCGGCGTCAGATTTCGCTCAGACAGGCCGGGCCGGGTATCAAGTGCGGATGTCATCGCATCGTCATTGCAGGCATGTAGATGCCGGCAACGAAGCCGGACGGAGCCCTGCCATGAAATACCTGCTTGCCCCTGTCGTGCGGCTGCTGTCGCGCTGGTCCTGGAATGTGAAGTTCGCGGTCGTCGGCGGTTGTGCGCTGGCCGTGCTGGTGCTGCTGGTGGGCTGGACGGTGCGGGGCGAACTGGCCCTGCGCGAAGTGACCCGCAGCGAGCAGGCGGGGCTGGAGGTCTTTGCGCCGGCGCTGGATACCTTGATCCTGCTGCAGCAACATCGCGGCACCTCGGCGGGCGCGCTGGCGGGAGACGCCGCCATGAAGGCCGCGCTGCCGGCACGCACGGCAGATGCCGAGGCTGCTTTTGCCGAGCTGGAGCGGATGGCGGCGGGCGCGGACCCTGCCTGGGGCCTCGCTCAGCAAGTGCTCAAGCTGCGCACCGAGTGGAACAGCCTGCGCCAGGGCGGAATGAACCTGACCGGTGCGGAGAACTTCAAGGCGCACACGGTGCTGATCAACGGCCTCATCGAGACCATCAGCCATCTGGGTGACCGCAGCGGGCTGGCGCTGGACCCGGACGCGAGCACCTACTACGCCATCGTGGCGGTGATCGAGGACATGCCGCAGTTGTCGGAGCGACTGGGCAAGCTGCGCGGCATGGGCAATGCGATCCTGGCGCAGGAGGCGATCGGCGACGCCCAGCGCGCCGCGATGTCGGAGGTGCTCGGCGAGCTGAACCTGGCTTGGGCCGACATGCGCCAGGCCTTGATGCGGGCGGGGCAGCATGCGGAACACGAGGGCTTCGCCGCCTTCGTGGAGCAGACCGAGGCACGTACCGCGAGCGCGGTGGCGCTGGCCCGCGACGAAGTGGTGGCGGGTCGCTTCGGTGTGAGCCCGGCGGATTACTTCGCGCGCTTCACGCAAGCCATCGGCGGCCTGGTGGAGGGCACGCGCGGCACCTTGCTGCCCGGCATCCGCGAGGCACTGGCAGCCCGCGAGCGCGCCACCACGCAACGTCTCATGCTGACCGCCCTGCTCGGCGGCGGGGCGTCCCTGCTGCTCGTGGTGGGCTTGCTGGCGCTGCATCGCAGCCTGCGCATCTCGCTCGACCGCCTGATCGCCGGCACGCGCATGCTGGGGCAGGGTGAGCTGCGCCATCGCATCGTGGTGGATTCCCGCGACGAGCTGGGCGAAATGGCGACTCACTTCAACGAAATGAGCGAGCAGATGGAGCAGGTGATGAAGACCGTCATCACCGACGCGGCTCGCCTGCGCGAGGCAGCGGGCCACCTGACGGCGCTGGCCGCTTCGGTGAGCGGCCAGGCGCAGCGGCAGAGCGACTCCGCCGCCGCGATGGCGGCGGCCGTGGAGGAGATGGCGGTCAGCGTCGGCGAGATTTCGCGGCATGCCGCGCAGACCGAGAGTGACTCGATGACGGCGCGTACGAATGCCGACGAGGGCGCACGCCAGGTGGAGGAGGTGTCCGGCGGCATCCAGCGGATGGCCGAGGTGATCGGCGGCTGTGCGCAGTCGGTGCACGCGCTGGGCGAGCGCTCGCGGGAGATCGACCAGATGGTGGGCGCGATCCGCGAGATCGCGGACCAGACCAACCTGCTGGCGCTGAATGCGGCGATCGAAGCGGCGCGTGCCGGCGAGCACGGCCGGGGCTTCTCGGTGGTGGCCGACGAGGTGCGCAAGCTGGCGGAGCGTTCCGCGCAGACCGCACAACAGATCGTGCAGACCGTGGAGGCGATCCGCACCGGCACCGACGCGGCGGTGAGCGCCATGCAGGGCGGTGTGGCCCAGGTGCAGGACGGCGTGACCATGGCCCGCGACACCGGGCAGCGCATGGTCGTGATCCGCCACAGCGCCGACGAGGTGCTGGGCTCGGTCGGCGAGATCGGCGCCGCGCTGCGCGAGCAGAACACCGCCAACGAGGAGGTGGCGCGCAATGTGGAGAACATCGCGCGCATGGCCGAAGCGTCGCTGGCCGAGGTGCGCCAGGCCGCGGAAACGGCGCAGGCGCTGGACCGCATGGCCGACGAACTGGCGCGCGAGGTGAATCGCTTCCAGGTGAGCTGAACGCTACGCCGTACAGTCGCAGGAACCCGGACTATGTTGCCGTCGCGACCGTGACGCTGGGGACCGGCGGGGCCAGGTTCTCGAGCCCGGACCGGGCGCTGAATCATTGGCTGGCGCGGCTGTGGCGGGATCGACGGATGTCGTCGCGCGTCTGTCGTGGCTGCGCTCGAAGAGACATTCTTCTCGGTCCGTGGCAATCGTCGACACACTTCGTTGCACTGCGCCTTGACTCGGGCCGGGGGCTCGACCAATGTAAGCCTGACATCTCGTCAATCCGTCAGACAACGGGTGGCGGATGTTGCCGCTCCGCACGCCGGAGCGCGCACCAACAAGACCAAGGAGACAAAAATTGAACGCAAAGAAGATTGCGCTCGCCGTGTTTGCGGTGGGCCTGACTGCGAGCGCCTGGGCCGCCAACCGGCCGTCCGGCTACACCACCCTCTGTACCGAGGGCAAGACCTGTTCGGTGTCCGCTGCCACCAACGTGGCGTATGGCCGCGCTGACAAGTTCACCTTCAAGGTGCTGACCGGCAGCTTCGTCTGCGGCGAAGTGACCTTCGGCGCCGGCACCAAGGTTTCGGGCGGTAACAACGAGTGCTCGGTGCCTTCCGGTTCCTCCAGCTCTTCCGGCTCGTCGAGCTCCAGCAGCACCTCAAGCAGCTCCAGCTCCAGCGGTACGGGCTCCAGCAGCTCGTCCAGCTCGTCGTCGAGCAGCTCCTCATCGAGCAGCTCCAGTTCGTCGTCCTCCAGTTCCAGCAGCTCGTCGAGCTCCACCTCGTCCGGCGGTAGCGGCAACGTGACGGTGGGCGCATGGCCCGGCTGCCCGGCCTACGCGACGCCGAGCAACACCGTGCCGCTGACGGCCAGCATCACCGTGCCCGCCGGCCAGACCTACGATGGTGGTGGCCAGCGCTTCAACCTCAGCGACGGTGGCCAAGGCGAAGGCCAGCCGCCGGTGTTCCTGCTGGAAGAAGGTGCCACGCTGCGCAACGTCGTGATCGGCAACCTGGCCGCCGACGGCGTGCATTGCACGGGCAACTGCACGGTGTCCAACGTGTGGTGGGAAGACATCGGTGAAGACGCTGCGACCGCCAAGGGCGGCCCCGGCACAACGATGCGCGTGGATTGCGGCGGTGCCTTCCTGGGCACCGACAAGACCTTCCAGCACAACGGCCGCGGCACCTTCCACATCACCCGCTTCGTGGCGGACAACTGGAAGACCAAGGGTGGCAAGTTCTACCGCTCGTGCGGTGACTGCACCAACAACGTGGGCCCGCGCACCGTCATCATCGAGAACTCGCGCATCCACAACCACCAGACCATCGTGGGTGTGAACAGCTCGTACTCGCTGGGCTACCCGGCCGACAAGGCCACGCTGCGCAATGTGTACCTGCTGCGCTGGAACGGCGAGATCGAAGTCTGCTCGACCTACAAGGGTGTCGAGAAGGGTTCGGGTTCGTCGAGCAGCATCGGCGCCGAGTGGAACACCCCGACCTGCAACGTGAACTACACCGACATCTACGCGGTGGACAAGCTGGGCGGCACCAAGAAGACCGGCATCGCCCCGGGTAACGGCGTCGATCCGTCGCCGGTGAACCGCGTGCAGGAAAACTGGAACTACTGATCTGGAGCTTCTGATCCATCACTGCCGGAGATCGTCGTTGCGGAGTGTGGGGTAGCACGCCGCAACGCGACCCGGCAGGGCAGTACAGGAAACGCCCGGGCTGAGCCCGGGCGTTTTGCTTTGGTGCGTCCTTGCTTTGGTGTGTCTTTGCGCCGCACCTGCAAATCACATGCGTACGGCCACGCGGTATTTCAGCGTGGTGCTGCCGTTGGCGGGCACACTGATCTTCCACTGCGCTGTGCCGGCCGCCACTTTCTCGTGCGGGTGGGATTGCTCCGTCATGCGCCATTCGCCGGGCACCGGTTCGCGCACGGTGACGGTGACCGGCTCGGCCTTGGCGTTGTGCAGCACCACCTCGTATGCGCTCTCGCTGCGGTACACGCCTTCGCTACGGCCCAACGAGCGGAAGTCGGTCTGTTTCTTGTCGGCGGTGACGTCGAAGGCCTCGCCGAGTTTGAGGCGCACGCTGTCGTTCTTCGGCGTGTGATCGATGCGGTCCTCGCCGACGAATTGTGCGTTGCCGGCGCTGTCGCGCTTGTATACACGCACGACACCCTTGGGCAGCGGCATGCCCAGGCCCGCGCTCTCGCGGTTGGCAAAGTCGACGAACACGCCGACCTTGATCTTCCTGCCGATCTCGCCGACCGACGCGGTGTAGTAGTGCCCGCTGCCGTCGAGCAGCAGCTCCTTGCGCGCGGGCACGTTGGCGGCGCCAAGCAGCGCCACCTGTTTGATCTGCCTGTCGGCCAGCGTGGTGGGCCGCTGCAGGCCGTACAGGTGGTACTCGAACAGGCTTTCCTGCGTCATCGCTTTGGCCTCCGCCATCGGGGCCATCGCCACGGCCACCATGTCGCGGCGCTGGTGCATCTCGTCGCGCACGCGGTTGACGTCACCGGCGACAAGTTGCAGCCGCGCGTCCTTGTAGGTGGTGCCGCTCTGGTTGTTCAGCGTGACCCAGCCGTTGAGGTCCAGCCTGCTGTCGTCCGCGTTCAGCTCGGCGACGTAATCCGCCTTCCACGAGAGGCCGCCGGTGAGATAGGACAGCTCGACGTCCTGCACGCCGGCCTGGCGGCTCTGCAGTTGCGAGACAAGGGTGGGGCGGTCGCGCAGGCTGGCCGGCACCTGGTCGAACACGATGCGGCCGGGAATGCCGGTCTCGATGCGGTCGCCGATCTTCAGCACCACACCGTTGGCAGCCGACAGCACCTCCGCAGTCTCGATGGTCTCGGCGCCGGTGCTCGGGTGGGTGCGCACGATGCGCACGCTGCGACCCACGGATTTCTCCAGCAGCTTGGCGGGCGTGAGGAGGTCGAAGTCGAAGTTCTGCTCCAGCAGGCTGAAGCTCCCGGCGTGGGACAGGCTGCGCAGCAGCGCCGTCTCGGGGCGCATCATGGCGCTGACATCCCGCAGGGCCAGGCGGTTCACGCCGGCGTCCAGCGGGATGCGGCGGGTTTCCTTCACCAGCGCCAGGTTCTCGTTGTAGACGGTGACCGCGACCGCGCGCTGGTCCTCCAGCGTGCTGCGTCGCTCACCGGGGCTCGGGTCGGCCGCCGTGACGTTCACGCTAAGGGCCAGCAGGGCGGCAGCGAGCGGAAGGAGGGCAGGGCGGTGGATGGGGAGTGGTGTGTGCATGAGGGCCTCGTGTCGTGACGGGAGATCGGGGTTCGTTGTGAAGCTGGTTGAAGCTTGTCGGGGCACGCAGAAAGGGGTGTGCCTGTCCGGTGAACGAACCGGGCCGCAGATCGGGGTCAAACCTGTGCAAAAAAAGCGGGATGGGTGCAGCACCGGAGAACGCCATCGTTCCGGCGGCTTCCGGCCGGGCTGCGTGGCCGGCATACTGCCGGCATGCGGGAAGCGGCGTCGCGGACAGCCGGTCCGACGTGGATGAAGCCTGGGGGAACGACCATGATCTTCGAACAGATTGCCACCGGTGGTTGCCAGTCCTACCTGATGGGCTGCGCGGAAACCCGTTCCGCCGCGCTGATCGACCCGGAGATCAGCCAGCTCGACCAGTACCTCGCGCTGGCCGCGCGCGACGGCCTGCATATCCGCTACCTGATCGACACCCATACGCACGCCGACCACTTTTCCGGCGCGCGCAAGCTGGCGGAACGCCTGCAGGCGCCTGTCGTGATGTTCCGCAGCAGCCCGGCGCCGTACGCCGACCTGCGCCTGGGCGACGGTGAGATGCTGATGCTGGGCAAGATGCGCATCGAGGCGCTGCACACGCCGGGCCACACCAGCGACTCCATGTGCCTGCGCGTGGAGGACCGCGTGTTCACCGGCGACACCCTGCTGATCGGTGGCTCCGGCCGCACTGACCTGCCCACCGGCGACCCGCATTCACTGTACGACAGCCTGTTCAACCGCCTGCTGAAGCTGGACCCGGCGCTGATGGTCTTTCCGGCGCATGACTACAAGGGGCGCAAGCACAGCACCCTGGGCGAGGAGATCGCCAGCAACCCGCGCCTGCAGGTGCGCGACGAGGCGGCCTTCGTCGAGATGATGAACACGCTGAACCTGTCGATGCCCACCCACATCACCGAGGCGCTGCGCGTGAACATGAGCGGTGGCAAGTCGGTGGCGCAGATGCTCGACGAGGCCGCGGAGAGCGTGCCCTTCATGTCGTTGGAGAGCCTGCGCGCGAGCCTGGACCAGGTGGGCAATGCGCTGGTGGTGCTGGATGTGCGTGAACGCGATGCCTACGAGGCCGGTCACGTGCCCGGCGCACGCCTGCTGCCACGTGGGCAACTGGAGCTGCGCGTGAATCAGGAGTTGCCGGACCCGACGCAACGCATCCTGGTCTGCTGCGAAGTCGGCAAGGTGTCCACGCTGGCCACCGCCACGCTGCGCGAGATGGGCTTTGCCAGCGCGGTGGCGCTGGATGGTGGCATGAAGGCCTGGCGCGAAGCGGGCTACCCGCTGCAGACGGGTGCTTCGGCCTGAAACAAAAAAAGGCGGTTGCGCGTGCTGCGCAACCGCCGCAAGGCACCGATACTCAGTTCGGCAAGCCGTAGGAGACGTCGTAACCTTCCTGGCCAAGGTGGTAGGGAAGCGTGCCGTTGAGGCGGCTGCGGAACAGGTGCGATCCGATGATGCTGGCCGGACAGGTGCTCAGGACGACCCGTGTGGCATTCCCCGGATTGCGCAGGATATTGCTGTCGTTCAGGCCCTCGGGGATCGCGCACAGGCCGCTGCTGACGTGGCGCAGCAAACCGGCAGCGGTCAGCTCGAAGCGCAGGCGTGCTTCATCGCAACCGCTGTGGAAGACGAGCGGTGTATTCAGCGCCGGCGTGGCGCTGCCGCCCGCCGGGTGCAGGCATAGGCCACTGGATGCCTGGCGCAGGCTGCCACCGACGGTGAAGCTGAAGCTCAGGCGGGGTTCGTTCTTGCAGCCGCTGTGATAGATCGCCAGGGTGCCGTTACCCGGCGTGGCGCTGCCGCCGTTGGGGTGGATGCAGATGTCCGTCGTCGTCACCTTGACCGGTGCGGGCCGGGGAGCCTGGCTGCAACCGGGGCTGCGTTGCACGGTTGCCATGACGACGCCATTCGTCATGCCATGGTTGGCCAGCGTGTAGGTCCCGGGCGGAAACGAGGCATGCGACGAGCCCGTGGTCGTGGCGTTGTTGTAGGTCAGTCCGACTTGGTAGCACTGTGGCACCGTCAGTGTGCGGGCGCTCATCGAGAAACCGCCGCCCAGGGTGACCATGTAGCCCAGGCTGTCGGAGCCGATGCGGTAGTGCTTTGCATAGCGCGAGGCGACATACACCGCATTGTTCGCAAGCAACTCGCCATGCTCCGCCTGGTCGCGCTTGCCGTCCTTCGGCACCAGCGGGTACATGCGCCGGTTTGCGTCCAGCAACATCGGGATGTCTTCCTCCGGCTTGCAGCCGGAGCCGATCATCTTGTAGATCGCCACCGAACGCGCGGCGTCGTTGAACGACCCGGTGGCCGAGGACGCGAAAGGTCGGGCGTAGGTGTAGGTCGGCAGATGATGGGTGCCCGGGCCGAGGACGTTCCAGCGACCGCCGAAGTAAAGGGCGTCGGTGAGGATTGCACAGTAGCCTTCCGATACCTGGGCGGTGGAGGCGCGTCGCTCACCTACCGGAGCCAGCTGGTCGATCGTGGACTGCAGGTAGCGCGCTTCCTGCTGCGCTTCGGCCAGCGTGTCGTGACCCCAGCCCAGCGAGAAGTCGAAGGACTTCCCGCCGTTTCCGCCGGACACGTGGTACGCCATCGGTTCGGGAATGTGCATCTCGCCGTAGAACTGCGTGGAGACGCCGCCGCTGTAGGCGTTCTCGAACAGCTTCAGCGTGGGGATGGTGGAGATGTTGGTCTGCGCCTGGGCGTGCATCGACGCCAGGAGCAGTGCTGCCAGTAGTGGTTTCTTCATCTGTGTATTCCGGTGGGGTAGGCCTGGGTGGCAGGGGTCGTCACCACGCCAGGCGTGGACGGAGCAGGCCGCACGTTGCCTGTTGCGGCTGCTCCCGGCATTGCGCGCTGGTGCGTGTCCGTCAGGGACAGCCGTCTTGTGCCGGCGCGCGGCGGACCTTAGCAGCGCCGCACTGGCCGGGCTTGAATCCATGCGACACGCTGACCGGCGGCAGACGGGGGTGCTGTCGTGGTGGCGCCGTGATGGATCGTGCGGGTCGCAATCGCCCGGCTCGGCGTGGCCGGGCCCGTGTTCAGGCGTCGATGGCTTCGGGCACCAGCAGTCCGCGTGCGGCTGCGCGCAGCAGGCTGGGTGGCTGGCCGCAGGACAGGCGGAATGCGCGCGACATGTGCGCGAGATCGGCATAGCCGGCCTCGGCCGCCACCGTGGTGAGCGACGCGGCGGAGCGCAGGCGCGCCGTGGCGTCGAGCAGGCGCGCGGCCTGCCGGACTGTCTCCGCGGTGAGTCCTTCTTCGCGCAGCCGGCGTTCCAGCGTGCGCTGATGACAGCCGAGGTGACGCGCTGCGGCGGAAATCGTGATGCTGCCTTCCTGCTCGAACACCGTTGCGAGTTCGGCCGACGCGAGGCTGGCGACGCCCATGTCCAGTGCGACGTGCGACAGGTGGCGGATCGGCGGGCGGGCGGGGCGCGCCGCATTCAGCCGCACCTTGTCCAGCGCATGTTCGAACGCGGTGAGCACGGCGATCCGGCACAGCGCAGGATCGCTCGTGACGGCGCCCAGGCTGCGCTGCATGGACAGGCCGGGCGCGTCGGCCCGTTTCCGGGCGAATGACAGCGTGGTGCGCACGCCCAGCGGCGCCGCCTGCAGGTAGGCGTTGAAGGCGGCGACGGCATTGCCCGCGCTGGTGAGGCCGGACAGGATCTGCCGGCCGGGGTTGGCGTCCTCGTCCAGCCACTCGCTGACGGTGCGGCCGACCATGCCTTCGGTCATGCCGTCGCGACGTCGCGCAATGCCGGCGGCGTGGTAGCGCTCGTAGGGAAGGTGGCCATTGATGACGTGGGTCACCATCGAGGCGAAGCGGCTGACCGGCTTCCAGCCCGCGCGCGCTTCGAGCGCATGCACCACGACGTGGTAGGCGTGGGCTTGTGTCATGTGGAAGGGCTCGTCGCGCTGGCAAGGCGCTGCGCGATACCGTGCCGCGTCGCGCAGTCGTGTGGAAAGGTGTGTGTCATCGGATGGGGTCGGGCTGTCAGAAGCAGTGACGCGCGCAGCGGCCGGAAGGGTTTTCCCCGGCGCATTGCAATCCTGCGGAGGCGGCAGGTTAAGTGGCGTGGCCACTTCCAGCCGGTGATCTGCCCGGAGGTCGATAACCCTGCGGGCAGCTTCGCGGGACTCCCTGTCACAAGGCAACCCCGTGTCCGGAGATTGGATGCGCCGGTCGGTGCGTGATTGCGCCGGGGTGGGTGATCGGCCTGTTACGGAACACACCTGGGTGGCTGGTGCTACGCTTGCCGGCAGCATGCCGACGGCTTCCGTCACTTGTGTGGCTGCCGCCGCGGTATGCGTAACTCCGTCTTCCTGCTTGTTCGCGCATGAGCCACCGTCCGCTGTTGTCCGATCTCCGGAGTACCTTCCATCGCGTGGTGCACGACCTGAAGTCCTGGCCTGTCCGCGGCCATCGTCTGGTCGACGAACTGGAATGCGTGCTGTCGGTGCTGCTGGCGGTGGCGTTCGCGCATGCGCTGGACGTGCGGCATGTCGGCTGGGCGGCGTTCAGCGCGTACATGGTGATGCGCGCGCACGTGTGGAACAGCTTCAAGCGCGGCGCCCTGCGGGTGATCGGCACCGCGGCGGGCGCCGCGCTGGCCTGGTACCTGTCGGGCGTGCTGCCGGGCACGTGGTGGGCCAGCAGCCTTGCGCTGCTGGTCGTCGTTTTCGTTACCTTCTACCTGATGATGGTGAGCCCGCGTGGCTACGCCTGGCTGTTCATGGGGCTCACCTTCGCGATGGTGATCGTCGATGGCTTGCAGCATCCGGCCGAGCCGATCGAGGTGTTTGCATGGACCCGCTTCGTGGAGGTGGCAGCCGGCACGGCCGCCTGCGTCATCGTCAGCGCCCTGTCCACGCTGACGGTGCGACGCCATGTGCTGGGCCAGCGTGGCTTCAGCATGGAATACGAGTGGTGGGCCAAGAAGCTGACGCTGTGGCATCCGGTCGCCTTCATGCACGCCGTGCAGGGGGCCGTCGCCATGGCGCTGATCCCGCTGGTGTGGTGGCTGTTCGGGCTGCAGGCGCTGGCGCAGGCCAGCATCACGATTGCCGTGGTCATGGCCATTCCGCTGCACACCGTGGGGGACAACCGCACGCGGGTGAAGCTGGTGCATCGTTTCGTCGGTTGCGTGGCGGGTGTGCTGTTCGCCACCGCGGCGCTGCTGGTGGCGGGACCGTCACCGCTGGCGCTGACCCTGTTCGTCGTGGTGGCGGTGATGGCTGGCCGTCACATCGAGAATGGCCGCCACGGCATCGACTACATCGGCACGCAGTTCGTGCTGGCGGTGCTGGTCGTGCTGGTGCCGGACAGCTATGCCGGCGCGCACATGGAGGTCGGCTTCCAGCGTGTGACTGGCGTGTTGCTGGGCATCGCGCTGCTGGAGCCGGTGCGCCTGCTGCTGCGCCTGCCCGCACCGCGTGCAGAGGGCTGACGCGTACGGTGGCGGCCGAGGGTGACCAGAGGTTCCCGGCACCAGCCGCTTGCTGATGTGGATGAATGACAGGTGACAGGAACGACACACCCGGCCAGGACCGCGTTACGCTGTGACATGGATACGCGACAGCTTGCACATCCTTGCGGGGAGCGCCCCCGCGTGATCGTCAGCACCGACATCGGCGGGACGGATTTCGACGACTACCAGTCACTCGTGCATCTGTTGCTGTTTGCCGACGTGCTGGACATCGAGGGGCTGATCTCCTCGCCCTGGGGCGAGATGCGCAACCGGAAGCAGGAGATCCTGAAAGTGATCGATTGCTACGCGCAGGACTACGCCAGCCTGCGCGGTCATTCGTCGGACTATCCGTCGCCGGACAGCCTGCGTGCCCTCAGCAAGCAGGGCCGGCTGGATTCGGCCCCGCCCTCGGGGTTCGATGCAGCCACAGAGGGCTCCGAATGGATCGTACGTTGCGCGCGCCGTGATGATCCGCGCCCGCTGTGGGTGCTGATCTGGGGTGGTATCGACGATCTGGCGCAAGCGTTGCACGATGCGCCGGACATCCTGCCGAAGCTGCGGGTGTACTACATCGGCGGTCCCAACAAGAAGTGGGCAACCTCCGCGTACCAGTACATTGCCGATCATCATCGTGCGCTGTTCATCATCGAGAACAACGCAAGCTATCGTGGCTGGTTCGTCGGCGGTGACCAGTCCGGCGAATGCGATGGGCGTACCTTCATCCAGCACCGCCTCAAAGGCCGTGGTGCGATGGGGGAATTCTTCTGCCGTTACGGAGACGCCGAATTCAAGATGGGGGACACGCCGTCGGTGGCCTACCTGCTTGGCCCGCAACCGGAGGATCCGACGGTGGACAGCAAGGGCGGCGGCACTTTCGTGCGCGCCTGGCCGCGTCCCCATCATGTGTTTCGCCGCCTGACGACCCAGGAGGATGTCGTCGAGGTGTTTGGCATGCTCGAAATCTGCCTGCGGCCCGCGGAAAGCGTAGTCATGGCCACCGCTGCCAGCCTGAGTGTGGATGGACAACTGTTCCCGGGGTTTGCGGCGGCCGATGGCGCCTGGCACTTCCGCTTCGTGCCGAAGGAGGTCAAGGCCTGGAACTATGTGATCGTCAGCGACGCGTCCGCGCTCGACGGATTGACCGGCGGCTTCACTTCCTGCCTTCCCGCTCCGTCCCGTGTCGATGAGACAGCGGCCGATTTGCCGCACTGGTGGGTCGATGACCCCGACCCGGCGCTGGCGGAGGGGCCGCATCACGGCGCCAGGACGATCAATCGCTGGCGTGCTGAGTGGCTGGGCGCGTTTGCACGCCGGGCCGCGCGTCTGCCCGTCCGCCGCTAGGGTCGCTCAGCGCGGTTGATACCCCGCCACGGCGTAGTACGCGATGTACAGGTAGCACGCCACCGGCACCACGAAGGACAGCATCAGCCCGATGGTGTCCGCGCCCCAGCCCTGCAGCAGCGGCACCAGCGCACCGCCCACGATGGCCATGCACAGCAGGCCGGAGCCCTCGCTGGTGTACTTGCCCAGGCGGGCCAGCGCCAGCGAGAAGATGGTCGGGAACATGATGGAGTTGAACAGGCCGATGGACAGCAGCGCCCACATGGCGGCCTTGCCCTGCACGACGATGGCGAAAGCCAGCAGCGCGATGTTGGCGAAGGCGTTGAAGGTGAGCAGGCGGGCCGGACGGATGCTGCGCATCAGCGCGCTGCCGATGAAGCGGCCGATCATCGCCAGTCCCCAGTAGATCGACAGGTAGCGGCCGGCGGTTTCCGCGCTCAGGCCGGCGATGGTGGGTTGCTCCATCACGCTGACCAGCAGGCTGCCGATGGAGACCTCCGCGCCCACGTAGGCGAAGATGCCCAGCGCGCCGAGCACGAGGTGGGGGTAGCGCCACATGCTGTGGCGGTCCGGCAGGTCGTCGTGGTTGGCGTCATCGCTGCCGGGCTCGACATGCGGCAGGCGGAACAGACCGATGAACAGTGCGATGGCGCCGAGCACGGCGGCCAGCACGAGGTAGGGCGTCTGCACCGACGCCACCTGGGCCTGGTTGTAGGTGGCGAGGTCCTGTGGGGACAGGGCCTGCAGTTCCGGCGCGCTCTTGACCGCCACGGCAAGGATGAAGGCCGCGCCGAACACCGGGCCGATGGTGGTGCCCAGCGAGTTGAAGGCCTGCGTCAGGTTGAGGCGGCTGGACGCCGTTTCCGGTGCGCCGAGTGCGGTGACGAAGGGATTGGCTGCCACCTGCAGGAAGGCGATGCCGCTGGCCAGCACGAACAGCGCGGTGAGGAACAGCGCGTAGATCTTGTGGCCGGCCGCCGGGTAGAACAGCAGGCAGCCCGCGGCGGCGATCAGCAGGCCGATGATGATGCCGGCCTTGTAGCCCACGCGCTCGACGATGAAGCCGGCGGGCAGCGACATCACGAAGTAGGCCATGAAGAAACTGAACTGCACCAGCATGGCCTGGAAGTAGCTCAGCGTGAACACCGCCTTCAGGTGCGGGATGAGGATGTCGTTCAGCGAGGTGATCAGCCCCCACATGAAGAACAGCACCGTCAGCGCGGCAAGCGCACTGCCATATTTCGGCGTGGCGGAGGCGTGGGTCGTCGGTTCCGTCATGGCATCCCCTTCGATGAGCTGCGTGGCGCGTCGTGCGCGGGGCAGGGGTGGCAGCATGCCACGGACATGTGACGGCGGCTATGCGGGCTGACCGCCACGCAGCCCGATGCCCGGCCCTGATGGACGGCACGGGGAGGCGTATCGGGCTCTGGCTAAACTGGCGCTCCCAGGCCGCCTCCCGCGGCTGCACCCCCATGGCATGGAGGCCCACTTGGCAACCGGACCGAAGGAAATCAGGCCACTGCTCGACGCCTTGATCGAGCGCAGGACCCTGCCGTTCGACGAGGTGCTGGCGATCTTCGCCGGCAAGGGTGGCAAGGTCAGCCAGGGCGCGGTGATGGAACGCCTGAACTTCCTGTGGAACGAGTACCTGTTCGCGCTGATCGGCCCGGACGGCGCGGAGGCGTCGTGGAACGAGGACGCGCCGTTCAAGGCACCCGCCGGCTACACCCTGCGCTTCCTCGGTATCGCGGCGAAGGAGGGTGTGATCGCCGGCACGGTGGCGGACCGCATCGACGAGCAGGACATCCAGGAGGTCGTGCCGGGCTATGTGTGGGTCGGCCTGAAGCGGCGCAACGACCTGCGCATCGTGGGCGAGCAGGCAGGCGCCACGCTGCTGGCGGAGCGCCTGCGTGCCTTCACGCACCAGTTCGCTTTCGACCTCGTCACCGGCCAGCACGTGCGCATTGCCGGCCTGTTCTCGGCGCGGGCCGTGAAGGGCCAGACGCTGGATACCCTGCTGACCCGCATCGCCAACCTGGAAAAGGAGTACGGCCGCTTCGACTACTTCGACCGCGTGCAGGTGATCCAGGTGATCAACGGTGACAGCTCGGCGGTGAAGGATTCGGATGGCAACGTGCGGATGGACATCCCGAAGAGCGTGCCGCGTGAAGCGATCCGCGGCTGGACCGAGTACGAACTGATCAGCGTGCGCACACCGCATGGCCTGCCGGTGCACGAGATGACCGGCACGCTGAAGATCATCGAGGAAGACGGCTTCTTCCGCATCGTCGACGCGACGGTGCATTCAGGATACTGAGCCGGGGGGCTGGGTCAGGGTACTGCGTCCGGCGTGGCAGGCTGTGGTGCTTTTGGGGGGAGGCCGTCGGTACGTTCCGCAGTGACGTGCCGGCCATGACTAAAGACACTTCTGGCGGTGCGCGCGCCTGCATACAGTCTCCGGCTTCGGCGCGCGATCCGACGGGCGCCTGCCTGGTCCGAGGAGGCCGTATGGATTCCCTGCAATCTGCAGTACCCGCTTCGTCTCACCCGTCCCACCCGTTCCGCGTGTCGCGCCTGTGTCTCCCGGCTGTTGCGTCGCTGTGCCTGGGGTTGTCGGCACATGCGCAAGCCAGCGGGGCGCTGCCGGCCAACAGCCCGGCACGCATCAGCGTCGAGTACAGCTTCGAGTCCAGGGGTCGCAAGGCCGGCCAGCTGGACACCGTCGAGTGGAATGTCCAGCGCAACGCCAGCATCGTGACGACGCTGAAGTCGCGTGCTGCCTCGCCGTATCCCGCACTGGGGCCGAAGGACCCGGCCATCGCGGCCGACACGCAGCGCAAGCAGGCACTCGCGGCGAAGACCCAGCAGCAGATGCAGCCGATGATGCAGGCGGCCGAGCAGATCATGGCGCGCTGTGGCGACGACGACGCCTGCGTCGAGCGCGAGAGCATGAAGCTGGGCGCCAGCATCAACGCCAAGGGCGGGCTGAGTGCCGATGAGAAGGCGGCGGGTCGCAACATCGCGGAGATATCGAAGCTGCCCGAGGGCAGCGTGCAGCTCTTCGAGGGCGTGAGCCAGCAAGGCAGCTTCCGCATCAGGGAGAACGTGACGATCCTGACTGCGGACCCGATCTGCCACGACAGGCCGAACAAGCGCTGCAAGCGCGAGGAGCAACGCGTGGCCGAGGCCGCCTTGCCGCAGGCACCCGCCGGAAAGGGCACGGCCTCGCTTGCCGAGGTGAGCCACAACGGCGGCACGCTGACGATGATCCTGCCCATGCCGCTCAATGCGCTGATGGTGGAGCAGACGATCCAGACCGACCACCCGGAGCAGGCCAGGGAGAGCGGCCGCAGCCAGGTGGTGTCGCCCTGGAGCTTTACCGGCGACACCCTCACGGTGAAGCTGAAGGGGGACTGGCGCAAGCAGTCCGGCGAACAGGTCAGCGAGGTGACCGATCGCGCCGGGCTCAAGGGCAAGCTGACGGTGCGCTGGCGTTTCGAGGCGCCCTGATTCCTGCGGCGCGTTTGCCGGACGTTCGCAGGGCGCGCCAGCAACGACAGGTGTCGGTGTCGGGCGTTCCCGGCGCCGTCGCTGAAAAGGTTTTATGTCCGCATAACAATCTTTGAAAGTGTGCCCGCAGCGCGGCACTTAAAATCACCCCTCACCTGCGGTGCCGCCGGCTGTACGAGCTGATCCTGCGGCGGCATCGTGAGCAGCACCGGCTGTTGCCGTGTGGCGGAGGTGAGCAGGCGGAGCGGCTGGCGTTTCGCTCCGACGCGGGCGGAACCCCCCGCCCGATTTGTACCGATGCACGCAGCACCTTCTTCCGCAGACCCCGTCGCACCCGTCCCGACGCTTCCCCCGACCCCGCAGGACACCGGCAACGCCTGGTGGCGGGTCATCGTGCTGGCGCTGGCGGCCTTCATCTTCAACACCACCGAATTCGTCCCGGTCGGTCTGCTGAGCGACATTGCGGCCAGCTTCGGCATGCAGACCGCACGCACCGGCCTGATGATCACCATCTACGCCTGGGTGGTCACGCTGGCCTCGCTGCCGGTGATGCTGCTGACCCGCGACATCGAGCGCAAGAAGCTGCTGGCCGGCACGTTCATCCTCTTCATCGCGAGCCACCTGCTGTCCGGCGTGGCCTGGAACTTCACCGTGCTGATGATCTCGCGCCTCGGCGTGGCGTTGGCGCACGCGGTGTTCTGGTCCATCACGGTGTCACTGGCGGTGCGCATCGCACCGGCCGGCAAGCGCGCACAGGCGCTCAGCCTGCTGTCCACCGGCTCGGTGCTGGCGATGGTGGTGGGCGTGCCGATGGGGCGTGTGCTCGGGCAACACCTGGGCTGGCGCATCACCTTCCTCGCCATCGCGGTGCTGGCGGTGCTGACGCTGTTCGCGCTGCTGCGCCTGCTGCCGAAACTGCCGAGCCAGCATGCCGGTTCGCTGGAAATGTTGCCGCGCCTGCTGCGGCGTACGGCGCTCACGCGCCTGTACGTGCTGACGGCGGTGATCGTCACCGCTCACTTCACCGCCTACAGCTACATCGAGCCCTTCCTGCAGGACGTCATCGGCCTGTCCGGCGGTACGGTCACGATGTTCCTGCTGGTACTCGGCGGGGCAGGGGTGCTGGGCAGCCTGGTGTTCAGCCGCTGGGGCGGTCGCCAGCCCAGCCTGCTGATCACGCCGGCCGTCATGGTGCTGACGCTGAGCACGCTGGCCCTCGTGCTGGCTGCCGGCACACAGCCCACGCTGGTGGCGCTCGGCCTGGTGTGGGGCATGTCCATCATGGTGATCGGCATCGGCCTGCAGGCCAAGGTGCTGGAGGCGGCGCCGGACGCCACCGACCTCGCGATGTCGCTGTTCTCCGGCATCTACAACATCGGCATCGGTGGCGGCGCCTTGCTCGGCAGCCAGGTGAGCGTCCGCCTCGGCATGGGCGACATCGGCTACGTGGCCAGCGCGATCGGCCTCGTTGCGTTGTTGTGGTGCCTGCTGGTGTTCCGCCGCGACATCTGCCTGCGCGCGCGTTTCAACCGGCAGGTCCAGGCCTTCGGCCGGGGACTCGCTTCGCTGCGGACCTGAGGCAGCCCGGCGTGCGCCGGATCTCGTCCGCCCGGTGGTGTTGCATCCATCGCCGTACTCGCCGTTAGTATTCCTGCGTGCGGATCGCTGGCGTGACCTGGCAGCACGCGATTCGACGTTCTCGACGAGGGGTGGCTGGCATGGGGCATCGGGCATGAAGGCATTCGGCATGAATCTGCGCAGCGTGTGGGTGTCTGGCCTGGCCCTGCTGTGCAGCGCAGCCGTGTCGGCGCAATCGATCGTCATCCCCATGAGCCTGCCGGGTGAAGACCTGGGCGCGCTGGCAACCGGTGGTGCGCCGGTCGTGAGCGAGCGCAAACCCTGGCTGGCGGTGACGATGCGCGGCACGGACCTCGTGCTCGATGCGGTCACCACGTCGAGGAAGCCTGACTGGATCGTCGAAGAGCGCAACACCACGGCCAGTCCTTCGCCGGAAGCCAGGAGGATCGTGCCGCGCACGCCGTCGGCGTTGGCGATGCCGCAGACGGCCTTGTTCGCGTTTCGCGTCGAGGGTTACGACGCAGCTGCGCCGGTCGTCCGGGTCGGCGTCCATCCCTCCGCGCTGACGCAGCCCGTGTTGCTGCACGACCGCTGGTCAGGCGACGTGACAGTGGCGGGCAAGCGCTGGACGGTGGCCACGGAATCCGTGCGCAGGAAGGACGGCGCGATGCTGTCCGGGTCGCTGTCGCTGGTGGCCCGCACCGCAACGGGGGAGCGCGTGGTGTTGCTGCCGCCCGCCCACGGCATGGTGTTCGAACGTCAGGAACTGCTGTGGCTGGGGAGCCTGCGCGGAAGTGCGGGTGCAGGCGGGCTGGACCTGCTGGTGAAGCGCACCCGCATCACCGGCCAGGTCGAGTACGTGTTGAAGATCGCTGACGCCATCGGCTTCGCGACGCTGGACCCCGATCTTGCGCACACCTACTTCGAATCCGGCATCGAGGAGTACGCGGAGCTGGCCAGCCACACGGCGCAGCCAAGGCCGCGCCCGGACGGCAAATTCGGTCAGGCGGCCTTCACGATCTCCGAAGAGGGCTGGAGCAAGGCGGTGGAGGAGGCGGAGCAGGGCGGGCTGCCTAAGCCGCTGTTCGACCGTCAGCTCGCGCTGGGTGCCGACAGGCTGCGCTTCGCCATCGACTACCTGCCGGTGGCGCAGATGGGGAAGGACGAGACGTGGTCCTCGGCGAACACCTCCTGGGAGGGGCCGGTGACGGTGAAAGTGAGCTTCCGCGGCAAGACGCAGACGCTGTTGCTGGCCGACCGGCTGGATGGCAGCGGCTTCCGCGTGCAGGTGGGCATGCTCGACGGCGAGCCGGCCGTGAACATCGCCTTCTCGCCGCACTACAACAACCAGTTCGCGTACTACTGGGTGTGGGACGACGCCGGCAAGCGCTTCAAGCGCCTGCTGCGGTCGCAGTGGCAGGGGTGTTGAGCCTGCACGGACGGGGCCGGTTGCACCTGCCGGCTCACCAGGGCTCGTCGTTCTTCGGCGGCGTGGTGTCCGGGTCGGCCAGCGCGCGCAGCTTGTCGATGGCGTCTGGTTCGCCGCGCACCTTGAAGGTGGCGCCGTTCTCGTCCGCGCTCTCCGCCAGCACCTGGCAGGTGGCGTAGATATCCTTGCGCAGTTGCTGCGCTGACCAGGGCAGGAACAGTTCGGCCTCCACCAGATCGCGCTGGAAGAAGGCGACGATGGCCTGGTGCATGCGCGCCACGTCTTCGGGGCGGCGTGCGCTCATCACCACGCAGTCCGGGTACTGGGCCTTCAGCTCCGCCTCGCGCGCGGCCTGCGCCTCGGCGTCGCCCACCTGGTCGATCTTGTTGAATACGCGGATGCGCGGGATTTCATGCGCGTCGATTTCCTCCAGCACCTTGTCGGTGACTTCGCGCTGGCGCTCGAAGCCCGGGTCGCTGGCGTCGATGACGTGCAGCAGCAGGGCGGCGTCCAGCGCCTCGTCCAGCGTGGACTTGAACGAGGTGACGAGACCGTGGGGCAGGTTCTTGATGAAGCCCACGGTGTCGCTGACCAGCACCCGCGGCACGCTTTCCGGATGCAGCACGCGCACGGTGGTGTCCAGGGTGGCGAACAGCTTGTTGGCGACCAGTACCTCGCTGCCGGTCAGCGCACGCATCAGCGTGGACTTGCCGGCGTTGGTGTAGCCCACCAGCGCGACGCTGTTCAGACCCTGGCCCTGGCGTTGCGTACGGCGCGAGCGCTGGGTCTCGCGCGTGGCGTTCATCGCGTCGATCTCTTCCTGCAACTCGGCGATGCGATCGCGGATCTTGCGACGGTCCAGCTCGGTGGCGGATTCACCCGAACCACGGCCCCCCACGCCGCTGCGCTGGCGGCCTTGCGGGCCGGCGGCCTTGGCGGCCTCGCGCAGGCGCGGCGCCATGTAGCCCAGCCGCGCGATCTCCACCTGCGCCTTTGCCGCGGGCGTGCGCGCGTTGCGGTGGAAGATCTCGAGGATGACCATGGTGCGGTCCATCACCTCGGTGTTTGTCTCGATTTCCAGCTTGCGCAACTGGGTGGGCGAGATCTCGTGGTCCACCAGCACCACCTCGATGTCGCCACCACGGCCTGCCTGCGGGTCGGGCGCTTCGTCCTCGCCGAGCGCCTGGCTCTCGATGTATTCACGGATTTCCGTCCGCTTGCCGACGCCCATGTAGCCGGTGGTGTCGAAACTGCCGCGCTTCTGCACAAAGGTTTCCACCACCTGCAGGCCGAGCGTCTTGGCGAGCTCGCGCAGCTCCATGAGGGAGGCGTGGAACTCCAGGTCGGTGACGCTGGGCAGGTGAACGGCGGCGATGACGGCGCGTACGGGGGATTCGGGTGAAGCGGCGGGCATTGCGGAGGGGGGGCGGTCAGGTGAAAGCAGGCGGCATGGTAGCCGGAAAGGGGGCGGCGTGCCGCCGGGGGGGCGGCGTGTCTCCGAAGGATCGGTGTGCCGCCAGGCTTGATCTGCTGCAAAGCCGGCCACGGGGTGGCTCGGTACACTTGCGGACATGAAGATCCGCCGCATGAAATCCGCCGACCTGCCTGCCGTGATGGCCGTGCAGGCCAGCTGCTACCCGTCTGCCCTCAACGAGCCGCTCGACGTGCTGGAACGACGCCTCGAAACCTGCAGCGACACCGCCTGGGTCATGCAGGAGAGCACGCGGGACGAGTCCACCGTGTGTGCCTACCTGTTTGCGTACCGTTCCGCCCTGGGCAAGGTGACGCCGCTGGGCGGTGAGTTCGAGTCCAGCCGCCGCGTCGACAGCCTGTACCTGCACGACCTCGCCGTGTCGCCCCGCATGAAGGGCCAGCGCCTCGCGCAGTGGCTGGTGCAGCACGCCTGGGCCAGTGCCTGGGCCATGGGCCTGCGCAGCTCCGCGCTGGTCGCGGTACAGGGCTCGCTGCCGTTCTGGGCACGGCTGGGCTATGCCCGCCACCAGGCCTTGTCGCCGTCACAGGCTGTGCACCTGCGCAGCTATGGCGACGGACAGTACATGGTCAGGCATTTCACGGGCTGAGTCCTGTCCTGGGGCGGACGGCCCCGTACCTGCTGTCATCCATACTGTTCCGACCGGCGCCGCCGGCTTTCGCGCAGCATGGCCGGCAGGGCACCGGATAAAGGAGTGCTGGTCAGAGAGCAGGGGGCCAAGGGGGCGTAATGTCGCCCGGCCTGATGCGCCTCATGGGATGCGTGCGACGCCGCAAGGATCAGCTGCGGGGTTGCAGCTTCCTGGTCAGGCCGCAGCTTCGCTGACGGTTTCCAGTGCGTCCTTGCCCAGCGCCTGTTGCGCCCGCGCCTGCAGGGCCCGGTAGCTGCGCTCCCACTCCGCATTGCGCGGCGTGGTCTTGACGATCTGGCGCAAGACGTTGCGCAGGACTTCGGTCTCCTGGCGCGCCCGTGCGAGCTCGGCAGTCAGTTCGGCATACTCTTCTTCGTACACCAGCGTGACCTTGCGGTCCTTGCATACGCCCACGCACGTCTGCGGGCCATCCAGTCGGCCACAGCCAATACATTGCCATGCGGTCATGATCTCGGGCATCGCCGGCCTCCTCGTTGAGTGGAATGCCCGATCATTGTCTCACCGCGGCCCGGCGCGGTCTTCGATGCAGATCAGTTCCCGTCGTAATACTTTGTCAGACGCTGCGATGACGCCGGAGTGTGTCGCGAGCACGTGCCTGCGCCTGCCGGAAGCAGGTCTCCCACTGACCTTCGCGCGGGGTGGCGTGAGCCAGCTGGCTCAACAGGTCGAGCAGGGCGCCAACGGTATGCTGGCTTTGCGCAAGGTGCTTCTCCAGCGCCACGTACTCGTCGTGGTGGATGAGCTGGACCTTGCTGTCGCGACAGGCGCCTGTGCAGGCCTGCTGGCTCTCGATCCGGCCACAGCCGCCGCACTGCCAGGCGGTGAAGGTGTGAGGCATGTCCATGCTCCTTTCGCGGAATGCAGGATGCGCGATGGCGCTGTCGGCGAAGGCCGGCGCATGGCCACTATTTCACGACGGCCCTGCCGCTTCTTCGATCTGGATCAGGTTTGGGCGCCCGGGGAAAGGATGCGGAACATCGACGCCCGCCGCGGTGTCTCCCTGCTTTCAGGGGAGCGCCATGCCGGAAGGTCCTTCCATTGTCATCCTGACCGAGCAGACCCGCGAGTTCGCGGGCCGGACGATCCTGCGTGCGGAGGGCGACGCGAAGATCGACACGTCGCGTCTGCTGGGCGAGCGGGTGCGGGCGCTGCGTAGCTGGGGCAAGCACTTCCTGATCGAGCTGGATGGCTTCAGCGTACGCATCCACTTCCTGCTGTTCGGCAGCTATCGCATCAACGGACGCAAGGACGCCGTTCCGCGTCTGAGCCTTGGCTTCAGCAAGGGTGAGCTGAACTTCTATGCGTGCTCGGTGCAGTACGTGGAAGGCGAGTTGTTGCGCACCTACGACTGGGCCGGTGACGTGATGTCCGACGCCTGGGATGCCAGGCAGGCGCTCGCGAAGCTGCGCGCCATGCCGGACACTTTGGCCTGCGATGCCGTGCTGGACCAAGCTGTGTTCGCAGGCGCCGGCAATATCATCAAGAACGAGGTGCTGTTCCGCATCCGCCTGCACCCCTTGTCGCGCATCGGCGCACTGCCTGCGACCAGGCTACGTGAACTGGTGAAGGAGGTGCGCCAGTACAGCTTCGATTTCCTGGCCTGGAAGAAGGCGGGCGTGCTGAAGGAAAACTGGCTGGCGCATACGAAGACAGTCTGCCCGCGCTGCGCGATTCCGTTCTCCATGGGCAAGCTGGGCAAGACCAGGCGGCGCAGCTTCTGGTGCGAGCGCTGCCAGAAGCGCTACGGTGATTGATGCGGGTCGCCGTTCGTCGCTGGATATCATGCCCGGCGTGGGTGACGACACGCATGCATGCAATCTTTGCATCCCACCGGAATCGCCTTATCTGCGAGGTTCGCGCCGCGGCCCGATCCGAACTGCGAGATACGCCGGGAACTGCGTTTATCGTGGCGCCGCGCTGGTCAGACGGCGCCTAGGCAGGGACATGACTTTTGAATAGATTGGGGCGGCACGTCGCAACCCCGTCAGGAAAGGAAGTCCCATGTCCATCTCCCCGCTCGCATGGCTCCTCGACACCACCAACCTCCCGGCCCGCGTCACGAAAGCCGTCCTGCTGGGCATGGCCCTGCTGGCGGCGGTGATGGCAGCGAACGCCAGTGCAGCGCCGATGTATCGCTATACCTACAACGGCATGCCTTACGGCATGGCGGCGCCCTATCTGCACACGGGGCCGTGGGGGCCGGAGGACTACGTCAGTGCACAGATCCTGTCACCCGTAAGGCTCACCGCGAGCGAGGCGGACATCGCGACGATTCCGGGTGTCCAGCTCTGGATGAGCGATGGGGCACATACGTTCTTTCCCGGTCAGCACCCGGGCCCGACCTACCGGTTGCTGCCACAGGAGATACTCGATCATCCGGAGCTCTATCACGACGCGTACCCGTTCTGGCCCTATGAGGATCCGCATCCCTATGAGTCGTCCGGCGTCAGCATGGTGCTCAGGGCTTTCGATGACCAGGGGCTGCCCACTGACTGGTACCTCAGTGCAGGCTACACGTCGCATCACGACATCCGTTCGCAGGAAGGGGTGGTCGTCAGCAGTCAGTCACTCGTGAGCGTGACGGGCGAGCGGATTGTTCAGGACAGTGCCTACCTGTGGGCCACTTTCTACGGCGGCGCGTACGAATATGCGTTCAGCGAGAGCGACGCCTGGCTTTGGCCAGTGAGCTGGCGGCTCGACGTGATCGAGGTGCCCGAGCCCACGCCGCTGGCTCTGCTGGCTGTCGCATTCGCAGGCCTGGGTGGCATCCTCTGGCGCAGGCGCGAAGGGGCCGCCCGGTAACACGTACGCCATGAACAAGCAGCGGCGCGTGCAGAGGTTCGAGCCGTCCTGCTCCGAGGTCGTCAGGTCACGGATGCATGGCTGATGCTGTCAGTTCCTTCGGCATTCAGCTTGGTCGCTTGCTCCCTCCAGAAAGGAAGTTCCATGTCCATCTCCCTGCTGGCCCGGGTCTTCAGCACCGCTCTTTTCCCTGCCCGTGAGATGAGGGGAGCGCTTCTGTCCGTGGCATTGCTGCTCGCGTTCGTGTCGGCCCCGGGCGTGGCGGCACCGATGTATCGCTACACCTATACGGGTAATCCATTCGGTCTCGCCGGGCCTGATTACTACAACCCGCCCATTGGTCCCGACGACTTCATTTCAGCCGAGATACTGTCGCCGGTGCGCCTGACCGGCAGCCTGGAGGATCAGCTCACGCGCCCCGGGTTGCAGCTCACCTTGTCCAATGGCGTGGACGTCCTGAGCTACCAGCCTTCGACGATTCCCGGCTATCCGGAAATCAGCTTCCTCGGCGCACTCTACCTTCCCGAAGTCGATGCCACAGGCTTGCCGACGGCCTGGTGGATGTACGTCGAACGCATCGAGACCTACGACGTGCGCTCGGTGTATGGCGCACGCGTCTATACCAACGCTGACGCCGGTGGCGCGTATGAAGACACCTACTACTGGGACTACGCCCAGGGCGCGTATTCCATCTCCAGGGTGGCCGACAACCGCGGCACCTGGCGCCTGGACATGGTGGAAGTGTCCGAGCCTGCGCCTTTGACCCTGGCCTTGCTGGCGCTGGCAGGCATGGCGGGCTTGCGTCGACGCCGGCGTCGGGAAGAGAAGTCAGACGCCTGACTGGAGCGGTCGTCCAGAAAGCGGAACGGCTCGCACACGCAGGTGTGCGAGCCGTTCCGCTTTCTGGCGCGTCGTCAGATCTCGGACGCGGCCTTGCTGATGGCGTCGAGTTCCGCCAGCACTTCGGCGATCTCGCTGGTGCCACGCGCGGCTTTGGTCAGCACGCCGGAGATCTCGTTGGTCGAAGTCTCCTGCTCGCTCACCGCGCTGGAGATGCTGGCCGACAGCGCCGACACCTTCTGCATGATGTCGCTGATGGCGGTGACCGACGAAAACACCTGGCGCGTGTTCTCCTGCACCGAGCCGATCATGGTGCTGATGTTGGCCGACGAGGTCACGGTGTTGACCGCGAGGGTCTTCACCTCCTGCGCCACCACGGCGAAGCCGCGTCCTGCCTCGCCGGCGCGCGCAGCCTCGATGGCGGCGTTGAGCGACAGCAGGTTGGTCTGCTGGGCGATCTCGGTGATGAAGCCGAGGATCTTGCTGATCTCGCTGGACTGGTTGTTCAGGTTGTTGATGTCGCGGCCGGCCGTCTCGGTAAGCGCCACGGCGTCGTTGATGACCTGCATCACCTCGCGGATGCTCAGCGAGATGTCGCGGATGCTGTTGGCCACGCCTTCCATCGCCGACGAGCCGCCCTGCACGCTGTGGTTGATCTGCTCGGAGTTGCCGGACACCTCGGTGACCTTGCTCTCCATCGTGGTCAGCGTGCCCTTCAGCGTCTGCCGCAGCAGGGCGCCGTACAGTGCGCTGGACAGCTGCACCTTGATTGCCTCGTAGATGCTGCCGTCGCGCGGGCCGACGCCGAACACCACCAGGCCGATCTGGATGTCGTTGAAGTGCAGGGGCAGCGCCATCAGCGACTGGCGCTCACCGGCACTGGCCAGCAGATCGGGAATGAAATCCGCCGTCGGAATCAGGCCGCGGCCGGTGTCGAAGCGGATGCTGTTCTTGGTGTCGAAGGAGGTCAGCACGCGCAGCTGCGAAGGCACGCTCTTGCGGTCCCAGCCCGGTTCGTTCTCGTACAGCGCGAGGAACATCGCCGGGATGCCCAGCTTGGGCAGGTCGTCCTGCAGGATCTTGCGGATTGCCTCGGTCTCGTAGGTCGTGACCAGCTTGGCGCCCAGCGCGCTGATCGCACGCTCGCGGGCCACCGCTTTCAGGTTGGCCGCATCGCGCAGGCGGCCGGCGGCCTCGCTGATCATCACGCGGCCCTGTGCCCACAGGTCTTCGGCCTTGATGAGCTTGCCGCGACGACGTAGGCCGGACAGTGCATGGCGCCGCAGCACCGACACGTAGTTCTGCAGCAGTTCCACCGGCAGCTTGTCAGCGGCGAAGCACTTCACGGCATCGCTCAACGCGGCCATGAACACGCCGTGGTTGCTGCCCCAGCCGAATTCCTTGTGGAAGGCGTCGATCAGCTTGCCCGCGCAGTCGAGCAGCATCTCTTCCTTCAATTGGGCGGCATTCAGGCTGCCGACGATGGAGTCGACCATCGCGCGTGCCGTCCTGTCGCGGCTGAACAGGCCGCTGAAGCCCAGCAGCCCGCCCTTGCCACCCGCGGCGGCGGCTTCCATCTTGTGCGACAGGCAGCCGCAGGACTGGCCCATGACGATCTTGGCCGGCAGCTTGGTGACCGGTGCCGGCGCGCGGCCCGCGGCGGCGGCGTTCACCACCTCGATGGCCTTGGCGATCTGATCGTCGCCGGGCAGGGACACCGTGGTGACCGGCGGGGTGAGCGCCCGTGCTTCGAAGGTGTCGTTGCAACCGGTGACGGCCAGGTCGTCCGGCACGCGGATGCCGCGCTTCTGCAATTCCTCGATGGCGCCCACCGCGATGTTGTCGCTGACGCAGGCCAGGGCGTCGAAGTCGCGGCCCGGCACCAGCTTCCGCTGGTCGAGGAAGAGCTGGACCATCTCGGTGCCCTTGCTCTTGTCCCAGGTGCCGAAGGGCGAAATCAGGTTGTCGTCGATGCCGATGCCGTTCTCCTTCAGGGCATCGAGATAGGCCTGGTAACGCTCCTTGGCCGAGGCATGGCTCTCCGGACCGCGGATGAAGGCGATGCGACGCTTGCCGTGGTGCTGGATCAGGTGCTCCACCACCGCCCGCACCCCGGCGTAGCTGTCGGTGGACACCACCGGGTAGGGCTGGATCTGCAGCGTCAGCGTCACCACCGGCACCGAACCGTAACGCTTGTAGTAGTTGTTGATGTACGGACTGCCGTCCGACGACGCCCAGGTGACGACGCCGTGATAGCGCTCGTTCACCAGGTCGTAGATGGCCGAGCCCGGGTCCTTGCCCAGCTGCCCGCCGCGAAAGACCACAAGGTGCTGATTCTGCTTTTCGGCGGCGCTGAGCACCCCCTCGAAGAGCATTTCCTGCGTGCTGCCTCCTGCCGATTCGCGCGTCAGAAACGCGACCGGTTTGCCTGCATGCATTGCTGAATCCCCCATCCGGATTGAGTGTCGACCTGCGTCGAGCCGAGATTTCTGCGTGCGTTCCAGGCCTTGCCGGGCCCACAGGTCGTTGCCGTGACCTGATGCTGCGGAGCCGCACGCTTTGTGAATCTTCGTTTCCGGGATTACGGTTCTGCAGGAGAGAACTTTATGGGTGAGTGAGCGACCATGTGGCGAAGCGGATAACTGGTCCGGTGGCTGACCGCGTTGCCGCCGGTGTGACCGGCCGTGGTGCGCAAGTGACGCAACGCGGCAGGGCCGGCCATCCCCGGCACCGGACGCCCATCCGCCGGTCGCACCGTCGGGCGGAGCAGACAGACCACTCGTGACGGACTGTCGGGCATCCGTCAGGGCGCGGACATCGACAGCCCTTTTCGGCATGTGGGCTGCTTCCGGGAAAGGCATGCCACGCGCGCGGCGGGTTCGCCCCGCTGCGGTCGCCCCCGGAGCCCCGTCATGAAACCGAACGCCCGAATCTCCCGAGTCCTGTCCTGCAGCCTTCGCCTGGCGGCCAGCGCCGGGGTGCTGCTGGCCCTCAACGGTTGCGCCGCACTGGCGGTCAGCCTGGCAGGGGCCGGTGCGGGGGCGGGCTTGTCGCACCAGATGGGGGGCACGGCCAGCCGCACGTTCACCGAGAGTTTCGACAGGGTGGATGCCGCGTCCCGGGTGGTCGCCCGCAAGATGTATCTGCAGGTCGACAGCGTGGACGTCACGGAGAACATCCAGCTGACCCGTGCCCGGGTGGCCGACCTGGACGTGTCGATGGAGCTGCAGCCGCTGTCGCCGACGCTGACCCGTATCAGCGTGGTGGCGCGCAAGAACCTGCTGCAGGTGGATGGCGCCACCGCGCAGGAAATCGTCGCCCAGGTGGATCGCGCCCTGTTCGCCATCCAGCAGGAAGAGCAGGCAGCCCTGGCCGCCGCTGCCGAGGCAGAGGCCCGCGCGGCGAAGTACGTCGCGCCGCAGCCGTCGGCCGCCAACCGCAAGAACACCGGCACGGCCACGCCGCCGCGCCGCAAGGGTTCGATCTGACGAGTTTTGTCGCCGGGGGCCGGTTACTGCATCGGCAGCAACCGGGTGGGTGAACGGAAAGGCCCGCATGCATCGCTGCATGCGGGCCTTTTTCCTGCAACTGAGGGGCGATCAGAGGCGGAAGCGCGACACCGAGCCCAGCAGGCTGGAGGCCAGGGCTTCCAGGGTGCGCACGTTGCCGTTGGCGGCTTCCACCGAGGCCGCCGAGGCATCCACCATCTGCGCAATGTGTTCCACGTTGCGCGCCACGGCCGAACCGGCCTGGCTCTGTTCCGACGTGGCGGAGGCCACATCGCGCACCTTGGCGAGCGTGGCCGCGGCACCGGCACTGATCTCGCGCAGCGCAGCCGCCGCATCGGTGGCTTTCTCGACGCCCTGTGCGACGCGCGGGGTCACCGCCTTCATGCTGTCCACGACCGACCCGGTGTTCTGCTGGATCAGCTGGATCATGTGGGTGATCTGCGCCGTTGCCTGGGTGGTGCGCTCGGCCAGCTTGCGGACCTCGTCGGCCACCACCGCGAAGCCGCGTCCCTGCTCACCGGCGCGGGCGGCCTCGATGGCAGCGTTCAGGGCCAGCAGGTTGGTCTGGTCGGCGATCTCGCGGATCACGCTGGCGATGCCATCGATCTCGCGCGAGCGCTCCAGCAGGTCTTCGATGCTGGAGGACGCCTGCACCACATCCTCCGACACCTGCTCGATCGTCGCGCAGGCTTCGCTCACCAGTTGCTCGCCACGTGCGGCGAGGTCGCTGGAGCGCGAGGAGTTCTGTTCGGTTTCGCGCGCGCTGCTGGAAATGTGATCGATGCTGACCGACAGTTCCTCGATGGCCGCGGCGGTCGACGAGGTGGCGTCGGAGGACTGCTGCGACGCACGGTTGATCTGCTCCATCTGGCCGGTGAGGCTGGCGGTGGAGGTGCCCAGCTCGCGCGCACCGTCCTGGATGCTCTCGATCATCTGGCGCAGGCTGGCCTGCATCTGTGCGATGGCCGACAGCAGGCTGTCGCTGCCGGCGGGGGCGTCGACCTGGCGGCTGAGGTCACCGCCGGCAATGGCCAGCGCAACGTCCGCCGCATAGTCGGGCTCGCCACCGAGGCGGGCGTAGATGCGGCGCGACATCACGAAGGCCAGGCCGATCACCACGGCCAGCACGGCGACGCCGATGAACAGGAAGTTGCGCGCCATCTTCCAGTAGGCCGCGTTGATGTCATCGACGAACACGCCGTAGCCCACCAGCCAGTCCCAGCCCTTGATCCTGGTGACGCCGTTGATCTTCGGCAGCAGCTCGTCGCCGCCGCCGGGGCGCTTCACGGTGTCGTTGAAGAACGCGAAATCGGTCGTCGCCAGATGGTCCAGGTAGTTCTGCCAGTTGGTCTTGCCGTTGGGCAGGGTGACGCCGAAGTCCACCTTGCCGACGACATCCGGGTTCGGGTGCACCAGGCCCAGGGCGGCGACCGTGCGGGCCCACACGTAGCTCTTGCTTCCGTCGCGCAGCGTGGTCAGCGCCTCGATGGCGCGGGCCTGGGCTTCGTCGCGGCTCATCTTGCCGCTGGCTTCGAGCGCCTGGTAGTGGGCGACCTGTTTGGAGGCCAGGTTGAGGACGGTGTGGATCTCCTGGCGGCGGTCGTTGAGCATGTTCGTGCGCAACGCGGTGAGGGCGAAGGTTGCGAGCAGGACGAGGCCGAGTGCAGCGCAGGCGACGATCAGGGCAAGGCGATGTGAGAGCTTCATGGTCTGTCCATCAGGATTGGGCGATGCCGGGGGAGGACGAAGCCGTGGCGCAGCCTGGCGTGGCTTCGGGGTGATGGCAGTTCACGACCCTGACATGGACAGGCTGAATAGGGGTTTGTGTGAAGAATGGTCACGCTCCCCGGGGCAGGACCCCCGCGCCGGATCAGCGCGGACGGTTGGTCAGCACCACGCCCAGCACCGTGACCGCACCCCCCAGCAGCACCCCGGCCCCCAGCCGCTCGTGCAGGATCAGCGCACCCAGCGCGACGCCGAAAACCGGCACGAGGTTGGTGAAGGCAGCGGCCTTCGTCGCGCCGATGTGCTGGACGCCGGCGGTGAACCAGCTGTAGCTCAGCGCCGTGCCGAAAAAGCCGAGGTAGCCGATGGCCAGCCAGGCGCGTAGCGAGTAGTCCGGCCACTGGCTGAGCGAGCCTTCCACCAGCGCCGCGACGCCCAGCAGCGCGCCGCCTATGGCGCAGGCATACAGGTTGGCCACCAGTGGCGTCAGGCTGCCGGTCGCGCGCCGTCCGATGAAGGTGTATAGCGTCCAGCACACCACGCAGCCGAAGATCATCAGCTCACCGATGCCGACTTCGCCGTTGACCAGCGCCAGCGGCTGGCCGCCCGACACCACCAGCAGGCAGCCGCCCAGCGCCAGCGCAATGCCGGTGGCCTTCAGCGCATGCATGCGGTCGCCGAACAGCAACCAGGCCACCAGCGCGACCAGGGCCGGGTTCAGCGCGATGACCAGCGCGCCACGACCGGCGCTGATGTGCTGCAAGCCATGCAGGAAGAAGTAGTTGTAGGCGAATACGCCGGTCAGCCCCATCAGTCCGACCATGAGCCATTCCCGCCGTGTCAGGCGGGGCAGCGGGCCTTCATGACCACGCACGATCCATGCCGTAGCCAGGGTGGCGATCAGGAAGCGGTAGAAGGCGGCGCCGAACGGCGGCACCTCCTGTACGACGATGCGCGCCGCCACCCAGGTGCCGCCCCAGAACAGGGCGGTGAGGACGAGGCGGACGTAGATGCCGGGGAGAGGGGGCGAAGACGCTGAAGGGGTACGCGACATACCCCTCCATTCTTGCCCGCATTTGCCCGGCCGTGCGCGGTGATCAACCGAGGTCTTGTGTGACGTCAGCAATGAGGGCGGCCGGCGCCGCCGGTTCAGCGCTGAAGCTGGAGGCGCCACGCGCCCAGGAGTCTCCTCAGCCAGCCGGTCACCTGGGTGGTGGATTGCATGGCCGGATGCTCTATGGTCGCGAACGTCACGCAGCATGCCGCCACCAGCAACGGTGTCAGTGCAACTACGACAAGCCAGTAACCCTGCGCGCTGAGTGCCGTGAGCACCGAGCGATCGAGCACGAACTTGAAGGCAATGAAGAGCACCAGTCCGTGCAGCAGGTAGATGCTGTAGGACACTTCACCCAGCACCCGCGCGGCCGGGGTCACCAGCAGTCCGAACAGGCTGGCGCCGCCCGCCATCAGCGCAAACGCCGTGGTCAGCAGGGCAAGCTGGATGGGGCCGTTCGATTTCGGGAAAAGGAAGAGATTGGCCGTCAGGCATGCGAGCACCACGCATGATGCCCAATGCGTACCGGCCAGTTTGCGGAAGCGTTCGTCGCGTACGGCATGCGCCGCGAGGATGCCGCCGAGAAAGGTCACGATCTGCGGTGGTCGCAGGATGAGCAGCAGCATCGTTGCCGTCGCTATCACGCTGAACGCGAGGTAAGCGCGTGATGCGCGCGTGTGCGTGACCAGGCCGAGAAGGGGTAGCGCGAAATAGAAGAGCCACTCGTACGGCAAGGACCAGGTGACGCCCGCAACGATGAGGAAGGTGCCGGGTACCTCGTTGATGTTGGGCATGCCCCGGGTGGTGAACGCCACCCAGGTCAGCACGTTCTGGCTCAGTTCCGTGAGAGGCTCGCGCAGCTGACCTTTGCTGAGCCAGAAGACGATCGCGAACAGTGCCAGCATGGTGAAGGCATACAGAGGCACGATACGCGTCACGCGCGAAACGAAGAGTCGGCCCCAGTCCAGCTCCTTGCCGGCGCTGTCCAGCAGCTTCGTATAGAACAGGAAACCCGTGACCATGAAGAACAATGCGACGCCAGTGGAGCCGAGGTTCGAGTAGAAGTTGGCTGTCGGGTGAAGCCACGTTCCACCATGCAGGTAGAAATACCATATGCATGCATGGTGGGCGAACACACAGAGCGCCAGGTAGCCGCGCAGCCCGTCAAGCGAGGCGAAACGGCCGGATGGCGGTGCGGCATGGCCCAGTCGGATGCGTACCCAACCTGCGAGGGTGGCCGCCGCCAGGATGAGAAGCACCTGAACAGGAGATTGAACGTCCATTTCTGGGATCCTTGTGGGGGACCTCGTCGAGCGCATGGAGCCGCGCGGGCATGGGGGGCATGCCTGTCGTGAGTGTAGAGGGGATCGATACTGCGCCCCAGCCGTCTTGTCGGAATAGTGGACGAGGTCAGGGATCGTCGTGATCAATGGCTGATTCAGCCGCCACAAAGAAAAAGGCGCGCCAGTGGCGCGCCCTGAGCCTGCTGGACGACGCATCCGGGAGGAATGCGTCGCCCCTTTCTGCTACCGCGCAGCTACTCAGTAAACCTCGAACTCGGTCAGCGAAGGCTGGCCGGAGGTTGCCGTCACCACGACGCGCACCGAACCGGTGCTGGTCGGCGTGAAGCTGTGGCTCTTGCCGGCGCCGATGGTCGTGCCGGTGGCCACCGTGGTCCAGGTGGAGCCACTCAGCACTTCCACGCGGTAACCCTGGATGCGGCCGGCATGTTCCTTCAGCGTCACGCTGCTGACGGACTGGCTGCTGCTGAAGCTCAGGCGCACCCAGCTGCCGGCGCTGCTGTTGCTGGCTTCCCAGCGGGTGCTGGCGTTGCCGTCCTTCACCTGGGTGGCGGTGCGGCTGCTGCCCGACTGGCTGGACGCGCTGGCGGTGGCGCCCAGGGCCAGGTTGCTGCCCGAACCCCCCGACGAGCTGCTCGACGAAGAGCTGCTGCTCGACGAGGAGGAGCTGCTGGAGGAGGACGACGAAGACGACGAGGAGCTGCTCGACGAGCTGGAGCCGGTGCCGGAAGACGAACTGCTGGACGAGGACGACGAGGAACTGCTCGACGAGCTGCTGGACGAGGAGCCACCGCAGTTACCCACGACCGCCGCCGCTTCCTTCAGGCCCTTGCCGGCCCCCGCGGCGGCCAGTGTGATGCACTTGGCCTGCACGGCGGTATAGACCGTGGCCGTGTAGGGCAGGGTGATCGGGAAAGGCTTGGTCGTCGTCCAGTCGCTGGCGTTCTTCTTGGTGTCGCTGTCGACCGTCCAGGTGATGCCGTACTGGCCGAAGTCAGCCGGGCTCGCGATATTGTTGTTGCGCAGGTCCCAGTAGCCGATCGTGCTGCTGTAGCGGGCCACCACCGGGTTGTTGGAGTTCTCGAAGAAATTGCCTTCGATCAGCATGTTCCCGTTGACGCGGGAGTTCATGCCGCTGGCCACCACGCCGGTGTAGTAGTTGTTGTACATGTGGTAGTTGCCGCCGCGGTTCATCGGCGCGCGCTCTTCCACGTTCTTGACGATGTTGTGCGCCCAGGTCACGTGGCGCACGGTGCCGACGTCGCTGTCGCTGGAGCCGCCCAGCGACACCTTCTGGTGATCGCGGATGATGTTGTACGAGATGGTGATGTTGTTGGCCGACTTCTTGATGTCGATCGCGCCGTCGAAGGTGGTGTCGTCACCCGGCGTGCCCGGGCACTTGACGTTCTGACTGAAGAACTCGTTATGGTCGAGCCACACATTGCTGGCGGTGTCTTCGATACCGATGATGTCGCCGTCCGACGCGCCACCGGGCAGCAGGCCCATGGTCATGTTGCGCACGGCGATGTTCTTCGACGAGCCCTTGATGCGGATACCGAAGTTGGCCGACGAACCATCGGCGCCAAGAATGGTGATGTCATTCTTGTTCTGGATGGTCACTTCCTGCTTGGACTTGCTCCACTGGCCGCAGATGTTGGCCAGGATGGGGGCAGGGTCGAAGCTGCCGGTGTACTGGATGACCAGGCCGCCGCTACCGGAGTAGCTGTTGATGGCGTTCTGGACGGCGGACAGGTTGCTGGCGATGACCGGGGTGGCGCTACCACCGCCGGTCACGTTGCCGGCGAAGCCAGGGACGGCTGCAGTGGCGTGGCTTGCGATCGTGCTGAGCACGGCCGCAGCCAGCACGCTTTTCAGGTGCTTGCTGTTCATGATGCTTTGTCTCCGAAATTATTGTGGGTTGGTATCGGCTTTTGCGGCCGATCCGCGATCCCGGTCTGGCCGGAATCGTGTCAGGAGTCTGTAAGAATTAGCCTGACAATGCAATCGCCCGGCTCCCGCCATCCGGCCGTCCGGAAATATATTTTCCGTCGGCCCGGAAGTGGTCTATGCAGCGCGTCGCCACCGCAGGATGCGATGGCGTGGCCGGTGTGCGGTGCGATGAAAAGCGCGATCAGAGAAGCCATTCGATGGGCAGGATGGACAGCAGGTAGATCCAGCCACGCCGCAGGGCATTGGTGCCCGGTTCGGTGTCGTACTGCGTGGCACCGGACGCCGTCTGCTCCACCCAATGCAGCCGGTCCGAATCGTCGATCAAGACGTGATACGCCTCGTGCGACACGCGGGTATCGAACCAGCGGCCGATGGCGCTGGCCAGCGCCGGGCTGTCGATCACCACGCCCAGTTCGGTGTTGAGATGGGCTGAGCGTGGATCGAAATTGAAGGACCCGACGAAGGCCCGCTGACCGTCCTGGGCGAAGGTCTTCGCGTGCAGGCTGGCGGAGGAACTGCCGAAGTGTTTGCCGGGCTGGCGCTGGCCCGCTGTGGTGTCCTTCTCCGATGGAGCGGCGCGTTCGCTTTTTTCGCGCTTCAGTTCGTACAGCGTGACGCCTGCGCGCAGGAGGTCCTTGCGCCGCTTCGCGTAGCCGGCATGCACGGCGCTGACGTCCGTGCTCGACAGCGAGTTGGTGAGGATGCGCACCCGTACGCCCTGCTGCGCGAGCCGGGAAAATGCGGCGCTGCCTTGCGGGCCCGGGACGAAGTAAGGCGTCACCAGGTCGAACGAAACCCGTGGCTGGCCCAGCAGGTCGAGCAGTTGCGTCATCAGCAGCGGGCCGGCGCTGGCGGTGTCGCCCAGCGTCTTCGTGGGCGGGTCGACGACCAGTGTCGTGGGTGCCCATTCCAGTCCCATGAACCGGCCATCCAGCACGGTCTGCAGCAGGCCGCTGTCGCGCACGCGCTGCTGGTAGGCCTTCGCCTTGTCGTCGTTGCGGATGTCCGTGAAACGGGCGAGCAGGGCAGCGCGATCCACACTGGCGGACACCACGCTGGTGACCGGAAACGCCGACGCACTGTTCCAGTATGCGTCGAACGAGGAGGACACCGCGCGGACGACAGGCCCGGCCGCCAGTACGTCGAGATCCTGGAAGCCCACGCCGTCGCCGGCGTCGAAGTACTCGTCCCCGATGTTGCGGCCGCCGACGATGGTGGCCTGGTTGTCGGCGGTCATGGACTTGTTGTGCATGCGCCGGTTCAGCCGCTCGAATTCGCCCAGGTAGTTGAGCATCCGCGTGCTGCGCATGGCCAGCGGGTTGTACAGCCGCACCTCGATGAGGGGGTGCGCGTCCAGGGTCGCCAGCAGGTTGTCGAGGCCGCCGGTGTTGTTGTCGTCCAGCAGCAGGCGCACGCGTACGCCGCGTTCGGCCGCCTCCCACAGCGCCTCGAACAGCAGCAGGCCGGTGTGGTCCTGCCGCCAGATGTAGTACTGCACGTCCAGCGAACGATCGGCCGCCCGCGCCAGCAGCACGCGCGCCGCGAAGGCGTCCAGCGGATCGGGCAGGGGGTGGATGGCACTGTGGTCGGCCGGCTTGCCGGCACTCAGGCCCGCAATGCCGCGCCCAAGGCGGGTGTCATCGGTCCGGGTCATCGCATGACTGGGCAGTCGCTCCACCTCGGTCGGCAGGCTGGCGCAGGCGGCGCACAGCAGCAGGGGCAGCAAGGACAACAACAAGCGCAAACGAAAATGCATCGGGCATCCCTTGGTGGCCGACTACGCGACAGGTGTCGCAGCTCCGATGGTGCCCGCTTGCCCACGCCAGCGCCAGTCTCAGGGACGCGTCAGCCGCTGTGCCATGGTCTGGTCGATGAAGGCCTGCCAGACGGCGTCGGGCACGATGCCCAGCGTGCGCATCGGCGCGAAGGCCGGCTCCATGTCCCAGCCCAGGCGCAGGACGCGATACAGGCCGAGAAAGATCGACACGCGGATGTTGGCTGCGCAATGCACCCACACCCGTTCATCCTGCGCAGCCTCCATCGCCGCGAAGAAGGTTTCCAGGTCTGCCTGCTCCGGCCTCGCGAACTGCACCGGGATATGCACGTAGCGCAAGCCGTTTTCCGCGGCACAGCTGGCTTCATCCGCCAGTGAGTAACGCGGATCGTCATGCAGGGCGAGATTGATCAGGGTGGTGTAGCCCGCCTGCGCAATGGCTGCGATCTGCGTCTCCTTCGGCTGGCCGGAGGTGGCGAGGCGTTCGTCGATGGGGAGGTAGGCGCGGATGCTGCTCAGGCCGACGGATGCGGTCATCGTTGGTGGCGTCTCGATGGGAGCGTGGTGGACGAGGATGTTGGCATTGTCCGGCACCGTTGGCAGCAGATGTAGGCACAAAAAAGGCCAACCCGCAGGCTGGCCTTCCTTCATCACCGAGTTCGTCAACAACGCGAGGTTCAGAACGGCAATTCGATGCCCGGCCAGGCGGCCTGCAGGGCCTTGCGGAATTCGCCCTGGATGCGTGCGATGGCCGCTTCGGAATCGGCCTCGAAGCGCAGTACCACCACCGGCGTGGTGTTGGAGGAGCGGGCGAGGCCGAAGCCGTCGGCGAATTCGACGCGCAGACCGTCGATGGTGATGCGCTCGACTTCGCCTTCGAACTTAGCGTCGGCCTTCAGCTTTTCCACCAGCTTCACCGGTTCGCCCTCACTCATCTGGATGTTGAGTTCCGGCGTGCTCACGGCGTCCGGCAGGGCCTTCAGCACGGCGCTGGGGTCGTCGCTCTTCGACAGGATTTCCAGCAGGCGCACGCCGGTGTACAGGCCGTCGTCGAAGCCGTACCAGCGCTCCTTGAAGAACATGTGGCCGCTCATCTCGCCGGCCAGCGGGGCACCGGTTTCCTTGAGCTTGGCCTTCACCAGCGCGTGGCCAGTGTTCCACATGATCGGCTCGCCGCCGTGCTTGCGCACCCAGGGAGCGAGGTTACGCGTGCACTTCACGTCGTAGATGATCTGGCCGCCGGGTACGCGCGACAGCACATCGGCGGCGAACAGCATGAGCTGGCGGTCGGGGTAGATGATCTCGCCGTCCTTGGTCACCACGCCCAGGCGGTCGCCGTCGCCGTCGAAGGCCAGGCCGAGTTCGGCGTCGCCGTTCTTCAGCGCGTGGATCACGTCTTCCAGGTTCTCCGGCTTGGACGGGTCCGGGTGGTGGTTGGGGAAGTTGCCGTCGACTTCGCTGAACAACTCAGTCAGTTCGCAGCCGAGCTGGCGGAACAGGCTGGGCGCGGTGTTGCCGGCCACGCCGTTGCCGCTGTCCAGCACGATCTTCATCGGGCGGGCCAGCTTCACGTCGCCGAGGATGCGCTGCACGTAGGCTTCGCGCACGTCGGTATGGGTCACCTTGCCGCTGCCCTTGGCGAAGTCTTCGGTCTCGATGCGCCAGCGCAGGCCCTGGATCATGTCGCCAAAGAGGGTCTGGCCCCCCAGCACCATCTTGAGGCCGTTGTACTCGGGCGGGTTGTGGCTGCCGGTGATGGACACGCAGCTGTTGGCGTTCAGGTGGTAGGCCGCGAAGTAGGTGATCGGCGTGGCCACCGTGCCGATGTCGATGACATCGATGCCAGTGCTGGTGATGCCTTCGGCCAGCGCCTTGGCGAAGGTCGGTCCGGACAGGCGGCCGTCGCGGCCGATGACGATGGTTTTCTGGCCGCGGGCAACGGCTTCGGTACCCAGTGCGCAGCCGATGAGGCGGACGGCTTCGGTCGTCAGGGATTTGTCGACGATGCCGCGGATGTCATAGGCCTTGAAGATTTCGGGTGCGACGACTGCCATGGCGGTTCCTGCTCCTGATGATGGGATAAGGGAGATACGGGATGACCCTGATTATATGCGGCCAGCCTCCCCATGCCCGTGTCGGACGACTCCGACACGCCCGACGGCCCGTCCGGGCAGCGCCCGGCGCGGGCTCAGAGCATCTCGGGGGCGATGGCGGTGCGCAGCACGGTTTCACCCAGGCCGTTGCGCTCGCGCCAGCGCAGCCACCACAGGGCGCCCTTGCGCACGCTGAGGCCGCCGGTTTCATCCCCGTGCAGCAGGCGCGCAGCCACTTCGCCCAGCGTGGGCTGGTGGCCGACCACCAGCACGGCGCCGCCGGCGTCCGGCCAGCCGATGGCGGCCAGCAGGTCATCGGCGGTGGCCGAGGTGCCCACCGCGACCGTCGTTTCGAAATGCGGCGTCCAGGCGCCGATGGTCTGCTGGGTGCGGGTGGCCGGGCTCACCACGATGCGCAATTCCTTGGGGGCGTGCTCGGCCAGCCAGCGTGCCATCAGCTCGGCTTGGTGATGGCCGCGTTCGGTGAGGCGGCGGGTGTCGTCGGGACTGCCTTCCTCGGCTTCGGCGTGACGCCATAGCAAGAGATCCATGTGTCCTCCAGGGAGTGGGGAAGTGGGCAAAGAGCGGGAGCGATCAGTGTCGGATCGGACCGGAAGCGGAAGTGATGACGGGACGAGGGGCCGGGTTCAGCGCGCCTTGCCCTTTTTCTGTTGCCAGGCGGGCCTGGCTTCCAGCATGCGGGCGCAACGTTTCAGGATGCCGCTGCGGATGTCATGCACCTTGGGAGCGTGCCAGCCCAGGATGTAGGCGCGTGCGCTGATCAGCAGCGGGTCGTCGCCCGCCCAGCCGGCCAAGCGCCGCGATGCCACCGCCATGTCGTTGAGGAATCCCAGGTCTTCCTGGAGGTCGCTGATCTCCTTGAGTTGCAGTGCAACCCGATCAGCCGGCAGCAGGGGCGCAAAGCACTCCAGGGCGTAGCGCAGGCGCTTGATGCGGATGCGCAGCGCATGCAGGGGTTCGGCATCTAGGGTTTCCGCCGCTTCCATCGCGCGGCGCACGTCCTTGCGGACCTTGCGCAACGCGTCGAGGGCGAAGGCGTCCAGTTGCATGTCGCCTGCCGTGTCCGGCAGGGCGAGGAGGTCGCGGGTCAGTTCCAGCAGGCGGCGGGCGATCCTGGGTTCCTGCAGGCGGCTGCGGCCGTGTTCGCGGGCGGCCTGGCGCTCTTCCATCAGGCGGGCGCTGAAGACACCGCTGTTGGCCCCCAGGCCGGCATCCATCACCGGACGCAGCACGGTGGTGTGCATGACATCCAGGTCGCGCGCCAGGCCGACTTCGTCTGCCAGCTGGCCGATCAGGTCCAGCCAGTGCTTGCGGAAGTCCTTCGGGAGGATGGGCGCGAACAGCCGCAGCAGGCTGCGCAGGCGGCGCAGCGCGACGCGCAGCTGGTGCACGAAGGCGGGGTCGTCGGTGGTGCGCACGCCGGCGACGTTGGCCTGCCAGGTGCCCATGCAATCGAAGACCGATGCCCTGAAGGCGTCCAGCGGGCGCTGGTCGGCACGTACCGGGAACGGGCGGCTCTTCGCCAGTGGCACCGGGCTGTCGGTGAACAGGCGGTAGCCGCGTTGGGCCTTGCTCTCGTCCTCGGGGTAGAGGGGCAGCGCGTCGCACAGTTCGAGGGCGAGGTCGAGCAGGTCCAGGCGGTCGCCTTCGTAGAGCTCCAGCTCGACTTCGGACAGCGGCATCTCGCGGCCGGCGGCGCGGATGCTGCCGGTGTCGATCATGATGGCGATGCGCACGCCCTCGCGCGGCGTGAAGATGCGCGTCTCGCGCCGGAAGTCGGTATCGAACACCGGCTGGATGCGGTCGTAATGCCTGGTCAGCAGCTTCTTCGCGGCCGGGTCGTCCACGGCGGAGAAATCGAAGCGCTCGTTCTCGAACGGTTGCTCCCACTCCGGGCGCACCGTCAGCCCGCCGACCGAGGCGCTGGCGCACTTGACCGTCTGCAGCAGCTGGCGGCCGGCCCGGCGGGTGCGCACGGCCATCTTCGCCGCGCGCAGATCCAGCTCCGGCGTGTCGTAGTAAGTGTTGCGCAGCGTCTGTGCCGGGCCTTCCTTGACGGCGGCAGCGACGAGGGGATGACGCTGGAGTGCTTTCAGGCTTCCAGCGGGGACGGCCAGTTTGAGTTCGATTTCTGCAGCCATGAGGGGCGTTCTGTGTAACGACACGGAGCCCGATTCTAGGCGCAAGCGTCGGTCGGCCTCTACCTTGTCTGCGTCATCATTGCGCCGGGCCGCCTGCTGTCGGCCCGGAGGCTACTCAGTACTCTCCGACTCAGTACTCCCAGAAAATCCGCTGCAGTTCCTTGCTGTCGCTGGTCTTCGTCAGCGCCACGGCGGCGAGGATGCGGGCCTTCTGCGGACGCAGGTCGTGGGCGACGACCCAGTCGTACTTGTCGTCCGGCTGCTCGGAGTTGCGCAGTACGAAGCCGTCGCCCACCCGCGAGGAACGGATGATGTGCAGGCCCTTGGCGCGCAGCCCTTGCAGCACCGGCACGATGCGGTCGGCCACCGAACCGTTGCCGGTGCCGGCGTGGATGATCGCGCGGTCAGAGGCGAAGGCCTCGTAGGCCAGCGGCGGTACGTTGCCATAGCCGTAGGCGATGTCGACGTCGGCCAGCTTGTCGATGCTGTCGATGTCGAATTCCGACTGCGTGGTGTGGCGCTTCACCGGCGCGCGGAACCAGTAGGCCTTGCCCTCGACGATCATCCCCAGCGGGCCCCACTGGCTGTTGAAGGCGTTGGTCTTGATGTTGATCGTCTTGGAAACATCGCGGCCGCTGTGGATCTCGTCGTTCATCGTCACCAGCACGCCCTTGCCCCTGGCCGTGGGGTTGGCGGCGACGTTCACCGCGTTGTACAGGTTGAGCATGCCATCGGCGGACATCGCGGTGCCCGGCCGCATGGAGCCGACCACCACGATGGGCTTGTCGGTCTTCACCGTCAGCGTGAGGAAGAACGCCGTCTCCTCCAGCGTGTCGGTGCCGTGGGTGATGACGATGCCGGTGACGTCGGCCTGCCTGGCGAGCGCGGACACCCGCTTGCCCAGGGTCAGCAGGTGGGCATTGGTGAAGCTCTCGGAGGCGATCTGGAACACCTGGTCGCCGCGCACGTCGGCGACGTCCTTCAGTTCCGGAATGCCGGCGATCAGCTTTTCCACCGGCACCTTGGCGGCCTGGTAGGTGGCGCTGTTGGCCGCGGTGGCACCGGCACCGGCAATGGTGCCGCCGGTCGCGAGGATGACGATCTGCGGTTTGCTCTGTGCCCACGACTGGCCGGCGGACAGCAGCAGGGCGGTGAGCAGGAGGGCGTGCAGCGAACGATGCGCGGCAAGACGGATAGCGGACATGTTTGGACTCCCGACTGCGATGAGGGGTGAGGCAGGCGTTGCCGAAGTGAAGTGCTGCTCGAAGATGCGCACCGGACTCCGGGAGTGCGGCGCGGCACATTGAGTCTAGGACGCTGGCAAGCACAGCGCAGCCTCCCTGCGGACAGGCCGGGTATGTCCGGCGAGGGACTGGCGCGTACGGCCGCTTCGTGGCAGGCGGAAGAAAAAGGGCCCCGCATCGCGGAGCCCGATCCCGACGCCCGGACGGACTGGCAATCCGCCCGGGCGCTCGTGGTGACCTCAGTCAGTAACCTCAGTCAGAAACTGGTATTGCCGGACTGCGAGCATTTCATGAGGCCGACGCACAGGGCACCCGCATTGCGCAGGCGGCTGTTGGTGAGGCGTCCGGTGGTGCTGGTGCTGTCGGAGCGGAAAACGCCAGCGGACACGTTGGAGATCTGGCAGCGATCCACGTTCAGGGTTGCCTTGAAGGTGGTGCCCGCGTTCTGACGGATCACCGTCGCCATGTCGTCCACGATGCAGTTCGAGACATTCACGGTCGAGGCCGCGTCGACCTGGCCCCAGTTGTTGCCGCGGCCGCCGTAGCCCGACACGCCGGTGATGAAGATGGTGCCGGACTGCTTCACCGTCCAGCCCCCCTCACCGACGTCGGTCCAGCGGAAGTTCTCGAGCCGGCCACTGCCATGGAAGTCCACGCCACCCACACCGTTGATGCCGAGGATGGCGTTCTTCAGCGTGCCACCGCCATTGATGCGGAAGGCGGGGGGCCAGTCTTCCGGCGGTTGGGTGCCGTCGCCAAGGGCGGTGGTCGCAATGAAGGTGCGGCAGGCGCCGTCGAAGCTGCCGTTGATGACGATGGTGGAGGTGACCGACACGTTGCCGGTGGAGACGCAGGTGGCCCCGGTGATGCCACCGCTGCTGCCGGAGCTGCTGGTCGAACTGCTGGACGATGAACTGCTGGATGAGGAGCTGCTGGACGAAGAGCTGCTCGATGAGGACGAGCTGTTGGGCGGTGGATCGAACGTTGCGTAGGAGCACCACGCCGAAGCAGGGAAATTGTTGGCCGGGCAGTTCGTGCCGGTGCACGCGACGCCCCCCTTGAAGCTGCCGTACACGAAGCTGCCGGATTTGCCGAGCGCCACCGACCGGGTGCCTGCAAACGCGCAGACGGCGCCGGTGTTCTGGGCGCACTTGACGTAGCCGCTGGGGTAGTCGGTAGCGGCGTGGGTACTGAAGGCAATGGCGGCCAGCAAGCCGCCGACGAAGAGTTTCTTCGTAGTCATTCGGGATGTCTCCTCAAGATTTTTGTGGCCGACGGACGCTGCCGCCGGTGTGCCGTGGCAAGGCCCGGCGATTCACTGTAGGCGGCCCGTGCCCGCGATCAAGCTCCGGTTTTGTCGATTCCGGCCCAGCGTTCATGTGTTTGGAGAGTCGTTGCCAGAAACAACGGAATTGGCGAGTAATTGGCGAGTTCATGCTCGCGCAGCGGACAGGCGGAAGAAGAAAAAAGGGCCCCGCATCGCGGGGCCCAATCCCAATGCCTGGACGGACTGGCAATCCGCCCGGGCGCTCGTGGTGACTTTGAATCAGTAGTTGGTGTTGCCGGACTGCGTGCAGCTCATCTTGCCGATGCAAAGGTCGCCGGAGTTGCGCAGGCGGCTGTTGGTCAGGCGGCCGGTGGTGCTGGACGAATCCGAGCGGAAGATGCCTTCGCCCATGTTCGAGATCTGGCAGCGATCGACCGTGATGGTGACCTTGAAGGTCGTCCCGCCGTTCTGACGGAACATCTTCGCCATGTTGTCGACGATGCAGTTCGAGACATTCACGGTGGAGGCCGCATTGATCTGGCCCCACTTGTCTTCGCCGTTGACACCGGTCACGCCGGTGATCGTCACGGTGCCGGACTCCTTCACCGTCCAGGCGTCTTCACCCACGTTGGTCCAGCGGAAGTTCTCCAGACGGCCACCGCCGTAGAAATGCACACCGTCCACCCCGTTGTTGCCGAGGATCGCGTTCTTCAGCGTGCCGCCGTTGACGCGGAAGGCCGGGTCCTGGTCTTCGCCCTGGCCGCCGTCGCCCATCGACGAGGACGGGTTGTAGGTCTTGCAACCGCCGTCATAGGTGCCGCTCACCACGATGGTGGAGGAGATGGACTGGTTGCCGGTGGAGGAACAGGTGGCGCCGGTGATGCCACCGCCGTTGCTCGATGAACTCGACGAGCTGGACGACGTGCTCGACGAGGAGGTGCTGGAACTCGACGACGAGGACGAGCTGGAGCTGCTGGACGAGGTGCTGCCCGCATAGGAACACCAGGCCGAACCGGGGAAGCTGTTGGACGGGAAGTTGCTGCTCTGGCACACGACGCTGTTGGTGAAAGTGCCGTACACAAAACTGCCGGACTTGCCGAGGGCGACCTGCCGGGTGCCGCTGAACGAACAGGTCTCGCCCTTGTTCTGGGCGCACTTGGTGTAACCGGACGGGTAGTCGGTTGCGGCGTAGGTCGCCAGGGAAATGGCGGCCAGCAGGCCGCCAACGAAGAGTTTCTTCGCGCTCATATCGGTGTCTCCTCCGAAGTTGGTGCTTCGTCTGGTGTTTCGTTTGATTTTCGGTGTGGCGTTGCCGCGCCGAACCAGCCGGGTCAGGCCGGCTTTCTCAGCCTAGGAAGCGTGCTGCCGCGATCAAGCCTCACTTTTGGCGTTTGAAACGCGGCTTCCTGCGGTCTTGGCGAGTCGGCCGATGGAGATCGCCGAAAGCAGCAGAACCGGTGGTCCGTGCCGGTCTGGCAAGTGTCCGCAGCGCGGGTGAACGATTTGTCATGCCGCCGTGATCTGCCGTGCAGGCGGGCCGGGTTGCGGAGTCAATGTGACCAACGCTGTCCGGGCAGCGGGGTGCGTGGGCGCGTGGTCACGCCGGTCGGCGTAGGGGGCGCCGGCGAAGTCAGACAACCAATCAGCCGCGCTGCTGGCATTCCAAGATTGAATCGGCTGACCTGGGACAGCCATGAACCGCGGCGCTGTTCTATCCTGCGGGCCTTGCCCGCCATCCCGACGAATTGCCGTACATGACTCACCGCCGCGCCGTATTGCTGATGGTCACCGTCACCCTGTTGTGGAGCATCGCTGGCGTGGTGGCGCGCCACCTCGAAGCGGCGCGCAGTTTCGAAGTCACCTTCTGGCGCAGCTTCTTCAACATGCTGGCGCTGGCCATCGCGCTCACCGCGATGCGCGGCACCGCGATGTGGGGGCAGTTGCTGCGCGCCCCCTGGCTGTTCTGGGTGTCCAGCGTCTGCTGGGCTGTGATGTACACCGCCTTCATGGTCGGCCTGACGCTCACCAGCGTGGCCAACGTGCTGGTGGTGATGGCCTTCGGCCCGCTGCTCACCGCCTTGTCGGCGCGACTCTTCCTCCACCATCGCCTGCCGCCGCGCACCTGGGGGGCCATCGTCACCGGCAGCCTGGGCATCGCCTGGATGTTCGGCCACGACGTGGACGCCGGTGCGCCGTTGCTGGGCAGCTTCGTGGCGCTGGCGGTGCCGATCGCGGCGGCCTGCAACTGGACCGTGCTGCAGTATGTGACGCACGCGAAGGGCGACCCGGACGATGCCACACCCGCTTCGGTGCCCGATCCGTCACCCGCGCCCGCCATCGACATGCTGCCGGCGGTGATGGTTGGGGCGGTGCTGTCCGCCGCCGTCACGCTGCCGCTCGCCTGGCCCTTGCAGGCATCGACGCACGACCTCGGCCTGCTGGCGCTGCTGGGGGTGGTGCAGCTGGCGATTCCCTGCCTGCTGGTGGTGAAGGCGAGCCGCGTGCTGCCCGCGCCGGAAATCGCGCTGCTGGGCCTGCTGGAAGTGGTGTTCGGCGTGCTGTGGGCCTGGCTGGGCGCGGGCGAGGTGCCTTCGTCCGGCGCGCTGGTCGGTGGCGGGCTGGTGCTGGCGGCGCTGCTCGCCAACGAAGTGCTGGCCTTGCGAGGCGCGCGCGCCTTGAGCCGCACGTCTGCGAGCCGCGTGGGCCTGTGAACCGCGCGGGCCTTTGAACCGCGCCTTACGCTTTCCCTAGCTCCTGATCGGCTCCGGCTCCACCACCGGCATGTCCAGTTGCCGGTGGTGTGCGGCCAGTTCGTCGGCTTGCGCGGACAACTGGGGCAGCAGGCGGGCGATCAGGGCGAGCTGCCGCAGCAGGCGTCGCTCGGTGGCGCCGGCATCGGTCGGAATCTCCGCCAGCCGCTGATCGAGCAGCTTGTCTTCCGCTTCCGCGGGCCCCCCGCGGGCGAGCTCGCCCGCGGGGGGCTGCAGGCGCAGGCGCTCCGCAATCTGCTGCAGGCTGCGCTGGATGTGGCTGTCGGCCTCGTCGATCAGCGCCGCGTGATGCCAGTTCTCCACGTGCTCGCGGTGGGCGCCCAGCGCCGAGATGTAGCCCAGCAGCGTGTGGCTGAGGCACAGGAAGCGGAAGGACAGTTCGGGCGGCAGGCGCTGGTGCTCCGGCTCCGCCTGCATCGATGCCAGCGTGCCGGACAGGTCGGCGTCCGCGTTGTGGGCGTCGCGGCGCGCGATGCGGTAGGGCAGGTCGTCGCGCTTGCTGCTGCGGTACTGGGCGAGGATCTCGGCGAGGTATCGCGCCGAGCTGGCCACCGTGCGCGACATGACTATGGGCAGGCGGCGGCCCTGCCAGTCGGGCAGCACGAAGGCCACCGCCAACCCGGCGATCAGCGCGCCCAGCACGGTGTCGAGCAGGCGCGGCCAGATCAGCGCATAGCCGCTGCCCAGCTGGTTGAAGCACACCATGACCAGGATGGTGATGCACATGGTGGCCTGCAGGTAGCGGTCGTTGCGCAGGGCGAAGAAGGCCACGCCGGCTACTACGGCCAGGGTCAGTTGCGCCAGCGGATGCGGAAAGGCGCTGATGAAAAGCCAGGACGCCACCAGCCCCAGCGCGGTGCCCATCACCCGCTGGCCCAGCCTGCGCCAGGTGTCGCTGTAGGTGGGCTGGCAGACGAACACGGTGGTGAGCAACACCCAGTAGCCATGCGGCAGGTCCAGCCAGTGCAGCAGGCCGTAGCCGGTGGCCAGCGCGAGGGCCAGGCGCAGGCCGTGGCGGAAGCGCGGCGAGGCCGGCGTGAGTTCGATGCGGATGCGCTTGAGGCTCTCGCTCAGCGTGCCCGGCGCGTGGTCGCGCAGGCTGCTGTCCTGTTCCAGCGGCAGCGCGTCCGGACGGCCCGCGTTGGACAGCAGGCGTTCGATGGTGGTGACGTTGCGGCACAGGTCGGCCAGCGACTCCAGCAGATCGGCCCAGCCCGGTTGCGCTTGGGCCTGCAGTTGCGTCTGCAGGTGGGCCAGCGCGGCGGCCAGTTCGTCCAGCGCATGCAGCCCGTCGTCGCCGTGCTCGTACATCGTGTCGGCGAGGATGGCGTCGGCCAGCCGCCGGCAGGACTGTGACTCCAGCAGCATCAGCCGTTGCGCGCGGAACAGGATGTCGCTGCGCGCGAAGGCCTCCGCCAGCGCGGCGTAGGGGTAGTGCGCCGAGCTGGCGCGTTCATGGACGTCCTGCGCGAGGAAGTACCACTTGAGATGACGCGCGCCCACCGGATTGGGGCGGCGCTGCTGCACCCAGCGCAGCAGCACCTCGCGCGCGCGGTTGAGCTCGCGCACCAGCCGCGCGTTCTGCTCCGCCAGCGCCAGGCGCTGCGCGTTCTCGTCGCGATGGCTCACCGGTTCCAGCAGCGTGGCCTTGAGCGCCAGGTAGGTGGACAGCGCGTCGAACACGCGTGCCAGCGACTGGCGCGCGGCGCGCGTGGAGAACAGCGCCGCCGCCACCAGCGAGATGAGGCCGTACCAGGCGGCACCGGCCAGCAGCAGGGCGGGTTGCAGCCATGACGGTGCCGTCGCTCCGGCCACGGCGTGTGCGGCCGAGGCGTGGGCGGACACGGCGTGCAGTTCGTTCTGCTGCGTCACGCTCAGCATGGTGTAGACCGCCAGCACCAGGGATGCCACCGAGATGGTGGCGTAGCGTTCGCCGGCCGCACCCAGCATCACGAAGCCGAAGGTGGACAGCGTCAGGCCGACGACGAACAGCCAGGGCCAGGGGAACAGCCACTGCACGGAGAAGGTGACCACCGCGAAGCACAGCAACGTCATGAGCAGCGCCTTCAGGCGGCCACTGACGCGGTCCTCGGTCTCCGCCAGCGCGCTGGCGATGACGCCGAGGGTCAGGCTGATCATCCACTCCTGCCGTCCAGGCAGCAGGCTGGCCGCCACCACGCCGGCCAGGGCGGTGGCGACCTTCAGGCCGTCCAGGGTCTTGTCGTGGGCCCACAGGCGGCGGAACAGCGGGAGCCGGTTTGCGCTCATGCCGGTGCGTATTGCAGGGTGCATTGTGGCGAGGCGAGCTGGTGTGAGGTGCGTTGTGCGTACCAGCCGCGGATCATGCCTGCCTGGTAGAACTGCACCGGCGTATCGAAACCGGCGGCCATGATGATCGCTTCCACCGTCGCCGGTGGCCGGATGCCGACGTCGCGCGCATAGGCCTCGCGCATCTGCACCACGCGCTCCGGCGGCAGGTCGCCCGCCGCCATCGTGCGCATCCACACGTCCAGCAGACCGGGGTAGGACGGCGACGCCGTGTCGGCCGAGAGGTCGGAGCTCGCCAGCATGGCGCCGGGCCGCAGGCGTCGCGCGATGCCGTGGAAGAAACCGGTACGCGCGGCGTCGTCGAGGATGAACTGCGACACCAGGAAGCAGGTCGCCGCGTCGAAGCTGGCCACGTCGGGCAGCTCGTCGACATAGCCTGCATGAAAGGTGCAGCGCGCCGCGAGGCCCAGCGCTTCCATGCGGCGCCGGCATTCGTCCAGCATGCCGCGCGAAGGCTCCACCGCGGTGAACCGCCAGCCCGGAAACAGCGCCGCCAGCCGGGCCATTTCCGCGCCGGTGCCGACACCCACGCACAGCAGGTTGGCGTCGACGGGCAGCGGTCTGAACACGGATTCGAGCAACAGGTGCAGGCTGTCGCGGAAGGCGGCGAGCTTCACCCACTGCTGGTCGTAGGTCGCGGCCTGCTGGTCGAAGAGGGAATTGAGTTGCTGCTGGTCCATGATGCGTGCGGCGGTTCGGCGTGCGGTGCGTCGGTGTTCCGTTCGGTGCTGCGGCCAGCGCGTCTGCTGCCGGCTGTCATGCAGCATGAATGATGCCTGCCATTCGCCGCGACTGCTTGCTCCGCCGCTTTGATCTGGCACAAGCAGGCGCGCCCGCTGGCGCGCATACTTGATGGCAGCCTGCACCGCCCGAGTGCGGCTTCATAACGACCTGACCCACCGGCACATCCTCCGGCCCGCAACGCAGCGACCGGACCGCAGTGCCCGAAGAACGAGGCTGCACATGGCTGCCACTGCATCGGCTACGACGTCTCCCGCCTTTTCGTCCCGCCTGGGCTTCATCCTGTCTTCCGCCGGCTCGGCCATCGGCCTGGGCTGCATCTGGAAGTTTCCGTACATGGCCGCGCAGAACGGCGGTAGCGCCTTCTTCATGGTCTACCTGCTGCTGGCCATGACGCTGGGCCTCGCGCTGATGAGCGTCGAGATGGCACTGGGCCGCGCCTCCGGCAGCGGCGTCGCCGGTGCCTTCCTGAAGCTTGGCGGGCCGCGCTGGCGCTGGCTGGGGCGGCTGCCGATGATCACCGCCTTCATCATCATGGGCTTCTACTGCGTGGTTGGCGGCTGGTCGCTGGCCTACCTGTTCAAGTCGCTGCTGGGGCAGGTGGTGAGCAATGACGCCGGCCTGCTGGCGGACCGATTCTCCGCGCTGATTTCCAACCCCTGGCAGGCCATCGCCTGGCACGCCGGCTTCCTCGGCCTGTCCGCGTTCATCGTCCTCGGTGGCGTGCAGCAGGGCATCGAGAAGATGTCGCGCTGGCTCATGCCCATGCTGTTCATCCTCATGCTGGTGCTGATCGTGCGCGGGGTGACCCTGCCCGGCGCGATGGCCGGCGTGGAGTTCCTGCTGGTGCCGGATTTCTCGAAGCTCGGTTTCGACACGGTGCTCGCCGCGCTGGGCCTCGCGTTCTTCTCGCTGTCGCTGGGCATGGGCGCGATGGTCACCTACGGCGCCTACCTGGATGCCGGCAGCGACTTGCCCGCCTCCGCCGGCTGGGTGGTGGCGCTCACGCTGGTGGCCTGCCTGCTGGGCGGCCTGCTCGTCATTCCGCCGGCCTTCGCGATGGGCCTGGACCCGCAGTCCGGACCGGGGCTCACCTTCATCAGCATGCCGTCGATCTTCGCCCACATGCCTGCCGGTGACCTGTTCGCCGCGCTGTTCTTCGCGCTGTTGCTGGTGGCCGCGCTCACCTCGTCGGTGTCGCTGCTGGAAGTCTGCGCACGCTTCGCCATCGACGAGTTCGGCATGAGCCGCCGTCGCGCGGTGCTGGGCTTCACCCTGGGCATGTTCCTCGTCGGCATTCCCGCCGCGCTGAGTTTCGGCGTGTGGAAGGACGCCACGCTGTTCGGCCGCAACGCCTTCGACCTGATGGACTACGCAACCTCCAACGTCATGCTGCCGGTCAGCGGTATCGCCACCGCCATCCTCGGCGGCTGGTTCTGCTGGCGCACGGTGGCGTCGCAGATGCGCCAGCGCGCAGGTTCGCGCCGCGTGCTGCTGGCGGTCGGCCGCGTCATCGTGGCGATGGTGGCACCGGTGGCCATCGCGGTGATCCTGGTGCGCGGCGTGTGAGGGAAGGCGGGTGCCGGGCTGTGCCGTCGTAGCGAGACCCGACGCCCCCGACACGACGAGCACCGACTGATCGCCCACCGACATGTACAGCTTCGTTCTCCTCGTCCACCTGCTTGCCGCAACGGTATGGACCGGCGGCCACCTGGTGCTCGCGTTCAGCGTCCTGCCGCGTGCGCTGCGCCAACGCGATCCGCAAGTGTTGCTGGCATTCGAGTCCGCCTACGAGCCGCTGGGCATGGCCGCCTTGCTCGTGCAGGTGGTCACGGGCCTGTGGATGGCGCACGCCATGCTGCCGGACCTCTCCGCGTGGTTCAGCCTTGCACCTGGCCCCGCACGCCTCGTTACCCTGAAGCTGATCCTGCTGGCCGCCACCGCGCTGACCGCCCTGGACGCGCGCCTGCGCATCATCCCCCGGCTGTCCGCAAGCACCTTGCCGGCGATGGCCCGCCGCGTCTGGACAGTGACCGCGTTATCCGTCGCCTTCGTGATCGTAGGGGCGTCGTTCCGCAGTGGTTGGTTGATGGGTTGATCGTCGCCTGTGTGTCCCTCGGGGCTGTCCCGCGGGTAGGGCGCAATAACCGAAGGGCATTGCGCCGGATGCGACAACGGCCTGTACTTGCTCGTCGGTCAACGTCCCGAGGGGGACAAGGCCAACAACGACAAAGCCGCGCAGTTGCGCGGCTTTGTCGTTCAGACAGCCCGGCTCAGAACGGCTTCGGCCGCGGGGTCGCGTTGTTCGACGGCGGCAGGGTCGGCATCATGAAACGCGGCTGATCGCCGGTCAGCGTCTTCAGGAAGGCCACGATCTCGGAGTTCTCCGTCGCCGTGAACTTGCGGCCCAGTTGCAGCCGGCCCATCACGTCCACCGCTTCCTCCAGCGTCTCCGCCTCGCCGTCGTGGAAGTACGGGTAGGTCAGCTCCACGTTGCGCAGCGTCGGCACCTTGAAGTTGAAGCGGTCCGCATCCTTGCCGGTCACCGCGATGCGGCCCTCGGCCTTGGCCGTGCTCTTGTACGGCTCGACCAGCCCCATCTTCTGGAAGGAATTGCCGCCCACCGCCGGCCCGTTGTGGCAACCCACGCAACCACTGTTCTTGAACAGGTTGTAGCCCGCCAGCTCCATCGGGTTCAGCGCCTTCCTGTCGCCCTTCAACCATTTGTCGAAGCGCGCGTTCGGTGTCACCAGCGTCTCCTCGAAGGCCGCGATCGCATCCGTCACCTGGCTGATGTCCAGCGTCGTGCTGCTGCCATACACGCGCTTGAATTCGTTCACGTACTGCGGAATCGAGCGCAGCACATCCACCGCCAGCTCATGCGTGAAAGCCATCTCGCCCGGATTCGCAATCGGCCCGCCGGCTTGTTCCTTCAGGTTCTTCGCGCGACCGTCCCAGAACTGCACGAAGTTCAGGCTGGAGTTCAGCACCGTCGGCGCATTGATCGGCCCCTGCTGCCAGCGGTCGCCAATGGATGTCTTGATGTTGTCCGTGCCACCCATCGACAGGTTGTGGCAGGAGTTGCAGGAGATGAAGCCCGACTTCGACAGGCGCGGATCGAAGAACAACTTCTTGCCCAGCTCCACCTCACCCTGGTTGGTGACGACGGACGCCTTGATCGGACTGATCGGCTCATCGGCCGACGCGGATGTGACGAAGCCCGCGAGCATCAGCAGCGATGCGCACAGGCCGACCGGTTTGATCGACATGGTGTTCCCCTCAGCAGGAATGGATGCACGGCCCCGTCGTCAGGGCTCTACGCGTGACCTGTAGTGGTCGCTACCATTCCACTCTGTTTAGGTGGGGAAGCGTCTGATGAAGGTCAAATAACGCAGGGGTGCCCAGTTGGGAAGGGCGAGAAGAAAGGGAATGGCTGCCGGCTATGCTGGCAGCCATCGCGGGCTCAATGCCCTTTAGTTACTGCGTTCTATCTAAGCCAACTCATCAAGAAAGGAGCGAGGATGCTTCGCTATGTGGTGATGCTTTTGGTTGGTCTCGCCATCGTGTCTCCGCTGTGGGCGGGAATCGTAGTTGGCGTGATGGCTGCCGTTGCTCTGTTTATCGTTGTCCGACGCCACATATTCAAAGGTCCGAGTTTTGAGTATGACGGCGTGTCGTCTGTTCCCATTCTCGCGCTCGGACGAAATGGCAAGCCCTACACGGGCAAAGCCCATGGCGCTCATGGCTCGGCGGATTGGGGCGGTTTCTTTCAGGATGGGCGGCCACATGGTCGATTTTCGATCATGTGGGGTGGCCAGCGTGGAGAGTACTGGGTGTTCGAACACGGAACGCGTGTGCGCGTGGACAAGGACTGAGAGATCGCAGGTCGGGTTGGGCGCAATAACCAAAGGGCATTGCGCCGGATGCTTCCGCTACCCCTGCCTCATCCCCCCAACGCCGCCGACACGATCTCCTGCGCTTCCTTCACGATCTGCTGCAGGTGTTCTGCTGACACGAAGCTCTCGGCGTAGATCTTGTAGATGTCTTCCGTGCCGGACGGCCGTGCGGCGAACCAGCCGTTCTCCGTCGTGACCTTGAGGCCGCCGATGCCTGCGCCGTTGCCGGAGGCCTTGGTGAGCCTGGCGGTGATGGCTTCGCCTGCGAGCGTGGTGTTGAGCACCTTCTCGGGTGTGAGCTGCTTGAAGGCCTTCTTCTGCTCGGGCGTGGCGGCGGCGTCGATGCGGGTGTAGTGCGGCGTGCCGTACTGCGCGGTGAGTTCCAGGTAGTGCTGGCCGGGGTCCTTGCCGGTGACGGCGGTGATTTCGGCGGCGAGCAGGCCGAGGATGATGCCGTCCTTGTCGGTGGTCCACACCGTGCCGTCGCGGCGCAGGAAGCTGGCGCCCGCGCTCTCTTCGCCACCGAAGCACAGGCTGCCGTCGAGCAGGCCGGGCGAGAACCATTTGAAGCCGACCGGCACTTCGAGCAACTTGCGGCCGAGGCCGTTCACCACGCGGTCGATCATGTTGCTCGACACCAGCGTCTTGCCGACGGCAGCCGTGGACCACTGGGGGCGGTGGCCCAGCAGGTACCTGATGGCGACGGCCAGGTAGTGGTTGGGGTTCATGAGGCCGACGCTGGGCGTGACGATGCCGTGGCGGTCCACGTCGGCATCGTTGCCCCAGGCGATGGCGAAGCGGTCCTTGAGCTGGACGAGGCTGGCCATCGCGTAGGGGCTGGAGCAGTCCATGCGGATCTTGCCGTCGTGGTCCAGCGTCATGAAGCCGAATGCGGGATCGACCTTGGGGTTCACCACGTCGATGTCCAGCCCGTAGTGCTCGGCGATGCGTGCCCAGTACGCGACGGCCGCGCCACCCAGCGGGTCCACGCCGATCTTTACGCCCGCCTTCCTGATGGCCTCCATGTCGATGACCTTGTCGAGGTCGGCGATGTAGCCGGCCGCGAAGTCGTGCTGGCTCACGTGGGGCGAGGCGAGGGCTTCCGCGTAGCTCACGCGCTTGATGCCGGCGTTGCCAGTGGCGAGCAGGTCATTGGCGCGGTTCTCGATCCAGCCGGTCGCGTCGGTGTCAGCGGGGCCGCCGTGGGGCGGGTTGTACTTGATGCCGCCATCCTGCGGCGGGTTGTGCGAGGGCGTGATGATCAGGCCATCTGCCAGCGCGGCGGGCTTGCTGGCGTTGTACGTGAGGATGGCGTGGGAGATGACCGGCGTCGGCGAGTAGCCGCCATCGCTCTGCATGCGCGTGGTGACGCCATTGGCAGCGAGCACTTCGAGCGCGCTCTGCTGCGCAGGCGCGGACAGGGCATGCGTGTCCATGCCGATGAACAACGGGCCGGTGGTGCCCTGCGCCGCGCGGTACTCGCAGACGGCCTGGGTAATAGCGAGGATGTGCGCTTCGTTGAAGCTCTTGTTGAAGGCGCTGCCGCGGTGACCGCTGGTGCCGAAGGCCACGCGCTGCGTGCTGATGGCCACGTCAGGCAGATTCTTGTAGGCCGCCAGCAGGGCGGGGACGTCCATCAACAGGTCAGCGGGAACGGGCTTGCCGGCTAGGGGGTGGGCCATGGAGCACTCCGGATGTTCGAATGGTTGGGGTGTGACTGGCTGCGGGGCAGCCATGCCCCAGATGGTATGCCAGGCATGCGGGTGGCGTGTAGATGCCCAGTATGTTCATGTGCGGAGTGCCTTCAGTCGGGTGCCCTGGGGAGGATGGTGATGCCCCGGGGTGAGTGATGTAATGGCCTTCGCGCCGTGAGTGATTGAGGCGTGCGAGTATGCTGCCCGACATCCGGCGCAATGCCCTTCGGTTATTGCGCCCTACTTGAACCAGACTGCACGAATGAACGCCGATATCGTTTTCGTACTCATTGTCGGTGTCGCTATCGGATTCGCGCTCGGTCGTGGCCGATCCGGCGTTCACCTGATTCAGAACGACGGAGAGACACGCCTCGCACGTGCTATCCGAAGGAATTTTTCTCCTCCCGACTTCCATTTGATGAACCACATCACGCTGCGGCTGGAAGACGGGACAACCCAAGTGGATCACATCCTCGTTTCAAGGTTTGGCGTGTTCGTCATTGAGTGCAAGGACTACAAGGGCTGGATATTTGCCAATGCCCGACACGCCACGTGGACTCAGGTCTTGTTCAGGTGGAAGTTCCGGTTTCAGAACCCGATCCACCAGAATTTCCGGCACGTCCGGGCGGTTCAAGGCCTACTCGACTTCCTTCCTCCTGAGAGCATTCGGTCGGCTGTCGTTTTTACTGGCGAGGCCGAGTTTAAGACCGAGATACCGAACGGAGTGTTCGATATCCCCGGCTTCTTGCGCCATATCCGCGAGCAGAGCAGCGAGGTTATGTCTCTGAACCGGATGCACTTCTGTGTGGGCAGGCTGGAGGCCGTGCGCCTTTCGATTACCGGCGCTACGGACGTTGAGCATGTTCAGAGTCTGCGACGAAGGCATGGCAGATAGGCACGGCGTCGAGCGATCGTAGGGCGCAATAACCAAAGGGCATTGCGCCGGACGCTTTACATCACAACCCCAGCTCACTCAACCCCGGATGCTCATCCGGCCGCCGCCCCTGCGGCCAGTGGAACTTGCGGTCGGCTTCCGCGATGGGCAGGTCGTTGATGCTTGCGTGACGGCGGCGCATGAGGCCGTTCTCGTCGAACTCCCAGTTCTCGTTGCCGTAGGACCGGAACCACTGGCCGGAGTCGTCGCGCCATTCGTAGGCGAAGCGGGCGGCGATGCGGTTGTCCTGCCAGGCCCACACCTCCTTGATGAGGCGGTACTCCAGCTCGCGCGCCCACTTGCGTTGCAGGAAGGTGACGATCTGCTCGCGGCCGGTGACGAACTCTGCCCGGTTACGCCACTGGCTGTCGGCGGTGTAGGCGAGCGATACGCGCACCGGGTCACGCGAGTTCCAGGCGTCTTCGGCCATGCGCGCTTTCTGCGCGGCAGTCTCGGCAGTGAAGGGGGGCAGGGGCGGGCGGGCTTGGTCGGACATGGTGGTTCCTTGATTGTCTTGCGCGGCGCGAGAAGCGCTGTCCTGCTTGGAGGTATCCGCGTGGATTCGCCCGTGAACTCGTCATTCCCGCGAAAGCGGGAATCCAGCGTCGTTTACGGCCGTTGAACGTCACTGGGTTCCCGCTTTCGCGGGAACGACGAGGCTCTGGAATACAGCTCGCAGCAACGTCCCGGACGACACTGCGCGTTCGCGGGATGACGGAGCCTGCGGGGACGATCAATACGTCTTGTACGGCAGGAACTTCCCGCTCATCACGATGCTGACGCGGTCACCCATCGGATTGGCCTCGCGTTGCAGGTCCATCTTGAAGTCGATGGCGCTCATGATGCCGTCGCCGAACTCTTCGTGGATGAGTTCCTTGAAGGTGGTGCCGTACACGCTGACCAGTTCGTAGAAGCGGTAGATCAGCGGGTCGGTGGGGACGCTGGTGGGCAGGCTGCCCTTGTAGGGGACGACCTGCAGTAGGGCGACGGCTTGCTCCGGCAGGTCGAACAGCTTGCCGACCTTGGTGGCCTGCTCTTCGGTGAGGGTCATCTGGCCCATCAGCGCGGCGGTGGTCCATTCCTTGGACTGGCCGACGACTTCGGCGATCTGGCTCCACTTGAGCTTCTTGGCGATCTTCTTCTCGACGATCATTTCGGTGACGTCATGGCGCTTCATGGTGTTTCTCCTTGAGGTGGTGTCGGTTGTCAGGCGGTGGGTTCAGGCGGCCAGCTCAGTGCTGGCCCGCACAAAAGGGGCGTCGGTCGTCGGGGGCGTGGCGGTGTCGGCGTCCAGGCCGGGTCGCACGGTGACCGGGTGGGTGGCGTTGCGCGCTTCCTCGCCACCGGATCGGCTGACGAGGAAGTCCACCAGGTGGTTGCGGATGCGGTAGTACTGCGGGTCGTGGTGCAGGCCGGCACGGGTGCGGTTGCGCGGCATGGTGACTTCCACGATCTCTGCGATGCGTGCACGCGGGCCGTTGCTCATCAGCAGGATGCGGTCGGCCAGCAGGATGGCTTCGTCCACGTCGTGGGTGATCATGAACACCGTCTGCTGCGTGGCCTGCACGATCTTCAGCAGCTCGTCCTGGATGGTGCCGCGGGTCAGTGCGTCCAGCGCGCCGAAGGGTTCGTCGAGCAGCAGCATCTTGGGCTGGATGGCAAAGGCGCGGGCGATGCCGACGCGCTGCTTCATGCCACCGGACAGCGCCGAGGGCTTCTTGTCCATGGCGTGGCCGAGGCCGACCATCTCCAGGTACTTGCGCGCCTGTTCGTTGATCTTCTCGTTGCTCCAGTCCGGCCAGCGCGAGCGCACGCCGAAGGCCACGTTCTGCAGTACGGTGAGCCAGGGCATCAGGGCATGGCCCTGGAACACGACGCCGCGGTCCAGGCCGGGGCCTTTCACCTCGCGGCCATCGACGATGACGTGGCCGTCGCTCGGTTGCTCCAGCCCGGACAGCACGTTGAGGATGGTGGTCTTGCCGCAGCCGGAGTGGCCAATGATGCAGACGAATTCGCCACGCTCGATGCCGAAGCGGATGTTCTCGAACACAGGCTCGCTGCTGCCGGGGTAGCGCTTGGCGAGGTCTTCGATGAGGAGGTAGGGGGTGGTCATGGTGTGTTTGCTTCCGGGACTGGTTTCTTCAGCGCAAGCGCGCGGCGGGTGACGCCTGTTGCACGTCATTCCCGCGCCCTTCGACAAGCTCAGGGGCCGTGCGGGAATCCAGCGACTTTGGTCTGAGGCTGGGACGACACTGGATTCCCGCTTCCGCGGGAATGACGGAGGTTGGGGGTACTGCGTTGCGTATCGGGTGTCCGTTGCGGTGTGCGTCTTGCGCCCCGATTCCAAGTCGTGTCCGCTCACTCCGCATACGTCACCCACTTCTGCATCTGCGCGAAGAAGCGGTCCAGCACCATGCCCACCACGCCGATGACGACGATGGCGAAGATCACGTTGGGCAGGGCCAGGTTGTTCCACTCGTTCCACACGAAGTAGCCGATGCCGGTGCCGCCGACGAGCATCTCGGCGGCGACGATGACCAGCCAGGCGATGCCCATGCTGATGCGCATGCCGGTGAGGATGGTGGGCGCGGCAGCGGGCAGGATGACGGTGAGGGCCTTGCGCAGTGGCCGGACTTCCAGCGTGCGGGCGACGTTGAGCCATTCGCGGCGTACACCGGCCACGCCGAAGGCGGTGTTGATCAGCATCGGCCACAGCGAGCAGATGAAGATGACGAAGATGCCGGAGATGCCGCTGTCCTTGATGGTGTAGAGCGCGAGCGGCATCCAGGCCAGCGGCGAAATGGGCTTGAGCACCTGGATGAACGGGTCCAGCGCGCGGTAGATCAGCGGCGACATGCCGATGGCGAAGCCCAGCGGCACGGCGACCAGCGCGGCGAGCAGGAAGCCGAGGCCGACGCGGCCCAGCGAGTGGCCGAGCTGGATGCCGATGCCCTTGTCGTTGGGGCCGCGATCGTAGAAGGGATCGGACAGGAACTTGACGAAGGCGCGGCCGACTTCGGCGGGCGGCGGAAAACCGCTCTGCTTCGGCGCGGTGAGGCCCATCAGCTCGGCGTACTCGGCACTCATGCCGGCGGGCGCCTGCGGCGCGGCGGATTCCTTCGGCAATGTGGCGAGCTGCCAGATGCCGATGAACAGGCAGAAGATCGCCAGCGACAGCAGGGTGCTCTTGAGGAATTCGGGTTTCATTTCACTGGTACTCGTGGTTGTTCCTGTGTGCCTTCATCCGGGCTACGGCGCTCGCGAACATTCCGGCGGTAGGTTGGGTTGAGCGCAGCGAAGCCCAGCACGGCTTCGGCATCCGCTGTGTGTTGGGCTTCGCATTCGCTCAACCCAACCTACGCCCTTCGATGGGTTGGCTTCGACGGGCTCAGCCAACGGCCGTGCCCTGAGCCTTGGTCCCTGAGCCTGTCGAAGGGGTCGAAGGGCCGACTGCGGAGCGTCAGCTGCGCTTGATCGCAAAACTCTCGACGTAGGCCTCCGGCTTCATCGGGTCGAACTCCTTGCCCAGCACCTTGAACTTCTTGTAGTTCTCCTTCGGCGGCGTGAGCCCCACTTCGGCCATGCGCTTCTTGGCGTCGGTGAGCAGGAAGACGCGTTCGGCCACGTCCTTGTATTGCACGTCGCCCTTGATGTAGCCCCAGCGCTTCATCTGCGTGAGGATCCACACCGACATGGAGTACCAGGGCACGGGGTCGAAGTCGGCGCGGTCCGGTACGTTCTGCACCTGGCCCAGGCCGTCGGCGAAGCGGCCGGTGAGCACCTGCTCCAGCACCGTCTTCGGCTGGTTGAGGTAGGCGGCGGGCGACAGCACCTCGGCCATGATCGGGCGGTTCTTCGGGTCGCGCGCCATCTTCGATGCGGTGAGCACCGAGCGGTACAGCGCGGCGAAGGTGTTGGGGTTCTGCTTCACGAACTCCGCCGGCACGCCGAAGGCGCAGCAGGGGTGGCCGTCCCAGATTTCCTTCGACAGGATGTGGATGAAGCCCACTTCCTCGAACACCGCGCGCTGGTTGAACGGGTCCGGCCCCAGGAAGCCGTCGATGTTGCCGGCGCGCAGGTTGGCCACCATCTCGGGCGGCGGCACCACGCGGATCTGGATGTCCTTGTCCGGGTCCAGGCCGTGCTCCGCCACGTAGTAACGCAGCAGGAAGTTGTGCATCGAGTAGTCGAAGGGCACCGCGAACTTGAAACCCTTCCACATCTTCGGGTCGCGCTTGTCCTTGTGACGCACCGACAGCGTGATGGCCTGGCCGTTGGTGTTCTGGATGGTGGCGACGTTGATCGGCTGCGGGTTGGAACCCACGCCTAGCGAGATGGCCAACGGCATCGGCGCCAGCATGTGCGAGGCGTCGTATTCCTTGTTCATCACCTTGTCGCGGATCAGCGCCCAGCTTGCGGTCTTCACCACCTGCACGTTGAGGCCCTGCGCTTTGTAGAAGCCCAGCGGGTCGGCCATGACGATGGGGCTGGAGCAGGTGATGGGGATGAAGCCGATCTTCAGGTCCTTCTTCTCCAGCGGGCCTTTCTCCTGGGCCATCGCTTCCAGCGCACCGAAGGGGAACAGCGAGGACACTGCAGCCAGCGCGGTGCCGGAGCCCACCGCGCGCAGGAATTTGCGGCGCTGGTTGTCGTCCGGGAAGATCGCGCGCATCACCGCGGACTCCAGCGTGCGACGCGTCATCGCTTCCGTGTCGGCGTCGGCGGCGAGGTCGGCAGACGCGGCAGGCGCAACCGTCGCAGCGTCGTGCTCCGCCTGCGAGTGGTGCTCGCCGCATGAGCAGGCGCCCAGTCGGTGGTCGGCGTTGAAGGGATCTTTCCAAGCGGACATGCTGATTCTCCTGGCAGGGTGATACGGGAAAGCTCAAAGGCCTTTATTGGGAAAGCTCGATGTCGTGGCGGTAGAACTCGTAGGCGCGGTGGTATTCCATGATCCGCGCCACATCCATGACGAAGGCGTCGTCGTAGCCGGCGCGGCGCAGCAGGTGGAAGCCCATCTCCATGCCGGCTGCGATGCCGCCGGCGGTGAGGATGCGGCCGGCATCCACCACGCGGGCGCGGCTGACGCGGCAGGTCGGCGCCATTTCGCCCAGGCGGTCGATCGGCGTCTTGCCCATGTGCGAGGACTCCAGCCGGTCCGGTTCCTTGCGGTTGGTGGCGGGCAGGCCGTCGAGCAGGCCCATGCGCGCATACACCCACGAGCCCGCGCCGACGCTGGCCAGCAGGCACCGGTCCGGCAGGCTGCGCACGTAGTCGTGCAGGTTGCGGTTGTGCATCTCCTGCCGCGCGCCGAAGCCACCGGGAATCAGGAAGGCGTCCAGGGCCGGGGTGTCGCCGAAGCCGTAGTTCGGCAGCACCGTGATGCCAGCCTGGGTCTGCGTGGGTCGCAGCGTCTCGCCGACGAGGAAGACGTCGATCTCCGGGTCCAGTCGGCGCGCCACCGACAGCACGCCGGCGGGGGCGGCGTAGTCGATGATCTCGGCGTCCTTGAAGACGTAGATGCCGAGTCGGAAGCCGGTAATCCGGGTGCTGCTGCGATCCATCGCACGCTCCTCGTTGGGGTGAGGCGATGGTGCGCGCGGCGTTCAACCGCCGGTATCGCGGTTGTCGTGATTGCCTTGTAGTGCTGGCACTACAAGGCAGGGGGCGATGCGGGCGTTGACGCCCGCGAAGGGAAGGATGGGTGCCCGGGCCGGGGCCCGTGCGCTCAGGCCACTTCGCGGCGGGGGTTCTTGAACAGGCTGGACGCGGCGCTGGCCTTGGCGACCTGCGCGGCGATGTCGAGCAGCACGTCGCCCAGCGACTCCATGCGCGCAGGGGTCAGCCGCACGGCCGGGCCGGCGATGGTGACGACGCCGATGGCGCGGCCGTCACGGTCCAGCACGGGGGCGGCCATTGCGGTCATGCCGGGAGCGAACATCTCGTTGATCATGCTGAAGCCGCGCTGGCGCGCCGCGCGCACCACGGTCATCACCGCCTTGATGGTGGTGGGTGCCCTGGGGCCGTAGTCCTCCGGCCGTGCGATGCCGGCTTTCGCCAGATGCGTCATGGCCTCGTCGTCGCCGAAGCTGGACAGCCAGGCATGGCCGGCGGCACTGCAGGAGAGCGGCACCGACATGCCCATGTCGGCGTCGTAGCGCAGGCCGCTGCGGGCCCCCTGCGCGCGGGCGACGAAGACCAGCGCGTCGCCATCCACCACCGCCATGCGCACCAGTTCGCCCGACGCGGCCGCCAACTGGTCGAGCAGGGGCTGGGCCACGTCCACGATGCCGGACTTGCTGAGGAAGGACAGGCCCATCGCCACCAGCTTGACGGTCAGCACGTACAGCCCGCTGTGCGGGTCCTGCCGCACGTAGCCGCAGCGCTGCAGCTCCGCCAGCAGGCGATGGCTGGCGCTCAGCGGCAGCTGCAGGTCGGTGGCCAGCGTGGAGATGGCACTGCCGTCCGGGCGCTCAGCCAGGTATTCCAGCACGGTGAAGGCGCGCTCCAGGGCTCCGCTCATGGTGACTCTCGCGAGGTGTAGGGGTTTCCGGAAATTGAATCATACCGGCCATGTGGAAGATATTTCAAAAATGGAAAATATTTCCAGTTGTGCTTGCCGGACCCGCCCGGCGATCGTGCCCACCACAGAAGACAGGAGACTCCGCTCGTGAAGACCATCCTTCGTTCCTTGATTGCCGCCGGTCTCGCCGCCGGTTTCGTCGCGTCACTCGGCGTCCCGGCGTTCGCGCAGCAGGAGCGGATCATCCGCTTCGGCCACCTCAACAACACCGACCACCCGGTGAGCCTGGGCGTGAAGCGCTTTGCCGAGGTGCTCGCCACCAAGAGCGGCGGCAAGATGAAGGTGCAGGAATTCCCGGCCTCGCAGCTCGGCAACGAACTGCAGCAGCAGTCGGCCCTGCAGGGCGGCGTGCAGCAGATGTCGGCGCCCGCCACCACGTCGCTGGCAGGTGTCGTCAAGGAGTTCGGCCTCGTCGACTTCCCGTTCTCGGTCACCTCGTTCGCGCAGGCCGATGCACTGCTCGACGGCCCGCTCGGGCAGACACTCATCTCGAAGCTGCCGGAGAAGGGCCTGGTGGCGCTGGGCTACTGGGACCTCGGCTTCCGCAACGTCACCAACAGCAAGCGGCCGATCACGAAGGCGGAGGACCTGGACGGCCTGAAGATCCGCGTCATCCCGAACCCGGTGTTCATGGACACCTTCAAGGCCTTCAAGGCCAACCCGCTGCCGATGCCCTTCGCCGAGCTGTACCCGGCGCTGGAGACGAAGGCGGTGGACGGCCAGGAGAATCCCTTCGCGGTGATTCTCTCCAACAAGTTCTTCGAGGTGCAGAAGTTCGTCAGCGCCACCAACCACGTCTACGCCGCCAACATCATCCTGGTGAGCAAGAAGTTCTGGGACGGGCTGACGCCGGCCGAGCAGAAGTGGATGCAGGAGGCCGCCGAGGAATCGCGCGCCTACCAGCGCCAGGCCAGCCGCGCTGCCGCCGCCAAGGCCGTGGCCGACCTGAAGGCCGCCGGCATGCAGTACAACGACGTGAGCCCGGCGGAGCTCGGGCGCATGCGCCAGATTGCCCAGCAGGCGACCGAGCATTTCACCGCCCAGTACGACCCGGCCATCGTCAAGCTGTACCGCGACGAACTGACCCGCATCGGCAAGCAGTAAGCAGGGGGCAGCATGAAACTACTGGTACTGCATGGGCCGAACCTCAACCTGTTCGGCCGCCGCGAGCCGCACATCTACGGCACCACGACGCTGGCGGAGATCGACGCGAAGCTGGCGGACATTGCGGAGTGCGCAGGCGTCACGCTGGCGACGCTCCAGTCCAACCACGAGGGTGCGTTGATCGACTTCCTGCACACGCACATCGACGACGCGCAGGGCGCGCTGCTCAACCCGGCCGGGCTGACCCAGCATGGCGTGCCGCTGCACGACGCCATCAAGGCCATGCCTTTTCCGGTGATCGAGGTGCACATGTCCAACATCGCCGCGCGTGAGAGCTGGCGGGCGCATTCCATCATCTCGCCGGCGGTGAAGGGCACTGTGCAGGGCCTCGGCCCGCACTCCTACTACGCAGCGCTGCGGGCATTGATCGACATGGTGCGCGATGGCGGGTGATAGCGGGTGATGTGGCCTGATGCCTTGCGGTGGCACGCAGTGCGATTGCGGCGGACCATGGTCCGCCGCTTTTTTTCATCGTGCCGGCGCGTCGACGATCCCGGTGCCCTTGAAAGACGTAGATGCCGGGACGGAAAACAGGAGTCCGGGCGTTGCTGCGTCCCGGCTGCGAGTGGCAGTCAGAGCATGCTGTCGAGGAAGGCGCGGCTGCGCGGGTGCTGCGGGTCGGCGAAGAACTCGGCGGCGGGGCGTTCCTCGACGATCTGCCCCTGATCCATGAAGATCACGCGGTTGGCGACTTCGCGGGCGAAGCCCATCTCGTGCGTCACGACCAGCATGGTCATGTGCTCGTCGGCCAGCGCGCGCATGGTGCGCAGCACCTCGCCGGTGAGCTCCGGGTCGAGCGCCGAGGTGGGCTCGTCGAAGAGCATGATGTCCGGCTCCATCGCCAGCGCGCGGGCGATGGCCACGCGCTGCTTCTGGCCGCCGGACAGACGCGCCGGGTAGGCATCGCGCTTGGCCGACAGGCCCACCTTGGCGAGCAGGGCTTCGGCCTGCTGCACGGCGACTGCGCGCGGCGTGCCCTTGATCGTCATCGGTGCCTCGATGATGTTCTGCAGCACCGTCATGTGCGGGAACAGGTTGAAGTGCTGGAACACCATGCCCATGCGCCGCAGGATGCGGCGCAGCCCGGCGTCCGGCGCGTAGCGGCAGCGGCCCTGCGCGTCGGTGTCGGCCAGTGTCTCGCCCTCGATCTCGATGCGTCCGGCATCGATGGTCTCCAAGTGGTTCAGGCAGCGCAGGAAGGTGCTCTTGCCCGAGCCGGACGGGCCGATCACCGCGATGACCTCGCCGCGCCGCATCTCCAGCGACACGCCGCGCAGTACCTCGTGCTCGCCGAAGCGCTTGTGCAGGCCGCTGGCGCGGATCATCAATTGCCGGCCGGTCTGGTTGTCGGGCGTGTCGGCCATGTCACTCATCGCTTACCGCGTAGCGTTTCTCCAGGGACTGGAAGCCCCAGGTCAGTACCAGCGTCATCAGCAGGTAGAAGGCCGCCGCGACGATGAAGGGGGAGGTCGTGAAGTCCCGCTGCACCAGGCCGCGCGCGGCGCGCAGCAGGTCGTCCATGGCCAGCACGTAGATCAGCGAGGTGTCCTTGACCAGCGTGATCGTCTCGTTGGACACCGGCGGCAGGATGCGGCGGATCATCTGCGGCAGCACGATGCGGCGCATGGTCTGCGGATAACTCATGCCCAGCACCTTGGCGCCTTCGTACTGGCCGCGGTCGATCGACTGGATGCCGGCGCGGAAGATCTCGGCGAAGTAGGCCGCGTAGTTGAGCACGAAGGCCACGATGGCGGCGGGGAAGTCCGGCAGGCGGATGCCCACCACCGGCACGAAGGGCAGGGCGAAGTAGATGAACAGCATCTGCAGCATCAGCGGCGTGCCGCGCATGAGCCAGATGTAGCCATTGACCGCCGCGCCGAGCGCCCGCCAGCGCGAGATGCGCGCCAGGGCGAGCGACAGCCCCAGCGGAATGGCCAGCACGATGGTGATCAGGAACACCTGCAGGGTGACGATCGTGCCGTCGAGCAGCGGCGGGAGGATGCGCAGGAGGTAATCCATGGCGGTGCGGACGTCCGTGTTGCGGGCAGGCGGGAGCTAGCGCCGGCCCGGCAGGATGGCCGGTGCCGGATCGCGGTGCAAGGCCCGCCAGCTTATTTGACGATGTTCGAACCGAACCACTGGGTGGAGATCTTCGCAGCGCTGCCATCGGCCTTCATGTCGGCCAGGGCCTTGTCGAGCTTGCCCAGCAGCTCGGTGTCGTCCTTGCGCACGCCCACGCCGTACTGCTCGGTGCCGAAGTGCTCTTCCAGCACCTTGTAGGCGTCCGGCTTCTTCGCGGCGTAGTAGCGGCCCACCACTTCGTCGAGGACGACGGCATCCAGGCGGCCGGTGCCCAGGTCCATCAGCGCGGTGACGTTGTCGCCGAATTTCTTCAGCGCGCCCAGCGTCTTCCGCGCCGGGTCCTTCTCCACCGCGTCCACCGCGCTGCTGCCTTCCTGCACGCCGACGGTCTTGCCGGCGAGGTCGGCCTTGCTCTTGATCGGCGACGCCGCGGCGACGATGACGATCTGGTGGTTCTCCAGGTAGGGCGCGGTGAAGCCGATGTTGGCGCGGCGCTCCTCGGTGATCGTCAGGCCGTTCCACAGCACGTCGATGCGGCGGCTGTTCAGCTCGGCCTCCTTGGCGCTCCAGTCGATGGGCTTGAACTCCACCTCCATCTCCAGCCGTTTGGCTGCCTCGCGCGCCATGTCGATGTCGAAGCCGACCAGGGTGTTGGCGTCGTCGCGGAAGCCCATGGGCGGGAAGTGGTCGTCCAGCCCGACGACGATCTTGGCGGGCGCCGCAGCCTGGGCCGGGGCTGAGGTCTCCTCCTGCTTGCTGCAGGCGGACAGGAGCAGGCCGGCGCTCAGCGCGGCGGTGGCCAGGAGGGTGAGTTTCTTCATGGCAGGGCGTCTTTCAGGAAGGGGCGGAAGCCGGTGGGCGGGGCAGCCGCAGTGGCCGCATGCCCGATGTCGCGGATTGTCCCTCCCGCCCTCCGCCAGCGGCAAGCCCGGGGGCGATGGAGTTTGATCCAACCGCAAGGGTCCGCCTGCGGCGCTGGACGGCACGGTTCCAGTCCTGTCCCGGCGGCCTGTCCCTGGCCGGATGGCCCGCCAAAAGGGCAGGCGCTAGTGCCGTACGCGGGGGGCGGGCTATACAGGCGCATCGCCCTGCGTGCGGCCTTCATGAGCGTCCGCTTCGCGTGCTGTCGTGTGTCGTCTCATGCACCCTTTCGCGCTTCCTGCCCGGACCCGCCTGCCGACCATCCGCCAAAGCTCCGTTGCCATGCCCACGCCACGCCAGGTCCTGCTCTTCGCCGGCCACATGATCGACGCGCCACAGCGCAGCGAACCGCGTTTCCCCGCCGCGCTGGCCGATGCCGCCGCCGACCGCATCGCGCAGGTCCTGGCCTGGCTGGACGCCGGGCCGGAAGACCTGGCGCTGACGCAGGGGGCGGCCGGTGGCGACCTGCTGTTTGCCGAGGCCTGCCTGGCGCGAGGCGTGCCGCTGTGTTTCATGCAACCGCTGCCCGAGCCCGCATTCATCGCGGCATCCGTGCTGCCGGTGCAGGACGGCCCGCGCTGGCAGGCGCGCTACCAGTCGGTGCGTGCTGGCCTGCTGGAGGCGCCACGGCAATTGCCCACGCCGTCCGTCGATGAGCAGGATGTCACGGGTGACGATGTGCCGTCGGGCGGTGCCGGTGATGGCGACGACGACAGCGAAGTATTCTCCCGCTGCAATCGGTGGCTGCTCCGCCATGCCTTGCGCCAAGGCGCGGAGCGGCTGCATTTCATCTGCCTGTGGGATGGTCTGTCCGGCGATGGTGACGGTGGCACCGCGCACCTGTGCGCGCTGGTGGAGCAGGCGCCACCCGGCACATGGCAGGTCCACCGCATCCGGCCGCAGGATCTGGCCGCATCGCACGCGCGCTGACCGACACGCTTACATCACCTTTCATCACATCTTCAACCTGCCCGCAGCCCTGATCCCACCAGGACGATCATGCCCACACCGACCACGCCCCCCGCCAGCTCTACATTGACCCTGCGCCTACCCGCTCGCCCCAACCAGGACGGCGGCAGCGTCGTGCCGCGCCTGTTGCAGTCCACCAGCCGCGCCGGCGATGCGGCAGCGGACCCCTTCCTCGACGGCGTGTTGCGCGTGGAGGCCAGCGTCGAGCTGAGCAGCCCTTCGCGCGGCGACGTGCAGACGCGCGAGCAGAGCGTGAGCGGCGAGCGCATCGTCGCGTTGGAGGCGGCGGACGGCACCACGGTGTTCATGCGCGCCGACCGCCTGCAGGAGGAGCTGGCGCGTCTTCACCCGCAGGCCGTGGCGGCGGACGGCAGCGTGGACCTCGCGGTGCTGCGCGACCCGCAACCGGCCTCGCGCGGCGCGGTGGACTTCGTGTGGTCGCGGGTGTCGGTGCTGTCGCTGGCGCCGGATGCGCTGATCGACAAGGCACGCGAGAAAGCACTGGAATGGCTGCAGGAATGGCTGGGCGAGAAGGCCGAGGACCTGGCCTATGCCGGCGCCTCCTGGCTGGGCACCAAGGCGCTGATGTGGGCCATCGAATCGCAGCTCGGCGGCGAGCCCGGCCTGTACCTGTGGCGCGGCGGCGAACTGGCGGCGACGGACCGTTGCGCTGCTGAAGATCCGCGCCTGCAGGCGGCGGCGCAGGCCGGGCCGCTGCTGGTGCTGATCCACGGCACGGCGTCGAGCACCGTGGGCAGCTACAAGGACCTGCGTGCCGGCGGCATGGCCGACAGCGACTGGCAGCGCATCGTCGAGCGGCACGGCGACCGCGTGTTCGGCTTCGAGCACCGCACCTTTTCCGAAAGCCCCATCGACAACGCGCTGCTGCTGGCCGAAACCCTGCCCGCCGGCGCACGCCTGTCGCTGGTCACTCATTCGCGGGGCGGCCTGGTGGGCGACCTGCTGTGCCTGGCCGGCCTCGACGAGGAGGCGATCCGCGCCTATCGCCGCCAGGTGCCGCCGGGTCGCAAGGAGTCACGGCTGGAGCGGCGCCTGCGCGAGAAGGTGGCCGCCGACGAACAGGCCAAGCTGCGCCGTCTCGTGAAGCTGCTGGACAGCAAGAACTTCATCATCGAGCGCTACGTCCGCGTGGCCGCGCCGGCGCGCGGCACCACGCTGCTGTCCGACAACCTGGACGTCTTCCTGTCCGGCCTGCTGACGCTCACGGTGAAGGCCGCGGGGCTGTTCACCGGACCCACCGGCAGCCTGCTGCTGTCGGCCTTCAAGCGCATCGTGCTGGAGATTGCCGAGAAGCGCATCGAGCCCCACCTGGTGCCCGGTATCGAGGCGATGCTGACCGACTCGCCGCTCACCACGCTGCTGGCGCAGGCACAGCGGCGGCCGGGGCTGGCGATGGCGGTGATCGCCGGTGATATCGAAGGAGGTGGCGTACTGAAGCGCCTGGGTGCGATGTTCACCGACTGGATGTTCTTCGACCTCGCCGACAACGACTTGGTGGTCGACACCGAGTCGATGTACGCCGGCCTGGCGGTGCGGACGCCGCCGCCCTACCTGTTCGACCAGGGCGAGGGCGTCACCCACTTCAGCTACTTCGCCAACCGCCGCACCCGCGGTGCGCTGGTCGACTGGCTGACCGTGGAGCAGCCCGACCGGCTGGCCAGCTTCGCGCCGCCGGGCCTGCGCATGGAGCCGACGCCGGAACTGGCGCGCGAGCGCGCGGCGACACGCGCCGCACCGGCGCCGGACTCCCGCCCGGTGGTCATCTTCCTGCCCGGCATCATGGGTTCGCACCTGGAGCTGCTGGCGGAAGGGCAGATGGGTGATGGCGACCGCGTGTGGTTCGATCCGGTGGAGCTGTTCGGCGGTGGCCTCAAGCGCATCCGCATGGGCGAGTCCAGCGTGCGCGCCGAGGCGCTGTTCGACATGTTCTACGGCGACCTGGCCGACCACCTGGAGCTGGGCCACACCGTGGTGCGCTTCCCGTACGACTGGCGGCGGCCGATTCCCGAGCTCGCCGGCGAGCTGGCGCGGGTGCTGGCCGACACCCTGGCGCTGCACCCCAGCCAGCCGGTGCGCATCCTGGCGCACAGCATGGGCGGGCTGGTGACGCGCGCCATGATCGCCGCCCACCCCGACCTGTGGGCCGGCACCATGGCGCGACCCGACAGCCGCTTCGTGATGCTGGGTACGCCGAACAACGGCTCGCACCTCATGGTGGAAACCCTGCTCGGCAAGAGCGGCACCATCCGCAACCTGGCGCGGCTCGACATGAGCCACGACCTGCAGGGTGTGCTGGACATCGTGGCCGGCTTCCCCGGCGGGCTGCAACTGCTGCCGCGCCCCGGCTTCCGCGACCGCGCCGGCGAGCAGCGCGACGACTACTTCAACATCGCCACCTGGGAGGCGCTGCGCGCGCTGTGCCGCGACCGCTGGTTCGGCGACGCCGTGGCCGGCGTGCCGCCGGACGCCACGCTCAGCCTCGCGCGCGAGCTGTGGGACGGCGTGCTGAAGGACAACAACGTGCCCTTCCCGGACAAGGTCTGCTACGTGTTCGGCCAGGCCGAGAACACGCCTTGCGGCGTGCGTATCGAGGGCGAGCGCATCAAGATGCTGGGCACGCCCGAGGGGGATGGCTCGGTGAGCTGGGTGTCCGGCCGGCTGGACAACCTGCCGCCCGAGCGCTGCTGGCACATGGAGGCCGACCACGCCGCGCTGACCAGCACCGCCGAGCACTTCGACGCCATCGTCGAACTGCTGTCCAGCGGGGACACCGCCCGCCTGGGCCGCCTGCCGGTGTCGCGCAGCGGCAGCGCCGCGCTGACCGCCTATGACGCGCCGCCACCGGTGCTGCCGCTGTCGGCCGAGGAAATCGCACGCGGGCTCATCGGCGGCAAGCCGCGGCGTCGGCGCAGCAAGGCCGCGCGCGAGAACGAAGCCCTGCAGGTGGCCGTGCGCGCGATGGATCTGCGCTTCGCCCAGCAGCCGATCATGTGCGGCCACTACATCGGCGACCCGATTGCGGGCGCCGAATCCGCCATCGATGTCAGCCTCACCGGTGGCGCGCTGTCCAAGCGCGAGCGCCTGGGCGTGTACGCCAGCGAGATCGGCACCTGTGCCGTCGTCATGCAGGCACGCACCGCGGAGGATGCGTTGCGCGGCACCGGCCGCGGCGCGGTGGTGGTGGGGCTGGGCGAGTTCGGTGCGCTGAACACCGCCAAGCTGACCGAGACCGTGCGCGGCGGGGCCTTGCGCTTCCTCCTGCACACGCACGACCGCGAGGCCGGCATGTCCCCGCAGGCGGGTGCGCGGGCGCGGCTGCTGACGCTGGCCAGCCTGCTGATCGGCCACAACTCCAGCACCACGATCAGCCTGGAGGAGTCCATCACCGCCATCGTCACCGGCGTGTGTGCGGCCAACCGCCAGTTCCTGGCCGCGATGCCGGATGCGCGCATGCAGATCGGCCGCCTGGAATTCGTCGAGCTGTTCGAGGACGTGGCCATCTCCGCCGCGCACGTGGTGCGCGACCTGCCGCAACGCATGGCGGCTGAGTTGCGCCGCCTCGACGCGCGCCTGGAGTGCAGCGCCAACCTGCACACCGGCCTGGGCGCCCGTCCGCGCCTGGCGGTGCGCGAGAACTTCGGCTACTGGCCGCGGCTTACCGTGACCAACGCCGCGCCGCCGGACAAGGACGGCAACGTCGGCGCGGTGGCGAACCGCCTGCGCTACATCTTCAGCTCCGACCGCGCGCGTGCCGAATCGGTGGAGCCGCAGCGCCAGCCCGGCCTCATCGAGGCGCTGGTGAAGCAGGCCATCCGCACCGAGCAGACCAACCCCGACCTGTCGCGCCTGTTGTTCCAGTTGATGGTGCCGGTGGACTACAAGGCGGTGGCGCGCGAGATGGAACGCCTGCTGCTGATGGTGGACGGCTATACCGCCAACCTGCCGTGGGAGATGCTGCAGGCCGACGACGAACCGATGGTGCTGAAGACCGCGGTGGTGCGCCAGCTGGTGTCCTCGCGCTTCCGCCGCAACGTGCAGAGCGTGGGCAACAAGACGGCCTGCATCGTCGTCGACCCCAGTACCCAAGGCTACCGCAGCCACTTCGGGCGTGTCGCTTCGGGCACGGTGCTGACGCCCGAGAACGACAACCTGCCGGCCCTGCCGGGCGCGGTGGAAGAGGGCGACGAAGCCCGCCGCATCCTGGAGGCGCGCGGCTACGAGGTGGAATACGTGCCCTCCGGCACCGCCGCGCTGGACGTGCTGTCGCGCGTGTTCCGCCGCCCGAGCCGCATCCTGATGATCGCCGCGCACGGCGTGTATCGCGAGATCGCGGCCGACGGCAGCGAGCGTACCGGCGTCGTGCTGTCCGACGGCATGCTGCTGTCCGCCGCCGAGATCGGCCAGCTGGAGATCGTGCCCGACCTGGTGTTCCTCAACTGCTGCCACCTCGGCGAGGTGGACAGCACGCCGCTGGAAGCCAACAAGCTGGCCTACAGCGTGTCGCGCGAGCTGATCGAGATGGGCGTGCGTTGCGTGGTGGCCGCCGGCTGGAAGGTGAACGACCAGGCCGCCCGCGTGTTCGCGACCACCTTCTTCGACCGCTTCGTGCGCGAAGGCATGCCCTTCGGCGACGCGGTGGCGCAGGCCCGCCGCGCCACCTACTACGAGGTGCCCGGCTGCAACACCTGGGGCGCCTACCAGGCCTACGGTGACCCCGGCTTCGTGCTGGAGCCGGGCGAATCCAGCCGCGACCATACGCCGACCGTGCCGGTGTCCCCCAGCGAGCTGGTGGCGGCGTTCGCCGCCATGCGCATCGACGCATCGCACCGCCAGGCCGGCGCAGCCGAGGCACGCCGCGCGGTGAGCGACCGCCTGCGTGGCGTGCCGCCCGCGTGGCTGGACCGCGCCGATGTGCAGGAGGCGATTGCTTCCTACTACTACGACATCGGCCCGGATGCCTTCGGCGACGCGCGCGAGGCCTGCCTGCGGGCGATCGCGGCGGACGAGGGCGGCAACGTGTCGGTCGGCTTGTTCGAGCTGCTCGGCAACGTCGAGGCACGCATCGCCGTGCAGAAGAACGAGAACCTGTCGGACGCGCTGCGGATCGACATGCTGGACGCCGCCGTCGGTCGCCTGCAGGCACTGGTGGCCCTGTCACGCGACGCCGGCAACATCAACCGCGAGCGCCAGCTGCTGCTGGGCAGCGCCCTGAAGCGCCGCGCCGGATTGCTGGCCCAGCAGGGCCGCGCCTGGGAGGACGTGCTGGCCAGCCTGTCGCTGAGCCGCGATGCCTATCGCCTCGTGCTGGACGACTGCGGCGACGAGTGCGACTCCTACGCGGTGCTCAACTGGCTCAACCTGGAGGCGCTCATCACCACCCGCATGCCGGCCAGTGCGCGGGATCTCGCGCAGCGCTGCCTCGACGTGGCGCGCGGCAAGTTCGCCCAGACCCTGGCCTTCTTCGACGCCGCGGCCGTGGCGGACGCCACCCTGACGCAGTGGCTCATCGACGGTGCCATCGGGCGGCATGTGGATGCGTGCATCCGCATGTATGCCGAGGCGCTGGCCAGCGTGCCGCGCAGCGGCCGCGAGGCGGACTCCGTGATCGCGCAGGTGGAGCAGCTCTGCGTGTTCTACGGCGCGCGCGGCGGCAAGGGAGACGCGGCGACGGCCAAGGCGCTCGGCGCGGTAGCCATCGCCTTGCGCGAGGAGAAGCTGCCCCCGCCGGTCGCCGAACGACCCGCCGCCCGCAAGGCCGCCCGGCCCGGCAAGCGCGGCGTTGCAGCGAAGCCGGCCGCGTCGCGCAGCACCAAGAAGTGAATCGCACCCTGGATCAATGAACCACACGGAGTGAACCCGAGTGGCGCAGAAGGGCAGCGCCCCTCCAACCGGAGAGCACCATGAAGATCGAGAACCACCGCCTCGTCGGATCGAGCATCACGCACAAGGACACGCCCAACCGCGGCGGCGTCATGAGCCCGCGCTACCTGGTCATGCACTACACGGCAGGCAGCTCGGCAGCGAGTTCGGCCAGTTCGCTGTGCAACCCGGCGAGCAAGGCCTCGGCGCACATCGTGCTCGGCCGCGACGGCAGCATCATCCAGCTGGCACCGTTCAACATCGTCACCTGGCATGCCGGCAAGAGCCAGTGGGGCAGCCTCATTGGACTGAACTCGCACAGCATCGGCATCGAGATCGACAACGCCGGCGTCATGAAGCGCGTCGGCGGCCAATACGTCTCCTGGTTCGGCAAGGCCTATCCGGAAAGCGAAGTGCTGGTCGCCGAGCACAAGCACGGCGGTGGCGCCCAGCCCTGGCACACCTACACCGAGATCCAGATCGAACGCGCACTGGAACTCACCGAGCTGCTCGCCGCGCAATACGGCCTGGAAGACGTGCTGGGCCACGAGGACATCGCCCGCGGCCGTAAGACCGACCCCGGTCCTGCGTTCCCGCTCGGCGCCTTCAGCGCTCGCGTGAAAGGCCGCGAGGACGACTTGCCCGAGTACTGGCAGGTCACCGCCAGTAGCTTGAACATCCGCTCCGGCCCCGACGCCTCGGCGGTCACGGTGGCGCCCGCGCTGAAGAAGGGCACCAAGCTGGTGGTGCTGGAAGCGCTGGACCGCTGGAGCAAGGTGGAAGTGCAGGGCGTCACCGACCTGGAGGGCTGGGTCAGCAATGCCTTCATCGAGAAGGCACCGGTGGGGCGTGGTGGGCGCGTGGTGTTGTCGCGGGCGGAGGCGGGGGCCGTGCAGCCGGCGAAGGCGGTGGCACCACGGGCGGCGAAGTCGGTTGCGCCGCGCACAGCGAAGGAGGAGGCGCCACTCGTGGCGAAGGCGACGCGAAAAGCGAAGGCTGCGGTGACGACGAAGAAGGCTGCGCCGGCCAAGGCTGGTACGTCTTCGAGCAAGGCATCGGTGACGGCTGTGAAGGCGCGCAAACGTTGAACATGGGTGAGCGGTCGCGCTGCAGCGAGCCACCTCGCACCCCCGCTTCGTCATTCCTGCGCGCTACGCGAGCTTCGTTCCCTGAGCTTGTCGAAGGGATCGAAGCGGTCGAAGGAGGGGAGTCCGGTGACGTGCTTCTTTGACCTGTCGTTCTACCGGCTCCCGCCGCAGGCCCGTGCTCACTCGTTACCCAGCGCCGGGAGTTCGCCCCGGCGGGCGACATACTCTCTGCTGCGCGGCAGAGAGTATGCAGAGAACGCGCCCCGCTTCCGCCGCCACGCTTCGCGTGGTTCCCTGCGCTGCGCGCCATGATGAGCGGCTCCGCAACTCGCCCTCAGTCTGTCGCTGCGCTCGGCCTTCGGTGCTCAGACATGCTCGCCGTCGCGCTCCGCGCGATCCCTCGTCACGGCTGTGCTGCTCGGCGGCTGCAGAGGGGGAAAGGGGGGCGTGCCGGATTGCCGTGCTTCGCCTCTGTGGGTTGCGCCGCGTCAACACGCAGAAGGCATGTTGCGGCATTGTTTTCGAAGTAAGGTTCTTGTCGATTCTGTTAGTGGGTACTGAAAAATACCTCATCAAACGAGAATCCTTGTAGAGCAAGCGTTTCACAGTGCTGGAAGGCGCGATGTTAGGGGGCACGCGCCGATGTTAGGCAGCAAGACGGCTCCCTAAAACAAGTTAGGCATCGCCAATCCCCGCCATGGACCTCAAAGATTTCTTGCCGCTGATTGGTATCGCGATTGGTTGGTTTCTCGCAGAAGGCAGTGCGTATGGCAAACGCGCCATCGAGAGGAAGAAAGCGGTCGGCAAAGCAATTGCGGTCTTGTACTTCTTGTTCCTTGAAATGGTTCAGCTAAAGACCGCCCAGGAAAAGTTCAAGAATCTATCCTCCGATGTTAAGGAGTGGGAACGCCTTCGGCAGAGGTCGTTTGAGAAGTACACCACTCAGGAGTCGGCGTTTGTAGAACGTCTCAACGCTGCTGCCGACTCATTGGGCGAGTACTATCCAATCGAGGCCTACAAGTTGCGGGAGGTGCTGAACAAGTACCAGTTTGTTAAGGCCAAGAAGCTCGATGTCTTTACGGCCGACGCTGGGCTTTACTTGGCAACACTTAGCACCTACGAACTGGGCTACCTTGCGCATCAGTACCAACTAGAACTGATCATTCGGTTTCTCGCTTTTCGGCAAAGCAAGGTACTTTGGATGCGCATTCGCTACAACTTCTGGCTGCTTCGCAGGCGGGTGTCTTCGGGAGATATGGTCTTCCTCCAGCAAGCAAAGAAGTCGAAAAGGAAGACCGCCGCGAAGGTGGCTGCCGAAGAGCAGGAAAGTACACCCGGGCCGAAGACTGATGCAAGCGATGCCTAACCATTTCAAGCCGACGTGCCTACGGCACGAGGCTTACCTCAAACGTTGGGCGTCATAGCCACTCACCCCTCACACACATGAGAATTTACGAAGCTCAGCGTCGCGTGTGGCGCCTACGCGCTATCTCCTCCGTCGTACTTGTTGCCTTCAGTGCCGTTCTTCTAATCTCAGGGCTCAAATCCATCGCTTGGGCGGTTCAAGGAGACGCCACGGCATTCGCACCCGTTGCCCGTGGAGTTCTAAGAATCATCCACGTCCTGTACGAGAAAACGCAGTTCCTATCTTGGGGCTGGCAAGTCGCGCCCATTGCCAATCCCCGAGAGCTCAACAGCTCCGGTAACTACGGCTTTCTATTCATCATTTGCTGCGTTGCGCTTGGGCGTCTGATGTGGGACAGCGCAAGCCATCTTTCTGCTCGCATCAGAAAGACCATTCTCCGAGTCGAGGAGCTAGGGTGGGAGCAAGCGCTATTGGCCCAGCAAGGCCTAGCGGTAGGTCAAAAGCCGGATGTTCTGCAGATCAACATCGACCTTCAACAAAAAGACCAGTGGTACAAGCGACCGATGGGGTTAGTTCTCCTCGGCATTGCGATCGCAGTGCTCGGTCAATGGGCGAATCTGCAGTTTGGCCTGGTCAAGTAAGGGCTAGCGCGAATGACGCCCAACCCTTCCATCGAGAGGACGTCACAAGGGCGACGCCGTTGCGCCGCCTCTCATTTCAAAATTTAGGCATATGAAGCAAGAGAACCGATTCGTTGCGCAGCTGTTTCACTACTTGGCACCATTCGTAGACATGGAGCGTGACCTGTTTATTTGCGTCGACGGCGGAGCGGCGAAGCATCATGCCGGAACTGAAGGCGCTCGCTTACTTGATCCGAACGTTCCAGATCTTTGGTTTGCCTTTTGCGGCCAACCGGGATACACCGGGATAGAGGCGAAAGTCCTGGATAGAAATTCAATTAGCATTCGACAAGGTCAGCTTAAGGCTTGGAAATCAGCCGGCACGGGTATCTACAAGCCGAGGTTCTGGGTGGCCACGGACAGAGACCTCAAGAAGTTCTTCTGCTGGCACCATGCAGCGTTGTTGCCGCGCCTCAACAGCAGCGCAAGCACTGTTGATAATGTTTCGCTGTCACTAGGAGAGTATCCGCCTGCACATTCGTCGGGCTCTATCGCGGAGCTAGCGTTGTTTATCCTTACTCACCATCGCGCAGGTGCCTAACAAGGGCGTCAAGTTCGCCCACTTCACGGGCCCGACCAGCCGCATAGGGCGCAATTACCGCAGGGCATTGCGCCGGATGTGAATCGGCAAACCTCGCAGCCTGAAGCGCTTGCAGAATCCATCAAATCTGCGAAGCCTGCCAACACCGCCGACGCGCACGACGCACTCGCGCACTAGGCTCGAAGTCTCTTCACACGAATGCGGCCGCGCAGCATCTGCGCGGCCGCATTTTTCCGTTGGTGAAGCACCAAGCGGGGCACTATCCTTAGGCGGCGCCAGCGGCTCGTACGAAGCTGCGGCGCGCCGGTTGCGATCCTTTGATTGCGGCCGTGCTGAAGCAAGCGGGCCCCCGGCAAAGGGGTGTCGCCGGAAGCAGCATTTCCATAATCAAGGAGACAAGACATGAAACTGAAGCACCTCGTGCTCGGTGTGCTGGCCATTGTGTCGGCCGCCAGCGCAACCGCCGCCAACCGGCCCAAGGGCTGGACCACCATCTGCAAGGAAGGCGCGGCCTGCAGCGTTGCCGCGAATACCAACGTCGCTTTCGGCCGTGCGGATCAATTCATCTTCAAGACGCTGTCGGGCAGCTTCACCTGCAACGAGGCGGCCTTCGGCGGTCGCATCGCGGGCGGCGTGAATGAATGCTCCGTCGCGGGTGGCGGCTCTTCCAGCAGCTCGTCGTCCTCGTCGTCATCCTCCTCTTCCTCGTCGAGCTCCAGCAGTTCGTCGAGTTCATCGTCGAGCAGCTCGTCTTCTTCCAGCTCCAGTTCGTCGAGTTCTTCCACCAGTTCTTCGTCCAGCACTTCTTCGTCGGGCTCTTCGTCCGGTGCCGGCTCCTGCCCGCTGACACAGGAAGGTTTCTCGACGCTCAACGGCGGCACCACCGGCGGTGGCAGTGCGGCGCCGACCACCGTGTCCACCGTGGCTGCGCTGAAGGCCTGTGCGGGTGCCACCGAGCCGCGCGTGTGCCGCGTTCAGGGCACCATCACCTTCGATCCGTTCGAGGAAGTGCGCGTCGCCTCCAACAAGACGATCATCGGCGTGGGCACCACCGGTCACATCGTGAATGGCGGCTTCAACGTCAGCTACGTGAACAACGTGATCATCCGCAACCTGCACATCCGCGACAGCTTCATCGAGGGTGATTGGGACGGCAAGACGGCTGACAACGATGGCGTGCAGGCGGACACCTCGCGCAACATCTGGATCGACCACAACCGCTTCAGCCGCATCGCCGACGGCATGATCGACAGCCGCAAGGACACCACCAACCTGACCGTGTCCTGGAACATCCTGGAGAACCAGAACAAGGCCTTCGGCATCGGCTGGACCGAGAACGTGACGGCCGAGATCACCATGCACCACAACTGGCTGAACAACACGCACCAGCGCAACCCGTCGGCGGACAACATCCTGCGCGCGCACCTGTACAACAACCTGATGGAGAACAACGCGGGCTACGGCAACTACGCGCGCGGTGGCACCCACATGGTCCTGGAGAACAGCGTGTTCGTGAACACCAAGGACCCGCACTACTACGACACCGGATCGCTGGTGGCGATTGGCAACAGCTACCAGAGCACCAGTGGTCAGCGCGAGCAGTCGGGTACGAGCTACGGCGTCTTCAACCCGAAGAACTACTATGCGTACGTGCTGCACCCGACCAACCAGGTCAGCGAACTGGTGAAGCGTTGTGCAGGTCCGCGTCCTGAACTCGGGCAATAATTCCTGAGCCGCATCATCGGATGACAACCGGGGCCAGCGCCCCGGTTGTTGTTTACGGTGGTCGCGCCGGTTGCCATGCTCCGTGCACAACACCTGTAGAGGGACACCATGTCGCTGACCATCCTGCTGCGCTGTCACGATGTCGAGCAGACGCGCGCGTTCTACCGTTCCAGGCTCGGCTTCGATTTGAGTGATACGGCGGAGGGAACACTCACTGCCGTCCTGCATGGCGGGGCGCTCGTGTTCACGCCTGCCGACCTGTGGGGTGCGGCCCCCGGCTTCACCGGGACGATCTACCTTGCGGTGCCGGCGCTGGACGACTACTACGCGACGGTGAAGGACGGCGTGAGCCTCGCCTGGCCCTTGCAGGACATGCCGTACGGCAGTCGGGAGTTCGGCATCCGCGATTGCAACGGCTACTACCTGGCATTCCGGCAGCAGGCCTGAAGTGGCCGGCCATCTTCCATGAAAGGTGAGACATGACCGACAAGGAACGTGAAGCACTCTGCAGGCTCCTGCAGGCCCGCTTCGACAAACACAGGCGCCGCCACCCGGACATTGCATGGACCGACGTGCAGGCACGGCTCGACACGGCAGACGCCGCCAGGCTGCGCGCACTGGCCGCGATGGAGGAGAGCGGCGGCGAGCCGGACGTGGTGGCGCGTGACGCGGGCACGGGCGAGTTCGTCTTCTGCGATTGCGCTGCCGAGACGCCCAAGGGGCGACGCAGCGTCTGCTACGACCGCGCCGGCCTGGAGTCCAGGAAGGAACACCGGCCCGAGGACAGCGCTGTCGACATGGCCTCCGCCATGGGCATCGAGATGCTGACGGAGGAGGAGTACCGCGCGCTGCAGCAGCTCGGCGAGTTCGACACGAAGACATCGAGCTGGGTGAAGACGCCACCCGCCATCCGCAAGCTGGGTGGCGCGCTGTTCTGCGACCGTCGCTACGACACCGTGTTCACCTATCACAACGGCGCGCAGTCCTACTACGCGGTGCGCGGCTTCCGCGGCCTGCTGAAGATCTAAGCATCTGGTGGGATAGCCGGCCGGGCTGTAGCGGCGTATGTTCACGGCATCACGGGCACCCGATGCCGGTTTCATGCGAGACGTCCCCGAACCATGAGTGCCCATCCCGCTTCATCCCGCCCCCTCCTGTGGCTGGTCGCCATCGGGCTGCTGATGCAGATGCTGGACTCGACCATCGTCAACACGGCCTTGCCGTCGATGGCGCGCGATCTGAATGCCAGCCCGCTGCGCATGGAGGCGGTGATCATCGCCTACATGCTCACCGTGGCGTTGCTGATGCCGGCCTCGGGCTGGATGGCGGACCGCTTCGGCGTGCGGCGCGTCTACCTCGCGGCCATCGTGCTGTTCACGCTCGGTTCCGTGCTGTGCGCCTACTCGCATACCCTGGGGCAGCTGGTCGCGAGCCGGGTGGTGCAGGGCGTCGGTGGTGCGATGCTGATGCCGGTGGGGCGCCTGTCCATCCTGCGCACCGTGCCGCGCGAGCAGTTGCTGGCGGCGCTGAGCTTCGTCGTCATGCCCGCGATGGTGGGGCCGCTGCTGGGGCCTTTCCTCGGCGGCTGGCTGGCGGAGCAGGTGTCCTGGCACTGGATCTTCCTCATCAACGTGCCGATCGGCGCGCTGGGCATCATGCTGACCCTGCGCATCATGCCGCCGCTGAAGTCGGCGGACGTGCGGCCCTTCGACGTGCGTGGCTTCCTGCTGTTCTCGCTGGGGGTGACGCTGGTGTCGCTGGCGTTGCAGGGGCTGGGCGAACTGGGCTGGTCCCTGTCGGTGGCGCTGTGGTTGCTGGTCAGCGGCATCGGCCTGCTGGTGAGCTACTGGCTGCATGCGATGCGTTTCCTGCATCCGCTGTTCCCGCCCGCGCTGTTCGAGATCAACAGCTTCTCGGTGGGCATACTCGGCAACCTCTTCGCGCGCCTGGGCTCTGGCGGCGTGCCCTTCCTGCTGCCGCTGATGCTGCAGCTCGGCCTGGGCTATTCGCCGATGCACGCCGGGACGATGCTGATCCCGATGGCACTGGCCGCGCTGGTGGCGCGCTTCGGCGTCGGCGGGCTGGTACGGCGCTTCGGTTACCGCCGCCTGTTGATCGTGAATACCCTGCTGGTCGGGGTGATGATCGCCAGCTTTGCCAGCGTCGCCCTGCGTCCACCCTTGTGGGTGCTGATCGTGCAGCTGGCGATGATGGGTTACGTGAATGGCTTGCAGTTCACGCTGATGAACACCGTGACCCTGCTGGACCTGGACGACGCGCGCGCCAGCAGCGGCAACAGCCTGCTGTCGGTGACGATGCAGCTGTCGATGAGCCTGGGGGTCGCGTCGGCCGCCGCGCTGCTCGGGGGCTTCGTGCATCGGCTGGGCGAGGGCGACATGCTGCGGGTGTTCCAGTACACCTTCGTCAGCGTGGGCGTGCTGGGCATGGTGGCGGCGGCGATCTTCATGCAGCTGCACGATGACTCGCGCACCGCTGGCCGCGAGGAAGTGCCCGACGCCTGAGCGGGCGCGGCTGGCCGGGCCGGATTGTGCTGCAAGGCGGCCCGGCGCTGTGGTACAACCCCTGTACCCCGATAGAACCAACGGCCGGGCCTACCGGCCGCCGCCGTAGCCGTGAGCACATCCTTGTCCAATTTTCCCGAAGGAACGCAGGCTGCCAGCCTGCCTGCTTCGCCGCTCGACGCCCTGAGGCAGGCGACGGCAAGCCTGCACGAGCGTGTCGAGGCCGCCTCGCCGATCGCCCTCGATGAGCCGCGTCTCGAAGACTATGCCCTGCATGTGCTGGCCTTCCGCCAGTGGCTGCGCGAGGACGTGCCCGCCGCGCGACCCGCCTTGCTCGATGAGATCGTGCCGGAGCTGCCGCGCGTGGCCTGGATAGACCACGACATCGCCCAGCTGGCCAGGCACCTGGGCCACGCGCTGCCTGCAAGTGCCGGAGCGACGATTGGTGAGCGCGACGGCGCTGCCGCCGTTGCGGGCGTCGATACGGACGCCGACGGCGCGCTCGCAGCGCCGGACCGGTTGTGGGGCTGGGCCTACGTGCAGGAAGGGTCGCGGCTCGGCGGCGCCCTGTTGTATCGCGCCTTCCGTGAGCGTTTCGCGGCGGACGATTTCCCGGACCTCGATTTCCGTTTCCTGCAGGGCGATGGCAGCGTGCCGGCGAAACGCTGGAGCACCTTCCTGCAGCTTCTCGATGACCAGATCAGGACCGCGGCGCAGATCCGCCAGGCCTGCGAGGGCGCCGTGGCGGCTTTCGAAAGCCTGCTGCGGCGATTCGAACAGGTGCGTACCGCATGAGCCAGCCCACGTCTCCGTCCGCGCCGGTCACGCTCGACAACTGTGACAGGGAGCCCATCCACATTCCGGGCTCCATCCAGCCGCATGGCGCGCTGATCGCGTTTTCCGTCGACGGCCTGGTTGCATGGCACACCAGCAATGCCGCCACCTTGCTGGATTGTCCGGTCACGCTCGGCACCTCGCTGGACGAGTGCCATTCCCCCCTGTGGTCGCAGGTGTGCGGCTTCGTGCGCGAGCACCTGCCCGACAGCCGGACGGGCGAGCAGTACGCCGTGTCGCACGAGCTGGACGTGGCGGGGCGCAAGATGGATGTCGTCATCAACATCAGCACCAGCGGCGTGATCGTCGAGTTCGAACCGCGGGAGCGTGACGAGGACGTATCGCGCTTCGCGCTGCAGGCGCACCGTGCGCTGGACCGCCTCAAGCGCACCAGCTCGCTGCAGCAGCTGCTGGAGCGGGCCGTCGAGGAGATCCGCAGCCTGACCGGCTTCGACCGCGTCATGGCCTACCGCTTCCGCCATGACGACAGCGGCGACATCGTGGCCGAGAGCAAGGCCGATGCGCTGGAGAGCCTGCTGGGCCGGCGCTACCCGGCCTCCGACATTCCCGCCCAGGCGCGCCGCCTGTACGTGCTCAACACCCTGCGGCTGATCGCCGACGTCAGCGCGACGCCACTGGCACTCACCGGCCAGGCGGACGCGGCGCCGCTGGACCTCAGCCATGCCGTGCTGCGCAGCGTTTCCCCGATCCACATCGAGTACCTGCGCAACATGGGCGTGGGCGCGTCCATGAGCGTTTCCGTCGTCATCGACGGACGGCTGTGGGGCATGTTCGCCTGCCACCACATGTCGCGGCGCCTGGTGCCCTACGCCATCCGCATGGCGGTGGACGTGATGGCGCAGGTGGTGGCGACCACCATCTCCTCGCTGCTGGCCCGCCAGCACGCCGAAAGGACGCGGGGTGCGCTGGCGGTGCAGACCGATTGCGCGCAGTCCATCAGCGACAACGACGACGTGGCCGAAGCCCTGGCCTGCCACCTGCCCACGCTGGCGCGGCTGCTGGACGCCGACGCGGCGGTGGTGATCTCCGGCGGCAAGCTTGCCCAACATGGCCTGGCCCGTTCGGAAGCGGTCGCGGACTTGGCGCGCGTGCTCAAGGACATGCCCACCCAATCGCGTCCGCTGTGGAACGCACTGGCCGACTGGAGCGTGGAACGGCCGGCCTCGCTGTCGGCCTATTGCGGCCTGCTGGCGCACTGCTTCGATGCGGCTGCGCATGCCTGGCTGGTCTTCCTGCGCAAGGAACAGATCGAGACGGTGCGCTGGGGCGGCAAGCCGGAGAAGGTCTTCACCGTCGGCCCGCAAGGCCCGCGCCTGACCCCGCGCGGCTCCTTCGACGAATGGCGCGAGACGGTGGAGGACACCTCCGTTCCCTGGACCGACAGCGACATCGAAATTGCTGCCGGCTGGGCCGACGAGATGCGCCGCGCCGCCTTCGTCCACCATGCGGACACCGAGCGCGCACGGGCACACCTGATGGCCGTGCTGGGCCACGACCTGCGCGACCCGCTGCATTCCATCAGCCTCGCGGCGCGGGTGCTGGAAAAAGTGCCGGCCGCGGGCGGGGCAGCCATCGGCGAGCGCATCCAGCGCACCGCGGGCCGCATGCAGCGCCTGGTGGGGCTGGTGCTGGACATGAGCAAGTTGCGCGGCGGCCTCGGGCTCGGCCTGAACTACCAGCCGCTCGATCTGGTGAGCCTGGTGCGGCAGATCATGGACGAGCGCGAGCAGGTCCAGCTCGACGCGCGCTACGAGGTGTCACTGCATGGCGACGCGCAGATGGAGGGTGACCCGGACCGTCTCGCGCAGGTCGTCACCAACCTGCTGGGCAATGCCCGGCACCACGGCCAGCCGGGCACGCCGATCCGCATCCAGCTGGCGGCGATCGACGATCACATCCTGCTGACGGTGCGCAACCAGGCGCCACCGATACCCGACGAGTTGCTGCCACAGCTCTTCGACCCGTTCAAGAAATCCTCGCTGGGCAACCAGCGCAATGCCGGCGGCCTGGGCCTGGGGCTGTACATCGCGCACCAGATCGCCGTCGAGCACGGTGGCAGCCTGAGCTACCGCTACGAGGCGCCGGAAGTGGTGTTCGAATTGTCGGTGCCGCGTCGCGCCCTGAGTTCGCGCGCCGATCCGCCGCAGCCCTGACTAGGCTGGCTGCGGTGCGCGCAGGCACGCGCATGCGGGGATGCGGTGTTCAACGATGCGATGCTCGCTGGTGACGACTGTGACGATGCAAAGAAAAAGCCGGCCCGTGGGCCGGCTTTTTCTTTCCTGTGCGCTTCATGCCTCCCCCGCTGAGGGCGGGAAGCTCAGGCGGCGGCCAGGGCCCGCTCGTCGCGACGCGTCGGCCGCGGCAGGCGGGCAGCGTGGTTCCGCGCCTCGCGCAGCACCTGTGGCGCCAGCGTGTCTTCCGGCGTCAGCAGCAGCCCGTGCCGGTTGATGCGCTGCCCCAGCGCGACGTTGCCCGTCAGCAGCGTGAAGGGAATGGCGAGGATCAGCGGGCCATACACGGGCGCCAGGCACAGCACTGCCATCGGGTGGCTCAGCAGCGCGAAGAGGCCCCACTGCGCCGCCAGCAGGCTGTGGCCGCCGAAACCGTCGGCCACTTCCTGCCAGCGCAGGCCCTGTGCCTCGCGCGGTGGCGATTGCCATTCCAGCTTCAGGCCGGTGAGGCTGGCGAACACGAAGCTGGTGTGCGCGAACATGCGGATCGGTGCCTGCACGATGGACAGCAGGGCTTCGAGGCAGGCGCTGCCGATGAGCTTCAGCGTGCCGCCGAACTGTGACTGCTCGCGACGCAAGACGATGGCCAGCACGGCGAGTGCGCGCGGCAGCAGCAGGAGGGCGCCGGTGAACAGCCACAGCGTCTGCAGCGGAATCGGTGCGGTGCCGGCTGCGATGCCGTCGTCCAGCAGGCCGCCCGGGCCGAGCACGCCCCAGGTCAGCGTGCCGACCAGCAGGTAGCACAGCCACAGCGGTGCGGACGCATAGGCCATGGCGCCGGTGATCAGCATGCCGCGGTGCGCGCCGGTCAGGCCGGGCTCGGCGATCAGGCGGGTGTTCAGCAGGTTGCCGTGGCACCAGCGCTGGTCACGCTGCAGTTCGGCCAGCAGGTTGTGCGGAAGCTGTTCGTAGCTGCCGGCCAGGTCGGGCACGACCCACACTTCGTAGCCGGCGCGACGGATCAGTGCGGCTTCCACGAAGTCGTGCGACATCACGTCGCCGGACAGGCGGCCCTCGCCGGACAGCTTCGCCAGGCCGCAGTGCTCCATGAAGGGCTGGATGCGGATGATCGCGTTGTGGCCCCAGTAGTGGGAGTCGCCGAGCTGCCAGTACTGCATGCCCGCGGTGAACAGGCTGCCGGTGACGCGCGCGGCAAACTGCTGGGCGCGGGCGTGCAGGGTGGGCTGGCCGCAGGGGCGCGGCACCGTCTGGATGATGCCGGCGCGCGGGTTGTTGTCCATCAGCTTGACCATGCCGGTCAGGCAGTCGCCACTCATGATGCTGTCGGCATCCAGCACGACCATGTAGTCGTAGCGGCGGCCCCAGCGGCGGCAGAAGTCCGCGACGTTGCCGGCCTTGCGCTTGCCCGGACGCTGACGTACCCGGTAGAAGACGCGCGGGCCCTGGCCGGCGAGTTCCTCGCGCAGGCGTTGCCAGGCGCTGCGCTCCTCCGCCTGCAGCACGGGGTCCCGCGTGTCGGACAGCAGGAACACGTCGAACTGCCCGGCGTGGCCGGTGGCGGCCAGCGAGTCGCAGGTGGCCCGCAGGCCGGCGATGACCGTCGGCACATGCTCCTTGCAGATCGGCATGATGATCGCGCAGCGCGTGTCCGGGTTCAGTTCCTGGTCCTCGATGCCGCGGGCGGACAGCACGTGGCGGTCGCCGAACAGATGCACGACGAAGCCCATCGCGGCCGACCAGAAGCCCGCCGACACCCAGGCCATCAGCGGTACGAACAGCACCATCTGCAGCGCCGCCAGGATCGGCACGTTGGTCCAGTCCAGCGCCTCCGTCATCACATACGCGGACGGCAACACGGTTGCGATCATCAGCGCGAGCAGGGCCCAACGTCGTCGTTGCGCAGCCGCCTGCCAGGCGCGTGCCGGCCCTTGCGGCCAGTGCGGCACCGGTCGGTGCGGCATCCGCAGCAGGCGGCGCCAGCCTTCGCGCAGGCCGAACCACGGGCTGGCAGGCATGGAGCCGCGCAGCAGCGGCGGCACGTCGGGTGCAAAGAGGGCTGTCGTTACCGGCGGTGACGACAGGTAGGTACCGGCGCCTACCTCGGCGGGGGAATGATCGCGTTCCATGTTTCGCTCACCGTGTCCTGAGAGTGCTTGAGGAAGACGCGCAGCTCGACTGGCTGCGTCTTTTTCGTGTTGTTCGTGTTCGTGTAGCGGAAGGCCAGGCGCCAGCCGCCGGTGACGTCATTGCGGAAGACCGTCTGCTCGGCGATGGTCACGCCGGCCGATGCTTCGATCACCGCGTCCACCGCCGCGTCGGCAGGCAGTGCCTGCAGCGCCGGCCCGGCAAAGTCGATGACGAACTTGTCCTCGCCTTCGGCCAGCGGCTGGAAGCCCGCGCCGCGACGGCTCTGCACCGTCCACCCGCTGGCCGGACGGCTGTCGCCCGCGCCGCGATCGCCCTGCATGTGCAGGCGATAGGCGATGTCCAGCGGCGTGCCGGGTGCCGGCTGCTGGGCAGGGACCCAGTAGGCGACGACGTTGTCATTGGTCTCGTCCGGGGTGTCGAGCTGCACCAGCTCGACACGACCACTGCCCCAGTCGCCCACCGGTTCGATCCAGGCACTCGGGCGCTTTTCATAGCGCGCTTCCAGGTCTTCGTAGTTGGCGAACGCGCGGTCACGTTGCATCAGGCCGAAGCCACGCGGGTTCTTCAACTGGAAAGAGGTGGTCAGGATGTGCGGCGGGTTGAACAGCGGGCGCCAGATCCATTCGCCTTCGGCGGTGTGGATGGAGAGGCCGTCGGAGTCGTGGATCTCCGGACGGAAACCGGCCTTCGGCGGCTGGTTCTCGCCGGCGAGGAACATGCTGGTCAGCGGGGCGATGCCCAGAGTGGCGACCGGCTTGCGCAGGAAGATGCGCGCCTTCACGTCCACCACCGTGGTGTCGCCAGGGTTCAGCACGAAGCGGTAGGCGCCAGCGACGCTGGGCGAATCCAGCAGGGCATGCACGGTGATGCTGCGGGCATCCCTGGCGGGACGCTCCAGCCAGAATTCGGTGAAGCGGGGAAACTCTTCGCCCTTGCCGCCCACCGTGTCGATGGCGAGGCCGCGCGCCGACAGGCCGTAGATCTGGCCGCCACCCAGCGCGCGGAAGTAGCTGGCGCCCAGGAAGACGACCAGCTCGTCCTTGTACTGCTGGTTGTTCAGCGGGTAGTGCACGCGCAGGCCGGCATAGCCGATGTCGCCCCAGCCGCTGGTGCTGAGCTTGTTCTTGCCGTAGTTGAACAGGCGGGTGTTGAAAGGCACCTCGCGTTGCTTGCCGTCGACGATCTCGTGGATCTTCACCGCGTCCAGCGCGAACTTGCCGCGGTGGAAGAACATCGCTTCGAAGGGCAGGCCTTCCTTGCGCCACAGCGCCTCGGACGGGTTGAAGCGGATGTCGCGGTACTGGTCGTAGGTGAGTGCCTTGAGGGCGGCCGGTACGTTGTCGGCCGGGGACTGATAGGGCTTGGTCGCCATCGTGCGTGCACGGTTGGCGATCTGGTCGAAAAGTGCGCCGTCGTTCTGGCTTGCCTGCGCCCAGGACATCAGGCCAAGCAGCAGACCCGGCAACAGCCAGCGTCCGATCATGCGTTCTACATCCATGTTTTTATCGTTTGGGGGAGAGCCCTTGAAGGGGCCTCGCTGATGCAACGCAATACGGTCTGTCCAGGATGACGTGCTTTACGGATCATTTACATCCGGCAGGTAAATAAGGACCTTCCGTAGCGATTGCGCAGGATGGACAGCCTTGTTCCATGCGGGTTTCGCCGCGAGCGGCCGTGCCGGGAAAATCAGAGATGTCCTACAGGACGAGGGGACGTCGGGCTTACGGGCCGGCAAGGCATTGTTGCCCTGCAGCGACGCCTGTCGGCCACTGGCGACGGCGGATCAGGCGACGCTCCGGTGCCGTGGCGACGGGTCAGCGGAAGGGGTCACAACGGCACCAGCTGGTTGCGCGCGGCGTAGGCGGCAAGTTCCACCATGTTGCGCAGGCCCAGCTTCTCGAAGATGCGCGCGCGGTAGGTCGAAATCGTGTTGGCCGACAGCGACAGCTGTTGCGCGATCTCGCCGACGCTGCGCCCCTGCGCCAGCAACTGCAGCACCTGGTACTCGCGGTTGGACAGCGCTTCGTGCGGTGCGGCCGCCACCGGTTTGCGCAGGTCCTGGGCCATCAGTTCGGCGATGGCCGGCGTGACGTACATGCCGCCACCGGCCACCTTCACGATGGCGGCGAACAGCTCCTCCGGCGCGCAGCCCTTGTTGAGGTAGGCGCTGGCGCCGCTGCGGATGGCACGCAGCGCGAACTGGGTTTCCGGATACACCGACAGCATGATGACGCCGATCTGCGGGAACTCGGCGCGCAGGTTCTTCAGCACGTCGAGGCCGTCGCGGTCGCCCAGGGCGATGTCGAGCAGCACCACGTCGACCGGCTCGCCACGCAGCAGGCGCAGGGCGGAGGGGCCGTCGGCAGCTTCGTGCACGGCGCCGATACGCGCGTCTTCGGCGAGTATCTGGCGCAGGCCGCGCCGGATGATCATGTGGTCGTCGACGATGAGGATGCGGATCATGGCTCTAACCGGGGCTGCGCTTCGCGGTCGTAACAACAGCGGTTCATATCGGCTCAGCCCGCCAGCACGTCGCGCAGGTGCAGCCGTACCGTGGTGCCGGCACCGGGCGCGCTGTCGATGGAGAGCTCACCACCGAGTGCGCGGGCACGCTCCTGCATGCCGAGCAGGCCGAAGCTGACGGGCTGGGCCGGCATCCGCATGCCGCGGCCATCGTCACGCACCGCCAGGCGCAGGTCGCGTCCCTCTGCCGCAGCCTCCAGGCTGACCGAGCTGGCCTGGGCGTGGCGCGACACGTTGGTCAGCACCTCCTGCACGATGCGGTAGAGCGCGATCTCCGCGTCGCGGCCCAGCCGGCTGTGCTCGAGTTCCGGCGCGCAGTCGTAGCTGCAGGCCAGCCCGCTGCGGCGCTGGAAGTCGCCGAGCAGCGCTTCCAGCGCGGCCCACAGGCCGAGGTGGTCGAGCAGGCCCGGGCGCAGGTCGTTGAGGATGCGACGCACCGAGCCCATCGCCGTACCGGCCAGCTCCAGCATGCTGTCGAGCTTGGCCTGCAGCGCGGCGTCGCTCGCGAGGCGCGGGCGCAGCCAGTTCATGTCCAGCTGCAGTGCGGTGAGCGATGCACCCAGCTCGTCGTGGATGTCGCGCGCGATGTGGCGCCGCTCTTCCTCGCGCACGCTGTTGAGGTGGGCGGACAGGCGCTGCAGCGCGAGGTGGGAACGACGCAGGCGTTCGTTGGCTTCCGATAGCTCCGCGGTGCGCTCGGCGACGCGGCGTTCCAGCAGGTCGTGCGCCGCACGCAGCGCGGCTTCGGTCTGCTTGCGCTCGGTGATGTCCGAGAAGGTGACCACTGCGCCGAGCACCGGGCTGTCGGCCGCATCGGTGTTGCGGATCGGATAGGACGCGTAGTGCGCGGGGAAGGAACTGCCATCGCGCCGCCACAGCACCTCGTCGTCCACCTTCACGCCCTGGCCCTGCTGGAATGCGCGGAAGATGCGGCAGTCATGCACCGGCATCAGGCTCTCGTCCGAGTGCGAGTGATGGATCAGGTAATGCATGTTGCGGCCGAGCACTTCATCCGGCGTATAGCCGAGCATCTCCGCCCCCGCTCCGTTGATGAAGATGCAGCGGCCGCGCAGGTCGATGCCGTAGATACCTTCGCCGGTGGATTCCAGCAGCAGTTCCAGCTGCCGCCGCCAGGCGTGATGGTGCGAAAGATTGTGCAGGTGGGCGAACATGGTGCGTCCACCAAAGCAAGGCGGATACCTAGTCGTGGCCGGCCTGCCGATGCGGCGTTGCAAAGGGCTGCCAGGCCGGGGCGCACCGGTGTGGACCGACGGATATCCGTGGATGCACCGGCAGCGGGCGTCGGACGTAGAGCCCTAGCCGATCTTCAGCGTGTCGAAACGCGCGTAGAGGAGTTCGACCGCGATCGACAGCACGCAGCCCGTGATTCCCGCGGTGACGAGCGCGGTCCGAAGCGCGTCACTGAGGCCGGTGATCAACGGATAAAGCGCAACCGCGACGCTGAGCAGGAGTGACGACCAGACCAGCGCCCCGGATTCGAAGGAGAACCGCTTGGTGCGCTGGGCGAACTCTCCCTGTTCGTAGCGCAGGACTTCTGCCAGCGGCGCGTAGGTCGGATCGGCATGCTTGCTCATCGCGAAGGCGCGCAGCGCATTGCGACGCAGGCAGGAATTGCGATAGATGAGGTCGACGTAGGCGCAGATCAGCGGGACGAGCACGAGCACCCACGGCGCGTGCGTGTTCGACCCGCCGCCCACGCCGAAGCTGCCGATGCCGCCGACCGCGATGAGCTTCCACTTGAGAAGGTCGGTGCGCAGTTCGACGCCCTTGAGAATGGCGTCCTGGATGAATTGGACTGACACGGTGTGCTCCGGGGGCGTCGTTCAGGGGGCGTGCATCAGGTTTTCAGGCCGGTGATCCACTTCGTGTAGAGGCGGTCCGACATCTCGCGCATGGCCGGCAGGTTGGTCGCCATCTGGGCGAGCTGCTCCTCGCTCTTCTGCACACTGGCCGGCGGGTTGGCGGGGTCGCTGACTTCTTCGGCCCACTGCGTGTTCCAGGTGCGGATCATCTCCTCCGTCATCTCGACGTGGCACTGCATGCCGAGGTGACGGTCACCGAGCACGAAGGCCTGATTGGTGCAGGCGTCGCTGCCGAGGATGCGCGTGGCGCCATCGGGCAGGGCGAAGGTTTCGCCGTGCCAGTGGAAGGCGTCGAAGCCATCGGTTTCGCCCAGCCATTCGCGGGCCTCGGCGGTGTCGGTGGGGCGCACTCCGTGCCAGCCGATTTCCTTCGTTGGATTGCGGCTGACGAGCTTGCCGAGCGCCTTGCTCATCAGCTGGCCACCGAGGCAGTGACCGATCACCGGGATGTCCTTGTCGACCGCCTGGCGGATCAGCGACAACACCTGCGGAATCCACGGCAAGGGGTCGTTGACACTCATCGGGCCGCCCATGAAGCAGAGGCCGGAGAAGGCGTCCGGCGAGGTGGGGACGGCGGCGCCCTCGTCGATGGGGACCAAGGTCCATGGGATCGAGTGGCGGTCGAGGAAGCTGGCAAAATAGCCCGGCCCTTCGGTGCGCGTATGACGGAAGATTGCGACGGGTTTCATGGCGACGGACAACATGGAGATGAGCGGGTGAAAAGATTCTTGCTGTGCAGCATTCTAAGCGCGTTGCCGCTGGCCGCGCAGGCCGTGGATGTGTCGGTCGTGGGCGTGTTTCCGGGCAAGGCCGTGCTGGTGCTGGATGGCGGCTCGCCCCGCATCGTGGCGGTGGGCCAGACGGCGAACGGCGTGAAGGTGGTGGCGGTGGAAGGCGACGTCGTGACGCTGGAGCAGGACGGTCGCCGCAGCAAGGTGCCGATGGGCGGGGCGGTGAGCGTTGGCGGCGGTGGCGGGACCGGGCAGGTGATCCATCTGCAGAGCGATGGGCGTGGCCATTTCGTCACCCCCGGCAGCATCAACGGTTCCGGCGTGACCTTCCTGGTCGATACCGGCGCGTCGTCGGTGGCGATGGGGCAGGGCACCGCGCGCGCAGCCGGCATCGATTACCTGAAAGGCGAGCGCGGCATGGCGAGTACGGCCAACGGCGTGGTGCCGATGTACCGCGTACGGCTGTCGCGCGTCACGATTGGCAGTGTGACGCTTACCGATGTGGAAGGCGCAGTGGTGCAGGTGGACATGCCGCACGTGCTGCTGGGCATGAGCTTCCTGAACCGGATGGAGATGCGGCGCGAGGGGCAGGTGATGACCCTCCGCAAACGCTTCTGATGAAGTCCGCGCGTAAAGCTACTGCGCAGCCCGATCCCGAAACTCCGGTGCTCAGCGTACAACCGTACGCTTCTGCTCCTCGTTTCGGCCTTGGGCTGCTCGCTACGCTTTCCGCACGGACTTCATGCGCGATGTGGCAGCGTGATGAGTGACCGCAAGTTACAGGCGCAGGATCTGCGCGAGCGCTTCGCTCAGTTGGGTGGCGTGTCGTCCATGGTTCAACAGGTCGACCCTGCGGACACTTCGGCGGGCGTGCTGATCCCGGTGGTGACTCATGAGGCAGGCCTGACGGTATTGCTGACGCGGCGTACCGACCATCTGTGGAACCATGCCGGGCAGATCAGTTTCCCCGGTGGCCGGGTGGAGCCAGGGGACGCGGATGCGGTGGCTGCGGCCTTGCGCGAGACGGATGAGGAGGTGGGCATTGCGCCGGCGCAGGTCGAGGTGCTGGGGCGTCTGCCGGACTTCGTGACCGGCACCGGATTCCACGTCGTGCCGGTGGTGGGGCTCGTCGCGCCGCCCTTGCAACTGAAGCCGGACCCCTTCGAGGTCGCGGAGATATTCGAAGTGCCGCTGGATTTCCTGCTGGATCTTGGGCGCTACCAGCACCACCGCTTCGAGCGGGCGGGGCAGGTGTTCCAGGTGCGTGCAGTGCCTTGGCCGGGGCAGTTCATCTGGGGGGCGACGGCGGGAATGCTGGCGTCACTGGCCCGCTGCATGGCGGACTGAGGGCCGGATCGTAAGCCCGTGCATTGCGCTGGCCGCAGAGAAGGGGGCCGGAAAACAAAAAACGCAGCCCGTGGGCTGCGTTTCTGCTGGAGCCTTGCTGCTATTAAGCGGCAGCGCCCATCGCCTTGATGGCGGCGGACAGACGGCTCTTGTGACGTGCGGCGGCGTTCTTGTGAACGATCTTCTTGTCCGCAACGCTGTCGATGATGCTTTGCGATTCCTTGAAGATTGCTTGTGCAGCGGCCTTGTCGCCAGCGTCCACAGCCTTGCGCACAGCCTTGATCGCGGTACGCAGACGGGAACGCAGGCTGCCGTTGTGGGCGCGGGCCTTGTTTGCCTGGCGAGCGCGCTTGCGGGCTTGTGCCGTATTGGCCATGGTTCGGTTTCCGTGTGTCAGATTCAGAGAGTCCGCGACTATAGCCAACTATTCAATGTGTTGCAAGGCCCCAAGGCGTCCGGACGGCTACAATCGCCGCCCATGGCCGCTGAATCCGACCTCCACCACGGTTTTCTCTACCTGGACCGCTTTACCTGCGTGCAGGAGAAAGAGGGGCTGCTCGGGCGGGACAGCCCGTACTTCCTGGTCTTCGTCGGTCATGCCGGACCCGGCGATGGTTGCGACGTGATACGGGTGAGGCACCCGGACTGGGAGGGGGCGATCGCGACCGGTGACACCCGGGTGACCGATGTGTGGGTGCATCACGCCGTGCATGGAACCAGCACCGTGCTGGTGGCCCTGCTGGAGCAGGACTGGCAATGCGACATCGACGATGCCGTGCTGGACGGCCTGCGCCGCGAGATGTCTGCCCACTGGCGGCATTGCCGGGAAACGGCAAGCCGGCCGGATGATCGTGCGGACAAGGCGGCGGTGCTGTTCGAGCGCAGTCTGCGGCGGGTGATGCGCAACGATCACCTGATCGGGCTGGCGCCGCTGCCGATCACGACCGACCACGGCGCGCTGCCGGTGCTGACGCTGGGCGGTGAAGACGCGCGCTACCGCACGGTGTTCCGCGTGCGCGCGCTGGTGCCCTGATCGCTGGCCGGTCCGCCTGCGGCAGCCGTGGCCGGTGGCTCGCCGCCACGTGCCAGCGCCGCTCGCCGTTCCTGTTCCGGCAGCTTGCCGAGCCGCTCGACCTCCGCATAGAACGCGGGCAGGTCGCCGCCCTGGCGTGCCAGCAGGGCGCTGAAGTCAGGCACCAGTGCCTTGTAGAGCCCCACCGAGTTGAGCGTGGCGTTGTTGAGATCCTGCGCGAACCAGCGGTCGTAGCCTGAAAAGCCATTCCAGCGGCTGGCCTTGAGTTGCTGGTAGTCGCTGCGCAGCGCGTCGAACAGGGCGCGCTTGCGGACCTGCTTGTCCGCTGCCGGCAAATCGCTGGCGTAGAGCTGGCCGAGCGATTCACGGGCTTTCAGGATCAGCGCCGAGAAGTCGGCGCGCGCCACCTGGCTGCGTTCGAACTGTTCGCGCAGCGCTTCCTTTCCAGGCTGGGCCAGCCAGCGCCGCACGCCGGCTTCTTCCACCGTGGCGGCGAAGGACTCGTTGAACTCGGTGTCGTCCTTCACATAGAGGACCTGATGCGCCAGTTCGTGGAAGATCAGGCGCGCCAGTTCCTGTTCCGGCCAGTTGATGAAGGACGACAGCAGCGGGTCGTCGAACCAGCCCAGGGTGGAGTAGGCCGGGATGCCGGCCACGTGGACGTCGAAGCCCTGGGCACGCAGTTCGGCGGCGCGGGCCTGGGCGTCGGCCTCGCCGAAGAAGCCGAGGTAGCTCACGCAACCGGCCACCGGCAGGCACCACTCCTGCGAATGCATCGACAGCGACGGCGCGGCGAAGACGTTCCACACCACGAAGGGCCGACCCAGGTCGGCGTAGCGGCGATAGCTGCCGTTGTCGGGCAGCCCCAGTTCGCGGCTGGCGAAGCTGCGGATCTCGCCGGCCAGGTCCAGGCGGGCCAGCAGCGCAGGCGGGGCGTCGGCGCGCATCTGCCCGATGTCGCGCGTGCTGGCCAGCAGGCTCATCTGACCGTGCGCGGCTTGCCAGTAGTAGCCGGGGCCGAGGCTGCAGCCGGTGAGGGCCAGGCTTGCGATCAGGGTGGCGCGGCGGAACGTGAGGGAAAGCATGGGCGGTCCTGGTGTCACTGGCGGGTCGTTGCGGACCCGTGGCGGCTGGACGAAGCCTGCACTGTATCAAGGGCTGGCGTCCGGGGTCGGCGCGCCGCGTCGCCGTGTGTCCGCGTATGCGTTGCATGGGTGTGTATGCGTTGCATGGGTGTATATGGCCGTGCATATCTGACTTCCGGGCGTGCCCGCTGCCCGCGGCTGCACCAAATGGCTAACATGTGCGCATCCATGCCGCTGGTGCCGCCATGTCCGATCCCCTGCCGCCACTGTTGTCAGAAGAGATCGTCGCCTTCATGAAGCGCGGCGTCTCCATCGTCGCCGCGTCGCGCGACGATTGCCTGCAGGCATCGATGGCGCGCGTGGGCGGATGTCACGTGGCGCCGGACCGGCGCAGCGTCACCCTCGTGCTGAGTGCGCGGCAATCGGTGGCCTTGCTGGCCGACGTGACTGCCTGTGGCCAGATCGCCGTGGCCATCACCGAGCCGAGCACGCATCGCACGGTGCAGCTCAAGGGCTCGGATGCCGTGGTGGAGCCGCTGCGTCCCTTCGACCACGCCAGCGCGGAAGCGCATATCGAGGCCTTCGTCGCCGAGGTGGGGCCGATGGGTTACGGTGAGGCGCTGACCCGGGCGGTGGTCCACCCGCGGCCGGATGATCGCGTGGCCATCAGCTTCACGCCGCTGCAGGCCTTCTCGCAGACCCCCGGCGCCAAGGCGGGCGAGGCCATCCGTTGAAGCCCAGTGTCGATGCCCTGCGCGGCGTGCTGGACGGTTCCATCCCGCCCATCATCGCCACCGTGTCGCGCGATGGCGTGCCCAACGTCAGCTACGTGTCGCAAGTGGAGTACGTGGATGCCGGGCACGTCGCGCTGAGTTTCCAGTTCTTCAACAAGACCCGCGAGAACATCCTGGCGCACCCGTACGCCACGGCGTACCTCACCGACAGCGATTCCGCGGCCAGCTACCGGCTGAGCATCGAGTACCTGCGTACCGAGACTGCCGGCCAGGTCTTCGAGCGCATGAAGGCGAAGCTTGCCGGCATCGCCTCGCACACCGGCATGGCCGGCGTCTTCCGCCTGCAGGGCGCCGACATCTACAAGGTGCTGGCGATCGAGAGCGTGCCCGGCGACACCGTGGCGCCACCGCCGCCACGCCGCAATGCCCTGGGCGCGTTGCGCACGGCCTCGGCCCGCATGGCACGCGCGGGGGACCTGGCGCAGTTGCTGGACGAAACCCTCGCCGCGCTGCACGAGGACTTCGACATGCCGCATGGCATGGTGTTGTTGCGCGAGGATGCCGGCAAGCGCCTCTACATCGTGGCGAGCCGCGGCTACCCGCAATCCGGCGTGGGCTCCGAGATCCCCTTCGGCGGCGGGGTGATCGGCACCGCGGCGGAGTACCGCACGCCGATCCGCATCGGCTACATGACCAACGAGTACGCCTACGGAATGGCGATGAGGGCGTCGGCGCTGGAGGCCGGGCTGCCCAGCGTGCAGGACGAGATTCCCTTCCCGGGCCTGCCGATGCCGCCCAGCCAGATGGCCGTACCCATCCTTGCAGGCGGGGAGTTGCTGGGCGTGCTGTACGTCGACAGCCACGAGATGTGCCGCTATGGCCACGCCGAGGAAGACGCGCTGGTCGTGCTCGCCAATCAGCTCGGCGGCGGTCTGCGGGCGTTCCAGCAGGCGGCCGATGCCGTCGAGGAAGCGGCCGAGCCGGTGGCGCCCCTGCATGCGGCGGGCGACCGCCGCCCGCTGCGGCTGCGGCGCTACACCGAGAACGACAGCGTGTTCGTGGATGACGACTACCTGATCAAGGGCGTGGCGGGCGCCATCTTCTGGAAGCTGGCGAGCGACTACACCCGTCACGGCCGGACCGACTTCTCCAACCGCGAACTGCGCCTGGACCCCGCCATCCGCCTGCCGGACATCGACGACAACCTGGAGGCACGGCTGATCCTGCTGTCGCGGCGCCTGCGCGAGCGCTGCGACGCCATCGCCATCGAGAAGACCGGCCGCGGCCGCTTCCGCCTGTGCGTGGCACAGCCGCTGGAGCTGCAGGAAAACTGATCCGCCCCTAGCGGCGACCCTGGTTTGCGCGCCCGCGCATGGGATGGGCATGGGACTGGGAACGGGGGTGGAACGGGGTGGCATGTAGGCAATTGCTTACTTGCTGTGACGCAGCAGTGTCCGATAATGGAAGTCCTGGTAGCAGCCAGAGAGGGCGCCATGGCAGCTGTAGTCAAGTCATCCCGGACATACATCCGGCATCCTTCCGACATGCCGATCGAGATTCACGCCGAGGTCGGCAGCGAGATCCGTGCGCCGGCCGATGAAGCCGGCCAGCGCCTGAAGGACATCAGTCTCGGCGGCCTCGCCTGCCGTAGCGATCAGCCCCTGTCCGAGGGCGATGTGGTGTGCATCACCATCCCGATCACCCAGCCGCCGTTCGAGGCCTGCGGGCGCGTCGTCTGGTGCATCCGCAGCGGCCGCTGCTACGACGTCGGCATCCAGTTCATGGCGCACGACGATGCCTTCGCCGCGCGCATGGTGGAGCAGATCTGCCATATCGAGCACTACCGCAACGAAGTGCTGCGCAACGAAGGCCGGGTGCTGGACAGCGAATCGGCCGCGATGGAGTGGATCGGCAAGTACGCGCAGGACTTCCCCAATCCCCACCTCATGCATTAGGAATGGCCAGGCGCCTGCTGCGCGGGCCGATGCCGGAATTCCGGTACTCGACGTACATCGCGTACGCCGCCGTTCCTCGTTCCGGCCGGGACCCGCTCGCTACGGCGGCTGACCATTCCTGCCGCACGAGAATCCACGGCGCGGCCCGATCCTGAAGCTGTGATGCACGTCGTGCTCCAGTCCGACTGTGCTTCTCCTCCCAGCCTCGGGCCGCTCGCCACGATTCCTGTCCGCGCCTCATCGTCACAGGCACACCCTTCAATCGTCTGGCGGCATAGGCGTTAAGCTTCGTCCCCTTCTCCAACCCTTGGGGGCTGCCATGACCGAACAGACTTTCACCCTCACCACCGAGTACATCGAGCTCGACAAATTGCTGAAGCTGCTGGCGATTGCGCCGTCGGGTGGCGCGGCGCGGGTGATGGTGGCGGAGGGCGAGGTGCGCGTGGATGGTGAGACGGAACTGCGCAAGACCCGCAAGCTGCGTGCGGGCAGTGTGGTGGAGGGCGAGGGCTGGTGCGTGCGGGTGGTGGGCTGAGCTTCAGGCCCCTGGCCCCCGCGTGGCATCCCGCAGGCGCCGCACCTGGCCGCGCATGGTGGTCTGCATCAGCGTCGGTGTCAGCCGGGTGATGGCGTTCACGTAAGACGAGAAACTCGCGCATGGCACGTTGGGCTCCGCCCACGGGGTGGGCGCTTCCTGCAGGCGTACGCCGGCGAGTTCCAGCGCCTCGCGATAGGCCGCGTGTGGCGTCCATACGCTGCTGACCGAGTGCGCCTCGGCCAGCCAGGCTTGCGCGTGGCGCAGGTCTCCCACCCAGACGTAGTCACAGCACTGCTGCATGCGGGCGTGCACGAAATGCCAGCGCTGGCTGCTCCACGGAAAGGCGGCGTGATGGGGCAGGTGGATCAGGCCGATGCGCAGGGCGCCGGTGTCCGGCGCACCGAGCATCCACGGATGCAGCAGTTGCACGTCACGGCCGCGCAAGCCGCCGCTGGGCGGCGGGTGCGCACTCCAGGGCGGATGGGCGAGCAAGCGCGGTTCCCGCATCGGCAATGGACGCAGGGCTTCGGCTTCGACGGCGGCCGCGCTGGCGGCGAGGGCTTCCAGTTCCTCGTGGCTGCGGTCGATGGTGGTGCCGGGGCTGGCCATGGGCGGCGCCAGCCGCGCGACGTTGTCGGCGTTGAAGAGCCAGGGTTTGTCGCTGAAGCAGCCGGCGACCCACTGCCAGGAGAGATGGTTCGAGGCCGGATCGCCATCCAGCAGGTGGGCGAGCATCCAGTCCGCGCCGCTGCGCCAGGCCACCTTGCGCAGATGCACGACGTAGCTGGCCAGCCACAGGCGCTGCTGCTTCGGCAGGTGGCCGGTGGCATAGAGCTGGCGCACGCTGGCGTCGATGGCTGGCACCCCGGTGGCGGCCATGCGGATATCGGTCGGCAGGTGTGCGGCGTAGGCGATGCGATGGCCGGGCGGTAGCCAGGTGCGCGGCCGGACATCTTCGAAGATGCCGTCGCCCAGGTGGCGCCAGGTGTGCTGGTGGTAGCAGCGCCAGGCGAGGTCCTGGCACAGTTTGTCGGCCAGCGTGAGGCCCAGGTGCTGTTGCCAGACGTGGAACAGTTCGGCGGCATTCACGATGCCGTGGCTGAGGTAGGGTGACAGGCCGGTGGCACCGTCCAGCGCGCCGTGGTTGCGCGCATACAGGTCGGGCTGCACGGCCAGGGCACGGCGCAGGGCGGTGAAGCGCAGTGGCGGGAAAGCTGCGACGGAATGGTCCGTCCGGTCCGGGCAGGTCATGCCGGCATGTTAGCGGGAAGGCACGGAATCAGTGTTTGCCGCGATGCTGCAAGACAGCAAACTGTCAGCGCCCACCCCTATAATCGGGCGCACCCACAAAATTCAGAGACAGCCTTCATGGGATTCAACAGCGTTTCACCGGGCGTCGACGTGCCCAACGACATCAATGTCATCGTCGAGATTCCGGCCCACGCCGACCCGATCAAGTACGAGATCGACAAGGATACGGGCGCGGTCTTCGTGGACCGCTTCATGGGCACCACGATGTCCTACCCCTGCAACTACGGCTACGTGCCGGGTTCGATTTCAGGTGACGGCGACCCCACCGATGTGCTGGTGATCGCGCCCTTCGCGCTGATTCCCGGCGTGGTGATCCGCTGTCGCCCCATCGGCGTGCTGAAGATGGAGGACGAGGCCGGCGAGGATGGCAAGGTGCTGGCGGTGCCCGTCTCCAAGCTGACGCCGCTGTATGAGCACGTGAAGACCTATGCCGATCTGCCGCCCTTGCAACTGCGTCAGATCGAGCACTTCTTCCAGCACTACAAGGACCTCGAACCCGGCAAGTGGGTCAAGGTGCTGGGTTGGGAGGGGCCGGACCACGCCCGCCAGGAGATCTACGCCGGCGTGCAGACCTACCAGGCGCAGGCGGGGCATTCGACCGACTGAGCGCGCTTGCCGCCGATGAACTGTCGCCCATGAAAAACGGCCGCGATGATCGCGGCCGTTTTTCATGGCTACCAGTTTTCGCGGACCTCAGCCCGCGTAGGAGGGCTTGGCGTCGGGCGGCACTACCATCTTGTAGCCGATGCTTTTGGCGGCGAGTTGCTTGCGCTTCTCCTCCAGGAATTTCCTGGCCTTGGCGTCGGGCTGGTGCGCCAGCACAAAGTCGACGCGTACCGGCTTCTTCTGCGGGTTCACCTTGTTGATCGGTCCCCGCGCCACGAAGTCCAGGTAGCCCTGCACCTTGGCGTCGATGCGCGCAAAGGTGCGGGCATGGTCCTTCCAGTTGTCGCCGACGTTCAACCCGAGCACGAAGCTGCCCGGTTCCTGGCTCACCGAGTCCAGGCTGCGCGGTGAATCGAGTCCCTCTGCCGCATGGGCGGGGGCGGCGAGCAGGGCGAGCAGGCACAGCAGGGTGCCGAGAGCGGTCTTCATCATGTCTCCTTTGTCGGTCGCGCCATCTGGCGGGCGCGTCGTTGGTGTGGCGTGTAACCGTGCGGCGATTATAGAGAGGACTGCCGGCGGCTCAGGTGTCCGGCTGCTCAGCTGCCATTGGCCAGGGCCCGGAGCAGGGCGACCTGTTCGAGGATCGGCGTCGGCACCGGTGCTTCGCCCGCCAGCATCGCGCGGACGATGGCGGTGTTGGCCGGCACGCTGCAGTCGGCGTCGGGCATCTCGTCCGCATCGCTTTCGCCCTGCTCGCAGGCAACCCGGGTGACACCGTGTTCTACCACCAGCATGCGCGGACGGCGACGCGGGTGGGCATAGGCTTCGCCCTCGGTGCCGCGCATCAGCAGGGCGTGGCCGTCCTCGTCGCGCAGGTATTGCTCCATCGTCACGAGATAGGGCGGATGGGTCACCGCGATGACGCGCACGCTGCGCCGCGGGCAGGGGTCCAGCATCTTGGCCAGCGTGTGCCCGCTGTTGCGCACGCCCAGGCGCGGGCGCAGCGCGAGCAGGCGATCCAGCCCCGGGTTGAGCAGGTGCAGTGGCAGGACCGCCAGGCGCCGCGAAGCGAGCTGTGCTTCCGCCTCGCCGATGCTCGCTGCGCCAGGGATATCCAGCGCGTCCAGCAGTTCGAAGGGGCTGACGCGCGAATCGAAATCGTGACGTCCCTGGATCAGCACCGGTACGCCTTCGCGTGCCAGCAGCAGGGCCACCACCGGCATCAGGTTGGCCTGCTTGCGTCCGCCGTTGTAGGTGGGCAGCACCACGCAGCGCGGGCCCGAAGACAGGTCGACGTGCGCGGTGGCGGCGTCCATCGCCGCCTTGAAGCCGGCCAGCTCGTCGCCGGATTCCCCCTTGATGCGCAGCGACAGCAACATCGCGCCGAGCTCCATGTCCGGCACCTCGCCGGCGAGGATGGCGGCGAAGACCTGCCGGGCCTGTTCGCGTGACATATCCTTGGCACCCTTGGCGCCCCGGCCGATTTCCTTGATGATCGCTGCGTAGTTCATGCCGCGATTATCGCCAAGCGCTCCCGTGCCACCAAGCGGAGTCGCAGCACGCTCCGGCCCGTCCTCTTCGATCCGCATCGCGATCTGCCTCACGACCTGCATCCACATCCATATCCCATGTCATCGCGTATCCGTAGCTGCCTTGTCGTCCTTGCAACCGGCCTCGTACTGGCGGGCTGTGCCAGCCTGCTCGGCCTGAAGTCGCCCGAGGTGACGCTGGCCGATATCCAGCTTGCGGACAGCCGCCTGCTGGAGCAGCGCTTCCGGCTGGCGCTGCGCGTGACCAACCCCAACGAGCGCGAGCTGGCTCTGGAAGGCGTCAGCTTCCAGATGGAAGTGAACGGCCAGCGTTTTGCGCAGGGCGTGGGAGCCACGCCGGTGGTGGTGCCGAAGCTGGGCGACGCCCTGGTGACGGTGGACGGTTCCGCGCAGATCGTGGCCTTGCTGCGGCAGTTGCCGCGCCTGGCGGACGCGGGCGGCAAGCTGCGCTACCGCCTGCGCGGCGAAGTCATCACGCGCGACTACGGACGCCTGCCCTTCGATCGCAGCGGCGAGTTCGACCCGGCCTCTCTGCTGGAGCCCGCAGCCAAACCGCGCGCCGAGTCGCTGTAGACTAGGCGCATGCGACGTCTGCCTCCCGCCCCGACCGGGCCCGGCGCGCGTGCCACGTTCGTGCGCACGCTGTCGGCCATGGTTCGTGGGGTTTCCCGGTTCGCCCGGGGAATACTGTCTTTCCTGCTTGGTGCCATGCAAAAACTGCTGTTGTTCATCCTGCTGCTGGTCGGCATTTACTTCCTGCGTCGCGCGCTGACGGCCAAGTCGCGCGGCGGTGCTGACAAGGCGCAGGCGCCTGCGCCGGACGGCGAATCGATGTTGGCCTGTTCCCGCTGTGGCGTGCTGGTGCCGCGCAGCGAAGGCGTCAGCGAGAGCGGCCATTTCTATTGCGGCGCCGAGCATGCGCGCCTGGGGCCGCCGCATTCATGACCACCCTCCTGCCGCCGACCGCGGTGGATGAGCTGTCTGGCGAGGCCGAAGCGCGGGCCACTTCGCTGCGCTATTACTGTTTCTACCGCATCGTCATTGCCAGCCTGCTGGCGGTGTTCGGTGCCGTGCTCAAGCTGGGCAGCGAGCTGCCGGCCCTGTTTGCCGCCACCATCGGCGCCTACTGGCTGGCGTCCATCGCGGCGCTGATGATCCTGCCACGCTCGGAGCGCGCGCAGCGGCGCTGGCTGGCGGTGCAGGTGATCGTGGACGTGGTGGCGCTGACGGTGCTCACCCATGCCGACGGCGGTTACCGCAGCGGCATCCCCTATCTGCTGATGACCAGCCTCGCTGCCGCCGGCCTGGTGGCACAGGGGCGCATGGTGCTGGGGTTCGCGGCGCTGGCCACCATCGCGGTGCTGATCGAGCACAGCCTGCGCGTGGGCGCCGGCATGTCGGAGGTCGGCGAGTATTCGCGCATCGGCCTCATCGGCATGGGCTACTTTGCGGTGGCGCTGGTGTCACGCATGCTGGGCCGGCGTGCCGCGCAGAATGCGGTGCTGGCGCAGCAGCGTGGACAGGATCTGGCGCGCCAGATGGGCATCAATGCCCGCATCATCGAGGACATGCAGGACGGTGTGATCGTGCTGGACCACGTCGGCCAGGTGCGCCTGGCCAACCCGCAGGCGGTGGCGCAGCTCGGCCCGGCGCTGCGCCCCGGTGGCCACATCGGCGAGGCGTCGCGTGAGCTGATGCGGCGGGCCCTGCTGCATGACGTGGACGATCCTGTGTTCCGCGCCGAACATGGCGGCACTACCTTGCGCCTGCGCCAGGTGCAGGTGGACGACAGCGGGACGCTGGTCGTCTACCTGGAAGACCTGGGTCGCCTGCAGGCCCAGGCCCAGCAGATCAAGCTGGCGGCGCTGGGCCGGTTGACCGCCAACATCGCGCACGAGATCCGCAATCCGCTGGCTGCCATCACGCATGCCAGCGAGCTGATGCTGGAGGAGAAACGCGCCGAGATGCAGAGCCGCCTGGTGCGTATCGTTCGCGACAATGGCGCGCGCATCGAGCGCATGGTGCGTGACGTGATGGACCTGGGCCGGCGCGACCGCGTGACGGCGGAGGCGCTGGACATCGCCGCCTTCGTCGGCACCTTCCTCGATGAGCTGGCGATGCCCAGTCCGCAGATCGTGGCGATGGTGACGGCGGAGTGCGAAGCCAGCTTGCGGCTGCGTTTCGACCGGGTGCACCTGCACCAGATCCTCACCAACCTGGTCAGCAATGCCTGTCGCTATGGCAGCGGCCAGCCCGGCAGCGTGCGGGTGGTGGGGCGCGCGCAGGACGACGCAATCACGCTGACGGTCAGCGACGACGGTCCCGGCATTGCCGAGGCCGACCGCGCCAAGGTCTTCGAACCGTTCTTCACCTCGGACCCCAAGGGAACCGGTCTGGGGTTGTATATTGCGCGCGAACTGGCCGAGGCCAATGGCGCGCGGCTGGCGTTGCTCGAACCGGGCGAGACTGCTTCACCGGGAGCGGTTTTCCGGCTGACCGCGAGGAGAGCGGATTGACTACACAAGGGACGACAGGCGGCGAACGTCGTGCGCGCGCACGCACGGCCGACGTGCTGGTGGTGGATGACGAGCAGGACATCCGCGAACTGATCGAACTGTCGCTGATGCGCATGGGCTTGGGCGTGGACGCCGCCGGCAGCGTGGGCGAGGCGCGAGCCCTGCTTGCCGAGCGCAAGTACCGCCTGTGCCTGACCGACATGCGCCTGCCGGACGGCGAGGGCCTGGAGGTGGTGCGTCACATCGCCACGCATTGCGCGGATACGCCGGTGGCGGTCATCACCGCCCACGGCAGCATGGACAATGCCGTGGCCGTGCTGAAGGCGGGTGCTTTCGACTACCTGTCCAAGCCGGTGACCCTGGAGCAATTGCGCGCGCTGGTGAAATCCGCGCTGGACGTGCAGGTGCGGGAAGAGCAACCGCGTACCGGGCAGAAGCTCATCGGCGAGTCGCCGACGATGGTGCAGGTGAAGGGGCTGATCGACCGCCTCGCGCGCAGCCAGGCGCCTGTATACATATCCGGCGAGTCCGGCAGCGGCAAGGAGCGCGCCGCGCGGATGATCCACGAACTGGGCCCGCGTGCTCAGCAGTCCTTCGTGGCGGTGAATTGCGGGGCGATTCCCGAGAACCTGATGGAGAGCGAGTTCTTCGGCTACCGCAAGGGCGCCTTCACCGGCGCCGAGAGCGACCGCGAGGGCTTCTTCCAGGCCGCGCATGGCGGCACCCTGTTCCTCGACGAAGTGGCGGACCTGCCGCTGGCCATGCAGGTCAAGTTGCTGCGGGTGATCCAGGAGCGTCGCGTGCGGCGTGTCGGCGATACGCAGGAGCAACCGGTGGACGTGCGCATCATCTCGGCCACCCACCAGAACCTGCGCGAGCGGGTGGAGCAGGGCCGCTTCCGGCAGGATCTGTTCTACCGCCTCAACGTCATCGAGCTGCGCATGCCCAGCCTGCGAGAGCGGCAGGAGGACATTCCGCTGCTGGCCCAGGCCATCCTCCTGCGACTGGCCGGTGACGGCGGCCCGACGCCGCCACGTCTGACCGAAGCCGCGTTGCGTGCGCTGTCCAACTACGCCTTTCCCGGCAACGTGCGGGAGCTGGAGAACATCCTCGAGCGCGCGATGGCACTGTCGGTCGGCGCGGAGATCGATGCCGGCGACCTGATGCTGGACCCGTCGCACGAGGACGACGTCGCGTTGACCGGCGTGGATCTCAACGGCGAGGGTGGCGGGTTGCAGCAGTACCTGGACCGGGTGGAGAAGCAGGCCATCCTCGACGCGCTGGGCAAGACCCACGGCAACCGCACCGCCGCGGCCCGCCTGCTGGGCGTGACCTTCCGTTCGCTGCGCTACCGCATGGAGCGCCTGGACATGAAGGGCGAATGATGGCGGCTGGCTGGCGACTCGGCGCCGATGGCTGGCTGACTGGCGCGCGTCATGTCCCGTCGCCCAACTGCGACGAGCGTCCGGCGGGAGAGCGGGTCGGCCTGATCGTCGTGCACGCCATCAGCCTGCCGCCGGAACAGTTCGGCGGGCCGGGCATCGACCAGCTTTTCACCAACGCGCTCGATCCCGCCGAACACCCGTACTACGCCGACATCCAGCACCTGCGCGTGTCGGCGCACTTCCTCATCCGGCGCGACGGTGAGCTGGTGCAGTACGTGCCCACCGGTTCGCGTGCCTGGCACGCCGGTCAGTCCGTCTGGCGCGGACGCGAGCGGTGCAACGATTTCTCCCTCGGCATTGAGCTGGAGGGCAGCGACACCCAGCCTTTCGAAGCCGTGCAGTACGAAGTGCTGGCGAACCTCGTCGGCCTGCTCGGCGAGCATCTGCCCGTCGAGGGAATCGCTGGCCACAGCGAGATCGCGCCGGGTCGCAAGACCGACCCGGGCCCGCATTTCGACTGGGGCCGTTTCTACGCGCTGCTCGGCCGCCTGCCCTCCTGCTGAGATTCCCCGCGCCAGCGAGGCCTCGCTGGCGGTTGTTGCGTTCCTGCCAACAAGAAACCTGCAAGTGAAAAATCCCTTGCAGGCGCTTGCGCGCCGTCGCATCCGGTGCTCTCTCCCATGCTGCAAGGGATTGGGCGCCGCCTAGGGAAAGACCTGACTCCAGTTGCCCGTCCGGGACAGATTTCCGGGCTTGTAGTGTCGGCGGGATACCACTAGACTTAGTTCCATTCACCGCCGGGACTACTACCTATAGTAGTTCCGCCAGAAACAAGTCACTCCCGCCAAAGCGGTCTGCCCCTCAGGAGAGTTTTCATGCAGCTTGCGACCGAGTCGTCCGTCAGCCCGTTCATTCCCGGCACCACGCCGGCCGCGTCTTCCGGCACGCCCGCCGGTGCCATCGCCGATTACCACATCATCCGTCGCAACGGCGCGGTGGTGCCGTTCGAGCCGAACAAGATCGCGGTGGCGATGACCAAGGCCTTCCTGGCGGTCGAGGGTTCGCATGGTGCCGTGTCGGCCCGCGTGCGCGACGTGGTGGCCCAGCTGACCGATTCCGTCGTGCGTGCACTGCTGCGTCGCCAGCCGCACGGCGGCACCTTCCATATTGAAGACGTGCAGGACCAGGTCGAGCTGGCCCTGATGCGTTCCAGCGAACACGACGTGGCCCGTGCCTACGTGCTGTACCGCGAGAAGCGCTCGGCCGAGCGCGCTGCGGCCAAGGCCGCCGAGCCGTCGCAGGCGCAAGCGGCATTGCATATCGTCGAGAACGGCGTGCGTCGTGCGCTGGACATGGGTGCCCTCAAGGCTTTGGTGCAGTCCACCTGCGACGGCCTGGGTGACCAGGTCAGCGCCGACACCATCATCGAAGGCGCCTTGCGCAACCTGTACGACGGCGTGCCGGCCGACGAACTGCGCAAGGCCCTCATCCTGTCCGCCCGCACCCTGATCGAACGCGAGCCGGCCTACAACTACGTGACCGCCCGCCTGCAGCTGCACGTCATCCGCCTCGAAGTGCTGGGCGAGGAAGCCCTGCAGGGCGAGATGGCCACCCGTTACGCCGAGTACTTCCCGCGTTACATCAAGATGGGTATCGAGGCCGAGCTGCTCGACCCGAAGCTGGCCCAGTACGATCTGGCCCGCATCGCCGCCGCCATCGATTCCAGCCGTGACCTTCAGTTCGGCTATCTGGGCCTGCAGACGCTGTACGACCGCTACTTCCTGCACATCGAAGAGCGCCGCATCGAACTGCCGCAGGTGTTCTTCATGCGCGTGGCCATGGGCCTGGCGCTGAACGAAGTGGACCGCGAAGGCCGTGCCATCGAGTTCTACAACGTGCTGTCGAAGTTCGATTTCATGAGCTCGACGCCGACCCTGTTCAACGCCGGCACCCTGCACTCGCAACTGTCGTCCTGCTACCTGACCACGGTGGACGACAGCCTGGACGACATCTACGGCGCGATCAAAGAGAACGCCATGCTGCAGAAGTTCGCCGGCGGCCTGGGCAACGACTGGACCCCGGTGCGCGCGCTGGGTGCCCGCATCAAGGGCACCAACGGCAAGAGCCAGGGCGTCATCCCTTTCCTGAAGGTGGTGAACGACACGGCGGTGGCGGTGAATCAGGGCGGCAAGCGCAAGGGCGCGGTCTGCGCCTACCTGGAAACCTGGCACCTGGACATGGACGAGTTCCTGGACCTGCGCAAGAACACCGGTGACGAGCGCCGTCGTACCCACGACATGAACACCGCCAACTGGATTCCGGACCTGTTCATGAAGCGCGTGATGGAAGGCGGCCAGTGGACCCTGTTCTCGCCGTCCGACGTGCCTGACCTGCACGACAAGTACGGCCGTGCCTTCGAGGAGGCCTACTCCGAGTACGAGCGCCGTGCCGACCGTGGCGACATCAAGCTGTTCCGCCGCCTGCCGGCCCAGCAGCTGTGGCGCAAGATGCTGACCATGCTGTTCGAGACCGGCCATCCCTGGATCACCTTCAAGGACCCGTGCAACATCCGCTCGCCGCAGCAGCACGTCGGCGTGGTGCACAGCTCCAACCTCTGCACCGAGATCACCCTGAACACCTCGGACACCGAGATCGCCGTGTGCAACCTCGGCTCGGTCAACCTGCCGGCGCACCTGGGCAAGGACGGCGAGCTGGACCACGACAAGCTGCGCAAGACCATCCGTGTGGCCATGCGCATGCTCGACAACGTGGTGGACATCAACTACTACGCCGTCGGCAAGGCCCGTAACTCCAACCTGAAGCATCGTCCGGTCGGTCTGGGCATCATGGGCTTCCAGGACTGCCTGCACGCCAAGCGCATCTCCTACGCGTCCGACGATGCCGTCGCCTTCGCCGACCGTTCGATGGAAGCCGTCTGCTACTACGCCTACTGGGCCTCGACCGATCTGGCCGAAGAGCGTGGCCGCTACAGCAGCTTCAAGGGCAGCCTGTGGGATCGCGGCATCCTCCCGCTGGACTCCATGAAGATGCTGGCTGAAGAGCGTGGCGGTTACCTGGAGGTCGATACTTCCTCGACCCTGGACTGGGAAGCCCTGCGCCGTCGCATCGGCCAGGTCGGCATGCGCAACTCCAACTGCGTGGCCATCGCCCCGACGGCAACCATCTCCAACATCATCGGCGTGGATGCCTGCATCGAGCCGACCTTCCAGAACCTGTTCGTGAAGTCCAACCTCTCCGGCGAGTTCACCGTCGCCAACGAGAGCCTGGTGCGCGACCTGAAGAAGCTGGGCCTGTGGGACGAAGTCATGGTCGCCGACCTGAAGTACTTCGATGGCTCGCTGGCCAAGATCGACCGCGTGCCGGCCGAGCTGCGCAGCCTCTACGCCACCGCCTTCGAGATCGAACCGAAGTGGCTGGTGGAGTGCGCGTCGCGCCGCGCCAAGTGGATCGACCAGGCGCAGAGCCTGAACATCTACATGGCCGGGGCCTCGGGTCGCAAGCTGGACGAGACCTACAAGCTGGCGTGGGTGCGTGGCCTCAAGACCACCTACTACCTGCGTGCCCTGGGCGCTACCAGCGCCGAGAAGTCGACGGGTCGTGGCGGCGAATTGAACTCCGTGCCCGTCAGCGGTGGTGTGTCGGCCGCAGCAGCGGGCGCCGCAAGTGGCATGGGCGACGGTGCGGCCGAGGCTGCGAAGTTCTGCTCCATCGACAATCCCGAATGTGAGGCCTGCCAGTAAGGCAAGCCGGGTCGCGTATCGACGGCCCTCCGCCGGGCGAGCTGCGTAGCGTTCGCCCATCCGGCTGGTTCTGGTGCAGTCGTCGCGCGTGAGCGCACTGGTCGATGCGGAGCAGGTGACGCTGGAACGCGAAGCAGGTCGATGCGATGAAAGTCAGGTGACGAAGTTCGTCACCTGGCTCGCGGATCTGCCGTCGTGAAGCGCAGGGAGTCGTCTCTCCAGGCGCCACCGGTTTGTGGAGAGCGAGTGTTCATGCGCTTCTCCGCCACGCAGGGTCTGATGGCGTGCGCTGTGCGCCGGAGGCAGGTGAGGGCGATCCGGAGGCGAAGGGTGTCACGTTGGTGACGTCGCTGAGCCGGTCGACGAGGCTCGTCGTCGAGGTCGCGGCGAGTGAGTGATGTGGTGTCGACACGACGCGTCGTGCGTCGACACGAGAAGAAATTTTTCGCCGGGGCGACGAGCGGTTTACACGCATGAAGATGCGTCGCGAGAGTCGATGCAGCGCAACAGCGATGCCCGGAGAATGAGGATTGGCGCGTGTCTACGCGAAGTGGTCAGTGATGCGATGAAGTGCGTGTTTGTTGCACGAAGCACACAACATCACAGCGGCATGTGCGACACGACTCAAGAAAAATATTGATTGCGACGACAACTTGGATTAAAGGATAAGAGAATGCTCAACTTTGAAGATGACCTGAGCCCGGTGATTCACACACAGCCCCGCGTCGAACCAGTCAATTCGCATACTGCGATGCCGCAATCGCACACGGGACTCGCTTCCTCTTTTGCCTCCCAAGCTTCGTTGTCCTCCACCGCTTCCGCAGTTTCCGAATCCAAGCCTGACGACCGCCGCATCAACGTCGCTGACAAGCGCGTGATCAATGGCGCGACCGACGTCAACCAGCTGGTGCCGTTCAAGTACAAGTGGGCCTGGGAGAAGTACCTCGCCACCTGTGCCAACCACTGGATGCCGCAGGAGATCAACATGGCGCGCGACATCGCGCTGTGGAAGGACCCGAACGGCCTGACCGAGGACGAGCGCCGCATCGTCAAGCGCAACCTCGGCTTCTTCGTCACCGCCGATTCGCTGGCCGCCAACAACATCGTGCTGGGTACCTACCGCCACATCACGGCGCCGGAGTGCCGCCAGTTCCTGCTGCGCCAGGCCTTCGAAGAGGCGATCCACACCCACGCCTACCAGTACATCGTCGAGTCGCTGGGCCTGGACGAAGGCGAGATCTTCAACGCCTACCACGAGGTCGACGTGATCCGCGCCAAGGACGAGTTCCTGGTGCCCTTCATCGACATCCTGACCGACCCGAACTTCAAGACCGGCACGCTGGAGACCGACCAGCAACTGCTGCGCTCGCTGATCGTCTTCGCCTGCATCATGGAAGGCCTGTTCTTCTACGTCGGCTTCGCGCAGATCCTGGCGCTGGGTCGCCAGAACAAGATGACCGGCGCGGCCGAGCAGTACCAGTACATCCTGCGCGACGAGTCGATGCACTGCAATTTCGGCATCGACCTGATCAACACGATCAAGCTCGAGAACCCTCAACTCTGGACCCCGGAATTCCGTGAAGAGATCCGTGGCCTGTTCCAGCAGGGCGTCGAACTGGAGTACCGCTACGCCGAGGACACCATGCCGCGTGGCGTGCTGGGTCTCAACGCTTCGATGTTCAAGGAATACCTGCGCTTCATCGCCAACCGCCGTTGCCAGCAGATCGGCCTCGATGCGATCTACCCGGGCGCAGAGAACCCCTTCCCGTGGATGAGCGAAATGCTCGACCTCAAGAAGGAACGCAACTTCTTCGAAACCCGTGTGATCGAGTATCAGACGGGTGGGGCCTTAAGTTGGGATTGATGACGAGCCATCACCACAGCTTCTCCGACGCACCGCGCCTGTCCTGCGATTTCTCCGCAGGACAGGGCGGTGCGTTTTTCCATGTCGAATTCAAGAATGCCGCGCATGTCGCGGCTGTATCTGCCGTGCATGAGCACGGTGTTGCACCAACCGTGCTGTCACAGGCGGGGCGGTGCTTTTTTGTAGGCTGACCAACCTGTACTGCTAACTGAAGGAGGTGTAACCATGGCAACTGCTGCCAAACCCGTGAAGAAGGCCGCTGCTAAGCCGGCCGCGAAGAAAGCTGCTCCGGCGAAGAAAGCCGCTGCTAAGCCCGCTGCCAAGAAGGTTGCCGCCAAGCCGGCCGCCAAGAAGGCAGCTGCCAAGCCTGCAGTGAAGAAGGCTCCGGCCAAGGCCGCTGCCAAGCCGGCCGCCAAGAAGGTTGCCGCCAAGCCCGCAGCGAAGAAGGTTGCTGCCAAGCCGGCCGCCAAGAAGGCTGTCGCCAAGCCCGCAGTGAAGAAGGTTGCCGCCAAGCCGGCCGCCAAGAAGGTTGCTGCCAAGCCCGCAGCGAAGAAGGTTGCTGCTAAGCCGGCCGCCAAGAAGGTTGCTGCTAAGCCCGCAGCGAAGAAGGTTGCTGCTAAGCCGGCCGCCAAGAAGGTTGCCGCCAAGCCCGCAGTGAAGAAGGCTGCTGCCAAGCCGGTCGCCAAGAAGGCTGCTGCACCGAAGGCCAAGCCGGCTGCCAAGAAGGCTCCGGCCAAGGCTGCCGCCAAGCCGGCTGCGAAGAAGGCTGCACCTGCCAAGAAGCCGGTCGCTGCGAAGAAGCCTGCGGCTGCGAAGCCCGCTGCGAAAAAGGCCCCGGCAAAAAAAAAGTCGGTAGCTAAGAAACCGGCCGCGAAGCCTGCCGCTGCTGCAGCACCTGCTGCGGTTGCGGCTCCCGCGGCCAAGCCGGTTGCCAAGAAGGCGCCGGCCAAGAAAGCTGCTCCGAAGGCCAAGCCCGTCGAGAAGAAGGAAGCTGCCAAGCCCGCTGCTGCACCGGCCCCCGCGCCTGCTGCTGCACCGGCCGCACCGGCTGCCCCTGCTCCCGCACCGGAAGCCAAGCCTTCAACCGCTGCTACGCCGGGCCTGAAGTCGTCGCTGAATCCGACTGCTGCCTGGCCGTTCCCGACGGGTTCGCGTCCGTCCTGAGCGACAGCGTTTCAGCGCTCAAGCGGGTGTCCATGACACCCGCTTTTTTTTCGTTCATCGAATCTGTGGCGCTGGAGTGCTTTGCAGGCCTTGCACACATGACGCGCCGGAAATGACAACGGCGCTCATGCGCCGTTGGTGGATCGTAAGCCTGCTGCCTGCGGAATCAGAACCGCCAGCCCACCCCCAGCCCCAGGCTGCCTTGCGACCAGACACCGCTCCGTATGCGGGCGCGACAGCCACCATCGCAGACGATATAGCTGTCCGTGTCGAAAAACACCCCCAGCAAGCGGGCTTCAAGCCGCAGGCCAAGGTTTGCTGTGGGACGCCATTCGTAACCGCCGTACAGACTCGCGGAGGGCTGGAAGTCGCGCGTCCCTGGCGTTTCCACTTGGCTGCCGCCGACCATCAGGCCCACATACATGCTGCCTTTGCTCTGGTCGTACTCGACGTACTTGACGCCACCGAACTGGAGATGACGCGCGCGCAGCTTGCCCTGTCCACTGGGTTCGAATTCGTGCTCGCTCCCCGACAACATGAACTCCAGGCGAGTGTCCTGACCTTCCGGGATCGAGAGAAGCAGGTCGAGTCCGGGCGCCGGCTTGATGCCAGTGATGCTGCTGCTGCCGCTGCTCGCGGTTTCAACGCTGGAGGCGCTACGGTAACTACCGTAGGCGTAAAGAGTGAGACCGTCGGCACGCACCGCTTGCCCAAAGAGGCCTGCGCCCGCCGCCGCCAGTAGTAGCGGTATCTTTTTCATGGCGCGTCCTTGTTGAGCCGGATTGCCTCGTGACGCTTGCGCAGGCGGATGTTGATCAGTTCCACGACGATCGAGAACGCCATCGCGAAGTAGATGTAACCCTTGGGCACGTGCGTGTCGAAGCCTTCGGCAACCAGCGTGACGCCGACCAGCACCAGGAAGGACAGGGCCAGCATCTTGATGGTTGGATTGGCGTCGACGAATTCGCCGATCGGCCGCGCGGCCACCATCATCACGCCCACCGACACGACGATGGCAATCACCATCACGCTCAGCTGATCGGCCAGGCCGACTGCGGTGATGACCGAATCCAGCGAGAACACGATGTCGATCACCGCGATCTGCGCCAGGACACTGGCGTAGCTGGCGACCTTGGTGGTCTTGTGGTCGTCCGGTCCCGGCATCTCCAGCGAGTGGTGGATCTCGTGGACGCTCTTCCACAACAGGAACAGGCCGCCGCCGATCAGGATGATGTCGCGGCCGGAGATCTCCTGGCCGAAGGCGCTGAACAGCGGGGCGGTGAGCTGCATGATCCAGGACAGCGTTGCCAGCAGCGCGATGCGCGAGCCCATGGCCAGCATCAGGCCCAGGCGACGGGCCGAATTGCGTTGTGCCTCCGGCAGCCGGCCGACCAGGATGGAGATGAAGATGATGTTGTCGATGCCCAGCACGATTTCCAGCGCGGTGAGCGTCAGAAGCGCGACCCAGGCGTTGGGGTCCGACAGCCATTCCATGAGTTTTCTCCGTGTTGTGGGTGTGGGTCTGGTTCTAATGCGGGCGCAGCTTGTCGGCGAGATTCTGCCCGCCAACGCGGACGACCGCTGTCGTTACGCCGGCGTCGTCCACCGACACCGGTTCAAGCGTCATCGCGCCACTGTCGAGTGCCATCTGCAGGCGCTGTGTCGCGACGTCCCCCGGCAGGTTTTCCAGGCCTTGCACGCGGAACTTGCGACCTTGATGGAAGAAAGATGTTCCGTCCACTGCGTAGGCGCGGTCCGGTGCGCTGCGCGCCCGGGATTCAGGCTGGCTGTCGGGGCCCTTGTCCAGTGCATTGGCGGTGATCGGGCTGGCCAGTGGCGCCGCGGCCGCAGCCGCGGCTGCGGCCGGCGCCGAACCGCACACCTTGCGATTGCGGGTGCCCTGCGCGGTCTTCACCTTGACGGTGCGGCACTGGCTTGCCGGTTTCGCGGCCTTGGCCGCTTTGGCTGGTTTGGCCGCGCTGCTCTTGCGTGCAGCAGGCTTTTTGGCCTGCGCCTTGTTGCTCGATGCCTTCTTCTGGGGGCTCGTCTTGCCGTCCTTCGTCGCGGCGCTCGCCGGGCCGGCGTGGCCGAAGCTCAGCGCCAGCGCAAGCAGCAGGAGGGACAGGACAGGCCGGGAGGGGCGGAACCGGATCATGGCAGGGCGGCGGGCCGCGTCGTTGCGTGGCCGGCATTGTCGCACTGCAGGCGGTCAGCTGCCAGCCACCGCCGGCCCGCGACGGATGCTCACGGGTTGAGCTGCTGGTAGGTCTTCTGTGCAATGTCCAGCAACAGGGCGCGGTCGAGTTCGCCGGACAGCGCAAAACTCAAGGGGCCGTCCAGCCAGTAGAAGACGCTGATCTTGCCCTCCTGTGCGAAGCGGAAGGCGGTCTCGCGCGTGCCGGCCATGTCACGACGTACGTACAGGGTGAGGCGATGGCCTGCCCCGTCCTGGTACATGAACTGGGCGACGGGGCTGCCATCGCTGCCCGGCAGCAGGCGGCCCCCGACCATGGTGTAGCCGAAGCCGGCGAGATGTGGCGCGCGCAGCTTGGTGCCGAGGCGTTTCGACAACCAGGCGACGAGATGCGCCTCCTGGTCGGCGCCGACCTCCACCGGATGGCGCACCTCCGGTACGTAGACCGCATGTGCATAGGCGGCTTCGCGCCAGAAGGTGATTTCCGGCAGGTCGGGAGCGTTGTGCTCGACCATCAGGGCGCACAGGTAGCCCAGTACGCCGCCGACCAGCAGCCAGGCTGCCGCGACGGCGTAGCGCACCGGCGAGCGCCGCGAGGCCCGCTTGGCGGCCTTGAGCAGGCGTTCGGGCACCGCCGTGTGGGCCAGCGCATCGTAGCGCTGGCGCAGTAGGCGGTCGTGGTGCTGCCAGTTGCGCACCCGCTCCAGGTCCTCCGGATTGTCGTGCAGCCAGCGCTCGAAGCTCGCTCTTTCCTCGACGTCCAGGCGGTCGTCGACATAGCGGGACAGCAGCGCCTCGCGCTCGCCGACCGAAGGAGTGGCGTTCGGCTTGCCACTCATTTCACGACCCTCAGGTGCGCATTGCCATCCTGGCTGGCGAGCAGCGCCCGCAAGCGCTCGCGCGCACGGTACAGGCGCGACATCACCGTGCCGACGGGAATGTTCAGCACGCGGGCGGTTTCTTCGTAGCTCAGTTCTTCCAGCGTGACGAGCAGCAGGACCTGGCGTTGATCCAGCGACAGGCGCGCCAGGGCGCGGTCCAGGTCACGCAGTGCCAGGCCTTCGTCCTGCGCGGCGCGGGCCGGCAGTTCGGGCAGCATCTCCTCGGGGTAGTACTCGACAGCCTTGTGGCTGCGCGTCTGGCTGATGAAGACGTGATGCATGATGGTCAGCAACCATGCGCGCAGGTTGCCGGGGCGCCACAGCATCCACTTGTTGAGTGCGCGCTCCAGCGTATCCTGCACCAGGTCGTCGGCGCGGTAGGCGTCACCGGTCAGCGCGCGTGCGAAGCGGCGCAGACGGGGAATCTCGGCGACGATGTCCTGCTGGATCGGCATGGCGTGAACCGCGACGGAACACGGCCATGCTACCAGCGCCACCCGTCCGCGAGGCTAGGGATTTCTACCGGTTGAGGAAGACCGCGGACGTGCGCTGGCGTAGGGGTCTTCATCCCGTGTGCGTAAGTGCGTTGTAAGCTCCCGCACATTGAATACGCCGTACTTGAAATAGAGAGGCCGCCAGCGCTGGTCAGGCCCGAGGAGGAGAACAGCATGTCCACGATTGATTCCGTCCTGCAGGAAACCCGTGTCTTTCCGCCGCCCGCTGCGGTCGTCGCCAAGGCCACCGTTTCCGGCATGCCTGCCTACGAGGCGCTGTGCCGGGAAGCCGAGCAGGACTACGCCGGCTACTGGGCGCGGCTGGCCCGCGAGAACCTGAGCTGGAAGACGCCGTTCACCAAGGTGCTGAACGAAGCCGAGGCGCCGTTCTACAAGTGGTTCGAGGATGGCACGCTGAACGTCAGCTACAACTGCCTGGACCGCAACATCGATGCGGGCCTGGGCGACAAGGTGGCATTGATCTTCGAGGCGGATGACGGCAAGGTCACCCGCACGACCTACCGCCAGTTGCACACGCTGGTGTGCAGGTTCGCCAACGGCCTGAGATCGCGCGGCATCAAGAAGGGCGACCGCGTCATCATCTACATGCCGATGTCGGTCGAAGGCGTGGCGGCCATGCAGGCCTGCGCGCGCATCGGCGCCATCCACTCGGTGGTGTTCGGTGGCTTCTCCGCCAAGAGCGTGCAGGAGCGCATCGTCGATGCCGGCGCCGTGGCCGTGTTGACCGCGGACGAGCAATGTCGCGGCGGCAAGAACATTCCGTTGAAGGCGGTGGTGGACGAGGCGCTGGCCATGGGCGGCTGCGATGCCATCCACAGCGTGGTGGTGTACCAGCGCACCGGCAACCCGAGCACCATGCAGGCCGGTCGTGACGTGTGGCTGCATGAGTTGGTGTCCGGCCAGGCCGATACCTGCGAGCCGGAATGGGTGGAGGCGGAACACCCCTTGTTCCTGCTGTACACCTCTGGCTCCACCGGTAAGCCCAAGGGCGTGCAGCACTCCAGCGGCGGCTACCTGCTGCACGCGATGCTGACCACCAAGTGGACCTTCGACATCAAGCCCGACGACATCTTCTGGTGCACCGCGGACATCGGCTGGGTGACGGGGCACAGCTACATCACCTACGGGCCGCTCGCCTGCGGCGCCACCGAGATCGTCTTCGAAGGCGTGCCGACCTACCCGGACGCAGGCCGCTTCTGGAAGACCATCCAGGATCACAAGGTCAGCATCTTCTACACCGCCCCGACGGCGATCCGTTCGCTGATCAAGGCCTCTGAAATCAATCCGGCTGCAGCCCCGAAGAACTACGACCTGTCCAGCCTCCGTCTGCTCGGCTCGGTGGGAGAGCCGATCAACCCCGAAGCCTGGATGTGGTACCACGAGCAGGTGGGCGGTGGCCGTTGCCCGATCATGGACACCTTCTGGCAAACAGAAACCGGTGGCCATGTCATCACGCCGCTGCCTGGCGTCACGCCGCTGGTGCCGGGTTCCTGCACGCTGCCCTTCCCGGGCATCCAGGCGGCCGTCGTGGATGAGACCGGCAACGATGTTGAGTGGGGAAAGGGCGGCTTCCTGGTCATCAAGCGACCCTGGCCGTCGATGATCCGCACCATCTGGGGCGATCCGGAGCGCTTCCGCAAGAGCTACTTCCCGACCGATCTCGGCGGCAGCCTGTACCTTGCAGGTGACGGTGCCGTGCGCGATGCGAAGACCGGCTACTTCACCATCATGGGCCGCATCGACGACGTGCTGAACGTGTCCGGCCACCGCATGGGCACCATGGAGATCGAATCCGCGCTGGTGTCCTGCACCGAGCTGGTGGCCGAGGCCGCCGTGGTCGGTCGGCCGGACGACCTCACCGGCGAGGCCATCGTCGCCTTCGTGGTGCTCAAGCGTGCGCGTCCCACCGGCGACGAGGCGAAGAAGATCGTCAAGCAGTTGCAGGACTGGGTAGCGAAGGAGATCGGTGCGATCGCCAAGCCCAAGGACATCCGCTTCGGCGACAACCTGCCCAAGACGCGCTCCGGCAAGATCATGCGTCGCCTGTTGCGCGCCTTGGCAAAAGGCGAGGAAATCACGCAGGATGTCTCGACGCTTGAGAATCCGGCGATCCTTGAACAGCTCAAGCAAAGCGCCTGACGACCCGCTTCTTCCGTGATGGAATCCACACTCACCACGCGCTACGCAGGACCATCAGGGTATGCCCATATTGTCCACGATAGTGGCAACGCGAGATGCTTCGTCCGTGCTTGATCGCATCTCGTGCGAGAAGGCTATGGGGGAGGGACTGGCCTTGAGCCAGTCCGATTAGTGGAGGAGGGTGCGCAAGCTCCCTCCTCTCGTTTTTTTTGCGGCGCCGTTTTTCATCTCCCGCCACTCCCTGGCGGATGAGCCGCAAACAGGCTGCGCGTCATGCGCGGCATGCCGTTTCTGTTCCTGCAATGAAATCGAATGGGCCTGCCCCGAAGCCGGGAGTCATGCTGTCGCTCCTTGTCTGTCCGACTGCGGCCGCGGTTTCCATCGACACGGGTTTCCGTCTGAGGCGCACCGGGATGGACTATCGGGCATCGAGCGTCCAACCGCCCAAAACCTGAGCAATCCATCATCGGTGGTCGAATGCCGATCGGGTAAGCTGCGGCGCGTACGCAGTACCAGAGACCCGAAGAGACCTGAACCCTCCCATGGCCCGAACCACGCTCTACGACCTGCTCGGAATCAGCCGGCACGCAACTCCCGAAATGATCCAGGCTGCCTACGAGCGGCTCGGCGAACGCAAGCGAGCGGGCACGCTCAGCCATCCCAGGATGGACCCGGACACGTATTTCCAGCAGATCCAGGATGCCTACTCGACACTTGCCCATCCCACGCTGAGAGCGCAGTACGACACGCGGCTGGAGCGTGCCGAGGCGTCTCCGCCTGCGCGTGGTGAGGTGTCAGCGATGGGCTTCGCGCCGGGGCGTTGGCTCCTCGTGCTGGGCGTGATCGGTCTGGCCATTTTCTATTTCAAGACGGTCCAGAACGAGGCGCATCAGCGCGAACAGGAACGCCTGGGGGCTGAACTAGAGGCGCAGCGGGTAGCTGCCGCGCGGCAGCGCGAGGAAGAAGCTGCCGAGCGGGACGCCATGCGGCGCGAAGAGCAGGCGCGTGCCGAGGCGGAACGACTTGCCGAGCAACAGCGCTACGAAGCGGAGCGGGCTTTCGCCCGCGCGGATGCCGACATGCGTCGCCTCGAATCGCAGCGTGAGCGCGATGCCCGGCAAGACAGCTACGCCACCCAGCGCGACACCCGCGATGCCTCGCGTGAAGCCGAACTGAAGCGGCAGCAGGAACGCTACGACGCCGAACGCAGGCTGGCCCGGGACAAGGCACAGCTGAGGGCCATCGAGCGCGAGCAGCGTCCGCGCATTGCTGTCATCCCCCGTGAAACGGAGCAGCCGCGCCGTACGTACACGAATCCCTACCGGGACGAACGGGATTCGAATCGTTGAGCGGGAACGGCGAGGCCCTGCCTGCGCCGTTCGATGATCGACAAGGCGCAGTCACCGAGGCTGGCCGGGTACGGAGCAGGCCACGGTGTTGTCAGCGCCGGGCACAGCAGTCGGTACCGGTTGCCAGGGCCCGTGAGCGGACCCTGACATCGTGGGAGTACCAGGCGCCCGTTTATTCCGGGAGCGCTCCGAACGTATAGCTCATCCGCACGATCGGACTGGGTTGTCCAAGCTTGCCGAACCAGCGGCCGAATATCCCGGAGATGGTGCCATCGCGATAGATGTGGGCCAGCGCGGTGTTCACCGACAGGCGGAAATCGTCGTCGTTGCGCGGCAGGACCAGTGCATAGGGTTCGATCGCGAGCGGTTCGTCCAGCATGGCGATCGCGCGTGGATCCTGGGACTTGGCCAGCAAGCCGAGCAGCAGAAGCTGGTCGCCCACGAACGCATCGAGTTCGCCTTTCTCGAAGCGGGCGAAGCCTTCTTCACGCGAGGCCACGACCACCGTGTCGGCATTGATCGCGCCACCGCGGAGCGACGCGCGCAGGATGGACTCATTGGTGGTGCCACCCAGCACGCCGATCTTCTTGCCACCCAGATCGGTGAGCCGCTTCGCCCCCGAACTGCTCTTGACCAGCACCTCGATGCCATCGGCAAAGGTGAAGCTCGAGAAGCTGACTTGCTTCATGCGTGACAGCGTGACCGAGCTCGCGCCGCACTCGATGTCGGCCTGGCCCTTGGCGATGACATCGAAACGGTTCTGCACCGTCACCGGCACCCACTTGATGTCGATGCGATCGATGCGCAGCTGTTCGCTGATCTGGCCGACGACGCTGCGACACAGGTCGATGCTGTAGCCCGTGGGCTGCTTGCCCTCGTCGAGGAAAGAGAAGGGCACGGCGTCCGTGCGGTATGCGATGGCGATGCTCTTGCTCTTTTTCACGCGGGCGAGGACGTCAGCGTGGGCGGTGCTCGCAAGGAGGGGGGCGAGCAGAAGGCACAACAGGGCACGACGGAACATGGACAGGACCTCGGGCGATCGGGGGAGCCCCAGTATAGGTAGGCCCTTGTGACTTCTCCCCGTTGCGGCCGCTCACTGACCGAATGGCCATATGGCTACGCGGAGATTCCCATGGCGCGACGCGAGGTCAGTGGACCGTCATAGCAGGCCGTCACAACATCCGCATAAACAAAAAAAGCCCGCCATCAAGCGGGCTTTTTGTTCGTGCGGATGTGCCGAAGGCTTACTTGCCGTCGCCGGTCAGCAGGGGAATGCTGCCCCCCGAATCGCTGCCGAGCAGGCCGGTACCGGCGTAGATGCCCAGCTTCTGGCGCGTGTCGCTGATGTCCAGGTTGCGCATCGTCAGCTGGCCGATGCGGTCGGCCGGGGTGAAGGCGGCGTCTTCCACCTTTTCCATCGACAGGCGCTCGGGCGCGTAGGTGAGGTTCGGGCTCTCGGTGTTGAGGATCGAGTAGTCGTTGCCGCGGCGCAGCTCCAGCGTCACTTCGCCGGTGATGGCGCGCGCCACCCAGCGCTGGGCGGTCTCGCGCAGCATCAGGCATTGCGGGTCGAACCAGCGGCCCTGGTACAGCAGGCGGCCCAGCTTCATGCCGTTCATGCGGTACTGCTCGATGGTGTCCTCGTTGTGGATGCCGGTGACCAGGCGCTCGTAGGCGATGTGCAGCAGGGCCATGCCCGGGGCTTCGTAGATGCCGCGGCTCTTGGCTTCGATGATGCGGTTCTCGATCTGGTCGCACATGCCCAGGCCGTGACGGCCGCCGATGATGTTGGCCTCGGCGAAGAGGTCCACCGCGCTGGCGAAGCTGCGACCATTGATGGCGACCGGCACGCCTTCCTCGAAGCGCACGGTGACGGTCTCGGCCTTCACCACGACGTCATCCTTCCAGAAGGCGACGCCCATGATCGGGTTCACGATGTTGATGCCGGCGTTCAGGAACTCCAGGTCCTTCGCTTCGTGCGTGGCGCCCAGCATGTTGGAGTCGGTCGAGTAGGCCTTCTCCACGCTCATCTTGTAGTCGAAGCCGTTGGCGATGAGGTATTCGCTCATCTCCTTGCGGCCGCCCAGCTCGTCGATGAACTGCTGGTCCAGCCAGGGCTTGTAGATCTTCAACGCCGGGTTGGCGAGCAGGCCGTAGCGGTAGAAGCGCTCAATGTCGTTGCCCTTGTAGGTCGAACCGTCGCCCCAGATGTTGACGCCGTCTTCCTTCATCGCCACCACCAGCGCGGTGCCGGTCACGGCACGGCCCAGCGGGGTGGTGTTGAAGTAGGTCGCGCCGCCGCTCTTGATGTGGAAGGCGCCGCACTGGATGGCAGCGATGCCCTCGGCCACGAGCTGCGGGCGGCAGTCGATCAGGCGGGCGATCTCGGCACCGTAGGCGAGGGCCTTGCGCGGGATTTCCTCGTAGTCGCTCTCGTCCGGCTGGCCGAGGTTGGCGGTGTAGGCGCAGGGGATGGCACCCTTGCCGCGCATCCAGTGCACGGCGGCACTGGTATCGAGGCCGCCGGAAAAGGCGATGCCGACGCGTTCGCCGGCGGGAATCTTCTGGAGAATGGTTGCAGCCACGGGGGACTTTCTCGGGCGGAAAACGAAAACCGCGCATTGTACCGCGCCTGAAGGCCCGGCCGGAATGGCTGGAACAGCCGCTGGCGGCTGCGCCGACGTCGTCAGGCGCGGGGACGCTGCGTGCTACGGTCTACCGCCATGCCTGCCGCCCCTTCCGCTGCCCGCTTCAGCCTCCACGCCGCCATCGACGAGATTCCCGCTGCCGACTGGGACGCCCTGGCGCCGGGGCAGCCCTTCCTGCGCCATGCTTTCCTGTCGCTGCTGGAGGCGACCGGCTGTGTCAGCCGCGAGGCCGGCTGGGTGCCGGCTCATGCGGCGCTGTGGGAGGAGGGGGAGGAGGAGGGCGACCACGCCCCGCGGTTGCTCGCCGCGATGCCGCTGTACCTGAAGCACCACTCCTACGGTGAGTTCGTCTTCGACTGGGCCTGGGCGGATGCCTATCACCGCAACGGGCTGGACTACTACCCCAAGTGGCTGGCGGCGGTGCCGTTCAGTCCCATCCCCGGCCCCCGCCTGCTGGGGCGGGACGACGCAGCGCGCCGGACCCTGCTTGCCGCCGTGCAGGACGCGGCCGCGCAGAGCGGCCTGTCCTCGCTGCACATCCTGTTTGCCGACGAGGACGAATGCCGTTGGGGCGAGGCCGCCGGCTTCATGCGGCGGGAGAGCGTGCAGTTCCACTGGCACAACCGTGGCTGGCGGGACTTCGACGATTTCCTGTCCGCCATGTCGCACGACAAGCGCAAGAAGATCCGCCAGGAGCGTCGCCGCGTGGCCGATGCCGGCGTGAGCTTGCGGGTGCTGGAAGGGCCTGCGATCCGCGAGGTGGACTGGCTGTTCTTCGAGCGTTGCTATGCCCACACCTATGCGCTGCATCACTCCACGCCCTACCTGAACCGGGAGTTCTTCCTGCGCCTGGGGCGCGAGATGCCGCGGCACTGCGTGATGCTCGTCGCCAGCCGCGATGGTAACGACATCGGCGCCAGCCTGCTGCTGCGTGACGACGAAGTCCTGTACGGCCGCTACTGGGGCGCGCTGGAGCAGGTGAGCTGCCTGCACTTCGAGGCCTGCTACTACGCGCCCATCGCGTACGCCATCGCCCAGGGGCTGCAGCGTTTCGAGGGCGGCGCGCAGGGCGAGCACAAACTGTCGCGTGGCCTGGAGCCGGTGGTGACCCACTCCCTGCACTGGCTGGCGGACGCGCGCTTTCAGGACGCCGTGGCGCGCTACCTGCAGCGCGAAAGCGGCGGCATGGCGGAATACGTGGACGAACTGGAGCGGCGCAGCCCGTTCAAGCTGCCCTGAGTTTGAGCCCGCCTGGTTGCGCAGCGGATGGCGCACCGAGTGACGCACCGGGTGAAGTTCTGGGTGACGTACCGAGTGAAGCACCCGGTGGTTCCGGCTGACGCGGCTTCCGCACGTCGACTGGGGCAAGTCCCAGCCGTGCGTGTTGCAGGCCTCAGGCTACACTCCGGCAATCTCCGCCCAGACGGACCCTGCATCATCGCCACCCCATGACGCCCGCTCAGATCGGCCGCCGCTACGTTCTTTTCGCCATCTGCTTCGCGCTCTACATCGGCCTGCTGGCGCTCGCCGAGGGCGCCGGTGCGCCTGCGCACTGGATCGGCTTCGCGGTGATGCTGGCCTCCATCGTCATGTACGCCGCCATCGGCGTGTTCTCACGCACGGCGGACGTCACCGAGTACTACGTGGCCGGCCGGCGCATCCCCGCCATCTTCAACGGCATGGCCACGGCGGCGGACTGGATGAGCGCCGCGTCCTTCCTCGGCATGGCCGGCACCCTGTACTTCGCCGGCTACGACGGCCTCGCCTTCGTGATGGGCTGGACCGGCGGCTTCGTGCTGGTCAGCCTGCTGCTGGCACCCTACCTGCGGCGCTTCGGCCAGTTCACCATCCCGGACTTCCTCGGCGAGCGCTACGAAGGCCGCCTGCCGCGCCTCATCGGCGTGTGCGCGGTGGTGGTGGCGAGCTTCGTCTACGTGGTGGCGCAGATCTACGGCGTGGGGCTGATCACCAGCCGCTTCGCCAACATCGAGTTCGAGATCGGCGTCTTCGTGGGCCTGGCCGGCGTGCTGGTGTGCTCCTTCCTGGGCGGCATGCGCGCGGTGACCTGGACGCAGGTGGCGCAGTACATCGTCATCATCGCCGCCTACCTGACGCCGGTCGTCATCCTGTCCTGGAAAGTCACCGGCGTGCCGGTGCCGCAGGTGATGTACGGGCAGGTGCTGCAGCGGCTGGACGCGGTGGAAACGCGGCTGCTGGCCGACCCGGCCGAGGCCGAGGTGCGCGAGGCGCTGATCCGCCGTGCCGAGCAATACCAGGTACGCATCGCCGCGCTGCCCGAATCCCTGCTTCAGGAGCGCGCCACGCTGGTCGCACGTATCAGTGCCCTGCAGCAGGCCAACGCACCGGCACGCGATGTCGCCCAGGCCCAGCGCCAGTTGCGTGCCTTGCCGCCCGACCCGGAGGCTGCCCGCGTGCAATGGGACAGGGAGTATCGCGAGGCGCTGCTGCGCTCCGAGCCGCCGCACCGCCACGCGGAAGCTTTCCCGAGCACCGCGCTGCAGTCCTCCGAGCACGCCCGCAACAACTTCATCGCCCTGGTGTTCGTGCTGATGATCGGCACCGCCGGCCTGCCGCATGTGCTGATGCGCTACTACACGACCCCCGGCGTCGCCGACACGCGACGCTCCGTGTTCTGGTCGCTGCTGTTCATCTTCCTGCTCTACATCACCGCGCCGGCCTACGCCGTGTTCGCCAAGTGGGAGATCTACAGCAACGTGGTGGGATCGGCGATCTCCAGCCTGCCGTCCTGGCTGTTCAGCTGGGGCAAGGTCGGGCTGATCGCGGTGGAGGACGTCAATCTCGACGGCATCCTGCAGCTCGCCGAGCTGAGCCTCAACCCGGATGTCATCGTGCTGGCGACGCCGGAAATCGCGGGCCTGCCCTATGTCGTCTCCGGGCTGGTCGCGGCGGGCGGGCTGGCGGCCGCGCTGTCCACCGCGGACGGGCTTTTGCTGACGATCTCCAGCGCCCTGTCGCACGACGTGTACTACCACGTCATCAATCCGCGGGCGACCACGTCGCGCCGCCTGCTGGTGTCCAAGGGCACGCTGATGGTCGTGGCGGTCATCGCGGCATGGGTCGCGTCGTTGCGGCCGGACAGCATCCTGTTCACCGTCGGCTTCGCCTTCTCGCTGGCCGGCGCGGCTTTTTTCCCGGCCCTGGTGTGCGGCATCTTCTGGCGACGCGCCAACAAGTGGGGGGCGGTGGCCGGCATGCTGGCCGGCCTGCTGGGCACGCTGGCCTACGCGGTGCGCACCCATTCCTTCTTCGGCGGCTCGATGGACAACGCCTGGCTGGGCATCCAGCCCATCTCCAGCGGCGTGTTCGGTGTGTGTGCCGGCTTCGTCGTGCTGGTGGCCGTCAGCCTGCTGACCGCTGCGCCAGGCCGCCATGCCGGCGAGGTGCTGGCCGAAGTACGCAGCCCGGCGAAGCCTTAACCCGAGCCTTGCAGCTTTGGCCGGGCGCGGCCAGGCACAAGGCCTGCCGTGGCCTTACCGTGCGTCCATTGCGTCCCACCGCGTCCTCGCGGCCGATTCCTGCCCATCCTGCTTCACCCCTCGAAAAGGGCTGCGCAAGCGGTGCCTTTTCAATCAGTTACGGCACCTGCGGTCAGTCTCGTCCTACACGCACTTCATCTTGCGCCGACAGGGTGCGCCCGGTGTCGCTTGCAAGAATCCATCCCAACAGGTCGGCGCGTGCTGCCTGCCGGAAATCGAACCCGTCATCCCGTTGGGACAAGGAGATTGAAATGAAGAATCCTCAGATCGACACCCCGATGTATCAGGAAGATGCCGCAGCCGAACGCGAGCGCCAGGCCTACCTGGACGAAGTCCATATCGAAAGCACGCAGTTCGGTGTGGATCGCATCGGCTACGAAGAAGAACAGGACGCGGACTGAGCTTCGCCGTGCCTCTCAGGGCGGCACAGGGAGTGTTGCCCGATGACGCAGTACCGTTACACACACAGAAAAAGGACATCAACATGAAGAAGCAGAACAACGTGAGAACGCAACGGATCATCGGCACCTTGCTGCTCGGCGCAACGCTGGCCGCTCCCCTTGCCGCCCAGACCAAGGACGTCGTCGTGGAGCCCGGCCAGAACGTGCCCTACCTGATCGACTCCCGCAACGTCCTGGTGCGCAGCGGCGCCGGCCTGTGCTGGCGCACCGGCTCCTGGTCGCTGGACGCGGCCCGCACCACCAAGGTGGTCGGCAGCCCCTTCCCGGTCGGCTGTGAATGCGAAAAGAGCCTGATGCCGAAGGAAGTCTGCGAGCCCAAGCCCGCCCCGGTAGCTGCGCCGGCAGCGCCCGCACCGGCCCCGGCTCCTGCGCCCGCACCGGCTCCCGTTCCGGTCGCGCAGAAGGTCACCATCCCGGCCGACGCGCTGTTCGAATTCGACAAGGCCGTCATCACGCCGGCCGGCACCCAGGCGCTGGATGCCTTCGTGGCCCAGGTCAAAGGCGTGCAGCTGGAAATGGTGCTGGCCCGTGGTCACGCCGACCGCATCGGCAGCGACACCTACAACCAGACGCTGTCCGAGAAGCGCGCCAACGCGGTGAAGGACTTCCTGGTCAGCCGCGGTATCGACGCGAACCGCGTGTATGTCGAAGGCAAGGGTGAGAGCGAGCCCAAGACGACCGACTGCACCAAGCTTGGCGCCGAGAACGGCCGCAACCGCAAGCTGGTCGAGTGCCTGGCACCTGACCGCCGCGTGGAGCTGGAAGCCGTCGGCACCCGTCAGTAAGCGGGCTGCTGCAGGAAAAACGCCGCGACTGAGGTCGCGGCGTTTTTATTTCCGGGTCCCGTCAGCGCGTCGTCAGCGCGGCGTGGTGGTGGATTGCGAAACGACCGGCTGCCCACCCATGCGTTGCTGCAAGGCCTCGGCAAATTCATACACCGTCATCGCGTAGAAGCTGCTGCGGTTGTAGCGGGTGATGACGTAGAAATTCTGGTAGCCCAGCCAGTACTCGGTGGGCTGGTTGGGGGTCACGAGGTCGATCAGCGCGGCGGGGGCGTCGTGCTGGCTGGTGGTGGCGATGCCTTTGCCGAGCAGGGTGGTGCGGTCGAACTGCGGGGTGATGCCGGCGGCGACGAAGGGCTGGGGCTGGGCGTCGCCACTGAGGTAGGCGCGCGCAGCCACCGGGCCACCTTGTTGCCAGCCGTGCAACTGCAGGAAGCGCGCGACGCTGCCGATGGCGTCCTGAGGGCTTTTCAGCAGGTCGATGTGGTTGTCGCCGTCGAAGTCGGTGGCGTACTTGCGGATGCTGCTGGGCAGGAACTGCGGCAGGCCTAGCGCGCCGGCGAAGGAGCCGCGATAGCTTTCCACCGGGTCGCCTTGCTCGCGCGCCAGCAGGAAGAGGGCTTCCAGCTCACCGCGGAACAGCTCGGCTCGCGGCGGGTAGTCGAAACTCAGCGTCGCCAGCGCATCCAGTGCGCGAAAGGTGCCGGTGTTGCGACCGTAGATGGTCTCCACGCCGATGATGCTGACGATGATGGATTGCGGCACGCCGTAGGTGGCCTCGGCGCGCGCCAGCGTGGCGGCATGGTCCTTCCAGAACTGCACGCCGTGGCGGATGCGGGTCGGTTCGATGAAGCGCGCGCGGTAGCGTTGCCAGGAGCGCACGCCCGGGTCGCTGGGCGGGCGGATCAGGTCGATGACGCGGGAGTTGTGCTGCGCTTTCTGCAGGGTGGCGAGCACCTCGGCGGCGTCCAGGCCGTGGCGGGCGGCCATATCCTGGGCGAAGGCGATCAGCAGCGTTTCATCGGGAAAGCCGGCAGCCTGTGCGGGCACTTGCAGGAAGGAACACGCCAGCGCGGCGGCGAGTGCGGCGCGCGTGCGCTTGAAGGGGAAACCGGTCGATTCAGCAGGCAATTCAGGTCTTTCCGAGTTGGCGCATCAGGGCGCGCAGCGCCGCCAGCGATGACTGGTCGGGCGCGCTGCGGCCGTAGCGGAGTTGTTCGTACTGTTCTGCGATGTCGCGCAGCGCGGCGAGTTCCGGTTTGTTGCGGACAACGCGTTCGGCATAGGTGCTGGCAGGCTCCCAGGCCAGCCTCGGGTGACCTCTGGCTGCGAGGCGGGCGCAGAAACGATGCCACAGTTTGTCTAGGGCGTCGCGCCGGGGTGCGCGCGGCAACAGGCGCAAGGCGATCCACAGCATCCAGGCACCGGCCGCCATCGCCATCAGTCCCACCATCGCATGCCAGCCGCCGCTGCCCAGTCCGAGGCGGCGCATCAGCTCGGCCTGGCGCTGGGCATTGTAGCCAAGCACCCACTGGTTCCAGCCGTTGTTGATGGCCTCCCAGCGATGGCGCATCGCCAGCACCCAGTCGTTGTTGGTACGCAGCATGAAGGGCAGGGCATCGTCGCCCAGCGCCTGGCCGAGCCCGGACTCGATGCGCGTGGGATAACTCGCCGCGGTGGGGTCCACGCGCTGCCAGCCACGTGCGTCGTCCAGCCAGACCTCGGCCCAGGCGTGGGCGTCCGACTGGCGTACCACCAGGGTGCGGTCCAGTGGATTAATCTCCCCGCCCTGGTAGCCGGTGACCACGCGGGCGGGCAGGCCGGCGGCACGGGCCAGCACCACGAAGGCGCTGGAGAAGTGCTCGCAGAAACCCTCGCGGGTGTCGAACAGGAATTCGTCAGCGCTGTGCTGGCCGAGCACCGGCGGCGTCAGGGTGTAGCGCAGGCCGGCCCGGCGCATGAAGTCGAGGACGTTGCCCAGGCGCGTGTCCGGGTCCTCGCTTTCGGCCTTCCATTGCGCACCGATCGCCAGGCTGCGCGGGTTGTAGCCCTCGGGCAACTGGCGGGCGGCCAGCAGGATGTAGCGCGACAGGCGTTGCTCCACCGGCGCCTGCGGTTGCGAGCGCAAGGTGTAGCGCATGCGGTTGCGCACCGGCACGCGCGACAGCAGGGTGTAGTCGTAGGAGAAGAGATGGGTGGCCTCGGCGGACACCGGGTAATCCAGGGCCATCAGCCAGCGCTGGTTGTGGGGCTCCAGCGTGATGCTGTAGTCGTACACCGGGCCGCGCGGCGTATAGGCGGGCGTGCTTTCGAAACCGGTGAACAGCGGCTGCCAGCGACGGCCATCGAAACGGGTCAGCACCGGCCCGCGCCAGTAACGCTGGCTGGCTGGTGGCACCGCGCCCTGGAACTCGACGCGGAAGGCGATCTCGCCGTTCATGATCAGCTCGCTGATCGAGCCCGGCTCCATGGTGTCGGACAGGCCGCTGCGGCCGGCGGTCTGGTCCAGCGGCAGGCCCCACAGCGGGCCGTCGATGCGTGGGAACAAAACGAACAGCACGACGAGCAGCGGCACCGCCTGGGCCATCAGCAGGCCGATCTCGCGCAGGCCGGCGAGGCTGGGCGCACGCGCCTGCTGCAGCATCGCGAAACTGGCCAGCACGGCCACCGTGCCGATCAGCGCGAGCACCGCGGTCAGCATGTTCTGCTCGTGCAGGAACAGGCCCATCAGCAGGAAGCAGCCGAGCAGCAGGGCCGCCCGGCCATCGCGGCGGTTGCGCGCTTCCAGCAGCTTCAGCGGCATGAACAGCGCCAGCAGCGCGAGGCCGGGCATCTTGCCGAAGACGTTGCCGACCGACCACAGCACGACCGCGATGGAGGCCACGGCGATCGGGAGCAGCACGATGCGACCCGGCGGCGCGACCTTGCGCCAGGCGTTGACGCCGCGCCAGAGCAGGAACAAGGCGCTGAGCGCAGCCACCACTGGCGGCAGGTAGAGCATGTGCGGGGCCAGCACCAGCACGGCGGTGCCGGTGAGGGCGAGCGTCTGCTGACGGCTGAGGGCGGGTTCTCTCATCGTGGTGCCGCGCTCAGTGGCGTGGGTCGCCGAACAGCGCCAGCGCCTGCAGGCAGGCCTCGTGGTGGCGTGGCGTGCGGCCGGGGCCGAGTTCGCGGTTGGGCAGGCGCAGCGTGGTGGCGAGGCCGCGGTGGCGGGCGGCCACAACCCAGGCGGTGATTTGCGACAGGCGCATCTCCGGGTTCATGTGCGCCGGCAGGCTCGCCCAGTCGAAGACCAGGTCCGCGCCGGTGCCGCCGACGAACTGCTTGCTCATCATCGGCCCGCCGCGCGCGAGCTGTTTCCACGCGATCTGTCGCGGCGAATCGCTGGGCTGGTAGCTGCGCAGGCCGGCGAACTCTTCGCGGCCGGGCCGTTGCGACACGCCCTGGTCGGCAATCGGGCCGGGCGCCGGTGGCGGCGCCATGCTGTCGATGGCCTGCGGATAGACGATGGCCTGCGCGTCCGGCTCGATGTAGCTCCAGGCACGCACCCAGCCCAGTGGCGCACGGCATTCCACGCGCAGGCGCCCGACTGCGTGCCAGCCGCGGCGCGGGGCGGGCAGGCGCAGCAGCTCGCTGCCCATCGCGTGGGCGGCCACGTCGATGCTGACGTGGTGACCGGTGGCGTGATCCTCGTCCAGCGGGCCGACCGTGATGCCGATGCGCTCGCGGCCGCTGTCGTCGCGCAGCTCGACGAGGAAGGCCGCGGTGCCGCCGGCAAAGACTTCGCCCTGCGGCCGCAGGGCGATCTCCAGTCCGAGCAGCGCCCGCCAGCTCTGCACCATGTGCACGACGAAGACGCCGCCGAGCAGGAAGGTGAGCATGTAGCCCAGCGACAGGTTGTAGTTGAGCGATGCGATCAGCATCACCGCCAGGGTGATGAACAGCGACCAGCCGGTGGCGGTGGGCAGCACGTAGATGCGCCGCTGTGGCAGGCGGATGGGCTGTGCCTCCGGGCCGCTGCCACGGCGCATCCAGCGGCGCATGCGTTCGCGCAGTGCGCGTTGCAGGGAGGGACGCGTAGAAGCTTCGGTGCCGGGTCCGCTGCGCGGCAAAGTGGCCGCGCGGGAGCTTGCCGCGGTCAAGGCAGCGGCACCGCCTCGATCAGGCGGCGCACCAGGGCATTCGGCGTGTCGCCGGGCTGGGCGCCGACCAGGCGGTGGCCGGCAACGTGCGGCAGCACGGCCTGTACGTCCTCCGGCCGCACGTGGTCGCGGCCGGCCAGCAATGCCCAGGCGCGCGCGGCGGCCAGCAGGCCGATGCCGCTGCGCGGCGACAGGCCGTGGGAGAAGTCCGGCAGGCTGCGGCTGGCACCGAGGATGGCCTGCACGTAGTCCAGCGCGGCGTCACCGACATGGATGGATGCGACGCTGGCCTGCATTGCCAGCAGGCCGTCCGGGTCGGTGCAGGGCTGCATTTCGGCCAGCATGCCGCGGCGGTCGCGGCCGGCCAGCAATTCGCGCTCCGCCTGGGCGTCCGGCAGGCCGATGCCGATGCGCATCAGGAAGCGGTCGAGCTGCGATTCCGGCAGCGGGAAGGTGCCCAGCTGCTCCATCGGGTTCTGGGTGGCGATCACGAAGAAGGGCGTGGGCAGCGCGTAGGTGTTGCTGTCCACCGTGACCTGCTGTTCTTCCATCGCTTCCAGCAGCGCGCTCTGGGTCTTGGGCGTGGTGCGGTTGATCTCGTCGGCCAGCACGACTTGCGAGAACACCGGGCCGGGGTGGAAGCGGAAGGTGTGCTGGGCGGTGTCGAAGATCGACACGCCCAGCAGGTCGGCCGGCAGCAGGTCGCTGGTGAACTGGATGCGCTGGAACTTCAGCCCCAGGGTGATCGCCAGCGCATGCGCCAGGGTGGTCTTGCCCACGCCCGGCTGGTCCTCGATCAGCAGGTGGCCGCGCGCCAGCAGGCAGGTGAGCGACAGGCGCAGGGCCTGCGGCTTGCCCAGAACGATGCGGCCGAGCGTGTCGAGGATCTCGCGGGCGCGGCGGGTGCTGTCGGCGATGGTGGCGGGGGAGGAGGGCAAGGCAGCGGCGGGGGTGGGGGCGTTCATGGAGGCGTCTTGTCGGAGACTTCGGACTGGGTGTCGACGGATTCGTGGCGACGGGCTTGGTGTCGACGGACTGGGTGTCGATGGCTCATCTCAGCCTAGCAGAGGCCGGCAGGGGCTGAGACCGCATGATTGCAGCGGCGTTCGCCCGCTGTTCCGGCCTTGTCTCGGCCTGCCCCCGCCGTGCGTCGGGCGTCGCCGCGCGTTGCGGTTCAGGCGCGTGGCTGGAAAGCCTGCGGGCTGGTCAGGGTTTCCGGCTTGAGGATGCGTTCCAGCTCCTCCCGTGTGAGCAGTCCGCGGGCCAGCACCACGTCATACACGCTGGCGCCGCTGGCGTGGGCCTCGGCGGCCACGGCCGTGGCGTTGGCGTAGCCGATGTAGGGGTTCAGCGCGGTGACGATGCCGATGGACTGTTCCACCATCGCGCGCAGCCGTTCGCGGTTGGCGGTGATGCCGCGCACGCAGCGCTCGGTGAGCGTGGTGCAGCCGTTGCGCAGGTGGGCCACGCTCTTGAACAGGCTGTGGGCGATGATCGGTTCGAAGGCGTTGAGCTGAAGCTGGCCGGCTTCGGCGGCGAAGCTCACCGTCACGTCGTTGCCGATGACTTCGAAGGCGATCTGGTTCACCACCTCCGGGATCACCGGATTGACCTTGCCCGGCATGATGCTGGAGCCGGCCTGCATGGGCGGCAGGTTGATCTCGTTGAGGCCGGCACGTGGCCCGGACGACAGCAGGCGCAGGTCGTTGCAGGTCTTGGACAGCTTGACCGCCACCCGCTTGAGCACGCCGGACAGTTGCACGAAGGCGCCGCAATCCTGGGTGGCCTCGATGAGGTTCGGCGCGGTCTGCAAGGCCACGCCGGTGATCCGCGACAGGTGCAGGCACACCCGCTCGGCATAGGCCGGGTGGGCGGTGATGCCGGTGCCGATGGCCGTCGCCCCGAGGTTGATCTCGCAGATGAGCTGCACGGCTTCCTTCAGGCGCTGCTCGTCCTCGCCGAGCATCACGGCGTAGGTGGAGAACTCCTGGCCCAGGGTCATCGGCACCGCGTCCTGCAGTTGCGTGCGGCCCATCTTGAGCACGTCGCGGAACTCGTGGGCCTTGTCCTCGAAGGCGCCGCGCAGGGTCGCCATGGCCTCCACCAGGCCGAGGATGCCGAAGTACGTGGCGATCTTCAGCGCCGTCGGATACACGTCGTTGGTGCTCTGGCTCATGTTGACGTGTTCGTTGGGGTGGAGCTGCGCATAGTCGCCCCGGGCATGGCCCAGCAGTTCCAGCGCGCGGTTGGCGATCACCTCGTTGGCATTCATGTTGGTGGAGGTGCCGGCACCGCCCTGGATGACGTCCACCACGAAGTGCTCGTGCAGGGCGCCGCCGCGGATTTCCTCGCAGGCGGCCACGATGGCACGCATGCGGGTGGCGTCGAGCAGGCCCAGTTCGTGGTTGGCCAGCGCCGCCGCCTGCTTGATGCACGCCAGGGCGCGGATCAGCCCGGGGTAGGTGGAGATGGGAATACCGGTGATGGCGAAGTTCTCAAACGCCCGCAGGGTATGCACGCCGTAGTAGGCGGCGATGGGAACCTCGCGGTCACCGAGCAGATCGTGTTCGAGGCGGGTGAGTTGCATGCGGCACTCCGGCGGCGGGAATGCGGCCATTGTCCGCCCGCGGGACCGGTACTGCATCCGGCAAAGTGCTTAGCGTTCCTGCGGAGTGGTCAGGAGGGACCGGGGACGGCCCGCGAGGTCGTGCGTTCAGGCCATTTCCGCGGGCGTCAGGGCGTCCGGGTCCGGCATCGGTGGCAGCTTCTCGAATTCCGGCGCGACCAGGCGCCATTCCACCAACTCCATGTGGCCGTCCAGGTGTTCCACGATGGCGGTGCAGCTGTCCACCCAGTCGCCGCAGTTGATGTAGGTGATGCCCTGGATGTCCTTGATCGTGGCCCAGTGGATGTGCCCGCAGATCACGCCGTCCACGCCGCGGTCGCGCATGGCATGGACTACCGAATCCTCGAAATCGAAGATGAAGCTGACGGCGGTCTTGACCTTGCGCTTGGCATAGCCGGCCAGCGACCAGTAGCCGGGGATGCGCAGGGTGCGCCGCACCCACGACAGCCAGGTGTTGATGCGCACCAGCAGGTTGTAGGCCATGTCGCCCAGTACCGCCACCCAGCGGTGGTAGCGCGTCACCTGGTCGAACTCGTCGCCGTGCAGCAGCATGTAGCGCTTGCCGTCGGCGGCGATGTGCAGGTGTTCGTACTTCAGCTCGATGTCGCCGAAGTGGGTGCCGCAGTACTCGCGCAGGGCCTCGTCGTGGTTGCCGGGGATCAGCATCACGCGCGTGCCCTTGCGGGCCCGGCGCAGCAGCTTCTGCACGAAGGTGTTCTGCGCCCGCGTCCAGTGGATGCTGCGGCTCATCGCCCAGAAGTCGATGATGTCGCCCACCAGGAACATGTTGTCGGCTTCGTAGTGGCGGAGGAAGCCCAGGAGACTGTCGGCCTGGCAGCCGCGGGTACCGAGGTGGATGTCCGACAGGAAGATCGAGCGGACGTGAGGCATCAGGACTGGAGCAGGGAGATCATGCCCCGTGAAGATAAGTGCCCCGTGTGACAAACCCGTGACCGTCTGGAGACGCGAAGATGAAGGCGGCGCCCGGGCTGCGGCGGGATCGGGCGGGCGATAAGGCGGGCGGTGGGGCTGGTGACGGGGTGGCCGTCGCGGAGCATTCCACCGGGCGGGCTGGTAATCTGGCCGTCATTCCGTGTGGAGTTCAAGCATGCGCGAGCGATTGCAGCGGGTCTGGGCCAGGGTGGGTGGGCAGGCGCGCCGCCGCCTGAAATGGGCGGCCATTTCCCTGGCCTGCCTCGTGGCGCTGGTCGCCGTGCTGGGTTACCTGGTGCTGCCGCCCTGGATCAAGGGGAAGGTCGAACAGGCCGCCGGCGAGGCCCTGGGGCGCAAGGTCAGCATCGAGGCGCTGACGCTGGATCCGTTCCGCCTGCAGCTGGGGCTGCGTGGCCTGCGGATCGCCGAGGCCGACGGCCAGGGCGAATTCGTCCGCATCGGCAGCCTGCTGGCCGATGCGCAGCTCAGCTCGTTGTTCGTCGGCGGGCCCGTGCTGCGGGAACTGCGGGTGGACGAGCCGGGCGTGAACATCGAACGTCTGCGGGACGGGCGCTTCAACTTCTCCGACATCGTCGACCGCATTGCCGCCAGGCCGCCCAAGGCGGCCGACGAGGACGACGAACCGGTCCGCTTCTCGGTCGCCAACATCCAGCTGAGCGGTGGCAGCCTGCGCTATGTCGACCAGCCGGAGGCCACCCGCCATGAAATCGACGGCCTGACCATCAGCCTGCCTTTCCTGTCCAACGTCCCCTCACGGGTGGACAGCTTCGTCGAGCCGCGGGTGGCGGCTCGCATCAACGGGGCAGAACTGGACCTGCAGGGGCAGGTGCGGCCGTTCTCGACCGACCACCGTGAGGCCAGCCTGGCGTTGACGCTGGCGCCCACCGCGTTGACGTCCTACCTGACCTACCTGCCGGCCGGCTTGCCGGTACAGCTCAAGTCCGGCCGGCTGGGGCTGGACCTCAAGCTGACCTGGGCGCAGCCGGCCAGTGGCGACGCGACGCTGACCATCTCCGGCAAGGTGCATGCGGCGGATTTCGCGCTGGCGGACATGGCCAATGCGCCGGTGGTGTCGTGGAAGACGCTGGACATTGACCTCACCCGCGTGGAGCCACTGGCGCGCCCCCTGCGCGCGGACATCGCAGCCATCACCCTGGGCGGCGCGGACCTGAGCGTCCTGCGCGACCGCGACGGCAAGATCAATCTCGAACGCCTGCGCCCCGCGCCGGCCGCGAGCAAACCCGCGCCCAAGCCGGCATCCGCCCCGGTGGCGGGCGCCAGACCCGCGGCCGCGCCGGTGGTGACCATCCGTAGCCTGGTGGTCACCCAGTCCGGCCTGCACCTGCGCGACGAATCCGTGCCCGGGAACTACGACCTCAAGCTCACGCCGCTGGAAGTCCGCATGGAGAACTTCGACCTCTCCGGCAAGACCGAAGCCAGCCTCAGCCTGAAGGCCGATGCCGCGGACGGCGAACAGTTCACCCATGAAGGACGCTTTAGGCTCAGCCCGCTGAGCGCAAGCGGTGAGGCGACGGCGACCGGCCTGCTGCTGGAACGCCTGCGCCCCTATTACGCCCGCCTGCTGCCCAACGCCGACGTGCGCGGCAAGGCACGGCTGCTGGCGCGCTACAGCGTCGCGGACGCCGGTGGCGAGCTGGGCTGGAAAGTGGAGGGCGGCCAGCTCGGCCTGAGCGGGTTCAGCCTGTCGCGTCGCGGTGTGGCGACGCCGCTGATACAGGTGCCGGATGCGTCGCTGGAGGGCGTGGCGGTGGATGGCAAGGCACGCACGGTGGCGGTCGAGCTGGCGAAGTCGACGAAGGTGCGTGCCCGGGTGCTGCGCGACAAACGCGGGGTCGACATCGTCGCGGCGGTGAGTGGCGGTCGCGAGGATGCGCAGGAGGCTGCACGCGAAGTCGTCCAGGAGGTGGCGGCGAGCGTCGGCGTGTCGCAGGAGCGCCTCGCCGCGGTGACCGGCTCGGCGCCCGCGGCGGACGCACGCAAGCGCGCGGCGGAGCCGACCTGGGAGGTCGACATCAAGCGCACCGAACTGCGCGAATGGGCCGTCCGCTACGAGGACCGTAGCCAGGAACGCAATCCGGTGGTCATGGACGTGGTGGAAGAGGAAGTCCTGCTGGAAGGACTGAGCACCCGGCAGGGGCGTGAAGCCCGTGTGCAGATGAAGGGCCGGGTCAACAAGGGGGGGCGCGTCAACGTGGCGGGCAGCCTGGGCCTGTTGCCGCTGCGCGGCGACCTGAAGGTGAGCCTGAAGAGCGTGGACATCCTGCCTGCCCAGCCGTGGCTGAGCGAGCGCTACCGGGTGTTGCTGACGCGTGGGGCATTGTCGGCGGACGGCCGGTTGCGCTTCGACCTCACCCGCCTGGACGAGCCGAAATTCGCGTATGTTGGTTCGCTGGCGCTGGCCGATTTCAACTCGTTCGACCAGATCAACGATGCCGACTTCCTGCGCTGGAAGACCTTCGGCCTGACCGGCATCGACCTCAGCCTGTCACCGCTGTCGTTCAAGGCGGACGAAGTCCTGCTGGAGGATCTGTACACCCGGCTGATCCTCAGTGCGGACGGGGAGCTCAACCTGCGGGAGCTGACGCAGGCGCAACGCGACGAAGAGGACGCGCGCCTGCAGGATGCACGGTCGCAGACGCAGGTGGCATCCGCGCCCGTGCCGGCACCCAGGAAGGATCTCCCGCCGGTGTCGATCGGGCGCATCGTGCTGAACGGCGGCAACGTCGCGTACACCGATCGCCTGATCCGGCCCAACTACGACGCCATGCTCACCGAGCTGAAAGGCAGCCTGTCGGGGCTGTCTTCCGCGCCGGACTCGATCGCCACCCTGAGGGTGGACGGCAGCGTGGACCGCTCGGCCCCGCTGGTCATCGACGGGCGCCTCAATCCCTTGCGGCGCGACCAGTTCCTCGACATCAAGGCGCGCGTCAGCGGCGTCGATCTGACCGGCGCCTCGACGTACTCCAGCAAGTACATCGGCTATGGCATCACCCGCGGACGGCTGTCGCTGGACCTTGCCTACAAGATCGAGAACCGCAGGCTGGTCGCGCAAAACCATGTGGTGCTCAACCAGCTGACGTTCGGCGAGAAGGTCGACAGCCCCGACGCCACCAAGCTGCCGGTCATGCTCGCCGTGGCCGTGCTACGAGACAGCCGTGGCGACATCGACATCAACCTGCCAGTGTCCGGGTCGCTGGACGATCCGCAGTTCTCCGTCGGCGGCGTCATCCTGAGAGTGATCGGCAACCTGATCACCCGCGCGGTCACCGCGCCGTTCTCCTTGCTGGCCTCGATGGTGAGCGGGGGTGAGGACGTGGACCTTGCCTATGTCGCGTTTGCACCCGGCACCGCCAAGCTGGATGCCGAAGCGGAAGGAAAGCTGCAGGCCTTGTCGAAAGCCCTGGCCTCGCGTCCGGCCCTCAAGCTGGAGATTGCCGGCCACGCCGACGCGCAACGCGAGCTGGACGCGGTGCGCCGGGCCCAGCTGCAGGCGAAGCTGCGCAGCCTCAAGGCGCAGGCCATGGTGAAGCGGGGCGAGGCCGTCGGCTCGGTGGAAGAGCTTGTCATTACGCCGCAGGAGTATCCGCAGTTGCTGGCCGAGGCCTATCGCGCCGAGCCCATGGACAAGCCGCGCAACCTCATCGGCATGCAGCGCGATGTGCCGGTCGCGGAGATGGAAACGCGCCTGCTGGCAAACGTGAAAATCAGTGATGGCGACATCCAGGCGTTGGCGCGCAGTCGTGCCCAGGCCGTGCGCAACTGGCTGGTGGATAAAGGGAAGGTGGCGGGCGAACGCCTTTTCATCATCAATGCGCCGAATGTAGCGACCAAAGAAAATTCAGACAGACCGGGTGCTCGCGTTGATTTTTCTTTGCAGTAAACATTAAGCTTCGGTCGCGACATGCTTGATGGCATGTCGATGCCCGCCGCGCCAACGTTGACGCGGTGGAACCTCGGTACGGAACTCGTAGCAGGAGAGTTGGATGAGACCGACACGGCTGGAGGAATCCCAGCTACAGCAGGCCCTGAGTACCTTGCCGGACTGGCAACGCGTCGATGGTCGTGACGCAATCCGCCGCCAGTTCACCTTCACGGATTTCAATCAGGCTTTCGCCTTCATGACCCGCGTGGCGCTCATGGCGGAAAAGCTCGACCACCACCCCGAATGGTCCAACGTCTACAACCGTGTGGACGTCCTGCTCAGCACCCACAGTGCGGGCGGCGTGACCGAACTCGACCTGCAGATGGCGCGCTTCTGCGACCAGGCGAGCCACTCATGGGCAGCGCGGCGGGCAGATACGTAGAAACACCAAGGCTCGCCGCCGGCCACCCGTAGGCCGAAAGTCGTAAGGTTTTGGTAAGCGGCGCCGATAACAGGAGACAGGCCAGCAAGGTCCAGCACAAAAGATGGCAGGAACAGACCGGAACAGCTTCTTCGCCAAGGGGGGAATGGATCGATGATCGGTGGCTTCATGCCGACGCGTCGGGCGGGTTCGGAGACGCCGGACGATCCCTTCCTGTTCGCTGACGAAAGCGATGACAGCCAGCTTGGCAACGTCCGGGGCAGCACTGCGCCGCCCTGGCGGGTCCTCATTACCGACGACGACGAGGAGGTGCACCGCGCCACCGCGTTCGCCCTGCGCGGCGTCGAGGTAGACGGCCGCCCGCTCGAACTGCTGCACGCCCACAGCGCCATCGAGGCCGAATCCGTATTGCGTTCCGTGCCCGGCGTGGCCGTGGCCATGCTGGACGTGGTCATGGAAACGCCGCATGCCGGCCTGGGCCTCGTGGAGACGATCCGCGACCAGATCGGCCTGCGCACCCTGCGCATCGTGCTGCGCACCGGCCAGCCAGGGTATGCCCCCGAGCTGGAGGTGATCCGCCGCTATGACATCAACGATTACCGTACCAAGTCCGAGCTCACCCAGACCCGGCTGATCACCACGCTGACGGCCGCGATCCGCGCCTACGCCCAGCTGGAATCCATCGAGGCCAGCAACCGCGGCCTGGCCGATGTCGCGCATTCCGCCAATTCCCTGTTCCGCATCCGCTCTGCGCGCGAATACGCCCGCAGCCTGCTGGAGCGCATCGCGCAGATGATGGGCGTCACGGCTCATGGCGTAGTCTGCGTGGAACCTCCCAGTACGCCCGACCCGATCGATGCCGGGCTGCAGGTGCTGCATGCGGCCGGCCGCTTCGCGCCGCTGATCGGCGCCTCGCTCGACAAGGTGGGCGAGGGCGAGATGCAACGCGTCGTGCGTCGCTGCCTGGCAGCCAAGACCTGTGTCTTCGACGATGCCACCTTCGCCATGTGCCTGGGTGGCGGTACCCGTGATGCGGTGGCCTACTTCGACGTCGGCCGCCCGATCACCGAACTCGAAAAGCGCCTGCTCAGCCTGTTCGCGGCCAGCCTCGCGGTGGGCTTCGAGAACGTGGATCTCATCGAACGGCTGGATTTCTTCGCCTTCTTCGACCCGCTGACGCACCTGCCGAACCGCACGCGCTTCCTGGCCGATGTCGACCAGGACCTGTTCGCCCGCCAGGGTGGCCAGCGCTGCCTGGCGATTGCCGACGTGGTGCGCTTTTCCGACATCAACGACGCGCTGGGTCACCGTTGTGGCGACACCTTGTTGATCGCGGTGGCCAAGCGCCTGCGCGCGGCCGCCGGCAGTGGCGTCACGATGGCACGCATCGCTGGTGACGCCTTCGGCCTGTACGGACCGGAAGGCGCCATCGACCCGACGGCGATCCGCCGCGCCTTCGAGGCGCCGTTCTTCGTACATGGCCATGCCCTGGCCGTGCAGGTTCGCCTGGGCATCGTGCGGGTGGCCGACACCAAGGGTGGCGCGGTGGAGTTGCTGCGCAACGCCAACCTCGCGCTCAACCAGGCACGCATGGCTGGCGGCGGTGCGCACAGCATGTTCTCGCGCGAGATGAGCGACGACGTGCAGACCCGCGTGTCGCTGCTGCACAGCCTGCGCGCCGCCATCGATTTCCGTCGCGGCCTGTCGGTCAACTACCAGCCGCAGGTCAATGCCACCACCGGCGAACTGGTGGGCGTGGAAGCGCTGCTGCGCTGGCGCAACGACTACGGCGAGATGGTCACGCCGGACCGTTTCATCCCGCTGGCCGAACGCACCGGCATGATCCACGAGCTGGGCCTGTGGGTCATCGAGATGGCGCTGGATCGCCTCGCGGCCTGGCGTCGCCTGGGGCTCGACAAGCTGGACCTGTCGATCAACATTTCACCGGTGCAGTTCCGTGCCGAGGACTTCTCGCGCCGCGTGCGCCAGATGATTGCCTACGCCGATGTGCCGGCCGAGCGCCTGGTGTTCGAGATCACGGAATCCGTCGGCCTGGAAGACCATGACATGGTGCTGGGCCATCTCAACGAGCTGCGCGAGATGGGCGTGCGCTTCGCGGTGGATGACTTCGGCACCGGCTTCTCCAGCCTCAGCCAGCTGGCGCGCCTGCCGGCCACCTGCCTGAAGATCGACCGCAGTTTCGTGCAGTCCGTGGTGGGCGATCCGGCGGATCGGGCCATCGCGGCCACCATCATCTCGCTGGCCCGCAACCGTTCGCTGGGTGTGGTGGCCGAAGGCGTGGAAACCGAGGAGCAGCAGCAGGTCCTGCTGGATCTCGGTTGCGAGGTCATGCAGGGCTACTACCTTGCGCGGCCGATGACGGTCGAGCAGTTCGATGAATGGGTGAAGGGTCGCAGCGCGCAATAGGCCGGGCTGCGGTCGTAAGGAAAAAGCCCACGCATGCGTGGGCTTTCTTTTGGCCATGCTTCATGGCGTTTCCGCCACATCCTCCAGTCCGACTTCAATCAGGCCGCGCAGCGCATTGCATACGAAGATGCGCCGGGCCGTGCGCAGGTCCTGCTCGTACAGCAACTTCTCCTTCACCCGTCCGCTGTCCAGCAGTTCTGCCCGCATCACGCCGGGCAGCAGGCCGCAGTCCAGCGGCGGCGTCCACAGGCCGTCCTCGAGCTCCAGCACGACGTTGCTGCGCGCGCCTTCGCACAGTTCGCCGCGCGTATTGAGGAACAGGATGTCGAACAGTCCGGCAGCCATCGCCTCGCGCAGGGCGTCGTCGTAGAAGCGACGCGCGGTCGTCTTGTAGCGCAGGCGGGGATCGTCGGGTTCCAGGCGCATGGTGGCCAGGCCGACCTTTTGCGTGGGTGCCAGCGGGTCGAGTGGCGCGGTGGTGACTTCCGCGGAGCCGTCGGGTGCAAGCAGCAGGCGCACCCGGTGCGGCCCGTTGGCCAACGGTGCGCAGGCGGCCACCAGCGCTGCGCGGAGGCCTGCCTCGTCGTAGCGCCAACCGAGTTCCGCGGTGGAGCGACGCAGCCGTTCAAGATGCCGTGCGAGCCGCGGCAGGTCCCGCGAGCCCGGCTCGCACAGAAGGGTTTCGATCAGCCGCAGCTCGCCGACGAGCGCGCCGGCGAAGCTCGCCTTGTCCAGGCATTCGGCATACTCGGCCGCCGGGTCGGAATCGGCGACGATGCCGCTGCCGACGTTGAGTCGTCCCACGCGCTGGCGGTCCAGCAACAGGGTGCGGATGGGCACGTTGAACGAGAAGTCGCCGTCCGGCGCCAGCCAGCCGACCGCGCCGCAATAGGCGTCGCGTGGCGTGTCCTCCAGTTCCGCGATGATCTCCATCGCCCGCAGCTTGGGCGCGCCGGTGACCGAGCCGCAGGGAAAGAGGGCGGCGAGGATGTCGCGCAAGGGGGCGTTCACCGGGGCGGCCTCGATGCTTGACGTCATCTGGAAGACCGTCGGGTAGGGCTCCAGCTCGAACAGCCGGGTGACATGCACGCCACCCGGTGGCGCGAGCCGGCCAAGATCGTTGCGGATCAGGTCGACGATCATCAGGTTCTCGGCGCGATTCTTCTCGGAGGCCTGCAGCGCGCGGCCGAGTTCCGCGTCGGTGCCGGGGTCCGGCGAGCGTGGCGCGGTGCCCTTCATGGGCCGGCATTGCACGGTACTGCCCTGGCGTGCGACGAAGAGTTCGGGCGAGCGCGACAGCAGCCAGCCATCTTGGTGGGCGATGAAGGCGCCGTGCCGTACCGGCTGTGCGGCGCGCAGGCGGGCGTAGAGCGCGAGCGGATCGCCGTAGGCCCTGGCCGTGCAGGGGAAGGTGAGATTGACCTGGTAGCAGTCGCCCGCAGCGATGTAATCCAGCACCTGCCGGACCTGCACGACATGTTGCGCCTGCTGGCGTTCCGGCTGCAGGCCGAGCAGCCCGGCCTCGCGCTGCTGCGGCGACAAGGCTGCCAGCTGCGCCTGCCACCACGCATCCAGCGTGCCGCCTTCCATGACATTGGCCCGGCCGAACACCCATGCGCGCAGCAGCCAGCCGTCGCCTTCCAGCAAGGGGCGCAAGTGCGGTTCGAGCAGGTAGCCCAGCTCGTAGCGCGCCACCAGCCCCAGCCAGGCGCCGTCAGCGCGGGCTTCGTCCAGACGGGAAAAGAAAGCCTCCACGTCATCGCCGGCACGCAGTTCGATGCAGGTCTTGCAGTCATGCAACAGGAGTGCGCGCTGCTGGTCCAGGTTGTCTTCGAACAGGGCAAAGCCGGGCGACTGCGCTGCAGACATGCGGGACGACAGCCGGCTCAGCGCGCGGCGGGCGGAATCAGGCCGGCCGTGCGCAACTGCTTGGTGGCGATGGCGCGCACCTCGTTGATCATCACGAGCGTGGAAGCCGGGTTGAGGCTTTCGGTGACGGCCGACCAGGCCGGCTTGCCTTCCGGCAGGCGGTACAGGATGGTCTCGACGATGAAACGGCGTTCGCGGCTCACGTAGCCGGGCGACACCAGGGTTGTGTAGGCGTACGGGTAGTAGCCCCAGAAGCTGCGGTAGCGGGGGGCGAACACCCAGGGGTCGCCGACGAAATTGGCTTCCGGCGGATGGTAGACGTCGCGTTCGTCCACGGTGACCAGGCGGGTGACGATGGCGCCTTCGAAACCTTTGCCGGTGAGCGCGGCCTTGGCTTCGTCGGACGGCATGGCAGGCGAAACGGCGAGCGTGTGGCCGGCCGTGATGGCAACGCCTTCCGGCGGCTTGCGGCTGAGTTCGTCCTCGATGAAGCGCGCGGTCTCGGTGTCCTTCAGGGCGACGAAGAGCGCGATCCTGCGCATGGGCGTGCGCGGGTCATCCGGTGCGTGCCAGGTGGAGGCAAGGCGGGTGCTGCTGCATGCCGACAGCATCAGAGCCGCGATGGCGGCGAGGGTGATGCGTGCAGACCACATGAGGGGGCCGGTGCGGAGGAGGGGCCGGTGCGGCTCAGCCGCGCTGATCGCTTGCGGCGCTCACGCGGACCGGGGGTTTGCGGGCGGGCGCCTTGGCCTGCTTGGCAGGCGCCTTCTTGCTGGCGCTGCGCGTGGCCTGCTTGCCCTTGGCCTGTGTCTTCGCCGAAGGCGTTGTTGCCTTGCGTTCGGAGGGGGAGACAGGCGCGCTGGCAATCAGGTCCTGCGCCTGGGCCGGCACCAGCAGGGTGTAGCCGGCACGCAGGCGGGCGCGGGGGGGCAGGCTGTTGGCGGTGCGCAGGGTGTCGACCGGGACGCGCAGGCGCTGGGCGACCTGCTCGACGCGCTCGGCCTTCGGCACGGAGTAGGTGCGCCAGCTCATCAGCGGGCTGTTGTGCTGGGCCAGGTTGGCCTCGAAGCGTTGTGCATTGCTGATCGGCAGCAGCAGCGGGGCGTCGCTGTGGCCGGGAATGACCGGGCGGTTGTAGCTGGGGTTCAGTTCGCGGAACTCGGTCAGCGGCATCTCGGCCAGACGCGCGGCCAGCGCGACGTCCATGCCGTCCTGGCGCGGCACCGTCACGAAGTAGGGCGTGTTGGGAATCGCCGGCAGGCTGACGTGGTATTGCTCGGCGTGCAGGATGATGTTCTTGAGGGCCTGCAGCTTGGGCACGTAATAGCGCGTTTCGTTGGGCATGCGCAGGCTGTTGAAGTCGACCGGCAGGCCGGCTGCACGGTTGTTGTTCACCGCGCGCGCCACCGCGTTCTCGCCCCAGTTGTAGGACGCCAGCGCGAGGTGCCAGTCACCGTGCATCTCGTAGATGGCCTGCAGGTAGGTCAGCGCGGCGTCGGTGGAGGCCATGATGTCGCGACGCTCGTCCACCCAGAAATTCTGCGCGAGCTGGAAGCTCTTGCCGGTCGACGGAATGAACTGCCACAGGCCGGCGGCCTTCGCCGACGACAGGGCGTTGGGGTTGTACGCGCTTTCCACCAGCGGCAGCAGCGCCAGTTCAGTGGGCATGCCGCGTTTTTCCAACTCCATCACGACGTGATACAGATATTTGCGAGAGCGCTCGAACATCACGGTGAGCGCCTGCGGTCGCGCGAGATACCATTGCTGGCGATCATCCACGAGCGGGCCATACAGATTCTGCATGCCGAAACCACGTCTGATTCGCGCCCAGATATCCGGCGCTTCCACGGTCAGGTCACGGGTGGCAATGGTTTTCAGCGGCGGTGCCAGCGGAACGATCACCGTGGCGGCTGCCGGCCGCATCTGCGGGTCGCGCAGCTCGGTGTCCAGTCCCAGGTTGCGGTCGTTCGGGCTCGCCAGCGCGGCGATGCTGGCTGGCGATGCCGCGGGGCGGGACGGGGCGGTGGATTCGCCAGCGTCGGCCTGCACTGCCGGGTGGGTGGTTGCGCAGCCGGAAAGTCCGACCAGCACGACGAACAGCCCGGCCATGAGAGTTAAAGGCTTCATCGTTTCCTGCCGTTTTCGACCAGAGACGGATTCTATCCAAACACCCGCGGCTCGCACACCCATTGAAGGGGTGCGTTGGTCGGGCATTACCGAGCGGGAGTCGTCCGCATGAAAGCGCTGGTCATCGAGGACACCCTCACGAGTGCGACGCTGGTCTGCCACCAGCTGCGCAAGATCGGCATCGAGCCGTTGATGGCGCGCGACGGCCCCAGCGGCATCGAGATGTTCAAGGAGCACCGGCCGGAGCTGGTGCTGCTGGACATCATCATGCCGGGCATGAACGGCTACGAAGTGGCCAAGCGCCTGCGCCAGCTGGAAAACGATGGCGAATGGACGCCGATCATCTTCCTGACCGCGCGCACCAGCGACGAGGACCTGGAGCGTGGCATCGCGGTGGGCGGTGACGACTATCTCGTGAAGCCGGTCAGCGAGCTCGTGCTGACCGCCAAGGTGCGCGCGATGCAGCGCATCGCCCAGATGCGCTATTCGCTGGTCGTGCTGACCCGACGCCTGGATGAAGCCAATCGGCAACTTTTGCGCTTATCGGCGATCGATGGTCTGACGGGCATCGCAAACCGGCGGCAGTTCGACGAGTTCCTCACCCGTGAGTGGGGGCGGGCCACGCGCAACGGTTCCTGCCTGGCGATGCTGATGTGCGACGTCGACAGCTTCAAGCAGTACAACGACCTGTACGGGCACCAGGCTGGCGACGACTGCCTGCGGAGCGTGGCGCGCGTGCTGCATGAGCAGCTGAAGCGTCCCACCGACCTGGCGGCGCGTTATGGCGGCGAGGAGTTCGCGGTGATCCTGCCGGAAACGCCGCTGGACGGTGCCGTCGCACTGGCCGAGCGCATGCGGCAGGCAGTGCTGGCGCTGGGCATGGTGCATGCCGGCACGGCGTCAGGAATGGTGACGGTGAGCATCGGCGTGGCCTGCACCTGGCCTCAGCGCAGCGGACCGGGAGGCGACGCCCTGTTGAAGGTGGCCGACGATGCCTTGTATGACGCCAAGGCCCAGGGCCGCAACCGTGTGGTAGCAGTGCGCGACGAGGCGCGCGAAGCGGAGGAGTGATGACCAGTTCAACGGTAGTGGTGGTGGACGACAACGACACGACGCGGGCGATGCTGCGCGGCATCCTGCGCCAGGACGGCCTGGACGTGATCGGCGAGGCCAAGGACGGCGAGTCTGCGCTGCAGGTGGTACGCCGGCTCAAGCCGGCCCTGGTCTGCCTGGATGTGCAGATGCCGGGCAGCAACGGCCTGGAAGTCCTGCAGACCATCAAGGCTGAACTTCCTTCGGTACGGGTGCTGATGGTGACGGGCGCGACCGAGCGCGAAACCGTGCAGGCGGCCATCGCCGGCGGCGCCAGTGGTTACGTGGTCAAGCCCTTCAATGCAGCCAACGTAACGACCGCGGTGCGGCGGGCGCTCGGCCTCGCTGCCTGAGGGCTGGGCGGCCCCTTGCGCCCAGCGATCTTGCGCCATCCGCTATACTCCGGACGACTTACATTTTCACCGCGGAGAACGACGTGAAGAAGATCGAGGCCGTCATCAAACCTTTCAAGCTGGACGAAGTGCGCGAAGCACTGTCGGAAGTGGGCATCACCGGCCTGACCGTCACCGAGGTGAAGGGCTTCGGCCGCCAGAAGGGGCACACCGAGCTGTACCGCGGCGCCGAGTACGTCGTGGACTTCCTGCCCAAGATCAAGGTGGAAGTGGTGGTGACCGACAGCATCGTCGATCAGGCGGTGGAGGCCATCGTCAAGTCGGCGCGTACCGGCAAGATCGGCGACGGCAAGATCTTCGTGTCCTCGGTGGAGCAGGTGGTGCGCATCCGTACTGGCGAGACCAACGAGCAAGCCATCTGAGCCTGTCCGGTCCCAGCAAAAAGGCCACGCAACTGCGTGGCCTTTTTGCTGGGCGGCCGGCTTGCCCCACTGGCCTACTGGCGCGTTCCGGGTTCGCTGCACACCCGACCCAGTGCGCTGAGCAGGGTGTCGAGCACGAAGGGTTTCACCAGGTACTCGTTGGCGCCGCCGCGCATGGCGCGATCGATGTGGCCGACGTCACCGTTGCCGCTCTGGACGATCACGGCCAGTTCGCGGTGCAGCGGGTGGGTGCGGATCCGGCGCAGCACCTCGAAGCCGTCCAGGCCCGGCATCATCAGGTCGAGCAGCACCACGTCGAAGTGCTGCTGCGGGTCTTCCAGCAGCTCCAGGGCGCGAGTGCCGGAGCTGGCCAGCGTCACGTCGTCCGGCATGCCGAAGAAGAAAGCCTTGGTGAGGGCAAGGTTGATCGGCTCGTCGTCGACGACGAGAATCCGTCGGCTCGTCATGCTGCCTCCTTGTCGAGCGGCAGCACGAATTCGAACGAACTGCCGCGCTCGGGGTTGTTGTAGGCTTGGATGTGGCCGCCGTGATGGGCGACGATCTCCCTGCAGATAGACAGCCCCAGGCCGCTGCCGCCTGCACCCGACTGGGTGCGGGTGCTCTGCACGAATTTCTCGAAGATGCTCTCCAGCTCGTCGGGCGGAATGCCGCAGCCTTCGTCGCTGACCACGAAGCGCAAGGCCCTGCCGGCGCGGTCAACCGTGATGGCGATGACACCGGCCTCGGGCGAATAGCGGATCGCGTTGGCCAGCAGGTTGCGCAGCACCTGGCCGATGCGCACCGGGTCGGCCACGATCTGCGGCAGGTCAGGGGCAAGCTCGACGCGGAAGCGCAGGTTCTTCTGGCGCGCCAGGGCTTCTAGCTCGGCCGTGTGGCTCTCCACCAGGTAGCGTGGGTCGATCGGCTCCGGGTGGAAGCTCATCATGCCGCTGTCCAGCTTGGAGATGTCCAGCAGGTCGTTGATCAGCGACAGCAGCCGGCTGGCGCTCTGGCGGATCGAGTCGAAGTAGGTGACGAGCAGGTCCGGCGGCGCCTGGCCGGCATGCTTGGCGCCCATGTCTGCAAAGCCGATGATGCCGTGCATCGGGGTGCGCATCTCGTGCGAGATGTTGGTCAGGAAGGTGTTCTTGGCCATGTTGGCGCGCTCCGCCTCGGCCCGGGCGAGGTCGAGGTTGCGGGTGCGTTCCTCCACCTTCTGCTCCAGCGAGGCCCGCTCCGCGATCAGTGCGAGCTGCAGTTCCTTGCGCGGAGTGATGTCGTGAAAGGTGCCGACGATCCGCACGGCGGTGCCGTCCTCGCCGCGCTCCACCACTTCGCCGCGCGAAGACACCCAGGCCCAGCCCCCGGTGGCCCGGCGCAGCCGGGTCTCGGTGGCGTAGAAACCGGTCTTGCCAGAGCAGTGGGCCTGCAGGGATTCCTGTACGTCCGCCAGGTCGTCCGGATGCACCAGGGTGCCGAGGATGGCGTTGGCCGACAGGGCAATGTCTGGTCGGTATTCCACGCCGGTGATCTGCGAAAAGCGTTCGTCCAGCACGATGCGGTCGCTCGGCAGATGCCAGTCCCACCAGCACAGCTCGCCCCCCCGCAAGGCCATCTGCAGGCGGCGCTCGCTGTAGGCCAGTGCCGACTGGTCGCGCAATACGCCAGCGGCCTGTCGTGGTCGGCCCTGGGCGTCGTACTCCACCACGCCACCGTAGCAGGCCAGGGTCAGCCAGTTGCCATCCCGATGGCGTAGCCGCAGCACGGTGTCGAGGGTCGTCTGCCGGCCGCTGCCCATGGCCTCCAGCGCATTGCGGATGGTGGTGCAGTCGTTGGCATGCATCAGCGCCAGCCAGCCGTCGAGGTCGCGCGGGCCCTGCGAGTGGCCGGTGATCTGTTCCCAGCTTGCGTTTAGGTACAGGCCCGGTTTGTCGAAGTCGTAGATCCACATCGACAGCTTGCCGCCCAGCAACGCAAGGCGGAGGCGGACCCGCGCCTGTTCGGCAGCATGGGCCTGCTGCTTGCGGGCTTCGAAAGCCATCATCAGCACGGTGCTGCCCACTGCCAGCAACAGCCAGACCGCGAGTGCCAGCACCCAGGTGAGCGCGTGGCCGCGCCGGGTGGCCTCCTGCAGTACGGCTTCAGGAACGAAGGTCGCGATCAGCAGGCCGTTGAACTCCTGCGGGCCGCGTTCTCCCGGCAAGGCGACGCCGGGCAGGTCCGGCAGGTCGGTACGGTCCAGGCTCCACAGGCCGGAGCGGCTGCGCAATTGCTGGCGCTCGGGCTGGTTGACCACGTCGGCGAGTGCAAGCTCGTATCGGTCGATGCGCGCGTCCGGGCGTTCCAGCTGGAAACCCCATTCCAGTTCCGGCCGCGGCGCCTTCAGCCAGTATCCCTCGTGGTCTGCGAACAGCACGGGATTCTCCGGCGTCGTTTCGCGCCGGAAGCTGGTGCTCAGCTCGGTGATGGCCACGTTGAGCACCAGCACCGCAGCCAGGCTGCCGTCCGGCCCGTGCAGCGGCGTGGCGACCCGCATCGTCGGCTGGATGGGCTGCTCGATGCGGTTGTTCTCTACGTTGAGGTCGATGCGGGATACGAAGATCTGGCCGGGTGCCAGCGTCCGGCTGCGCTCGAAGTAGTAGCGGCCGGCCTTGTCCTGCAGGTCCTGGGTCGCCACCCGCTCGCTGATGCCGTGGCGGTGGTTGATCCGAAGGCATTCCATGCCACGGGCATCCAGCAGGCGCAACTGGTCGATGCGCGAGTTGCCATTGGCCAGCAGCATGAACTGGTCGGCCAGCTGGTCCAGCGCAGCGGGGGAAAAATGCGGAATGACTGCCTGCACCGCACGCGTGCCGGCCAGGGAGCGGATGTCTTCCACCGGCTTGCGCAGGTTCGTCTGCAGGCCTTCGGCGAGACGTGCGACGCGCTGCAGCTGGAAGGTACGGATCGGTGCCAGCGCCTGCTCTTCCAGCAGGCGGCCGACGAACAGGCCGGCGGCCGCAATGAACAATGCGAGCCCGACCCATATGGCCAGCAGCCAGGTCCATTGCCGTTGCGGAAGAGTGGTCAATGCAGCCGCCTTTCAAGGGTGCCAATGAACACGAAAAGGGAGTGGTCCCGTCGAACGGACACCACTCCCGTGGATTACGGCGTTTATGCGTCTGGCTTGAGGCGGCATGAGCGGGCAGCCCGCAGGCTGCCCGTTGGTCTGGCGGTTCCGGCCGGGCTGTCAGTTCGGCTTGTGGAAGGCGATGTGGCCGTTGTCGGTATCCACGATCACCGTGTCCTTGCTGCCGAACTTTCCTTCCAGGATCTCGCGTGCCAGCGGGTTCTCGATGTGCTCCTGGATCGCCCGCTTGAGCGGCCGCGCGCCGAACACCGGGTCGAAGCCCGCCTTGGCCACTTCCTCCAGCGCCGCGTCGGACACCTGCAGGCCGATCTCCAGCTTTGCCAGGCGTTTCTGCAGATAGCCGAGCTGGATCTTCGCGATGTTCTGGATATGCACATCCGCCAGCGCGTGGAATACCACCACCTCGTCGATGCGGTTGATGAACTCCGGCCGGAAGAAGGTCTTCACCTCCGCCATGACGGCCGCTTTCACCGCCGAGTAGGTTTCGCCGGCCATCTGCTGGATCATCTGGCTGCCGAGGTTGCTGGTCATCACGATCACCGTGTTCTTGAAGTCCACGGTGCGGCCCTGCCCATCGGTCATGCGGCCGTCATCCAGCACCTGCAACAGCACGTTGAAAACGTCCGGGTGCGCCTTCTCCACCTCGTCGAAGAGGATCACGGAGTAGGGCTTGCGCCGCACCTGTTCGGTCAGGTAGCCGCCCTCGTCGTAGCCGACGTAGCCGGGAGGCGCGCCGATGAGGCGCGATACCGAGTGCTTCTCCATGAATTCGCTCATGTCGATGCGGATGAGGTGCTCCTCGCTGTCGAACAGGAAGTTCGCCAGCGTCTTGCACAGCTCGGTCTTGCCGACGCCGGTGGGGCCGAGGAACAGGAAGCTGCCGTAGGGGCGGTTCTCGTCCGACAGGCCGGCGCGCGAGCGGCGGATGGCATCCGACACCAGCCGCACGGCCTCGTCCTGGCCGATGACCCGCTCATGCAGCTTGTCTTCCATCTGCAGCAGCTTCTGACGCTCGCCCTGCAGCATCTTGGCGACCGGAATGCCGGTGGCGCGTGACACCACCTCGGCGATCTCCTCCGCACCGACCTGCGTGCGCAGCAGGCGGTTGGCCTGCGGGGCAGACTGGGCGGATTCCGCTTCCTTCAGCTGCGCCTCCAGCTTGGGTAGTTCTCCGTACTGCAGTTCGCTCATCTTCTGCCAGTCGCCACGGCGCTTGGCTTCATCCATCTGCACGCGGAGCTGCTCGATGGCCTCCTTGATGTGCTGGCTGCCAGCGACCTGCGCTTTCTCGGCCTTCCACACCTCGTCGAGGTCGGAATACTCCTTCTCCAGGCGCGCGATCTCGTCCTCGATCAGGCCCAGGCGGCGCTGCGAGGCCTCGTCCTTCTCCTTCTTCACCGCCTCGCGTTCGATCTTCAGCTGGATGATGCGGCGGTCGAGCTTGTCCATCGACTCCGGCTTGGAGTCGATTTCCATCTTGATGCGCGCGGCGGCTTCGTCGATCAGGTCGATGGCCTTGTCCGGCAGGAAGCGGTCGGTGATGTAGCGGTGCGACAGCTCGGCCGCGGCAACGATGGCGGGGTCGGTGATGTCCACGCCGTGGTGCAGCTCGTACTTCTCCTGCAGGCCGCGCAGGATGGCGATGGTGCTCTCCACGCTCGGCTCGTCGACCAGCACCTTCTGGAAGCGGCGCTCCAGCGCGGCGTCCTTCTCGATGTACTTGCGGTACTCGTCCAGGGTGGTCGCGCCGATGCAGTGCAGCTCGCCACGGGCGAGCGCCGGCTTCAGCATGTTGCCGGCATCGATCGCCCCCTCGGCCTTGCCGGCACCGACCATGGTGTGGATCTCGTCGATGAAGACGATGATGCGGCCTTCTTCCTTGGCGATGTCGTTGAGCACCGCCTTCAGGCGTTCCTCGAATTCGCCGCGGTACTTGGCGCCGGCCAGCAATGCGGCCATGTCCAGCGACAGCACGCGCTTGCCCTTCAGGCTCTCGGGCACCTCTTCATTGATGATGCGCTGGGCCAGACCCTCGACGATGGCGGTCTTGCCGACGCCGGGCTCGCCGATCAGCACCGGGTTGTTCTTGGTGCGGCGCTGCAGGATCTGGATCGCTCGGCGGATCTCGTCGTCGCGGCCGATCACCGGGTCCAGCTTGCCGCTGCGGGCGCGCTCGGTGAGGTCCAGGCAGTACTTCTTCAGCGATTCGCGCTGGGTTTCGGCCTCCTGGCTATCGACGGCCGCGCCGCCGCGAACGGCCTCGATGGCCGCTTCCAGCGCCTTGCGCGCGCCACCATGCTCCTTCAGCAGGCGGCCGGTCGGACCTTTGTCCTCGGTGAGCGCAAGCAGGAACATTTCACTGGCGATGTACTGGTCGCCGCGCTTCTGCGCCTCGCGGTCGGTGAGGTTCAGCAGGTTGGACAGGTCGCGCCCGACCTGCACCTCGCCGCCGTGGCCCTGCACCTGTGGCAGGTTGTCGATGGCGCGGTCCAGCGCGGCCTTCAGCGGCGGAACGTTGACGCCGGCGCGCGCCAGCAGCGGGCCGGCGCCGCTGTCTTCCTGTTGCAGCAGCGCCAGCAGCAGGTGCTGGGGCTCGATGTACTGGCTGTCATGGCCGACGGCAAGACTCTGGGCGTCGGCCAGGGCTTGCTGGAATTTGGTGGTGAGTTTGTCGATGCGCATGGAAATCTCCTGGATCCTGGGGTTCCCTCCAAGATTGGGGAGATTCCTCAGGTTTCAAGCCGGCCCGGATCGCGGTATGGTGCGGGGCTGAGACATGCAGCGCCTCGCGCCAGGGCCGGTGCGATGCTATGTTTCAAGCCTATGGCATAACCGGCCGACGAGGGTCGGGCAAGGAATTTGCAGTCATCACCGCTTCTACCCCACACCAGAACGGGAGTCCAACAATGTCCAGCAAGCCCGAGCAAGCCGTTGCCGCTCTGCAGAAAAAGAACCTCGAATCCGCAGTTCGTTTGGCTCAGTTGTCGATCGAAAATTCCCAACGCATCCTGCAATTGCAGATGCAGGTGGCCCGCGACATGTTCGAGGGCGGGGTGGAAAGCGCCCGCGCGATGAGCCAGGTCAAGACGCCGCAGGAGGCCATGGAGCTGCGTGCCCGCTACGCCCAGCAGGCGGCGGAACAGATGTTTTCCTGCAGCCGCAGCATCGCGGAAATCACCGCAGAAGTGCAGGGCGAGATGAGCAAGATGGTCAGCGCCCAGCTGGCCAGCGGCAGCCAGGACATGATCGAGGCGATGCAGAACTTCCTGCAGGGCATGCCGATGAACAGCCATGCCGCGGCCGAGGCCCTGCAGAACACCTTCGACGCCGCCCGCAAGACGATGGAACAGGTCGCCAAGGCCTCCAGCGATGCCTTCAATTCGGCGGTGAAGCCGCCGAAGCGCTGAACCGCGTAGCGACCAGCAAAAAGGGAGGCCTCGGCCTCCCTTTTTTTGTGACGCTCAGAGCGCGAAGGCGGGTGCCGTAACGCCGAGGCCGCGCATGATGTGCCGGGCTGCTGCCTGCCCGGACCGCACTGCAGATTCGATCGTGGCGGGGTAGGGCGAGTCCACGTAGTCACCCGCCAGCAACAGGCCTGGCAACGGGGTGATGGTGAGCGGCCGCACGATGCCCGGGCGGCAGGAGAAGGTGGCGCGCTTCTCGGTGATGACCTGCGACCACTTCGGCGCAGGGAGGCGGGGGTGCAGGGCCTCCACCGCTTCGTGCGCCTTCAGTGCGATGTCCTCGCGCGACAGGCTGGTATGCGGGCCGCTGCCGGAGATCACGGCGGCAATCATGCCGGCCGGGCCGCCCAGCTGGCCGCGGTCGAACAACCACTGCACCACCGAACCGGACACACCGACCATGGGGTCGGGCAGGCCGATGGCTTCGTCGTAGGCGAGGTAGACCGTGGTGATCGGCTCGTAGGGCAGGCTGTCGATCTGCTGGCGCAGCTGGCTGAGCCCCTCGTAGTCCGCCAGCAGCTCGCTGACGTGGTACGGGGCGGTGGCCACGATGACGTGCGAGTAGCGGATGTGCGGGTGCGCATCGCCCTCCAGCTGGAATTCACCGCTGTCGCCCTGCACCCGGCGGATCGGGGTGGCGGTGTAGACCGATGCGCCACTGCGGTTGAGGTAGAGCGTGGCCGGGAAAGGCAGCAGGTCGGTCAGGTCGGTGCGCGGCAGCAGCAGCTCGGACGCGGTGGCGCCGGCTGCCAGCGTATCGCGCAACACATTGGCGAAGACCTGGGCGGAGGCGATCTCGGCCGGCGTGTTCAGCGCGGCCACGCATAGCGGCTCCCACATGAGTTCGCGCAGCAGCGGGGTCTGCTTCGTCTGGTTCAGCAGCTCGCTGACGGTGATGTCGGCCTCCAGCGCGAAGCGGCGACGCTTGAGGTGACGCACCAGGCGGATGGCGGCGAAACGGTCGGCCCAGCTCAACTCCTTGCACTTCAACAGCCCCCAGGCGAGGTGCAGCGGCGCCGGCAGGCTGGCGGCGCGCAGGTCGATGCGGCCCGGCACGTTCAGCGTGAAGGGTACGGTCTGCAGCTTGCGTGGCGGTACGCGCAGCGTGCGCATGAGCTTCAGCGTTTCGGTGTAGGCGCCCGCCAGGATGTGCTGGCCGTTGTCCAGCGTGTAGTCGTCCTTGGTGACCACGCGGGCGCGGCCACCGAGCGTGCGCGAGCTTTCGAACACGCTCACCGTGATGCCGGCCCGGGTCAGCTCGACGGCGGCCGCGAGGCCGGCGTATCCGGCGCCGATGATGCCGACGTGGCAGTTGCTGGCGTCCATGCTGCTGGCGTCCATCCCTCTCAGCCCTTGATCCAGGTGGTGGTGGCGATCCACAGCTTGCGCACCGGCGTCAGTGCCGTGCGATAGGTGAGCACCCGTCCGCCATCGGCACGGATCTCGCGCAGCAGCGTGCGGTAGATGGCCGCCATGACGAGGCCGGGGCGCTGGCTCTTGCGGTCGCCCGCAGGGAGTTGCGCCAGGGCCTGGTCGTAGTACTGCTCGGCGCGGTCGATCTGGAACTCCATCAGCGCACGGAACTCGTCGCTGTATTGCGCATCCAGGATCTGCCGTGCAGGTACGTTGAAGCGTTGCAGTTCGTCGACCGGCAGGTAGATGCGGCCACGTCGTGCATCTTCCCCCACGTCGCGGATGATGTTGGTGAGCTGGAAGGCGAGGCCCAGGTCGTGCGCGTACTTCAGCGTCTGCGGGTCCTGGTAGCCGAAGATCTCGGCGGCGCACAGGCCCACCACGCTGGCGACGCGGTAGCAGTAGAGGTTGAGCGCCTTGAAGTCGAGGTAGCGCGTCTGCTGGAGGTCCATCTGCATGCCGTCGATGATTTCCTGCAACTGCGCCTGCTGGATGTTGAAGTCGCGGATGACTTCTTTCAGCGCCAGCCCCACCGGGTGGGTGGGCGTGCCGCCGTAGATGGCCGCCGTCTCCTTGCGCCACCAGTCCAGCTTGGTCTGCGCCAGGGTGAGGTCATGGGTTTCGTCCACCACGTCGTCCACTTCGCGGCAGAAGGCGTACAGCGCCATGATGGCGCGCCGCCGCGGCTCGGGCAGGAAGAGGAAGCTGTAGTAGAAGCTGGAGCCGCTGGCCGCGGCCTTCTGCTGGCAGTAGTCGAAGGGGTTCATGAAACGGTGTAACGGTGACTCGCGTTGGGCCGCTTGGTGTGATTCGTGTCGGGCCGCTCAGGCCCGGGGTCTGGTCTGGGTGTCCCGGCTGTCCGCACTGGAAGGCGTCGCGCCGCGGGTCATACGGAGCGCCCGCCAGGCCATGAGTAGCCAGTCCGCCTTGCCGAGTTGGGGGCGATGGCGAAACACATCGTAGCCGACCGCCTCGATGCGCTCCAGGATGCGCAGCCCACCTTGCACCACTAGGCGCAGCTCCCAGCCGATGCGTCCCGGCAATTCGAGCGCCAGCGGCGCGCCGCCCAGCAACATGGCGCGGGCGCGATCGACTTCGAAGCGCATCAGGGCACGCCAGTGCTCATCCACGCGTGCCTTGTCGATCTGTGCTTCCTCAGCATGGAAACGGGCGAGACTGTCCTGCGGCAGGTAGACGCGGTTCTTGCGCCAGTCGACGGCGACGTCCTGCCAGAAATTGATGAGCTGCAGTGCGCTGCAGATGCTGTCGCTGCGCGCGAGTTGCGTGGCGCTGGTGTGGCCGTACAGATGCAGCAGCAGGCGGCCGACGGGATTCGCCGAGCGGCGGCAGTAGTCCAGCAGCTCGGGGAAGTCGGCATAACGCTTCTTCACCACGTCCTGCGAAAACGCGTCCAGCAGGTCGCGCAGCAGCTGCACGGGCAGGGCGTGGGTATGCACGTTACGGGCAAGCCGCGCGAACATCGGATCGACACTGGTGTCGCCCCGTTCGATGCGGTCCAGCTCGACGCGGTAGTCGTTCAGCTGCGCAAGGCGGTGTCGCGACAGCACCTCGCCCTCGTCGGCAATGTCGTCCGCGCTGCGTGCAAAGGCGTAGATCGCCTCCACCGGCTCGCGCAGGTGCGCAGGCATCAGCAGGGAGGCGACGGGGAAGTTTTCGTAATGCTCGACCGGCATGGCGGGCGCAAGTATAGCCCGCGCGAATGACCGGCCCCGGCGCGGACGGCGTTATACTGCCGCCTCTTCGCAATCCGCCGTCTGGCGGGTTCGTGGAGCCCAGGTGGCGAAATTGGTAGACGCACCAGATTTAGGTTCTGGCGTAGCAATACGTGGGGGTTCGAGTCCCTTCCTGGGCACCAGTCGGCCGATCTGGTCCTTCGTCCCGCCCGGTGTACGGGGCCACCATCACCGTTCGCAGATTTCCCTGGTCGCCGCGTACGCCACCACGCTCATCTGGTGTTGCGCGCGTTCGGGGTGGCGGGTGATGAAGGCGCGCCAGATGTCGGCGACCTGCACGGGGTCCAGTCCGGTCATGCAGCCCTTGATCCGCGCCAGCCGGCTGGTCGATGAGCCGTACAGCGCGCTGCTGAACCAGCCATCGACCACCCCCGCCGCATAGCGGGCCTGGGCCGGAGCGTCGAGGCTCTGGAACTCTTCCACCGTCATGAAGCCTACCTCCACGAGCACGGGGTCGGCGACCGGCTGTGCGAGCGCAGAAGGTGACATCACGATCAGGCATAGTGCCAGCGCCGCAATGCCGGGGCGTCCTGCAGCGAGCTTCTTCATGATCGACCCCTTCGGGTTGTCATTCGAAAACAGAATCGCCGCCCGGGCTTCTGCGCCAAACGGGCGACTGCGCCAGAAATTTCCGTGCCGTGCGTTATCGTTCCGCTTCCATCAATGCGAGCGGCCGCCACCACGTACTTGTGCGGATTATCGTCGGACAATCACCATCTGTCAGGAAGATCGATGCAAGCCAGTCTGCCCCGTTTTTGCCCGCGGTCACTTGGTTCCCTGGCCGCGTGCGTCGCTCTGCTTGCCCTTCTGCTGGCTTCGGGCATAGCCGAAGCCGCCACGCTGCGGGTGGGCAAGGAGCCGCACGAGTTGCGATCGATCTCCGACGCCGCGGCCTTGGCGAAAGACGGTGACGTGGTGGAGATCGAGGCGGGTGACTACGCCGGCGACGTGGCCATCTGGACGCAGCGCAAGCTGGCGATCCGCGCCGTGGACGGCCCGGTGCGCATCAACGCCATGGGCATGTCGGCCGAGGGGAAGGCCATCTGGGTAATGCGTGGCGGCGAGTTCAGCGTCGAGGGCATCGAGTTCAGCAACACCAAGGTGCCCGACCGCAACGGTGCCGGCATCCGCCTGGAGAGCGGCATGCTGACGGTGCGCAAATGCCGCTTCCTCGAGAACCAGAACGGGATCCTGGTCGCCAACAAGCCGGACATCTCGCTGTTCATCCACGACAGCGAGTTCGGCCACAACGGCGACAGTACCGGTCAGACGCACAACCTGTACGTCGGCCGCATCGCGCGGCTGGTGGTCACCGGCAGCTACTTCCACCATGCCAAGGTGGGGCATCTGCTGAAGAGCCGGGCGGCAAGCAACTACATCGCCTACAACCGCCTGACCGACGAGCCGGGCGGCAAGGCCAGCTACGAGCTGGAGTTTCCGGATGGTGGTGTCGCGGTCGTGGTGGGCAACCTGATCCAGCAGGAAGCGACCACCGACAATTCCGCGGTGGTCTCCTACGGTGCCGAAGGCACGCATGCACAGAACGCGCTTTACCTCAGCCACAACACCCTGGTGAATGACCGGCCGAATGGCGGCGACTATGTCGTGGTGCGCAAGGGCGAGCCGCGGGTCGTGGCCTACAACAACCTGCTGGTGGGCGGAAAGATGTGGAAGCTGCCGGCCGGTAGCGTGGAGCAGGGTACGGTGATGACGAGCTGGGAGGATTTCGCGTTGGCCGTGAGGCAGGACTTCCGTCCGAAGCGCGCCGCAAAGTGGTTGGGCAAGGCGGTGACGATTCCCGCCGGGACGCTTCCGCCAGCCTTGGTCGATGCCGGCATGAGCCTGACGCCGCAAGCTGAGTTCGTGCCTCCGGTGGGGCTGCGCAAACTTGCCGCCGTCCCCGCGAACCCTGGCTTCTCGCAACAGATCTTGCCTTGAGCGAAGCGGGTACTGAATGAAGAAACGGCCGCTGTTGCGGCCGTTTCCGTTTGCGTCTGCTCGCGTCTTACTGCTCAGACGTTGCGGACGATGTAGTCCTTCACCGCTTGCGCATCGATGCCCATCACCTCCACGCGTTGCGGCAATGATTCGATGTCCTGCATGGACGCCGGCCGCCAGGGTTTCTCGCCCAGGGCCTCGATGATGGTCTCCTCGAACTTCGCCGGCAGGGCGGTCTCCAGCACGATGGTCGGCACGTCGCGCTCGCGATGCTGCAGGGCCACCTTGAGGCCGTCGGCAGTGTGCGTATCGATCATCAGGCCGTGCTCCTTGTAGACGCTGCGGATGGTCGCGAGACGGTCGGCGTGGCTGCTGCGACCGGACACGAAACCGAACTCGTCCATGCGCGGGAAGTAGGGCGTGGCCGACAGGTCGAAGCTGCCGCCCGTGTCTACCGCCTTCCACAACTCGCGCACCACGTTCGGGTCGCGGCCCACCAGGTCGAACACGAAGCGTTCGAAGTTCGAGGCCTTGGAGATGTCCATCGACGGGCTGGAGGTGACGTGCACGTCGGCGGTCTTGCGCGGCACGTAGGCGCCTGTGCGGAAGAATTCGTCGAGCACGTCGTTCTCGTTGGTGGCGAGGATCAGGCGGCGGATCGGCAGGCCCATCATGCGGGCGATGTGGCCGGCGCAGATGTTGCCGAAATTGCCGGAGGGCACCGCGAAGCTCACCTGCTGGTCGTTCGATGCGGTGGCCGCCAGGTAGCCCTTGAAGTAGTAGATCACCTGCGCGACGACGCGGCCCCAGTTGATGGAGTTCACCGCACCGATCTTGTACTTCGCCTTGAAGACGAGATCGTTGGACACCGCCTTCACGATGTCCTGCGCGTCGTCGAACATGCCGCGCACGGCGATGTTGAAGATGTTTGCGTCCTGCAGCGAGTACATCTGCGCGCGCTGGAAGCCGCTCATCGCGTTGTGCGGCGACAGCATGAACACCTTGACGCCCTGCTTGCCGCGCATCGCATACTCGGCGGCGGAGCCGGTGTCGCCCGAGGTGGCGCCGAGGATGTTGATCGTCTCGCCACGCTTGGCCAGCACATACTCGAACAAATTGCCGAGCAGCTGCATGGCCATGTCCTTGAAGGCCAGGGTCGGGCCGTTGGACAGTTCTTGCAGGAACAGCGTGTCGTCCAGCTTGCGCAGCGGCGTGATCTGCGCAGCGTCGGAATCCGGACGGCCGTTGCAATACACCTCCGCGGTGTAGGTGCGCTCGACGATGTCGCGCAGGTCGTCAGCGGGAATGTCGTCGGCGAACTTCGACAGGATGGCGAAGGCCAGCTCGCGGTAGTTCATCGCGCGCATGGCGGTCAGTTCCGCGTCACTGACCTGCGGGTAGGTGGCCGGCAGCGACAGGCCGCCGTCTTCCATCAGGCCGCCGAGCAGGATGTCGGAGAAGCGCTTCTGCGGCGCCTTGCCGCGCGTCGATAGGTAGTTCATGGCGATGTGAAAAGTGAAAGGGTGAAAAGTGAAACGTGGCCGAAGCTCAGCGGTTCAACGTTTCACGTTTCACCGTAGCGCGTGGCGCGGCATCAGGTTTCACGCCATCAGTTCAGTTCTTCCAGACGGATCTTCGTCACCTTGCCGACGACGGTCTTCAGCGATTCGATGCGTGCGATGGCGGCGTTGACGTTCTTCTCCACCGCCTGGTGGGTCAGCAGGATAATGTCGGTCTGTTGTTCGCCTTCCGCCGGTTCGCGTTGCAGCAGCGCGTCGATGGAGATGTCGCCGTCGGCGAGGATGCGGGTGATATCGGCCAGCACGCCCGTCTTGTCCTCGACGCGCATGCGCAGGTAGTAGGCGGTCTGCACATCGTCGATCGGCAGGACCGGCAGGTCCTTCAGCTGGTCGGCCTGGAAGGCGAGGTGCGGCACGCGGTGGTTCGGGTCGGCGGCGTGCAGGCGGGTAACGTCCACCAGATCGGCAATGACCGCCGAAGCGGTCGGCTCGGCGCCCGCGCCCTTGCCGTAGTACAGCGTGGCGCCGACGGCGTCGCTGTTCACCAGCACGGCGTTCATCGCACCTTCCACGTTGGCGATCAGGCGCTTGGCAGGGATCAGCGTGGGATGTACGCGCAGTTCGATACCAGCGTCACGGCGCTTGGCGATGCCCAGCAGCTTGATGCGATAGCCCAGTTGCTCGGCGTACTTGATGTCGGAGGCTTCCAGCTTGGTGATGCCTTCGACATAGGCCTTGTCGAATTGCACCGGGATGCCGAAGGCGATGGCCGACATGATGGTGGCCTTGTGCGCGGCATCCACGCCTTCGATGTCGAAGGTCGGGTCGGCTTCAGCGTAACCCAGGCGCTGGGCTTCCTTCAGCACGTCGGCGAAGGCCAGGCCCTTGTCGCGCATCTCGGACAGGATGAAGTTGGTGGTGCCGTTGATGATGCCGGCGATCCACTGGATGCGGTTGGCGGTGAGGCCTTCGCGCAGCGCCTTGATGATGGGAATGCCGCCAGCCACCGCAGCCTCGAAGGCCACGACCACGCCCTTCTTTTGCGCAGCGGCGAAGATCTCGTTGCCATGCACGGCCAGCAGTGCCTTGTTGGCGGTGACGACGTGCTTGCCGTTCTCGATGGCGGCCAGCACCAGTTCCTTGGCGATGGTGTAGCCACCGATCAGCTCCACCACGATGTCGATGTTCGGGTCACGCACGACATCGAAGGCATCCGCCGTCACGCGGGCCTTGTCGCCGACGATGCTCTGCGCCAGCGCGGTGTTGCGATCTGCCACAGCGGTGATCTGGATCGGACGACCCGCGCGGCGGGTGATTTCTTCCTGGTTGCGCGACAGCACCGTCCAGGTGCCACCGCCGACGGTACCGATGCCGAGCAGGCCTACGTTGATGGGTTTCATTGTTCAGGGGCGTGAAAGGTGAAAAGTGAAATGTGAAACGTGGAGCGGTTCAAGGTTTGTACGTTTCACCTTTCACCTTTCACGTTTCACCGCAGTTCAGGCATGCCGCTTCCGGTACTGGTCGAGGAAGCGCGCGATGCGCGTGAAGGCTTCGCGCAGGTCGTCCTCGTGCGGCAGGAAGACGATGCGGAAGTGGTCCGGCGTCTTCCAGTTGAAGCCGGTGCCCTGCACCAGCAGTACGCGTTCCGCTTCCAGCAGTTCGAGGATGAACTGCTGGTCGTTCTGGATCGGGTACATCTTCGGGTCGAGCTTCGGGAACAGGTACAGCGCGGCCTTGGGCTTCACGCAGGTGACACCGGGAATCGCGGTGAGCAGTTCGTAGGCGAGGTCGCGCTGGCGACGCAGGCGACCACCGGGGCGCACCAGGTCGTCGATGCTCTGGTAGCCGCCCAGTGCAGTCTGGATGGCGAGCTGGCCCGGTGTGTTGGCGCACAGGCGCATCGAGGCCAGCATGTTGAGGCCTTCGATGTAGTCACGCGCATGGCGCTTGTCGCCGGACACCACCATCCAGCCGGCGCGATAGCCGCAGGAACGGTAGTTCTTGGACAGGCCGTTGAAGGTGAGGAACAGCACATCGTCGGCCAGCGAGGCGATGCTGACGTGCTCGGCGTCGTCGTACAGCGTCTTGTCGTAGATCTCGTCGGAGAACACGATGAGCTGGTGCTCGCGCGCCACCTGCACGATCTGCTCCAGCACTTCGCGCGGGTACAGCGCGCCGGTGGGATTGTTCGGGTTGATGAGGACGATGGCCTTGGTGTTGGGCGTCACCTTGCGGCGGATGTCGGCGATGTCCGGCATCCAGTCCGAGGCCTCGTCGCACAGGTAGTGCACCGGCGTGCCGCCGGAAAGGGCGACGGCACCCGTGTACAGCGGGTAGTCGGGCGCGGGCAGCAACACTTCGTCACCGGCGTTGAGCAGGGCGTTCATGCTCATGACGATGAGCTCGGAGGCGCCGTTGCCGAGGTATACGTCGTCCACCGTCACGCCGGCGATCTTCTTCTGCTGGCAGTAATGCACGATGGCGCGGCGCGGCGCGAACAGGCCCTTGGAGTCGGTATAGCCGGCGGCGTCGGGCAGGTTGCGGATCATGTCCTGCACGATCTCGTCCGGCGGCTCCAGCCCGAACACGGCCACGTTGCCGATGTTCAGCTTCATGATCCGCTGGCCTTCCTCTTCCATCTGGCGCGCGCGGTCCAGCACCGGGCCGCGGATGTCGTAGCAGACATTGGCGAGCTTGGTGGACTTGGCGATGAGGCGCGGGGTGGAAGGCATCGAGGGGTCCTGCGCAACGCGCAGCGGTTCAGGCTTGTTCATCGGGTGCAACCCCTGCCGGACGGCGTTGCCGGCAGCTTGATTCAAAGAAACAGTATGATAGCGAAGCCTCTACGGCCCCGCAGCAACCGTTTCCGCCGCGATCGCAGTTTCTCGCCGGTTGCCGCCTGCGTCTCGCTTGTCTGTTCCTCGTTCGACCTGATCGCCAATCAATCCCCACTCCCCGTTCCCATGAAGCTCCATCGTGATTCCGCCGACGGCACGCTCCTCATCCAGCGCTACGACAGTTCCGGTGTCGTGGTCGCTGGCGAGACGCTGCGCGGCAGCGTGGTGTTGACCCCGCAAGCCGTGATCGGCCCCTGGGCGCGGGATCGCGACAGTCTTGTCGCGGCGGACTTCGCCGCCTTGCTGGAACAAGCGCCTGGTGTCGTGCTGATCGGCACCGGCAAGCGCCAGCATTTCCCGGCCCCGGCCTTGCTGCGCCCGCTGATCGAGGCTGGCGTGGGCTGGGAGGTGATGGACACCGGATCCGCCTGCCGCACCTACAACGTGCTGGCCAGTGAAGGCCGCAAAGTGCTGGCTGCCCTGCTGTTCGAGGAGTGACCCGCGGGTAGCAGGCCAGTCTCTGCCGGACCTGTCCATCAGCGACGCAGATTGAAATCAAGGGCTTGGAAGAGTCGCCACGAACACGCTGCAAAGGCTGTTGCGAGGCCCCGGAATTGCCGATACGCTGGACCCCAGCTTCCCACTGGAGAGAGCCCGATGATCGGCCAGGCCGCGCCGGATTTCACCGCCCCCGCAACGGGTGGCAGCACCATCTCCCTCGCCGCATTGCGCGGCAAATCAGTCGTTCTGTATTTCTATCCCAAGGACAACACGCCCGGCTGTACGACCGAGGGCACGGATTTCCGCGACCTGTATCCGCAATTCGAGGCGGCCGGCGCGGTGATCCTGGGGGTGTCGCGCGACAGCCTGAAGTCTCACGAAGGCTTCAAGTGCAAGCTGGAGCTGCCCTTCGAACTGCTGTCCGACGCGGATGAGGCCCTCTGCAAGGCCTTCGGCGTCATCAAGATGAAGAACATGTACGGCAAGCAGGTGCTGGGCATCGAGCGCAGCACCTTCGTCATCGACAAGGCAGGCGTGCTGCGTCGTGAATGGCGCGGCGTAAAGGTGCCAGGCCATGCCAAGGACGTACTCGATTACGTGAAGTCGTTGTAAATCAGGGGCCGTCAGGCCCCTGTGCCTTTCTGCCACTTTGTGTCACTTGTCCTGGATAACTATGGCTACCCGCAAAAACACCGCCAAAGCTGCTTCCTCTACCAAGCTGTTCGTCCTCGACACCAACGTGCTGATGCACGATCCCACCAGTCTGTACCGCTTCGAAGAGCATGACCTCTTTGTGCCGATCATGGTGCTGGAGGAGCTGGACAACAACAAGAAGGGCATGACCGAAGTGGCGCGCAACGCCCGCCAGGCCAGCCGCATGATGGACGAGATCGTGTCCGGCTCGCTGGAAGGCATCGAGGCCGGCATCGCGCTGTCCGGCCCGTCGAAGGAGCTGGCCAGCGGGCGCCTGTTCCTGCAGACCGAGGCGATCGCCACCCAGTTGCCGGCCACCGTGCCGACCGCCAAGGCGGACAACCAGATCCTCGCCGTGACGATGTTCCTGCGCGAGCGCGATCCCGGCCGTTCGGTGATCCTGGTGTCCAAGGACATCAACATGCGCATCAAGGCCCGCGCCATGGGCCTGGAGGCGCAGGACTACTTCAACGACAAGGTGCTGGAGGACACGGATCTCCTCTACACCGGCATGCGTGAGTTGCCGCATGACTTCTGGGACACCCACGGCAAGGGCATGGAGTCCTGGAAGGAGGGCGGTCGCACCTACTACCGCGTGCGTGGCCCGCTGGTCGCGGACATGATCGTCAATGAACTGGTCTTCCAGGAAGGCGACAATCCGCTGCAGGCCATCGTCAAGGAAGTGAAGGGCCCGGTGGCGGTGCTGGAGACGCTGATCGACTTCAGCCACCACAAGAACAACGTGTGGGGCATCGTCGCACGCAACCGCGAACAGAACTTCGCGCTCAACCTGCTGATGAACCCGGAAATCGACTTCGTCAGCCTGCTGGGCCAGGCCGGTACCGGCAAGACGCTGCTGACGCTGGCCAGCAGCCTCACCCAGGTGCTGGAAACCAAGCGTTACTCCGAGATCATCATGACCCGCGTGACCGTGCCGGTCGGCGAAGACATCGGCTTCCTGCCGGGTACCGAGGAAGAGAAGATGGCGCCGTGGATGGGTGCGCTGGAGGACAACCTCGACGTGCTCAACGGCGGTGCCGAGGAGGGGGGCGGTTACGGCGGCGAGTGGGGCCGGGCGGCGACGCGCGACCTCATCCGTACGCGGATCAAGGTGAAGAGCCTGAACTTCATGCGCGGCCGTACCTTCATCAACAAATTCCTGATCATCGACGAGGCGCAGAACCTGACGCCCAAGCAGATGAAGACGCTGATCACCCGTGCCGGTCCCGGCACCAAGGTGGTCTGCCTGGGCAACATCGCGCAGATCGATACGCCCTACCTCACCGAGGGCAGTTCAGGTATCACCTTCGCGGTGGATCGCTTCAAGGGCTGGGCGCACAGCGGGCACATCACGCTGCAGCGGGGCGAGCGTTCCCGCCTGGCGGATCACGCGGCCGAAGTGCTGTAGCCGCAGGTCGCTGCACGGTGCTGCAGGTGGCAGTACCGTGCGGTCGGCTCAACCCGTGCCGAGTACGGCGTCCCGCACGCTGCCGCGCGCGGGTAGCGCACCGACCTTCCAGCGCAGAACCTTCATTCCGCGTTGGCTGAGCAGGGCGATGACGCGCTCGCGCAAGGGCTCCTCCGCGTCTCCGCGTTGAACCATGATGATCGCTGCGGGCGTGAAGTCCCGGCGGCACACCACGAAATCCAGCGTGGCACGCGGCAGTGCGGTGTCGTGGCCGGGCAGGAAGATGGCCGGGTCCACGCGTGACAGCACTTCGTGGTCGTTCAGTTCGATCTTCAGCAGGAAGAACACCACGCGACCGACTGCATCCAGCAATGCCGGCACCGACGCGGCCGGCATCCTCGGCGTGGCTGGCGTGGGATCTCCGACGGGTACGGTTTCCGGACCGGTGACCGGCGGCTGGACCGGTTTCGGACGCTTGGGGCGCGGCGGCGGGTCGAGGACCATCACCGTCTCGGGCGCTTCCGACGAGGCCTTGCGTAGTTCTGCCAGCAAAGCCATCTCGCGGGAGCTTTCCAGCGAATCGCGGTTGCCGAAGCGCTCGCGCCAGACGCTCCAGGCACGATATAGCGCCCAGGCGACGCCCAGCAGCGCGATGACGGCAATGATCGGCCCGGCTGCTTTCACCTTGCGCCTCCCGCGAATGTCGTTTTTGTGGATTCCGGCATGTCGGGCCGAAGGGTAACGCCAGATTGGGCTTGCGCCCAAGCCATTGATTCTTGCTATAATGCCGCCCCTGCGCCTGGAGAGGTGGATGAGTGGTTTAAGTCGCACGCCTGGAAAGCGTGTGTGGGGTAATACCCCACCGCGGGTTCGAATCCCGCCCTCTCCGCCAGACCGCTCTTTGCATTACTGATGTCAAAGCGCCCCACGGGCGCTTTTTTTCCTTGCTCCACCGGTCGCATGCCGGGGGGCTTCAACCCACGAGGAGTGTCCATGCGACATTACGAAATCGTATTCATCGTCCACCCGGACCAAAGCGAGCAGGTTCCGGCGATGATCGAGCGTTACAAGACGCTGATCACCGGCCGCAACGGCCAGATCCACCGCCTGGAAGACTGGGGCCGCCGCCAGATGGCCTACCCGATCCAGAAGGTTCACAAAGCGCACTACGTGCTGATGAACATCGAGTGCGATCAGGAAACGCTCGACGAGCTGGAGCACGGCTTCAAGTTCAACGACGCCGTCCTGCGTCACCTGACGATCCAGACCAAGAAGGCTGTGACTGCTCCTTCCCCGATGATGAAGGAAGAGAAGTCCAAGTCCCTGACGCCTGCATCGGACGAAGCCAAGCCCGCCGAGGCGAGTGCTGCCTGAGTCTCCGGACGACACGAGGCCCCTCACGGAAAACACCGTCCGCTTCAGCGGGCATCTGCTTGAACGCGATGCCCTGCGCTATACCCCGGCCCGCCTGCCCGTCGTGAAATTCCGCGTCGGGCACAAGTCGAAGCAGGTGGAAGGCGAAGTGGAGCGCGAGGTGTCCTGTGAGATCGAAGCCTCGGCCATCGGAGCGCTGGCTCATCAGATCAATGCGCTGCCACCGGGCAGCCTGCTCAGGCTGGAAGGCTTTCTCGCCTCCCGCAGCCTCAAGAGCAAGATGCCGGTGCTGCATGTAAGAACAGTGGAATTACTGGAAGGAACACAAAATGGCTTTCAGACCTGGTAACAAGAAGAAGGACGAACGCGGTGGTAGCCGTGGCGGCCTGTTCAAGCGTCGCAAGTTCTGCCGTTTCTCGGCAGAGAAGATCGAAGAGATCGACTACAAGGACATCGAGATCCTGAAGGATTTCATCACCGAGAACGGCCGCATCATGCCGGCGCGCATCACCGGCACCAAGGCCGGCTACCAGCGCCAGCTGTCGACCGCCATCAAGCGCGCCCGCTTCCTCGCGCTGATGCCGTACACCGATCTGCACAAGTAAGAGGACCGAGAACATGCAAATCATTCTGCTGGACAAGGTCGTCAACCTGGGCAACCTCGGTGACGTCGTCCGCGTGAAGGACGGCTACGCCCGCAATTTCCTGATCCCGAAGGGTCACGCCAAGCGTGCCACCGCTGCCAATCTGGCTGAATTCGAAGCCCGCCGCGCCGAGCTCGAGCGCGTCGCCGCCGAGAAGCTGGGCGTTGCGCAAGGTCTGGTCGCCAAGCTGGAAGGCTTCACCCTGACGCTGAACCGCAAGGCTGGTGTCGATGGTCGCCTGTTCGGCTCCGTGACCAACGCCGACATCGCCGATGGTCTGGCTGCTCAAGGCATCGCCATCGAGAAGTCGACCGTGCGCCTGCCCAATGGCCCGATCAAGGCCGTGGGCGAGAGCGAAGTGTCCATCGCGCTGCACGCCGATGCTGTCACCACGATCAAGGTCGTGGTGCAAGGCGAACAGTAAGCTGTCGTGCTTCGGAAAAAAGGGCTGCCGCAAGGCAGCCCTTTTTCTTTGCGTGAAGCACATGGAGTTGGCTGGCTAAACAACCACGTCCAGTTGACGAAACACCCCGTAGAATCTGCAGTCCCCTCAGGAGTCCTTCATGGCCCAGAACCGTCGCGACGGTCAGCCTCCCGCTGTCGATCCGCAAATTGCCGCACTGAAGCTGCCGCCGCATTCCATCGAGGCCGAGCAGTCCCTGCTGGGCGGCCTGTTGCTGGACAACGCAGCCTGGGACCGCGTCGGCGACCTGGTCAGCGACGGAGACTTCTACCGCGACGAACACCGTCGCATCTTCCAGCACATCGCCAAGCTGATCGAGCACGGCAAGCCGGCGGACGTGGTGACGGTCTACGAGTCGCTGGACAAGAACAACGAGGCCACCCACGTCGGTGGGCTGGCCTACCTCGGCGAGATCGCCAACAACACACCGTCGGCGGCCAACATCCGGCGCTACGCCGAGATCCTGCGCGAGCGCGCGATCCTGCGCCGCCTCGTCACCGTCGGTGACGAGATCGCTGCCAAGGCACTCTCGCCGGCCGGGCGCGATGCTGCGCTGATCCTCGACGAGGCCGAGGCCAACATCCTTGCCATCCGCGACGAAGGCAGCCGCCAGAAGAGCGGTTTCGTGGCCATCCAGCCTGTGCTCGGGCAGGTGGTGGAGCGCATCCAGGAGCTGTACGACCGCGACAACCCGGCCGCCGTGACCGGCGTACCGACCGGCCTGGCCGATCTGGACGCGATGACCTCCGGCCTGCAGGCCACCGACATGATCGTGGTGGCGGGGCGCCCCGGTATGGGTAAGACCTCGTTTGCACTCAACATCGCCGAAGCGGTGGCGCTGGAGGCCAAGCTGCCCGTCGCCGTATTCTCGATGGAAATGCCGGCGACCCAGCTCGCCATGCGCTTCATTTCATCCGTGGGGCGCCTCAATCAGCACAAGCTGCGTACCGGCCAGCTGACCGACGACGAATGGCAGAAACTCTCGTACGCACTCGGACGCCTGCACGAGGCACCGATCTTCATCGACGAGACGCCGGGCCTCAACCCCGTCGACCTGCGCGCCCGCGTACGCCGGCTGCACCGGCAGTGTGGCGGCAAGCTGGGTCTGGTGGTCATCGACTACCTGCAACTGATGACGGGTCACAAGGAGAGCGACAACCGTTCCGCCGAGCTCTCCGAGATTTCCCGCTCGGTGAAGTCGCTGGCGAAGGAACTGCACGTGCCCATCATGGCGCTGTCACAGCTTAACCGCAGCCTGGAGCAGCGTCCCAACAAGCGTCCGGTGATGAGCGACCTGCGCGAATCCGGCGCCATCGAGCAGGATGCGGACATCATCATGTTCGTGTACCGCGACGAGATCTACAACCCGGACACCGAGGACAAGGGCAAGGCCGAACTCATCATCGGCAAGCACCGTAACGGCCCGACTGGCACCGTGCCACTGACCTTCCTCGGCGAGTACACCCGCTTCGAGAACTACGTGAGCGGGCCGCAGTACTAGCGACCGATACCGGCAAGGCAGCAGAAAGGAAAAGGGAGGCCGCGGCCTCCCTTTCTGTTTCCGGTACTACGACGCCGTTCAGGGTTTGGCGAGACGCCACACGTTGCCGACGTTGTCACCGCTCTTGTCGCCCGGCTTGGTGTCCTTGATCCACAGGTACAGCGGCTTGCCCTTGTAGGCCCACTGCTTGCTGCCGTCGTCGCGGGTGATGACCGTCCAGTCACCGGTGGCCTTGTCGTCAGCCTTGGCCATCAGGGGTGGCCAGTTGATGGCGCACTGGCCGTTGCACACGCTCTTGCCGCCAGCGTCCTTGTCGTAGGTGTAGAGCGTCATGCCCTTGTCGTTGGCCAGCACCCCGTCGCGGGTGGCGGCAGGCGCAGCCGGGCCGGACATGGTGCTGCAGGCGGACAAGGCGAGTACGGCGCAGGCGAGCGCCAGGTGGAGCTTGCTGTTGTTCATTTTGGCCTCCAGGGATGTGCGGAAATCGCATGGTCTAAACGCTCCGGCCGGAGCGTTTATTCCTTTGATTTAGCGCGCGCTGGTGCCGTTGTCGACCTGCGCGAGGCGGGCAGGGACGTAGGCCCAGTGTTTTTCCCAGGCACCGCGTACCAGACTGGGGTACTGCGGCTTGCCGAGGCTGCCGTTGTAGCGGCCTAGCGCGCGGTACAGGTCACCCTTCTCGATATCAAGGTAGTGACGGAGGATCGTGCAGCCGTAGCGCAGGTTGGTGCGCAGATGGAAGAGGTTGTTGTCGGGCGTGCCGATTGCCCGCACCCAGAACGGCATGATCTGCATGTAGCCGCGCGCCCCCGCGCTGGATACGGCGTACTTCTTGAAACCGCTTTCTACCTGGATCAGCCCGAGCACGAGCTGCGGGTCAAGGCCGGCGCGGGTGGCCTCGTAATGCACGGTCTTGAGGAAGTCCACGCGTTCCTGGGCGTCCGGCATGCGCTTTACCAGCTTGGCCGACATCTCGGTGAGCCAGCGGTGTTTTTCCTCGACAGACCGGAAAACGGGCTCGGGTGAAGAGCGATCGCTTACGGCGGCGTGCAACGCAGCCCGCACGCTGGCGGACAGGTCCTCTTCGCGCTGTGCGCCAGCCTGCGCCGTGCCGGCGAAGGCACAGAGCAGGAAAACCAGCGGCAACGAGAACAGGGAAGGCAGGCGCATGAGGTCGATTTACGGCTTCAGCAGCTTCGCCTTGACGAAGGCTTCCAGTTCCGCGAGCGGCAGCTTGGTGGCTTCGGCGTCGCGACGGCCCTGGTACTCGGCCTGCCCCTCCTTGAGGCCACGGTCGCCGATCACGACGCGGTGCGGCACGCCGATCAGCTCCCAGTCGGCGAACATCACGCCGGGGCGTTCGTCGCGGTCGTCCAGCACCACCTCGATGCCGGCGGCGCTGAGCGATTCGTAAAGCTTCGTGGCTTCGGCGCGCACAGCCTCCGACTTGCTCCAGCCCATCGGTGCGATGACCAGCTGGAAGGGTGCGATGGCATCCGGCCAGATGATGCCGCGGGCGTCGTTGTTCTGCTCGATGGCGGCGCCGACGATGCGGGTCACGCCCACGCCATAGCAGCCCATCTCCATCACGTGTTCCTTGCCGTCCTCCCCGATGTACTTGCAGCCCATGGCTTCGGAGTACTTGGTGCGCAACTGGAAGATGTGACCGACCTCGATGCCGCGGCAGATGGCCAGCAGGCCCTTGCCGTCGGGCGAGGGGTCGCCTTCGACGACATTGCGGATGTCGGCGATCTCCGGCTCGGCGAAGTCGCGGCCGATGTTGGCGCCGGTGTAGTGCTGGTCGTTCTCGTTGGCGCCGATGACGAAATCGCTCAGCACCGCCACGGCGCGATCCATGACCACCTTGCCCTTGAATCCCACCGGCCCGAGTGAGCCGGGGTCGGCGCCGAAGGCTTCGCGAATGGTGGCGGGGGAGGCGAAGCGGATCGGCGACAGCACGCCAGCCAGCTTGCCGGCCTTCACTTCGTTCAGCGCGTGGTCGCCGCGCAGCAGCAGCAGTACCGGCGGTGCGCCGTCCGCGCCTTCCAGCACGATGGCCTTCACCGTGCGGGTGACATCGATCTTCAGGAAGGCTGCCAGCTGTTCGATGGTCTTCACGCCGGGCGTGTGGACCTTGGTCAGCGCTTCGGTCGCAGTAGCACGACTTCCACTCGGCGTCACGGCTTCGGCCAGCTCCACGTTGGCGGCGAAGTCGGAATCCGGACAGTAGGCCAGTGCGTCCTCACCCGTTTCGGCGATGACGTGGAATTCATGCGAGCCGGTGCCACCGATGGCGCCGGTGTCGGCCGCCACCGCACGGAACTCCAGGCCCAGGCGCGTGAAGATGCGCGAATAGGCCGCGAACATGTTCTGGTACTCGCGCTGCAGGTCCTCGAAGCTCGTGTGGAAGGAGTAGGCGTCCTTCATCGTGAACTCGCGGCCGCGCATTACGCCGAAGCGCGGACGACGCTCGTCGCGGAACTTGGTCTGGATCTGGTAAAGGTTGCGCGGCAGCTGGCGGTAGCTGCGGATGTCCTGGCGCGCGATGTCGGTGATGACTTCCTCCGACGTCGGCTGGATCACGAAGTCACGCTCGTGGCGATCCTTGAAGCGCAGCAGTTCGTCGCCCATCTTGTCGAAACGGCCGGTCTCCTGCCACAGCTCGGACGGCTGGACGACGGGCATAGACAGCTCCACCGCGCCAGCGCGGTTCATCTCCTCGCGGATGATGTTCTCCACTTTGCGGATCACCCGCAGCCCCATCGGCATGTAGTTGTAGATGCCGGCCGACAGCTTCTTGATGAGGCCGGCGCGCGTCATCAGTTTGTGGCTGACGACTTCTGCGTCCGAGGGGGCTTCCTTCAGGGTGGAGATGTAGAACTGGCTGGCGCGCATGGTGCGGTGGTCGGTTTCAATGAAATCAAAAAGATGCGGCGCGATTGTAACGTAGGCCCTGCACGGCAGCGTGGAACTGCCCGCCAGATGGCGTGTTTTCCTCGGTTTTCAGCATTTCGGAACTGTGAAAGAATCCGGGCAACTCTTGGTTTTCTAGGTGGTTCTCATGCTTGACCGGGACGGCTATCGCCCCAACGTCGGCATCGTCATTGTCAACGCACGCAACGAGGTTTTCTGGGGCAAACGCATCCGCGAACATTCCTGGCAGTTTCCGCAAGGGGGCATCAAGCACGGCGAATCGCCGGAGCAGGCGATGTTCCGCGAACTGCTGGAAGAAACCGGCTTGCAACCCGAGCACGTCAAGGTGCTCGGGCGTACCCGTAACTGGCTGCGTTACGACGTGCCGAAGCACTGGATCAAACGCGAGTGGCGCAGTACCTACCGCGGGCAGAAGCAGATCTGGTTCCTCCTGCGTCTGGTAGGGCGCGATTGCGACGTATGCCTGCGCGCGTCCGGTCACCCGGAGTTCGATGCCTGGCGCTGGGCGGACTACTGGGTGCCGCTGGAAGGCGTCATCGAGTTCAAGCGCGAGGTCTATCGCAACGCGCTGAACGAACTCGGTGCCATCATCTTCGGCCACAATCCGGCCACCCGCCCGACCAGCTATACCGTCGAGGCGCACACCGACATGGGCACGCCATGATCGATCACCTGATCGGCGAATTCGACCGCGTGCTGCGCACGCTGGCGGCGCCTGCGCGCAGCACGCGCCCGGTGCCGGGCAACGATATGCCGGATGCGCCGCTCGATGAGGTGACCCGAAAGCAGGTCGCGTCGCTGATGCGGGTCAATCACGTCGGCGAGGTGTGCGCCCAGGCGCTCTACCAGGGGCAGGCCCTAACTTCCCGCGATCCACGAACCCGAGAAACCCTGCGTCAGGCGGCCCATGAAGAGGTGGAGCATCTCGCATGGACAGCCCAGCGCATCGGGGAGCTGGGTGGGCGCACCTCGTTGCTCAACCCGCTGTGGTACGGCGGTGCGCTGGCCATCGGCGTGGCGGCCGGGATCGCCGGTGACAAATGGAACCTCGGTTTTCTGGCCGAAACGGAAAAGCAGGTCGCGGCACATCTGCAGGGCCATCTGGAGCGGGTGCCGGTGCAGGACCAGCGTTCCCGCGCGATCATCGCCCAGATGAAGGAAGACGAGAGCGAGCACGCCGACCTGGCGCGCCAGCTCGGTGGGGCGGAGTTGCCGGCGCCAGTGCGCCAGGCAATGAAGCTGGCCTCGCGCGTGATGACCGGCACGGCCTACTGGGTGTAGGCCGGAGGCGTCGAAAAGGGAGCCCGGGCTTCAGGCTTCCTCGATGATCTCCACCTCGTGCGTCAGTTCAGCCGTCCTGGCCAGCATGATCGACGCAGAGCAGTACTTGTCGTGGGACAGCTTCACGGCACGCTCGACCACTTCCCGCTTCAGATTGCGTCCGCGTACCGTGAAGTGGAAATGGATGCGGGTGAATACCTTGGGGTCGGTCTCGGCGCGATCCGCGTGCAGCCGGCATTCACAGCCGGTGACATCGTGACGGCCACGTTGAAGGATCAGGACGACGTCGAAGGCGGTGCAGCCACCGGTGCCCACCAACAGCATTTCCATCGGCCGTGGCGCGGAGTTGGTGCCCCCGGCTTCGGCAGAGCCTTCCATGAACATCGTGTGGCCGCTGCCGGTCGTGGCAGAGAACTTGGCGCCGCCCGCCCAGCTCACCGTGCAATCCATCCTGTCCTCGCTTGAATGAGACAAAGCGGCAAGTGTAGCCGCATGGCAGTCGTAGCCGCATGGCAGTCGCAGTGTTCGGGAACCTGCCGTCCGTCGGTCTGTCCGACCACCCAGAGCAAGACACACCTTTTGATTTGAAATAAACGACAAAAACAATAAAATCAAAAATGTGCGTCTGAGCTATTTTGTGCTGTGCACAAAATCATGACGAAACGCTTCGTTTTCTCTGGCAAGTATTTTGTCCGTCAGCTGAGCTGGATTGTGCACTACGGAATAATTTCATATACATATCAGCTACCTGTATATGAATAAGCATAATTGATCGTCAGATAGAAACATTCTTGGCCGGAACGTTTGGAAGTTCTTGCAACGCACAAGCGCTCCGCGCATAATGAAATCGTCGTGATTGAGGTCGCAGCAGCAACGAAGCAGGCAGGCTCCCTCGATCCAAGATTGTCTCCTCCACCCTCCTCCTTTGGTGTGGACTTGGCGCAGCTCCTAACCGAGCTGCGTTTTTTTTTGTGCTTTCGGCACAATGCCGCGCATGTACATCGATTCCCATTGCCACATCGATTTTCCTGACCTGTCTGCCCAGGGCGATGCGCTGTTCGAGCGCATGGCCGCAGCAGGGGTCACGCATGCGCTGTGTGTCGGTGTGAACTTCGAGAACCTGCCGCGCGTGCTGTCGATGGCGGAGCGCGCCAACGTCTTTGCTTCGGTGGGTGTTCACCCTGAACACACGGAAGGTGAAGAGGCCACGGTCGAGCGTCTGCTGGAACTGGCGATCCATCCCAAGGTGGTGGCCATCGGCGAGACGGGGCTGGATTACTACTGGCACAAGGATCGGCCGGAGTGGCAGCGCGAGCGTTTCCGCAATCACATCCGTGCGGCGCGTGCCAGCGACAAGCCGCTGATCATCCATACCCGCGATGCGGCCGAGGACACCATCCGCCTGATGCGGGAGGAGGGCGCCGACCAGTGTGGCGGCGTCATGCACTGCTTCACCGAGACGCAGGACGTGGCGGACGCGGCGCTGGAACTCGGCTTCTACATCTCGTTCTCAGGCATCGTGACCTTCAAGAACGCGGTGGCGCTCAAGGAGGTGGCGAAGCGCGTGCCGCTCGAGCGCCTGCTGATCGAGACCGACTCCCCGTATCTTGCGCCGGTGCCTTACCGCGGCAAGACCAACGAGCCGTCCTACGTGCCACACGTGGCCGCGGAGATCGCGCGCTTGCGGGATCTGCCGGTCGAGGTCGTGGCCCAGGCGAGTACGGACAACTTTTTCCGCCTGTTCCGGGCCGCGCATTGACGCGGCGCGTCGGCCCGCGTCGCGGTCGTCCGGTAACATCACGGGTTTCCTTGCAGGCTGACGGTAGAACACATGGAATTCTTCGGGCCCCTGACAGACCTCGTGCTGCACTTCATCGACATCGTGCTGCACCTCGACAAGTACCTTGCGGTGCTGATGCAGAACTATGGGGCATGGATCTACCTGATCCTTTTCCTCATCATCTTCTGCGAGACCGGGCTCATCGTGACGCCCTTCCTGCCGGGTGATTCACTGCTGTTCGTGGCTGGTGGTCTGGCTGCTGCCGGTGGCATGAACGTGCATCTGCTGGTGTTGCTGCTGTTCGTCGCCGCGGTGCTCGGCGACAACCTGAATTTCTGGATCGGTCGCAAAGTCGGCCCCAAGGTGTTTGCCTGGGAGCAGTCGCGCTTCTTCAATCGCAAGGCCTTCGATCACACGCACGAATTCTTCGAGCGACATGGCGGCAAGACCATCGTCATTGCACGCTTCCTGCCGCTGGTGCGGACCTTCGCGCCCTTCGTGGCCGGCGTGGCACAGATGAATCCGCAGCGTTTCCTGATGCTGAACATCGCCGGTGGGGCACTGTGGATCGTCTCGCTCACGTACCTGGGTTACTTCTTCGCCAACATTCCGTTCATCAAGAACAACCTGTCGCTGTTCATCATCGGGATCATCGGCGTGTCGCTGCTGCCGGTGTTTTTCATGTGGTTGAAGACCCGCATGGAAGCCAAGGCAGCCTGATTCATGAAGAACGTCGTCATCCTGATTTCCGGGCGTGGCTCCAACATGGAGGCCATCGTCCGCGCGCAACTGCAGGGCGTGAAGATCGCCGCGGTGATCTCCAACCGGCCGGACGCTGGCGGACTCGATTTCGCTGCCGGCCATGGCATCGCGACGGCGGTCGTGGACCACAAGGGTTTTGCGTCGCGCGATCACTTCGATGCCGCGCTCGCCGAGTGCGTCGACGGATTCGCGCCCGACCTCGTCGTGCTGGCCGGCTTCATGCGTGTGCTGACCGAGACTTTCGTGCGTCGCTACGACGGGCGTTTGCTCAACATCCATCCCTCGTTGTTGCCGTCTTTCCCGGGCCTGCACACGCATGCACGGGCGCTCGAAGCGGGGGTGCGTCTGCATGGGGCCACGGTGCACTTCGTAACGGCCGAACTCGATTGCGGGCCGATCGTCGTCCAGGCCGCGGTGCCGGTGCTGGCGCATGACGACGAAGCCGCACTCGCCGCACGCGTGCTCCGTCAGGAACACCGGATCTACCCGCAAGCCGTACAGTGGTTCGCGCAAGGCAGACTGCAGATCGACGCTGGCAGGGTGCGGGTGGCGGGCGTCAATGAAGCGGAGGCTGGCTGGAGCGTGCCGCCGCTGGATGTCTGAGCGCCCTTGATGCTAGAACGGCGCGCACTGCTGGCTGGAGCGCTCGTTTCGCTGCTGATGCACCTGTGGCTGGTGCTCTCGCCCGGCTGGGGCGTGCCTGAAGAATCCTCACGTCCGCTGCCCCTGAGCGCCCGATTGCTGGCGGCGCCGTCTGCAGTCGCCGCGCCAGCGCCCGTGGCAGTGCCACAGGCTGTCAGCAAACCTGCGCCTCCTCCGAAGCCACGGCCAGCGCCACCATCACGGCCCAACGCCACGACCGCGAGCCTGCCTGCGACGCAGCCACTACCCGCACCGGAGCTAGCCAGCGCGCCTGCCGCGGCGCCGGCCTCTGCCCCCGTCGCTGCCGACACATTGGCGGGCTCCGCTCCGGTGGCCGGGCCTCCCGTACAGGCCAGCGCACCGGAGCCCTTGCCCGTGCCGGCGGGCACCGAGCAGTTCATGGCGGCACCCGGTGACTTGCGCTGGCCGAACAAGGGGCGCGTGACCTACGTGGCCTCCGTGCTGTGGGGCATCCTGCCCCTGGAAGGCTCCGGCGAGCAGCGCTGGGAGCACGACGGCGAAGGCTTTCGCGTGCGTCAGGTGGTGGGCGGGCTGGGGCGCGAGATCGTCCAGGAATCCGCCGGCCGCATCCTGCGTGGGCAGCCGATCATCGATGGCTTCCGCGAGACGCGCACCAACGGTCGCAGTGCCCAGGCGCTGATCGACCAGGCCAACGGCAGCATCCTGCAGATCCGTGGCGAGGAGCGCCGCGAGCGCAAGGTCGAGGGGGCGATTCTCGATCTGGTGACCTTGCCGCACATGCTCGCTGCGGTCGGCGCGCAGATCGACGTGGTGGAGTTCAATGCGATCGGCGGCTTCTGGGTTGAGCGGGTGGTCGTCGCCAACGAAGGCGAGGTCGAGATCGAGTTGCCGCTTGGCCGCGTGATGGCGCGTCGATTCCACGCGGAAACCCGGCAGGGGCAATATAAAATCGACATCTGGATATCGCGCGACTGGCGCGGTGCGCCCCTGCGCATCCGCGTCGACGATCGGCGCGAGGGTTTGCGCGTCGACATGCGCGCGACCGAAATCGAGCTTGATGGCCAGATCGTGGCCAGTACGCCGGCGCCTGACAGGCTGCGGGAGTGAATTGAGCAAGTACGAAGCAGAAACGCCATCCGTCCGGATGGCATTGGAAACCCATGACAATCGAAAAGATCACCACGCTGCGTCTGGATGCGGCGACCGAAGCCCTGACTGAAGTCCTGCGCTTCCAGTACCCCGCCGACGGCGTGCTGTCGAATTTCTTCCGCAACGACCGCAAGCTCGGGCAGCGTGACCGGGCCTTCGTGGCGGAGGCCGTGTATGGCGTGCTGCGTCGCATGCGTCGCGTGCGTATCGCGGCAGGCGAGGGCAACGTGGGTCCACGCAAGCTGGTGCTCGCCTGGCTGGCGCGCTTCGAAGGCTATTCCCTGCGCCAGCTTGAGCCCGTGCTGTCGCGCAACGAGATCGAGGAATGGTTTCCGGCGATGAAGGCCGTGTCGTTCGACGACCTGAGCATTGCCGAACGCTGTGATCTGCCCGACTGGCTGGCGACGCGCCTGCAGGCGCAACTGGGGGACGAAGGCCTGCTTGCGCTGGCCGATGCCTTGAACCGTCCGGCCCCGCTGGACATCCGCGTCAACACCATGAAGACCGAGCGCGATATCGCGCTTGCGCAACTGAAGGACGGTGGCTTCGAGGCGGAAGCAGGGCGCTATTCGCCGGTTGCGATCCGCTTCGCCGACAAGCCGGCCTTGCAGAAGCATCCCCTGTTCCTCGACGGCGCCATCGAGGTGCAGGATGAAGGCAGCCAGCTGCTGGCCTACATGCTGGCGCCGAAGCGCAGCGAGATGGTGGCGGATTTCTGCGCCGGGGCCGGTGGCAAGACGATGTTGCTGGGCGCCCTGATGCGCTCCACCGGTCGCCTCTATGCCTTCGACGTTTCCGAGAAGCGCCTGGCACGCATGAAACCGCGGGTGGCGCGGTCGGGCCTCTCCAACGTGCATCCGGCGGCGATCGCCCATGAGCATGACGCACGCATCAAGCGGCTGGCCGGCAAGCTCGACCGCGTGCTGGTGGATGCGCCGTGCAGCGGCTTCGGCACGCTGCGCCGCAACCCGGACCTGAAATGGCGGCAGACCGAGCAGGACGTGGTCGAGCTGACGGCCAAGCAGGCCAGCATCCTCGCCGCCGCCGCCAGCCTCGTGAAGCCCGGCGGGCGGCTGGTGTATGCCACCTGTTCGCTGCTGGCGGAAGAGAACGACAGCGTCGTGGATGCCTTTCTTGCGGCGCATCCGCAGTTCGCCCCGCTGCCGGTCAGCGAGGCGCTGGCGGGCTCGCACATCGCGCTGGACACCGGTGAGCGTCTGCGGCTGGATCCGGTGACGCACGGCACGGACGGATTCTTCGCCGCCGCCTTCGTCCGCAAGACCTGACATGGAAGCGCTCGATCACCTGTACGCGGACCTGCTGCAGTTCATGGCGGGACGCGGCGTCTGGCAGCAGTTGCTGGTCATCGCACTGGCGCTGGGCGTTGCCGCGCTGGTGGCCGGACGCGTGTCGCGCGACGCCGGCCAGAGCGTGCACGCCAGCGGCCTGCGCAGGCTGGCGTTTCCGCTGGCGGGTGTGGGCCTGATGTTGGTCGCGCGCTTCGTCGCGCATCACAACGGCTGGCCGCGCGGCCTCTTCGTGATCGCCACGCAATTGCTGCTCGCGGCCGCCGTGGTGCGCATGGTGGTGTTCGCCTTGCGCTACGCCATCAAGGCGCCGTGGGTGGCGTCCTTCGAGAAGACCATCGCCCTGCTCATCTGGTGCGGGGTCGCGCTGGACATCGTCGGCATCTGGGACGACCTGGTGGTATGGGCGGAGCAGGTCACGCTGCCGATCGGCAAGGAGAGCATCAGCCTGTGGGGCGTCCTGCAGGGCTGCTCGATGGTGATGGCGACCATGATTGGCGCGCTGTGGCTGGGCGGCCTGGCGGAAGGGCGCCTGATGAGCGCGCCGGCGCTGGACATGAGCATCAAGGTGGTGATGTCGCGCATCATCAAGGCCTTGCTGGTCGTCGTCGCGGTGCTGCTGGGCATGAGCATGGCCGGGCTGGACATCACCACCCTGTCGGTCTTCGGCGGCGCGCTGGGCGTGGGTCTGGGCTTCGGCATGCAGAAGATCGCCAGCAACTACGTGTCCGGTTTCATCATCCTGCTGGACCGTTCGATCCAGATCGGCCACATCATCCAGGTGAACGACAAGCAGCGTGGCGAGGTGCGGCAGATCACCACGCGCTACACGCTGTTGCGCTCCGGTGACGGCATCCATTTCATCGTGCCGAACGAGACCCTGGTCGGCAGCCTGGTGCAGAACGACACCTTTGCCGATCGCCGCATGCGGCTGGTGACGCGCATCCAGGTGGCCTACGACACCGACGTGGAGCGCGTGCTGCCGATGATGGCGGAGATTGCGCGCGCGCATCCGCGCATCATGACCGAGCCGGCGCCGGAGGCCTTCCTCATCTCCTTCGACGACAGCGGCATCACGCTGGAATTGGGCATGTGGATCGCCGACCCGGAGAACGGCCAGACGGGTGTGCGCTCCGCGATCAATCGCGAGATCCTGCGCCGTTTTCGCGAAGAGAGGATCGAGATCCCTTTCCCGCAACGCGAACTGCGTGTGCTGAACTGGCCGGAACAGGCGGACGGGCAGGGGCTGCCACAGGCGAATGCATGAGACTGGATGCAAATGAAAAAGCCGCCCGAGGGCGGCTTTTTCATTGTGATGCGCATTGCGACTCCGCGTTCGCGGCAGCGCTCACAGCGGATCGATATTGCCCAGCGCCACGCTGTTGAAGCCGGCATCCACGTACATGATTTCGCCGGTGATGCCGGAAGCCAGGTCGGAGGCCAGGAAGGCGGCAGCGTTGCCCACTTCGTCGATGGTGACGTTGCGGCGCAGCGGGGCCTGCTTCTCGTTGTAGGACAGCAGCTTGCCGAAGCTGCCGATGCCGGAAGCGGCGAGCGTCTTGATCGGGCCGGCGGAAATGCCGTTCACGCGGGTGCCGGTCGGGCCGAGGGACACGGCGGTGTAGCGCACCGACGCTTCCAGGCTGGCCTTGGCCAGACCCATGATGTTGTAGTTCGGCAGGGTACGCACGGCGCCCAGGTAGGACAGCGTCAGCAGCGAGCCATTGCGGCCGGCCATCAGCGGGCGGGCGGCCTTGGCCAGCGCCGGGAAGCTGTAGGCCGACACTTCGTGCGCGGTGCGGAAGGCTTCGCGCGACAGGCCGTCGAGGAAGTCACCCTCCAGCGCTTCACCCGGGGCGAAGGCGATGGAGTGGACCAGGCCGTCGAGGTAATCCCAGTCCTTGCCGAGTGCGGTGAACAGGCCGTCGATCTGGGCGTCGTCGGCGACGTCCAGCGGATACACCAGCTTGCTGTCGAATTCGGCAGCGAACTTGGTGATGCGGTCGAGGAAGCGGTCGTTCTGGTAGGTGAAGGCGAGCTGCGCGCCTTCGCGATGCATGGCCTTGGCGACGCCATAGGCGATGGAGCGGTTGGAGAGCAGGCCACAGATAAGGATGCGTTTGCCGGCCAGGAAACCCATTGCTGACTCCCGTAGGTGTTCTTTTGGAAAGCGCGGATTATACGCGCGGGACAGGCCCCGTCCGGGGCCTTGAATGCGTTGCGACGGGCGTGTCACGACGCAGGAGAGGGGCGAGAGAGGGGCAAGAGAGCAAGACAAGGGCGCAGGCACCGCGAGGCACCTGCGCCCTGTCAGGACTGCGAGCGGCTTACTCGACCTTGGACTTGCTGACCAGGTCGGTCACGTATTTCTGCAGGGCCTGTTGCTGCATGCCCTGCATGATGCGCGGCTTCAGTTCGTCGAAGCTGGGGTTCTGCGCCTTGCGGGTGTCTTCCAGCAGGATGATGTGGTAGCCGAACTGGGTCTTCACGGCCTGCGGCGTGAACTTGCCCTTTTCCAGCTTGCCGAGGGCTGCGGAGAATTCCGGCACATAGGCGCTGCCACGGGCCCAGCCCAGTTCGCCGCCGTTGTCCTTGCTGCCCGGATCGATCGAGATTTCCTTGGCCAGGGCTTCGAACTTGGCGCCGGCCTGCAGCTTCTTGATGGCGGCCTGGGCTTCGGCTTCAGTGGCAACCAGGATGTGACGGCCCTGGTACTCGGTGTCGCCGGCCTGGGCGGCCACCTTGTCGTACTCGGCCTTGGCCTGGGCTTCGCTCACCGGGTTCTTCTTGGCCCAGTCTTCCATGAAGGTGTTGACCAGCATTTCGTCGCGCACGTAGTCCATGCGCTGGCGCACCGCTGCATCCTTGTCGAAGCCGCGCTTGCGTGCTTCCTGCAGCAGTACTTCGCGACGGATCAGGTGCTCGCGGACCTGCGTCTTCAGTTGCGGATCGTTGGGGTTGGCGCCCTGGGCGGCCTGTTCCTTGATCAGCAGTTCGCCCAGCGAGGCCGGGATGGCCTGGCCATTCACCTTGGCGATGGTGGTGCCGTTGGTACCGGTGGCTGCCGGCTTGGTTTGCGCGAACGCGGGGGCCGCTGCAATCAGCAGGGCGGCGGCCAGGGAGCTCAGTCGGTAGTTCATGGGGTTTCCTTGAGGTGGGAGGGTTGCTCGGGAGCGACGCGTGGCGTGATGCAGAATTCGGCCTGTTCAGCGCCGGCCCGCGGCTTCCTCGGGGGTCAGGGCCGTGATGGCAAGGGCGTGGATCTCACGCTGCATCAAGGCTCCGAGTTGCTGGTAGACGTGGCGATGGCGGGCAAGCGGTTTTTCGCCAGCGAATGCCGTCGACACGATGGTCAGTCGATAGTGCCCACCCCCGCTGGCAGCGCCGGCATGGCCGGCGTGCTTGTGGCTTTCGTCCTCGATTTCCACGAGGCTGGGCGACAGCGGCGCCAGGGCCGAGCGCATGCGCTCGATGGTGGGGTTGGCAGGGGTGGCGGGGGCCATGGTCACCTCAGGCTTACTTCCCGTCTTCGGGCAGGTAGCGCGCGATGGCGAAACCCTGCGCGAGGACGAAGACGAACATCAGGCCCATGCCGCCGAAGAGCTTGAAGTTGACCCAGGCCTCTTCGGAAAAGTTGTACGCGATGTAGATGTTGAGCACGCCCATCAGCGCGAAGAAACCTACCCAGGCCCAGTTGAGCCGTGCCCACACCGGGTCGGGCAGGACGAGCTGGCCATTCATGAGCTGGCGCAGGAAGTTGCGGCCCAGCAGCGCGCCGCCGGCCAGTACGCCCGCCATCGCCCAGTACAGCACCGTCGGCTTCCATTTGATGAAGGTCGGATCGTGCAGCACCAGTGTCAGGCCGCCGAACACCACGACGATGACCAGGCTGGCCCACATCATCGGCTCGACCTTCTTCAGCACGAAGTGCGCATACGCCAGTTGCAACAGCGTCGCGACGATGGCCACACCGGTGGCGGTGTAGATGTCGGCGAACTTGTAGGCGACGAAGAAAAGGACGACCGGAAAGAAATCGAGGAGCAGTTTCATGGCGGCGCATTATAGACGAGGGCAGACCACCCTTCAGGCGCCTTGCAGCACCAGACAGGCGCGCAAACCGCCTCCCTGGCGTGGCAGCAAGGCCAGGTGCCCACCGTGCAGGCGGGCTACCCGCTCCACGATGGCCAGTCCGAGGCCCGAGCCCTTGGTGTCGGTACGGGCTGTTTCCAGGCGGGTGAACGGGCGCTTCATGCGTTCCGCCTCTTCCGGCGGGATGCCCGGCCCGCGGTCGGCAACCTCGACCATCAGGCGGCCGGCCTCGCGATGGACCCGGATTTCGATCGGCAGTTCGTCGCCCGCGTAGCGCAGGGCATTGTCGATCAGGTTGGCGATGGCACGGCGCAGGGCCAGCGGGCGCACACGCGCAGGAAGCGGGTCCGCCTCGGCGAGCACCACCGGGCGTTTGCGGCGGGTGTAGGGCAGCACCACCTCGGCGGCCAGGGCCTGCAGGTCGATCTCGCTGGCCGGTTCGGCCTGGGCGCCGCGCGCGAAGTCGAGGAACTGGCTGATGATGCGGTCCATCTCCTCGATGTCGCCGCACATGGCGTCCACGTCGTCCTGTGCCGCGCCCGACATTTCGATGCCCAGGCGTAGGCGGGCGAGAGGCGTGCGCAAATCGTGCGACACGCCGGCGAGGATCAGCGCGCGGTCGGATTCCAGCTGGGCCAGGTCGTGCGACATCTGGTTGAAGGCGCTGGCGACCTCGGCCACTTCGCTGGGCCCGGTTTCCGGCACCGGCGGCGGCAGGTGGCCGCGGCCGACCTCACGGGCGGCCCGTTCCAGGCTTTTCAGCGAACGGGTGACGCTCAACACGAGGAAGTAGGCGCCCAGCAGCGCCAGCACGCCGACCACGGCACCCCAGAACAGCCATTCGCTGCCGCGCGCGCGGGCGAAGCGCTCGGGGGGCAGCATCACCCAGTACTCGTCTTCCGGAATGTCCTCGTCGAGACGGAAGCTGACGAAGAAGCCTTCCTCTCCGCTCAGTTCCGTCGCCATCCGGGTGTGCGGCCCCAGGCGTTGCCGTACTTCCTGGATGACCAGCGTGTCCTCGACCAGCCGGGCGTCGTCAGTCGCCTCCGCCGGATAGATGCGGATGCCTTCCTGGGTGCTCAGTTCGTAGAGCAGGGCGTAGCGCTGGTTGATGTCGGAGGCGAGCAGGGCGTTGCGGGTGAGGTTCACCACGCTGACCAGCAACTGCGCCACCTGGCGGGCGCGCGGCTGCACCGCGTAGCGCTCGTAGATGAACAGCCACGCGCCCAGCGACAGCACCATCAGCAGGGCGATGAGGAGGGTGGTGCGCCACAGGAGCGTGCGCGGATGCGGCACCCGCCGCAAGCGCTGCAGCATCGCTTCCATCGTCATGAGGGGTCGGAGAGGCGCTGCGAAAGGGCGGGCAGAAACGCGACGGATTGCGCGACAGATAGCGCGACCGGAAGCGGAGGGGACAGCGCGGCCTCAGGCATCGGCCGGCTTGCTGTCGTCCGGCACGAAGACATAGCCGAAGCCCCACACCGTCTGGATGTAGCGCGGCTTGGCGGGTTCGTCCTCCACCAGCTTGCGCAGGCGGGAGATCTGCACGTCGATGGACCGGTCGAAGACGTCGTACTCGCGGCCGCGCGCCAGTTCCATCAGCTTGTCGCGCGACAGCGGCTGGCGCGGGTGTTGCAGCAACACCTTGAGCAGGCCGAATTCCCCCGTGGTGAGCGTCGCCTCCTCGCCGTCGCGCAGCATGCGGCGGGTGGAGAGATTCACTTCGACGCGGCCGAAGCTCACCACTTCCTCGGTCAGCGTGGGCGCGCCCGGCGTGGATCTCGGCTGGCGGCGCAGCACCGCATTCACCCGGGCGACCAGTTCGCGCGGATTGAAAGGCTTGGGCAGGTAATCGTCGGCGCCCAGTTCCAGGCCGACGATGCGGTCCACCTCGTCGCTGCGCGCGGTCAGCATGATGATCGGCAGGCTGCTGTCGGCCGCGCGCAGGCGGCGGCAGATCGCCAGGCCGTCCTCCCCGGGCAGCATCAGGTCCAGCACCATCAGGTCGAAATGCTCGCGGGACAGTGCGCGATCCATCTGCGCGGCGTCCGGCACGGCCTTCACGGCGAAGCCCTGTTCTTCCAGGTAGCGGTCGAGCAGGCTGCGCAGGCGGGCATCGTCGTCCACGACGAGGATGCGGTGCTTTTCGCGGGTCTTGGTGTTTTCCATGAGGCCTATCGTAATCAGCCGGGGCGTCACTGTCAGCCGGCCGTGACCCCAAGCGTTGCGGGATGTTGCAAAAAAGCCGACTGATTACATGCGCTTACAAACTCGCTGCGGAGGCAACAAAGACCTTACAGCCCCGGCGGAACATGGCTGCACGGCAATCGCGCCGGACCGCATACGTGGAGGACCGCAGCATGAACCACCCCGAGACCATACTGCATGACAAGCCGGCAACCAGCCTGTTCATCCTTGCCCTCATCGCGCTGGCAGCCGCGCCAGCGCAGGCTTCCGGGGGACACGCGCGCAACGAACGCATTGCCCGGGGCGTGGCCAGCGGCGCGCTGACAGCGCGCGAAGCGCGTGGCTTGAAGGCCGGCCAGCAGGCCCTGCGCGCCGAGCGCCAGGCCTATGCCGGTGACGGCCGCATCGACGCCGTCGAACGTGCCGACCTGCGCAGCGACGCCGCGCGGCTGGACCGCCAGATTTACAATCAGAAGCACGATGCGCAGGTGGCCGGCCGCGCTGGTGCGCCAGTCATCGACGCGTCGCAGCGCCGCCAGGGGCAACGCATCGCCCAGGGTGTGCGCAGCGGTGAGCTGACGCGCAGCGAGGCACAGGCGCTGGGCAGCGAGCAGCGTGCGATCCGCAGCGAGGAGCGCGCCTATCGCGCCGACGGCGTGCTGACGCGGGCCGAGCGGCAGGACCTGCGTGGCGACCAGCGCGATGCCAGTCACAACATCTACGAGGAAAAGCACGACGCGGAGCGGCATGACGCCGAGCGTCGCTAGTGGTTCATGAGATTGCCGGGTCGTCGATTCCTGTCGTGGGGTCTGGCTGCGCTGGTGCTGGCGGGCGGGCTGGCATGTCCGCCCGTGCTGGCGCAGCCCGCGCCACGGCCGGATCGCGAGCGCCGCGAGCCGATCCAGCGCATGTCACCGTCCGACCGCGATGCCTTGCGGCAGGAGTTGATGGAGCGCCGCATGCGCCAGGCCGAACAGATGAACGAGCAGATGCGCCAGCAAATGCGCGAACAGATGCGTCAGCAGATGCAGCGCCAGCGCGAGTTGGAACGGGAGATGGAGCGTGACCGCGAGCGCATGCGCCCGCCGCCGCCCCGTGGGGATGATCGCAACGGCCCACGCGACCGCTTGCAGCCGCCGGAGCGCGGCGAACCGCTGCGCCGGCTGTCGCCTGAGGAAAGACGGCAATTGCGGCGCGACGTGCGGGATGCGTATCGTGACTGACAGGAAAGCCCGCCTTCCGCGCCTCCCCGGCGGCAACGTCGACGTCGTGACGGCGGGCGGATAACGAAGCGAAGCGAAGCGCAGAGGTTCCTTACATGCTGTCCCGCACCCCGTTGTTGCGTACCCCTCCATTCCGTACCCCACCATTCCGCACCCGGCTCTTCGGCACCTGCCTCCACCGCGCCACCGCCGGGCTGCTTGTCGGCCTCGGCATGCTGGTCTTCCAGGTGGCTTACGCCGCGACCAGCGGTCCCGCAGGGGCCATGGGGCCCGACGATGCGCGTCACCTGCTGACCCGCAGCGGCTTCGCCCCCACGCCTGAGCAGATCGCCGACTACGCGAAGCTGTCGCGCAGCGAGGCGGTGGACCGCATCCTGGCCGGTACGCGCAGCACGCCGGTCACGGCCTGGCCGGACGAACTCGATGACTTCGTGCCCTACCGCATCGTGCGCACGATGAGCGAGCAGCAGCGTCGCGATGCCAACCGCGTGAATACCGTGCGCGGAGTCGAGTTGCGTGTCTGGTGGCTGGGCGAAATGCTGGTGACGCCGTCGCCGCTCACCGAACGCATGACCTTGTTCTGGCACAACCACTTCGTGTCCAGCCAGGACAAGGTGCGCCCGGCCAAGCTGATGCTGCAGCAGAACCTGACGCTGCGCGAACATGCCACCGGCAATTTCGGCAAGCTGCTGACCGCCGCCTCCAAGGATCCGGCGATGCTGATCTACCTAGATGGCCGCAACAGCCGCAAGGGCCAGCCCAACGAGAACTTCGCGCGTGAGGTGATGGAGTTGTTCACCCTGGGCGAGGGCCACTACAGCGAACGCGACATAAAGGAAGCGGCGCGCGCCTTCACCGGCTGGGACATCGACGGCGAGAACGCGAAGTTCTTCTTCCGCGCCAACCAGCACGACACCGGTGTGAAGGAGATCTTCGGCAAGCGCGGCAACTTCAATGGCGACGATGTTCTGCGCCTGCTGCTGGAGCGCCGCGAAACCGCCGAGTTCATCAGCACCAAGCTGTGGCGCGAGTTCGTCTCCGCGCAAGCCGACAAGTCGGGCGTGCAGCAGGTGGCCGGCGTGCTGCGCGACTCCGGCTACGAGATCAAGCCGGCCCTGCGCACGCTGTTCCTCAGTGACGCCTTCTGGGCGCAGGACAACCGCGGTGCGCTGGTGAAGTCACCGGTCGACCTGGTGGTCGGTTCACTTCGCTCGCTGGAAGCCGATGTGCCCGACCCCTTGCCCTTCGTGCGCACCCTGCGCCAGATGGGGCAGGACCTGTTCGCACCACCTAACGTGCGCGGCTGGCCGGGGGGGGAATGGTGGATCAATTCGTCCTCGCTGCTGGACCGCAAGCAGTTCCTCGACCGGCTGGCGCGTGCCGACGATCCGAAGCGCATGGCGGCGCTGCGCCGTGTCGAAGGCAGCATGAGTGCCGCCAACGAAGTGCCGATGTCGCGCGAAGACCTGCGTCGTCGCGCGGCCATCGCGGTGCGCGAGATGGACGTGGATCTCGCTGGCTGGAGTGCCGAGCTCAAGCCGCTGGGCCTCAACGCCGACCGTGTATTGCTGCCGGTCGCGGCCGTCGACAACGGCATGGCGATGGCGGATGACAACAATGCCCGGGTGCGCGCGCTGCTGCTCGATCCGGCCTACCAGTTGAAGTAAGGGAGCGCTGCATGCAACGCCGTGATTTCCTGTCAGCCGCCCTGGGTGCCGGCGCCCTCAGCCTGCTGAGCCCGACCCTGGCCGTCGCGGCACCGGCCGCCGGCCGCTACCAGCGCCTGTTGATCCTCGTCGAGCTGAAAGGCGGCAACGACGGCCTGAACACCGTCGTCCCGCACGCCGACCCGGCCTACTACGCGCTTCGCCCGGAGATCGGCATCAAGCCGGAAGGCCTGATCGTGCTGGACGAGAAAAGCGCGCTGCACAAGTCGCTGGAGCCGCTGATGCCGCTGTGGGGCGGTGGCGAGATGGCGATCATGCAGGGCGTCGGCTATCCGCAGCCCAACCTGTCGCACTTCCGCTCCATCGAGATCTGGGACACCGCCTCGAAGAGCGACGAGTACCTGCAGCAGGGCTGGCTGACGCGGGTGTTCAAGCAGTACCCGGCGCCACAGGACTTCTCCGCCGATGCGCTGGTGGTCGGCTCCGCCGATCTCGGCCCGGTGGCCGGTGGTGCGCGCGCCATCGCGCTGCAGGACCCTGCGGCCTTCAACCGCAACGCGCGCCTCGCGCAGGCCATGCAGACACCGGGTGGTGGCGCGCTGGCCCACGTGCTGAAGGTGGAGCGTGACATCGCGCAGGCCGCCCGCAGCATCGGCAACAAGACGCCCACCACGCGTACCTTGAAGACCGTGTTCCCCGACAGCGGCTTCGGCCGCACCTGCAAGGCTGCCTGCGAAACCCTCGCCAGCGCACCGAACATCGCCGTCATGCGCCTGACGCTGGGCGGCTTCGACACCCACCAGAACCAGCTCGGTACCCACGCCAACCTGCTCAAGCAGTTCGCCGACGGCGTGGTGGCATTGCAGGCGGCGCTGACCGAGCTGGGCCGCTGGGACGACACGCTGATCCTCAGCTACTCCGAATTCGGCCGTCGTCCGAAGCAGAACCAGAGCGCCGGCACCGACCACGGCACCGTGGCACCGCATTTCGCCTTCGGCGGCGGCGTGCAGGGCGGCATGTACGGCCACACGCCTTCGCTTGCCGAACTCGACGACAGCGGCAACCTGAAGCACGTCATCGACTTCCATTCGGTTTACGCAACGGTGATGGAACGCTGGTGGGAGCTGCCGTCCGAGCCCTTGCTGGGCGCACGCTTCCAGCCGCTGGCCATCGTCTGAAAGAGGTGGCGGGCGCGGCTTGCCGCCTCAGGCAGGCCTTGCCGCAAGCAGATGTGCGAGCGCCAGCTCCGGCTGTCGCGCGAGACGGCCGAAGACGTCCAGGAAAGCGGGCAGCCAGTGCTGTGACGCCACTTCCTCCTGCTCCGCACCGACCCGCAGGATCAGGCCGATCTGCCCGTTCACCGAATGCAGCCAGATCTTGAGCACGTTGCGGGTGAAGCCGGTCAGCGGCATGGGCTGGAACCGTGCGCGGAACCGGCCCTCCGGATCGTCATCGACCAGCAGGTCGTCCGCGGGTGGAAAGACATTCACCAGGTAGACATCGAAAGGGTTGCCACCGGCCATGACCGGATGCGTGCGCAGATGCGTGTCCAGCAGTGACCAGGGAATGGCGCCGAAGCGCATCGTCGACAGGCTGCCCTGCTGGACATGGCGCAGGAACTGGGCGGCATGCGTGCCCTCGTCGATGTTCACGAACAACGGCACGTCGTTGGCCAGGAAGCCGACGATCTCGTCGCTGCCCGCGACGACGCGATTGGAAAACGGCATGCGCAGGCAAAGCTGGCGTTGCCCGAAGACGCGTGCCAACGCCAGGCAGGCCCCCGCCATCAGCACGTTGAACAGGCCGGCGCGACTGTCGCGCGCCAGTGCCGCCAGTGCATCGCTCAAAGCGGGGTGGAAGCGGTGGCGGATGGCCACGGAGTGACGCGGGGGCAGGGCGCGATGCTCGTGTCCCGGCGCGGAGGCATGCATCTGCCCGATGCCATGCACGACCTGGCCGGCCAAGGCATCGAACTTCGACCGGAAGTCGTCGGTGTCCGCCCAGGTGCGCTGGCTGCCGACGAAGTCGCGCAAGGTCCAGCGCGGCGCCGTGGCCCGCAGCGGGCGGTTGCGCGCCAGCGCCGCGTAGTCCTGCCAGATGCCGCGGATCAGCAGGCGCATCGACACGGCATCGGAGGCGATGTGCGGCATGCTGATCGCAAATACCGATGAGCCGTCCGCGAGATGCAGCAGCAGTCCTCTGAGCCAGTGCTCATCGCTGGCGCGGAAGGCACGGTTGCAGAAGCCGGACAGCGCCTCATCCACGGCGGCGTCGCCGGGCATGGCGTCCAGCAGTCGTGTGCTCAGCGTGGTGTTGGGGATGTCGGCGGGGCGGACGAGGCGCTGGAAAGCCGTCCCACCGGTCGGGACGAAGCGTGTCCGCACCCCTTCGTGCCGTGCCGCCGCGGCTTCCAGGCAATGCCGCAGCCACGCCTCGTCGATGCGGGCGTCGTATGCGATGGCGGCATTCACGTTGGACGACAGGCCGCTTTCGTCGAGCAGCCAGGGCAGGGCCCGCTCTTCCTGGAAGGAGAGCTGGGTGCAAACCGGGTGTGGGGTCAGCTTGAGCATGTCTCGTTCGTGGGCATGATGACGGCCCGGCCGGCAGGCCCGGGGATGAGCCGCGCATTCTGCGCGCATGCAATCCCCGGCGGCGCGCCGCTGGACGATCGTCGGCGGTGCCGGTGCAAGGTAGGCCGGGTGTCGGCACCCGCCGCGCGGTAAAATCGCCGGCCCATGCGCATCCTTGCCCTCGAAACCTCCTGTGAAGTCGGCTCCATCGCCCTGCTGGACGGCGAGCAGCTTCACGTCCGTTTGCTGGAAGGCAGCGGTGCCGGCCATTCCGCCAGCGTGATGCCGGCCCTGCGCGCCCTGCTGGGCGATACCGGCCTGCGTATCGCGGACTGCGACGTGGTGGCCTTCGGTGCCGGGCCGGGCGCCTTCACCGGCCTGCGACTGGCCTGTGGTGTGGCGCAGGGACTGGCGCTGGGTGCGGACATTCCGGTCGCGCCGGTGAGCAGCCTGCTGGCGCTGGCGACCGCGTCCGATGCGCCGCGCATCTACTGCGCGATGGATGCGCGCATGAACGAGGCCTACATCGCGGCGTACGAGCGCGTGGGCGGCGGGCTGATCGAACGCATCCTGCCGGTCTGCGTGCCGCCGGACCAGGCGCCGCTGCCGGAAGGCGAAGGCTGGCTGGGCGTCGGTACGGCGTTCCGTGCCTATCCGGCGCTGCAGGACAGGCTTGGCGACAGCGTGACGGTGGGCGATGCCGCCGCCGTACCGGGCGCCGCCCTGGTGGCGGAACTGGCCCGCGACCGTGCCCTGTGGATCGACCCGGCGCTGGCGGCGCCGCACTATGTGCGCGACAAGGTGGCGCAGACGGTGGCCGAGCGTCTGGCGCAAGGCGGCCGCGCATGAGCGGAGCCGCCGTGAATGCAGCGTGCGTCTGCGCGCCCATGCAGGAAGACGACCTGGACTGGGTGGTGCGCCTGGAGCATCACCTGCACGCCTCGCCGTGGTCGCGCGGACATTTCGTGGATTCGCTGCAGGCCGGGTACAGCTGCTGGGTTCTGCATAGCGACGGCGAACGTGTCGGCTACGCGGTGATGATGGCGGTGCTGGACGAGGCCCACCTGCTCAACATCTGCGTCGACCAGGCGCGCCAGCGTCAGGGCTGGGGTGCGCATCTGCTGGCGCATCTGTGCCAGGTGGCGCGTCGTGCCGGCGCCACCCAGATGTTCCTGGAGGTCCGGCCGTCCAACCTGCCGGCGCAGGCCTTGTACGCCCGTAGCGGTTTTGCGCAGATCGCGCGCCGCAAGGCTTACTACCCCGGCCATGCCGGCGTGGGCGGCCGCGAGGACGCCCTGGTCCTGCGGCGTGATCTGACCAGCCTGGAGATGGCACCGTGAGTGATCCGCACGATCCGAAACGTGCCCGGCTGCTGGCCGAGATGGGCATCAAGCCGCTGTGGCGCCTGCGCGATGGCGAGGCCGGCGACGGTGCTGCAACCGCGGTCGCCGTGGCCGATGCCGTCGTCGTGGATGCCCCGGCCGAGGTCGTTGCCACGCCCCTCGTTGCCACGCCCCGGGCTGTCGAACAGCCTGCCACCGTCAGGCCGCCGGCACCTGCGATGCCCGTGGCGCCACAGCGTCCGCCGGCGACGCCCGCGTCGGTGCCGGCGGTTGTCGCGCCGGCTGCGCATGCCGCTGCGGTCGCCAGCATGGACTGGGACACGCTGCGCCAGACGGTGCTCGACTGCCGCGCCTGCGGCCTGTGCAAGCAGCGCAAGCAGGCGGTGTTCGGCGTCGGCGACCAGCAGGCCGACTGGATGTTCGTCGGCGAAGGCCCGGGCGCGGAAGAGGACGAGCGCGGCGACCCGTTCGTGGGGCAGGCCGGCAAGCTGCTGGACAACATGCTGGCGGCCATCGACCTGAAGCGCGGCCAGGACGTCTACATCGCCAACGCGGTGAAGTGCAGGCCGCCCGGCAACCGCACGCCGGAGCCGCATGAAACCGCCGCCTGCCATCCTTACCTGGCGCGCCAGGTGGAGCTGCTGCAGCCCAGGCTCATCGTGGCGCTGGGGCGTCCGGCGGCACAGACGCTGCTGAACGAAGAGATCAAGATTTCCGCGGCACGCGGCAAGCGCTTCCAGTACATGGGCGTGCCGGTGGTGGTGACCTATCACCCGGCCTACCTGCTGCGCAACCTGACCGACAAGTCCAAGGCCTGGGAGGACCTGTGCTTCGCCCAGGACCTGATGGCCGAGCTGAAGGCCTAGTGGGCTTGTGAGAGCAGCGGGGGGGGGGGCAGCGCTTCTGCGGGGCTGGATGCGAATCTGAGCCAGCGCAAGCGCGCGGCCTGCCGGACTCATAGAATGTGCAACGGGAATGCTGCAATGCCGCGTCGGCTTCTTTCGCCGGTGCGTGCGGCGCGCCCATCAGCCAGTACATCCAACCAGACGATCTCCGCCGTTCGCTCAGCAGGCCGCCCACCATGACCCGCCCGGATGAACCCCGCATTGCGCTGCTGCAACTCGCCGCACGCCTGTTGCTGACCTACAACCTGCGTACCCATCAGTTGCGCGACCGGCTGCAGTCGCTGGCGCACAAGCTCGGGCTGTCGGTGCAGGTCAGCATCCTGTACCGCAGCATCAACATCTTCGTGGCCGATGGGCCGATCCTGCATGCGCAGACGGCCGAGCTACGCATCAACGTCGCCATCGCCTCGCGCGTGCTGTCGATACTTGACGACATCGAGGCGGACCACATCGACGTGGCCGAGGGCCTGCGCCGCCTGCAGGAAGCCGAGAGCACGGCCGAACGCCACCCGCGCTGGATACTCGCGCTCATCTTCGGGCTGGCGGCCTCCGCACTGGCCGCGCTGCTGTCGGCCGACATGGCCGGCATGGTCGTCACCGGCGTGTCGTCCGCCCTCGGCCTCCTGCTGCGGCAGGAGATGGGCAAGCGCCACATGATGCTGCTGTCCCTGCCTTTCTCGGCGGCCTTCGTCGGCTCGGTGCTGGGCGGCATCGTGATCCTGATGGAATGGACCAGCACGCCGGGTATCTGCCTCATCGTGCCGGCACTGATGCTGGTGCCCGGACCGCACCTCATCAACGGCCTGTACGACACGCTGGAAAACCACCTTCAGACCGGCATGGCCCGCCTGTTCCTGGCGCTGGGCATCCTGCTGGCGGCGGCGCTGGGCATCTTCCTGGGTGCCTGGCTGGTGCTCGGTGCCACGGTCGTGCCGCCCTGGCAGGGGCCCGCGCAACCGATCCCGCTGTGGATGGACGTGGTGCTGGCCGGCGTCGCGTCCTGTGGCTTCGGCGCGTTCTACAACGCGCCCTGGCGGGTGCTGTGGACGTCCATTGCGTGCGGCATGGTGGGGCATGGGGTTCGTTACCTCAGCCTGCTCGAAGGCATTTCCCTGCCGGTGTCGACGCTGTTCGCCTGCGTGGCCATCGGCGTCATGGCTGCGGTGATGAGCCGCCGCCTGCGCGTACCTTTTGCCGCCGTGGCGTTTGCCGGCGCCGTGCCGATGATGCCGGGCGTGCTGTTCTTCCAGTCCTTCGGCGGCGCGATGCAGATCGCCATGGCCGGGCCGGGCGCCCATCTGGCGCTGATCTCGCATACCGCCTCGGCCCTCCTGCATGCGTTGCTGGTGGTCGGTGCGATGGGGCTGGGGCTGCTGCTGGGTGCCGCACCGATAGGCCGGTTGCAGCGACTCAAGCGCTGAGCGTCGGCGACCGATGCGCTGAGCAAGCCCATCCGGCAGGCCGCGCTGTCACAATAGCGGCCGCATGGAAACAGATCAGCTCATGGACCAAGCCTCGTCGGCGCTGCACACGCTGCGCCACGTCTTCGGCTATTCCGCCTTCCGCGGGGAACAGGCCGCCATCGTCGACCAGGTGGTGCAGGGCGGTGACGCCCTCGTGCTGATGCCGACCGGTGGCGGCAAGTCGCTGTGCTACCAGATTCCCTCGCTGATCCGCGAAGGCTGCGGCATCGTGGTGTCGCCGCTCATCGCGTTGATGCAGGACCAGGTGCAGGCGCTGCGCCAGCTCGGCGTGCGCGCGGCCTTCCTCAACTCCTCGCTGGAGGCGGGTGAGGCGGCGGCGGTAGAGCGCGCCTTCATCGGCGACGAGCTGGACCTGCTCTACGTCGCGCCGGAGCGCCTGATGACCGGCCGCTTCCAGAACCTGCTGGACAACGCGCGGATCGGCCTTTTCGCCATCGACGAGGCGCACTGCGTGTCGCAGTGGGGCCACGACTTCCGGCCGGAGTACATCCAGCTCTCGGTGCTGCACGAGCGCTTCCCGAACATCCCGCGCATCGCGTTGACCGCGACGGCGGACGCGGCGACGCGGCAGGAGATCATCGAACGCCTGGCGCTGCATGACGCACGGGTATTCGTGTCCAGCTTCGACCGGCCGAACATCCGCTACAGCGTCGTGGAGAAGGACAACCCCCGCAAGCAGCTGCTGCGCTTCATCCGTGCCAATCACGAAGGCGACGCCGGCATCGTGTACTGCCTGTCGCGCAAGAAGGTGGAGGAGACGGCCGCCTGGCTGAAGAGCGAAGGCATCCGCGCACTGCCGTACCACGCGGGGCTGGATGCCTCGACGCGCGAGTCGCACCAGACGCAGTTCGTGCGTGGCGAAGGCATCGTGATGACCGCGACGGTCGCCTTCGGCATGGGCATCGACAAGCCGGACGTGCGCTTCGTCGCCCACCTGGACCTGCCGAAATCGCTGGAGGCCTACTACCAGGAGACCGGCCGCGCCGGCCGCGACGGCCTGCCGTCCAACGCCTGGATGGCCTATGGATTGCAGGACCTCGTGCTTCAGCGCGAGATGATCGAACAGTCGCAGGCGCCGGACGAGGTGAAGCGCGTCGAGCGCCGCAAGCTGGACGCCTTGCTCGGTTACTGCGAGGCGCCGGCCTGTCGCCGCCAGGTGCTGCTGCGCTACTTCGGCGAGGACAGCACGCCCTGCGGCAACTGCGACATGTGCCTGACGCCGCCGGAAACCTGGGATGCCAGCACCGCCGCGCAGCAGGCGCTTTCCACCATCTACCGCAGTGGTCAGCGCTACGGCGCGGGGCACCTGGTCGACATCCTGCTCGGCCGCGCCACCGCCAAGGTGACCGAGCGCGGGCACCAGCAACTCAGCACCTTCGGCATCGGCAAGTCGGTGAGCGAGACGCAGTGGAGCACCTTGCTGCGCCAGCTGGTCGCACAGGGCATGGTGGGCATCAACGAGCACGGCGGCCTGCTGCTGCAGGACTCTTGCCGACCGGTGTTGCGTGGTGAAGCGGTGTTCACCGCACGCAAGGTGCGCGAGAGCGCACCGAGCAGCGCGACCACGGTGCGCAAGCAGATCGAGTTCGAATCCGACGAAGCGCGCGCGCTATGGGCGGCGCTGCGCCAGTGCCGCCGTCGCCTGGCGGAGGAGCAGAACGTGCCGGCCTACATCATCTTCGGCGACGCCACGCTGCAGCAGATGCTGGAGAAGCGCCCGATGAGCCTGGAGGCGATGTACGAGCTGTCCGGCGTCGGCGACCGCAAGCTGGATGCCTACGGCATGGCCTTCCTGGAGGTGTTGCAGGACCACGCCCGCCGTTACGGCTGAACCCGCCGGCACAATCCGTCTCGCATCACAACCGCGGCACCAAGAAAAAAGCCGACGCCCGGGGCGTCGGCTTGATCATTGCAGGCCGGGGGTCAGCCGGCCTGTGCTGCGAGGTTTTGCTTAGAACGCGGTGACGTCGGACTTGCTGACGTTGCAGTTCGTGGTGTTCCAGAACTCGCCGTACTTCTCGGTCGAGCCCGAACCCTTGACGATACCCTTCCACTCCACGCAAACCTTCGGGCTGCCCGACTTGTAACCCTTGATCTTCAGGTTACGGATGGTGGCCTTGTCACCGTAGTTACGGTTCAGACCCACCACGTCGCCGACCGAGCCTTCGATGGTCACGTTGTTGATGCTGACGTTACGCGGGCCGCCGTTATTCGAGCAGTCACCGCACGAACGCCACAGCTTGCCGTTGCTGCCCTTCACGGTGAAGTTCTCGATGACGGTCGTGCTGTTCTTCGAGTTGTGCTGGAAGACCTTGTCGTCAGCGTTGTTCGAGGAACCGCCCGAGATCGTCAGCGTGCCGCCTTCGGTCAGGTTGGATGCAGCGTCTTCACACACGTCTTCCCACACCACGTTTTCCAGACGGCAGTTGCCGCTCTTGCAGTGGATACCGTCAGCAGCATTCTTGTTGACCACCAGGTTCTTCACCGTGGCGTTGTTCAGGGTCAGAACGGCCGACTGGCTCTCCGAACCACCCGAGCACGACGTGCCCAGCGTCTTGCCACCGCAATCCACCGTGGTGTTGCTGATGGTTGCACCGGCCACGCAGGAGCCGCTACCGGACGAGCTGCCGCCCGACGAGCTGGAGCTCGAGGAGGACGAGGAGCTGCTGGAGCTGGAGGAAGAAGACGAGCTGCTCGACGAAGAGCTGGAGCTCGACGACGAAGAGGACGACGAGCTGCTGGAGCTGGAGGACGACGACGAGGTCGTACCAGCGTAGGAACACCAGGCCGAAGCGGCGAAGCTGTTGCTCGGGAAGTTGCTGCTGGAGCAGGCGACGCTATTGGTGAAGGTGCCGTAGACGAAGCTGCCGGACTTGCCCAGGGCGACCGAGCGGGTGCCGCTGAACGAGCAGGTGGCGCCGGTGTTCTGCGCGCACTTGGTGTAGCCGCTGGGGTAGTCGGTAGCGGCATGCGAAGAGAACGCCATGGCAGCTAGCAGGCCGCCGACGAGAAGCTTGAACTTCATGAGTGCTGTCTCCTAATTGGATGTTTGTTATGCCAACGCGGAATTCTCTTGAAGCCGACCTTGCTTCCTGCTTCAGGCCCCGCTTTTAACGCTGGCAGTTCGAAGCGTGGACGAACTAACTCACATGGTCAATTTGCATTGCGACACAAATCATTGAAAACGTGATGAATGTCGGATTCGCGGAGTTGTGACGCAAACAGGTTTTGCACAAGAAAATGGCCGGCGCAGGGCCGGCCATTTTCAGCTTGCGATGAAGCGTCGCGTTATCAGAGCGCGCTCACGTCCGTCTTGCTCACGTCGCAGTACTGGGTGCCCCAGAACTCGCCGTACTTCTCGGTCGAGCCTTCCCCCTTCGGGATGCCCTTCCACTCTTCGCAAACCTTCGGGCTGCCGGACTTGTAGTCCTTGATCTTCATGTTGCGGATCGTGGCCTTGTCGCCGTAGTTGCGGTTCACACCGATGATCGAACCGACCTTGGCATTCACCGTCACGTTGTTGAAGCTGAAGTAGCGCGGGCCACCGTTGTCCGTGCAGTCACCACACGAGCGGGCCAGCTTGCCGTGCTCGCCCAGCGCGGTGAAGTCGCTGACGTTGATGGTGGTGTTACGGCCGTTGTTCTGGAAGATCTTGTCCGGCTTGCCACCCACGCCGCTGCTCGCGGAGTTGAAGGCGGAGCCGCCCTTGATGTTCATGGTGACACCACGCATGGCGTTGCCGATCGAGGCAGCGTCTTCGCAGATGTCTTCCCACACCACGTTCTCCAGGTTGCAGGTACCACCCGTGCAGTGGATGCCGTCCGAGCCGCCAGTGGCGGAGATGCGCACGTTCTTCACGGTGGCGTTGTTCAGCGTCAGCACCGGCGGCTGGCTTTCGTCGTCACCCTTGCAGGACAGGCCGATCGTCTTGCCACCGCAATCCACCGTGGTGTTGCTGATGGTCGCGCCCGCCACGCAAGCGCCGCTGCCGCTCGACGAACCGCCGGAGCTGGACGACGAGCTGCTGGAGGAGCTGGAGCTCGACGAGGACGACGAGCTGGAACTGGATGAAGAAGAGCTGGAGGACGAGCTCGACGACGAAGAGGAGCTGGACGAGGAGGAGGACGAAGACGAAGAAGAGCTGGAGCTCGACGTCGTGCCGGCGTAGGAGCACCAGGCGGAAGAGGCAAAGCTGTTGCTCGGGAAGTTCGAGCTCTTGCAGGCCACGCTGGTGGTGAAGGTGCCATAAACGAAGCTGCCGGCCTTGCCCAGTGCGACGGAGCGCGTGCCGCTGAACGAGCAGGTGGCGCCGGTGTTCTGGGCGCACTTGGTGTAACCGCTGGGGTAGTCGGTAGCGGCGTGCGCACCGAACGCCATCGCGGCCAGCAGGCCGCCGACGAGAAGCTTGAACTTCATGACTTGTTGTCTCCTGTTGGAAGTCTTATAGCCAGCAGACAAGGCTGCAACGCCGGGTACCTCCCAGGCCCCGGCATGCCTGCTGACAGTTCGAAGCATGGACGAACTAAACTGGCACGGCAATTTGCACTGCGACAAAACGTGCAGAAATTCGCGAAAAAATGGTTTATGGTGTTTTCGTGGATTGGGGTGTCGGTCGTTCAGATTCTCTGAACCCGGCCCCGTGTCTGGCTTCACGGGTGTTGGGGAGCCTTCTGGGTACGCCGGTGATTGCCACCCGCATTGCCTGAATTGTTGCTTCCCATCGCGTCGCATACGGCTGTTTGTACGACATAGAAACAAACAACGCGAAAAGCAACGGGGCCCCGTGGAATGGTCCACGGGGCCCCGTTTGCCGGATTTCCGGCGCCGCGATAGAGCGGGGCCGGAGGGCGCTGATTACTCTTCCGTCTTCGCTGCGCGCTTGCGTTCGTGCTCCTTCAGGTAGCGCTTGCGCAGGCGGATCGACTTCGGCGTGATTTCGACGAGTTCGTCATCTGCGATGAATTCGATGGCGGACTCCAGCGTCAGCTGGATCGGCGGTACCAGGCGCACGGCTTCGTCGGTACCCGAGGCGCGCACGTTGGTGAGCTGCTTGCCCTTGATCGGGTTCACCACCAGATCGTTGTCGCGGCTGTGGATGCCGATGATCATGCCTTCGTACAGCGGGTCGTTGTGGCTCACGAACATGCGGCCACGATCCTGCAGGTTCCACAGCGCGTAGGCCACGGCGGCCCCATCGTTCTGCGAGATCAGCACACCGTTGCGACGCTCCGACATCTGGCCGGCCATGGGGCCGTAGTCGTCGAACACGTGGCTGGCGAGGCCGGTGCCGCGCGTCAGCGTCAGGAACTCACCCTGAAAGCCGATCAGGCCGCGAGCCGGGATGCGGTATTCCAGGCGGGTACGGCCCTTGCCATCCGACTGCATGTCCTGCAGCTCGCCACGGCGACGGCCCAGTTCTTCCATGACGCCGCCCTGGTGGTCTTCTTCGACGTCGACGGTGAGCATTTCGTACGGCTCGCACTTCACGCCGTCGATGTCCTTGAACACCACGCGCGGGCGACCGACCGCCAGCTCGTAGCCTTCACGACGCATGTTCTCCAGCAGGATGGTGAGGTGCAGTTCGCCGCGACCCGATACTTCGAACACGTCGGAGTCGTCGGTGTAGACCACGCGCAGCGCGACGTTCTTCAGCAGTTCCTTCTCCAGGCGCTCACGGATCTGGCGGCTGGTCACGAACTTGCCTTCACGGCCGGCCAGCGGTGAGGAGTTCACCACGAAGTTCATGGTCAGCGTCGGTTCATCGACGGCGATCGGCTTCATGCCTTCGAGTTTTTCCGGGTCGCAGATCGTGACCCCGATGTTCACCTGATCGATACCCGCCACCAGCACGATGTCGCCGGCTTCCGCCGACTCGGCCTGCGAGCGCTCCAGGCCCTTGAAGGTCAGCACCTGGCTGACCTTGGCCTTGCCGCGGTTCTCGTCGCCGTACATGACGATGACTTCCTGGTTCGGGCGGATGCGGCCGCGCTTGATGCGGCCGATGCCGAGCTGGCCGATGTAGGTGGAGTAGTCCAGCGAGCAGACCTGCAGTTGCAGCGGGCCTTCGGAATCCACGTCCGGTTGCGGCACGTGCTTCAGGATCGCCTCGTACAGCGGCTTCATGTCGGTGCCCGGCTTGTCGGCTTCCAGCATGGCGAAGCCGTTCAGCGCGGAGGCATACACGACCGGGAAATCGAGCTGCTCTTCGGTGGCGCCGAGTTTGTCGAACAGGTCGAAGGTGTGGTTGATCACCCAGTCCGGGCGCGAGCCGGGGCGGTCGATCTTGTTGATGACCACGATCGGCTTCAGGCCCATGGCCAGCGCCTTGCGGGTCACGAAGCGGGTTTGCGGCATCGGGCCTTCGACGGCGTCGACCAGCAGCAGCACGCCGTCGACCATCGACAGCACGCGCTCGACTTCACCGCCGAAGTCGGCGTGTCCGGGGGTGTCGATGATGTTGATGTGGGTGTCGCCATACTGGATGGCGCAGTTCTTCGCCAGGATCGTGATGCCACGCTCCTTTTCCAGATCGTTGCTGTCCATCACGCGCTCGGTCACCTGCTGGTGCGCGGCGAAGGTACCGGATTGGCGAAGCAGCTGGTCGACCAGCGTGGTCTTGCCATGGTCGACGTGCGCGATGATGGCGATGTTGCGGATGGAACGGCTCATGGGGGCGGGGCTCAAGTCTTTGAAAAAGCCCGCGATTCTAGCATGCAAGCGTGGCAAACCCTAGCGGCTGTAAGCCCCGTGCTACCATCGTTTCACCGATTTTTTCAGCCTTCAACAGCATGCTTGCAATCATTGGCGGTAGTGGCCTGTCCGAACTCTCCAACCTCGACGTGCAACATCGCCAGGTGGTGCGCACGCCTTACGGCGATCCGTCGGGGCCCTTGCTGTTCGGTCACGTCGGCAGCCAGCAGACGGTGTTCCTGGCGCGCCACGGCTATGGCCACACGATCCCGCCGCACATGGTGAATTACCGCGCCAACATCTGGGCGCTGAAGCAGGCAGGGGCGGAAGCCATCGTGTCGGTGGCCTCCGTCGGGGGCATCCGCGCCGACCTGGCGCCGGGCGTACTGGCGATTCCGGACCAGATCGTCGACTACACCTGGGGCCGCAAGAACACTTTCTTCGAAGGTGGCGACACGCCGGTGCGCCACATCGACTTCACCACGCCGTATGACCAGCCCCTGCGCGCCCGCCTGCTGACGGCCGCCGCCGAAGCCGGCCTGCTGGTGAAGGATGGCGCTGTTTACGGCGCGACGCAGGGCCCCCGGCTGGAAACCGCCGCCGAGATCAACCGCTACGAAAGTGACGGTGTGCACATGGTGGGCATGACCGGCATGCCTGAAGCCGTGCTGGCGCGCGAGCTCGACATGCCTTACGCCGCCATTGCGGTGGTCGCCAACTGGGCGGCGGGGCGTGGGGACAGTGCGCAGGGCGTGGCCATCGACAAGTTCGGTGCCGTGCTCAACGTTGCGATGGGGCAGGTGCGCCAGATCCTTCAGCACCTGGCCGAGGCGGAATGATTCGCGAAGTCCTCCGCATGGGCGACGCGCGCCTGTTACGGCGCGCGCAGGAGGTCGATCCTGCGGAGTTCGGTGGTGCGATGTTGCGCGAGCTGATCGCCGACATGTTCGACACCATGCATGCCACGGGCGGGGTCGGCCTTGCGGCGCCGCAGATCGGCGTCGACCTGCGGGTGGTGATTTTCGGGTTCGAGCGCAGCGAGCGCTACCCGGACGCCGCCGCCGTGCCGCGCACGGTGATCGTCAATCCGGTGCTGACGCCCTTGTCCGACGACATGGAAGAGGGCTGGGAGGGCTGCCTGTCGGTGCCTGGCCTGCGCGGCGTAGTGCCGCGCCACACCAGTCTGCGCTACACGGGTTTCGATCCGGACGGGGGGGCGATCGACCGCGTGGCAGAAGGCTTCCACGCCCGCGTGGTGCAGCACGAGTGCGATCACCTCGACGGTATCCTCTACCCGATGCGCATACGCGATTTTTCGCGTTTCGGTTTTACCGACGTGCTGTTTCCCGGTCAGGCGATCAACGACGACTGAGAACAACGACCAAGAACGACGACTGAGAGCCGTCAGGCGGGATGGCCCTGGCGTCTGCCCCGCATCAGATGGTCGGATCGCGCTGCGCCAGCATCGCGATGGCATCCCGGTTGGTCCACGAGAAGCAGCGGTCGGCGGCGTCCTGCCAGGACAGCCAGCACTGGTCACGGTGCTCGTCCTGCGCCAGTTGCACCGGCGCAGCCTCCGGCACGCACAGGCTGAACACGTGTTCGACATTGTGGGTCACGCCGGGGGCATAGCGGTGGCGCCACAACTGCAGGATCTCGAAGCGGTTGGCGAGTCGCCAGTCCTGCAGCGCAGCGGGATCGGCCTCGATGCCGGTCTCCTCGAACAGTTCGCGCCTTGCCGTTTCCCGCGGCAGCTCGCCGGCTTCCAGGCTGCCGGTCACGGACTGCCAGTAGCCGGGGTGGCGGGCACGCTCCAGCAAGAGGATCTGCAGGGCAGGCGTATGCACCAGCACCAGCACCGACTCCGGCGTCTTGTAATCCACGGCAGGGCGATCAGGAATCAATCGAGCGGCAGCGCAGGCAACTCGTCGCCATCGGGCAGCAGCACCCAGAACGGCGTCGAGGCCTCACGCCAGCTTTCGCTGGCGTCGCGCAGCACGTCCACCAGGGTGTCATAGGCTTCGCGGTCCTGCGCGCGCAGGGGGCCGAGCTGGGTGAGGATCAGCACGTAGCCGTCGGCCTCGTTCCAGGACATGTCGCTCAGGCAGTCGGCCAGTGCGTCCCAGTTGTGGCCGTACCAGTCCGGGAACTGCAGTGCGCGGCCGAGCAGGGCCTGGGTGCTCGCTGCGTCGGTGGCGTGGATGAGGTCGATGCGCTGCACGACGTAGTGCAGGCTTGCGGCGACTCTGAAGGCCTCGTGTGCCGCTTCGTCGTCGCCACGATAGACACCCGCGCGGGCGGTGTCGGAGAGCAGGGTGCGCAGTCGCTCGCGAGGGGCTTGGCTCATGTCGTGACCTTCATTGCACCACGCGCTTGAAGCTGCGGTAGTGGTCGGCGGTGTAGTAATACTCACCGGGTTGGCCGGCAACGATGCGGCGTGCGCCGCGATCGCGCTCGCCGGGAGTGGGGACGGTGTATTCGCGGTAGTAGCCACGGGCTTGCTGGGGCAAGCGGCGCTCGCGGTTCTGGAAGACGGTGCCGTCCTTGCGGTAAGGAAAAGGCCCGCCGCGTTCGATCAGCCCCAGCGTCTCGCGGGCTTCGGGGGGCAAGGTCTGGCGCTGCTGGGTCGCAAGGCCGCCGGGCAGGTCGCGTGCAAGGCCGGGCAATGCCGAGCCTGCAAACATCAGGACGAAGATCAGCGCGAGGATGCGTGCAGGTTTGCAGCGGAGCAGGGCGGTCAACATGGCAGCGCAGGCGTTGGCGAGGCGGCAGTGTAGCAGCGCGGTGGGGCGGCGGATCCCCGCGCTCGGGGTGCCGGGATGCGACGCCGGAGGGCTGCGCACAGGTCGTCGCGAAGGCTTATCAACAATCCACAAAATCTGTGGACAACTTTGTGGGTAGCTTCTGGACGCAGATGCTAAGTGGCCTCCCCACAAGGGTTTTTTGCAGATTGGTGAAAAAAGTGGCTGCCCTATATCTACATATAAAACAACGACTTGGGAAAATTCGCTGCTGTCAACACGCTAGATCAAGCGCTTACGTGCCGACCCGTCCCGTCGCCAGGGCGGGATGTGGATTCGGCTAGAATCCGCGCCATGTCCGCGCCCGTTTACAAGCCAGATACTGTCAGTCCGGCCGTCCTGTCCGTGTCGGATTTGCTCCGACAGACCCGTGGTTTGCTGGAGTCCTCGCTGCCGCTGGGCTGGGTGGCGGGTGAGCTCTCCAACCTGGTGCGTGCGGCGTCCGGCCACGTCTATTTCACCCTGAAGGATCCGGGGGCGCAGATCCGCTGCGCGATGTGGCGGAACCGTGCCCAGTTGTTGCCCTTCCGCCTGGAAGAGGGCATGCAGGTCGAGGTTCGCGCCCAGATCACCCTGTATGAAGCCCGCGGCGATCTCCAGCTATCGGTGGAGTCGGTGCGCCGCGCCGGGCTGGGCAACCTGTATGAAGCCTTCCTGCGGCTGAAGGCGAAGCTGGAGTCCGAAGGCCTGTTCGCGATCGAGCGCAAGCGCGCGTTGCCGGAGCGTCCGGCGGGCGTCGGCATCGTCACGTCCTTGCAGGCGGCAGCCTTGCGCGATGTCCTGGCCACGCTGAAGCGCCGTGCGCCGCACATGGCGGTGTGCATCTATCCCACGCCGGTGCAGGGGGACGCGGCCGGCGCGGCGATCGCCGCCGCGATCACCGCAGCCGGTTCGCGGGCCCGCGCGGACGGGGTGCAGGTGCTCATCGTGTGTCGTGGCGGTGGCAGCCTGGAAGACCTGTGGGCCTTCAATGACGAGCAGGTGGTGCGGGCCGTGCACGCCTGCCCGCTGCCTGTGGTCAGTGGCGTGGGCCATGAAACCGACATCACCCTGTGCGACTTTGCCGCCGACCAGCGGGCGGCCACGCCGACTGCCGCGGCGGAAGCGGTGAGTGCCGGCTGGGTCGAATTGAGGAGTCATCTCCCCGCATGGCAGCCCGTGCTGCAGCGGGCCATGCAACGTCGTCTCGCCACGGCGTCGCAACGGCTGGACCTGTTGCAGCGGCGTCTGTTGCATCCGCGTGATCGACTGGGGCGGGCCGCTCAGCGCCTCGCCGACCTGGAGCGTCGTCTGCAGCAATCGACCGCGGGCAATCTGGCGAAGGCGCGGACACGGCACGCAGTGCTGGCCACCCGCCTGCTGGCGGCGCAGCCGCGGCCGCAGGTGCTGCGCGAGCGCCTGCAGTGGCGGGCAGGGCAGCTGACGCAGGCGATGCAGCGTCGCGTGGCGCTGGCGCAACTGCATGTTGCCGGGCAGGCCGCCCGTCTGCAGGCCTTGAACCCGGAGGCGGTACTGCAGCGGGGCTACGCCATCGTGCGTGACGCGCAGGGCCGTGTCCTCAAGCAGGCAGCGGCCGTGTCGCCGGGTACAGCGCTGGACGTCCGCCTGGCCGATGGCGCGTTGCAGGTAGAGGTGCGGGCAATCCATGAGCAGGCGTCCGGGCAGGAGCAGGCGCGCGGCGAGCACATGCGCGGGGAACGCGACGCAGGCTGAGCGATCGGCTGGCCGCCGGGTGCGGTGACTGATACGCGGTTGCCGGCTGGCGGCAAGGCTTGCCCGCGCTGCACGCAAACGGCTACAGTTCCGCGCTGATCAAGTTTGGAGGGTGCCCCCCGTGCTGGACATCATTCGCGCCGCTGGCTGGCCGATCATTCCCCTGCTGTTTGCTTCCGTCATCGCGCTGGCGCTCATCATCGAGCGCTTCATCTCCCTGCGTCGCGCCAACATCGTGCCGGCCGGGCTGCTCGACAAGGTGATCGGTGATCTGCGGCAAGGCGGTGTCAGCGAGGAATTCATCCAGCGCGTGTATGCGCATTCGCCCCTGGGCCAGGTGCTGGCCGCCGGCCTGCGCAACGTGCGTGCGCCGCGCGACATCATGAAGGAGTCCATCGAGGAGTCCGGCCGCGCGGTCGCGCATGACCTCGAACGCTTCCTCACCACCCTGGGCACGATCGCCGCGGTGGCGCCGCTGATGGGCCTGTTCGGCACCGTGGTCGGCATGATCGAGATCTTCGCCGCGGCCAATCCGAGCTCCGGTGGTACCGATCCGCAACAGCTCGCGCACGGTATTTCCATCGCCCTGTACAACACCGGCTTCGGCCTGCTGATCGCCATCCCGGCGCTGATCGCGCACCGCCATTTCCGCGCCCTGGTCGACAGCATCGTGATTGACATGGAGCAGCAGGCGATCAAGCTGGTGGAAGTGATCCACGGCGAGCGTCGCGCCAAGTAAGCAGGGGCCGCCATGGACTTCCGCAAGGGCCGTTCGCGCGAGGAGCTGGAGATCAACCTGATCCCGCTCATTGACGTGTTGCTGGTGATCATCATCTTCCTGATGCTGACCACCACCTATTCCCGCTTTTCCGGCCTGGAGATCAACCTGCCGACCTCGGAGTCACCGGCCGCGCCGGAAGTGCCCAACGAGATCGACGTCGCGGTGACCGCGACCGGCGACGTGCTGGTGAACCGCCGGCCGGTGGGAGCCCGCGAGATCGCCGCCATCGCCGATGCGCTGCGCCGTGCTGCGCCGGAAGGCACCAAGCCGCCGGTGGTGGTCATCAGCGCAGATGCCAAGGCCACCCACCAGAGCGTCATCGACGTGATGCAGGCCGCGCAACGCGCGGGTCTTTCCTCGGTGACCTTCGCCACCCAGGCCGGCAAGTAAGCAGCGCATGGCGCGACAGGCTCCCGCCTGGTGGCAGTCGCGCGGGGCGGTCGCGTGCCTGTGGCTGCCGGTGTCGGCGTTGTTCTTCGTTGTCGCCACGCTGCGTCGCCTGGCTTATCGCGTCGGCATCTTCCGCGCATGGCGCCTGCCGGTGCCGGTCATCGTGGTCGGCAACATCGCCGTGGGTGGCAGCGGCAAGACCCCGGTCGTCATCTGGCTGGTGCAGGCGCTGCGACGGCGTGGCCTGCGGCCGGCCATCCTGTCGCGTGGATATGGCGGATCAGCCGCGAAGACGCCACGCGCCGTCATGCCGGACAGCGACCCGGGCGAGGTCGGCGACGAACCCGTGTTGCTGGCGCGCCGCGCGCAATGCCCGGTCTTCGTGTCGCCCGACCGCGTCGCCGGTGGCCGCGCGCTGCTGAAACGGCATCCCGACGTGGACGTCGTGATTACCGACGACGGCCTGCAGCACTACCGCCTGCAGCGCGATGTCGAGATCATCGTGCTGGACCCGGCCACGCTGGGCAATCGCTGGCTGCTGCCTGCCGGACCCCTGCGTGAGCCGCTGTCCCGCGCGGGCGAAGCGCAACTCCTGTTGTGGCACGGCCGGCCGGATGCCACGGTGACGCAGGCGCTGAGAGCCCGGCACGGCACGCCGGACATCCAGCCGATGCGCCTGCAGCCCGGCGATTTCTACCGGCTGGATGCGCCGCATGAGCGCCGCGATGCCGCCAGCCTGCAAGGCCTGCGCCTGCGCGCCGTGGCCGGCATCGGCCAGCCGCAGCGCTTCTTCGACACCCTGCGCGCGCTCGGCCTGGAGCCGGCACGGACGGATGCCTTTCCCGATCACCATGCCTATGTGGCAGCCGATCTCGACCTGCAAGCTTGTGATGTCCTGCTGATGACCGAGAAGGATGCGATAAAATGCGCCGGTTTGGCGCCGCCCCCGACCTGGGTGTTGCCGGTGGAGGCGCTGATCGCCGATGCCGCGCTGGCGCCTGTCCTGGAGCGTGTGCATGGATCCCAAACTGCTTGAAATCCTGGTGTGTCCCGTCTGCAAGGGGCCGCTGGAACACCGTCGGGCCGAGCACGAACTCGTCTGCAAGCCCTGTCGCCTGGCTTATCCGATCCGCGACGACATTCCGGTGATGCTGGCCGACGAAGCGCGCGAGCTGGCGGCCGAAGACGTGCAGCGCTGAGCGCTGCCTTCCCATGAACAGATTCAAGCTCGTCATTCCGGCGCGTTACGCGTCCAGCCGCCTGCCGGCCAAGCCGCTGGCCGACATTGCCGGCAAGCCGATGATCGTGCGCGTGATGGAACGCGTGGCCGATTGCGGCGCCGATGAAGTGTGGGTGGCGACCGATCACGCCGGCGTGGCCGAAGCCGTCACCGCGGCGGGCGGCAAGGTGGTGATGACGCGCGCCGACCATCCGAGCGGGACCGACCGCCTCGGCGAGGTGGTGGACCAGCTCGGCTGGGGCGACGACAGCATCGTGGTGAACGTGCAGGGCGACGAGCCGCTGATCGATCCCGCCATCGTGCGCGACGTGGCGCTGAGCCTGGCGGACGACGCGACGGCCAGTATCGCCACCGCTGCACATGCCATCGACAGCATCGAGGAGTTCCTCAACCCGGCCGTGGTGAAGGTGGTGCGCGATGCGCAGGGCCATGCCCTGTATTTCTCGCGCGCGCCGATGCCCTGGCCGCGTGACGCATTTGGCAAGGGCGTCGCCACGCAGGGGCCGATGCCGGCCGGCACGGGCGCGCTGCGCCATGTCGGCCTGTATGCTTACCGCGCCGGTTTCCTGCGCGCCTACGGCCGCCTCGCGCCGTCGCCGCTGGAAGGCATCGAGATGCTCGAACAACTGCGCGCGCTGTGGCATGGCCACCGCATCCGCGTGGAACTGCTGGCCCATGCGCCGGCAGCCGGCGTCGATACGCCGGAGGACCTGGAACGGGTCCGCAGGTTTTTTTCGCAGGGCTGAGTCTCTGCCCCACCACCAATCAAAAAAGGGAGGCATCACGCCATGCGACTCATTCTTCTTGGCCCGCCGGGCGCGGGTAAAGGGACCCAGGCGAAGTTCATCGCCGAACGCTATGGCATTCCGCAGATTTCCACTGGCGACATGCTGCGTGCTGCAGTGAAGGCCGGCACGCCGCTGGGCCTCGCCGCCAAGGCGGTGATGGATGCCGGCCAGCTGGTGTCGGACGAGCTGATCATCAACCTCGTGAAGGAGCGCCTGGCGCAGCCGGACTGTGCCAAGGGCTACATGTTCGACGGTTTCCCGCGCACCCTTCCCCAGGCCGATGCACTCAAGGACTCCGGCGTGGCGCTGGACGTGGTGCTCGAAATCGCCGTGCCGGACGCGGAGATCGTCGAGCGCATGAGCGGTCGCCGCGTGCATGCGGCTTCCGGCCGCACATACCATGTGCGCTTCAACCCGCCGAAGGCCGAAGGCAAGGATGACGAAACCGGCGAACCGCTGGTACAGCGCGAGGACGACAAGGAAGAGGTCGTCAAGAAGCGCCTGGACGTGTATCACGCGCAGACCGAGCCGCTGGTGAAGTACTACAGCGACTGGGCCACGACGGGTGACGACAAGGCTCCGCGCTACGCCAACATCTCGGGCCTGGGCAGCGTGGACGAGATCACCGCACGGGTGTTTGCCGCCTTGGGCTGATCGACTGTCGAGGCAAATGAAAAAGGGGCGCGCCGGCGCCCCTTTTTCATTTGTCGGCGAGCCTCTTCACGAACGGGCGCGCAGCTGTTTGCGACTGGCCTTGTGCTCGTACATGCGGGCGTCCGCCAGCGTGACGAGGCCTGCCGCATCCTTTGATTCCGGAGCGAATGCGATGCCGTAGCTGATGCCGGCTTCGGCGAAACCCCCGCTGACCAGATGCTTCTCGATGTCGGCGAGATTGGTGCGCAGGCGCGCTTCATGCTGGCTGCGCGCGATGATCGCGAACTCGTCGCCGCCCAGCCGGAATACTTCCCCCACTTCGCCGCAGCGTCGCTTGAGTCCTTCCGCGAAGCGACGCAGCAGGTCGTCGCCCGTACTGTGGCCGTGGCGATCGTTGATGGTCTTGAGGCCGTCCAGGTCGATCAGCACCAGCAGTTGCGCATGGTCCGCACCGGCATTACCGAACTGGAAGCGGTCGTCGAGATGGCGGTCGAAGGCGTAGCGGTTGCCGATGCCGGTCAGCGCATCGGTATGCGCCAGGGCCAGCGCCTCGTTCATCTGCGCGAGATAGGCGTCCTTTTGTTCGGACAGCAGCTTGACGCGGTCGGCCAGCGCGAAGGCCAGCAGCAGGCCGTCCAGGGTGCCGCCCATCAGTGTGAACAACTCCGCATTGCGGACCAGTTGCGGCAGCAGGCCGACGTTCGCCGGCAGGATGATGAGGCCCGGAATCAGCAGGGCGACGAAGGCCAGCACGAAGTAGCGCGCCGGGCGGAAGCCGCCGCGCCAGCTCACGATGCCCGACACCAGCGCCATGACCAGCCAGATGGTGATGACGACGGTCGCCAGGCTGTGCGCATAGGGCATCGCCAGGAAGCACGACGGCAACAGCAGCAGCGGCACCACCAGGTTGAAGCGGCTGGCCTTCTCCAGTTTCGGATAGTGGCGACCCAGGTGCAGGAACTCCCGGTAGAACATGGTGTTCAGCACCGGCAGCAGGAAGAAGGGCACGTAGTGCCAGCGCAGGTCGTGGAAGCCGATCATTTCCGCCGGCACGTGGAACACCATGCCCCAGCCGGCGGCGTAGCACAGCATGTAGGCGGCATACCAGAGCTGGCTCCGGTCCTGCGTCGAGAAAGCCGCGAAGGTGTAGAAGATCGACAGCGACAACAGGGTGCCCAGGCAGCCGATGATGATCAGGTTCTCGATCAGCACGCGGTAGCGGTAGGACTCCACCTCGATGAACTCGAAGCGCGGGTAGGAGCGGAAGTAGGGGCTGGCGAAGCGGATCAGCACCTGCTTGCTGACACCCGGTTCCAGATACACGTGCTGGCCGTAATGCAGCATGAAGGGATGGCGGTTGCGGTAGCCGGACGTGATCGACTGCACGCGCCCGCTCTCCGCGTAGATGCGGGCCTCCAGCCGGTCGATCAGGGTGTTGCTGCCATCCAGCACCCACTCCGTCGGCGAGGTGTCGTTGCGGATCTCCAGGTACAGCCAGTAGTCGCCGCCAAGCAGATCGACACCGTCGACGGGTTGCTGGCGCGCGAGCCAGCCGGGCAGTGCGTCGAGGCTGGCGGGAAAGTTGTCATCGGGCCCGGCGCGGAACAGCCTGCCCTTGTGCAGCAGGTCCTGCTCCGCCATCGCACTCAGTGCGAGCTCGTTGCCGGACGTCGCCGCGACGGCCTGGGCGGCTGGCAGCAGCCAGATCGCCATGGCCAGGATGCAGATGCCTCCGGTGGCCGCCAGGCGGAAAAAAACACTCAGCAAGAAACGTCTCCCCCGGTTTGAAGCGTGCAGGACTGCGCCGTGCAGATGCCTGGTTGCGTACCCGTCTGCGGTGCGGCTGACAATGCCTGAGAACTATTACTAAAGTAATAGAAGCGCGGCGTATTCTGAGGCCGCAGGATGATACCGGTCGAGCGTCTTCCCGAAGACGATGTGCTATCGTTCATGGCCTTCAAGAGCCACGCTGGCGCAGTTGCCAGACAATCCACCCCCGCTCGCATGACGCTGATCTCCCTCGTCCTGGCGCTCGCCCTGGAGCAATTCCGCCCGTTCAACGCGGCCCGCTTCCTGTACCAGCCTCTGGTGGTCCTCAGCCGTTTCTTCGAGGACCGCTTCAACGATGGCCGGGCGGCTCATGGCGTACTGGCCTGGTGCCTGATGGTGTTACCGCCGGTGATCCTCACGGCGCTGCTGCATTTTTTTCTGTATACCGTCAGCCCGCTGCTGGCCATGGCTTTCAACGTAGCGGTGCTTTACTACACCTTCGGCTTCCGTCACGCCAGTCACTTTTTTACCCGGATTCATGCAGCGCTGCGAGCGCATGAACTGGATCGGGCCCGCGAGCTGATCGGACTGTGGCGAAAACACCTGCATGATCGCAGCCCGAGCAACGAGGTGGCGCGCCTGACCATCGAGGAAGCGCTGCTCGGCGCACACCGCCAGGTTTTCGCGATCTTCATCGTCTTCCTGATCCTGCCCGGCGCCAGCGGCGCGGTGCTGTACCGGATGTCCGAGTTCCTCTCCCGTCACTGGGGGGAGCGCACCGATCACGAGATCGGCGACTTCGGCACGTTCGCACGCAAGGCTTTCTATGTCATCGAATGGTTGCCGGCGCGCATTACCGCGATGGCATTTTCGATCGTCGGCGATTTCGAGGATGCGGCCTATTGCTGGCGCACGCAATCGACGAGCTGGCCGGACCGCAATGCCGGCATCCTGCTCGCCAGCGGCGCGGGTGCCCTGGGGGTCCGCCTGGGTGGGCCGATCCACCAGAGTGGCGAGATCGTCGAGCGGCCCGAGCTGGGCGCTGGCGACGACGCCGATGTCGACTTCCTGCAAAGCACCGTCGGGCTGGTCCGGCGTACCGTCGTGCTCTACGTGGGGGTGCTGGTGTTCATGGGCATCTCCCGCATGGCGGGCTGAAGCAAGGACAGGGCGAGACAAGGCGAGTAGGGCGAGGCCGGACCTCAGCGCATCCACCAGCCCTTCACCGTTGTCTCCACTCGCGTCACCGCGTCCGCTTGCAGGCTGTCGATTTCAACCAGGTCGGGCCACTGCTCGCGGAACTGGCGCAACCAGGTGATCTGTCGCTTGGCGAGCTGGCGGGTGGCGGCGACGCCGCGCTCGCGCATTTCTGCCGCATCCACCTCACCTTCGAGGTAGTCCCACATCTGCCGGTAGCCGACGCAGCGCATCGAGGTCATCTCGGGGCGCAGCGTGTAGCGCGCGCGCAGGCCGCGTAGTTCGTCTTCCAGGCCCGCCATCAGCATGGCGTCGAAGCGGCGTGCGATCGCCGCATGCAGGACGGCGCGATCCGAGGGTTGCAATGCGATCGGCAGGTAGTCGATGGCCGGGCCGGCTTCTTCGCGGCGGGCGTAACTCTCGGCGAGGGGACGGCCGGTCAGGCGCACGATCTCCAGCGCACGCTGGATGCGCTGCGCGTCGGTGGGGTGCAGGCGCGCGGCGGCGTCCGGGTCCAGCCGGGCCAGCTCGGCATGCGCGGCCGGCCAGCCCTCGCGTGCGGCCAGCGCGTCGATGTCGGCACGTAGGGCGGCGTCCGCCTGCGGCAGATCGGACAAGCCTTCACGCAGCGCCTTGAAGTACAGCATGGTGCCGCCCACCAGCAAGGGCAGGCGGCCACGGGCGGAAATCTCGCCGATCAGGCGCAGCGCGTCGTCGCGGAAGCTGGCTGCCGAATAGGCTTCCTCCGGGCTCACGACGTCGATGAGATGGTGCGGGCAGGATGCCAATTCGGCGGCGTCGGGCTTGGCGGTGCCGATGTCCATGTCGCGGAATACCAGCGCGGAGTCCACGCTGACGATTTCCACCGGCATACTGCGCGCCAGCGCCAGCGCCGCAGCGGTCTTGCCGCTGGCCGTGGGGCCCATGAGCAATACCGCGCGCAACTCGGGCTCGGCGTTCGTCGCAGCGACCGGCGAGGGTGCGGACGCGGACATTGATGAGGATGGGGACATGAAGAGAATGTCGGGATGGCGCGTGTTGCTGGCAGTCTGGCTGCTGGTCTGTGGCGCAGGTGTCCAGGCGGCGGGAGAGCGGCTCTCCTTGTGGGAGGTTACGCCGACCGCTGCGGGGGCACGCGGCAAAGTGTACCTGTTCGGTTCGATCCACGTCTGCGGCAATGTCTGCTACCCCTTGTCCCGCAGCGTGACGCGCCGCTTCGAGGCGGCGCCCACGCTTGCCGTGGAGCTGGACCCCCTCAGCCCGGACGTGTCCGCCCGCATGATGAAGGAGGCGCAGCTGCCGGCAGGCCAGAGCCTGAGCGACCGGATGAGCAGCGCGGACCGTCGCCGTTACGAACAGGTCATGGCGCGCCTGGGCCTGCCGGGCGAGGTCTTCATGAACATGAGGCCGTGGATGGTCGCGACGGTGATCACGCTGATGGCGGCCGAGCAGGAGGGCTATTCGGCGACGCAAGGCATCGACATGTGGTTCGTGTCGCGCGCTCGCGAATCAGGCAAGCGCGTGCTGGAGCTGGAGACGGCGGAGCGTCAGCTCGCGGCGCTGACCGGTGGCAGCGAGGCGGAGCAGATCGAACAGCTGCGCGTCACCTTGCAACTGGTCGAGCGTAGCCAGATGAAGCCTTACTTCGACCGCATGCGCACGGCATGGCAGACCGGCGACATGGCGGCACTGGACGCCGTGATGTCGGAGACCATGTCCGGTGATTCGTCCTGGCGTGAAGCCCTGCTGGACCGACGCAACGAGGAGATGGTGGTCACCATGGCGCAATGGCTGGCGCGCGGGGAGACGGTGTTCGCGGTGGTTGGCGCCGGCCACATGATCGGCGACAAAGGGCTGCCCGCGCTGCTGGCTGGCAAGGGCTACAAGGTGCGCCAGCTCGCCGACGGCGAGTGACAAGCTCTGGCAGGTTGACTCTGGCGTTGCGGTGCCGCCCTGGCGTCAGAACGTCGGCAGGCGCGCTTCGGCTTCTGTGATGACGGCAGGCAGTTCGTCACCCGGCACCGGGCGCGACACCAGGTAACCCTGGCACAGGTTGCAGCCGAGGTCGCGCAGCAAGGCCCAGTCCTCGCGGGTTTCCACGCCCTCGGCCACGGTGGTCATGCCGAGGCGGTGGCCCATCTCGATGGCGGATTCCAGGATGGTGCGCAGGTGCGGCCGGCGGTGGGCGCCATCGACCAGCGAGCGGTCGATCTTCAGTTCCGAGAACGGTACCTGTGACAACTGCTGCATCGACGAGAAGCCGGTGCCGTAGTCGTCGATCGCCAGCCCGAAGCCACGCAGGCGCAGGCGCAGCAAGGTCCGCAGCGCGGCGCTCTCCTGCATCATCGCGCTCTCGGTTACCTCGAACACGATCTGGTGGGAATCGATCTGCGCCGCCTCGGTGCGCTGGATGATCGCGTCGGCCAGCAGCTTGTCGCCCAGCGAGGTCGGCGACAGGTTGATCGCCACCGACAGGTGCCGGCCGCTGGCATTCCAGGCGTTGAGGCGGACCAGCACCTTGTCGAGGATGGTCAGCGTGAGGTCGGGCATCAGGCCCTCGCGCTCGGCCAGTTCGATGAAGCTCGCCGGCGGAATCGGCGGCTGGCCGGGCACCACCCAGCGGGCCAGCGCTTCGGCGCCCTGCACGCGGTGAAGATGCAGGCTGCTCTTCGGCTGGAAGAACGGAACGATGTGGTCACTGGCCAGGGCATTGCGAAGATCGGCAATGTCGACCTGCACGGCCTTCGGGCCCGGCACGGCAGGCGTGGCGGGAAACAGGTTCTCCAGCCCGGCCAGCAGGCCGGCGAGGCCTGCCTCGGTGACCGGCTTGGGCAGGGCGCCGAGCATGGGCAGGCCCATCGCATGGATCATCGCCTGCACCGAATCGAGCATCATGGATTCGCGACCGCTGGCCACGATGAGGGCCGGCTGGCTGTCCAGCCCGGCGATGTGATGGATCAGTTCGATGCCGTCCATCATCGGCATCTCCAGGTCCACCACGATGACCGACGGCATGGGCGACAGCGTATGCAGCCGCGCCAACGCCACGTAACCGTCGTTGGCCTCGGTGATGCGGGTGACCCCGATCTTCCGCAGCACGTCGATGGTGTAGGCGCGCTGGACGTCGCTGTCGTCCACCACCAGTACGCCACCGGTCAGCAGTTTCTGCGGAAGTTGCATGCTTGCGCCCAGGCCTCTCAGCGTCCGTAGCGGACGATGTGTTCGGGAATCGCGTCCAGACCGACCACGTCCTTGACGCCGCCGTGCTTGATGGCTTCCTTCGGCATGCCGAAGACCACGCAGCTTTCCTCGTCCTGCGCCAGCGTGAGCGAGCCCGCGTCCTGCATCTCCTTCATGCCGCGCGCGCCGTCGTCACCCATGCCGGTCATGATGATGCCCAGTGCATTCGGCCCGGCGCTTTTGGCGACCGAGCGGAACAGCACGTCCACCGAAGGCCGGTGGCGGGACACCAGCGGGCCATCCACCACTTCCACCAGGTATTGCGCGCCGCTGCGCTTGACCATCATGTGGCGGCCGCCGGGCGCGATGAGTGCGCGGCCGGGCAGGATGCGGTCGCCGTTGGCGGCTTCCTTCACCTCGATCTGGCACATGGTGTTGAGGCGGTCGGCGAAGCTGCGGGTGAACTTCTCCGGCATGTGCTGCACGATCGCCAGGCCGGGCGCGGTACGGGGCAGGGCCGGCAACACGACTTCCAGCGCTTGGGTGCCGCCGGTGGACACGCCGATGGCGACGATGCGTTCGGTGGTGCGGGCCATCGCCTTCGAAGCCGTCGGCGCAGCGAGGATGGCATCGGCAGAGAGCTTGGGCGCCACCTGGCGCACCTGCAGGCGGCGCGGGTTGGAGGCGGCAGCGGCGCGGATCGCGGCGGCCAGTTCGTCGTCGTTGCCACGCAGGAAGTCGCTGACGCCCAGTTGCGGCTTGGTGATGATCGCGACGGCGCCGGCTTCCAGCGCTTCCATGGTGATCTGCGCGCCCTTTTCGGTCAGCGATGAACAGATGACCGTGGGCGTCGGGCGCTGCTGCATGATCTGCTTCAGGAAGGTGATGCCATCCATGCGTGGCATCTCGACATCGAGCACCAGCACGTCCGGCCATTCCTGCTGCATGCGGGCCAGCGCGAAGATGGGATCGGATGCCGTGGCGATGACCTTGATGTCAGGGTGCTGCTTCAGGACTTCCTGGATCACCTGGCGGACCACGGCGGAGTCATCCACCACCATAACGCGGATCATGTAGCCGCCTCCCTGAAGGGTTTTGGAAAGTGGGCATTGCGGTGACGCATCCAGGCGTCGCCGGTACCGATGTTGAAGCGCAACTCGCGGTAGCCGTTGCCGCCGACATGCTCGTTGGCGATCTGCACGCCCACGTTGTGCAGCAACTCGCGCACGGAGGCGATGTTGCGCGCCCCCATGTTGGCGAACTCGTGCGAGAACACGCGCGCACCGCCGAAGACCTTGCATTCGCAGTCCACCGCCGCCACGCCCTGGGCGGCCAGCGCGACGCTCATCTTGACCCAGGCTTCGTCGGCGAAGCGTGCGTCCAGCCCGCGCCGTCCCGGCGGCAGGTTGCGCGCCGGCAGCACGATGTGGCACATCGCGCCGATGCACCGCTGCGGCTGCCACAGGGTGATCGCCACGCAGGAACCAAGCAGCGTGCGCAGCTCGTCCCTGTCGCGACCGATGGCGATGTGCCCGGGGGAGATGTTGATGACTGCCATGTGGGGTCTGCTTCGCTACCTTGTCCGGTTGACCCGGGGTTCCGGGCCGGGTTGCATGCTCGTCATGCCAGCCGCCTGTAGGCGGCCTTGCCCACGCGTTGCAGCGGCAGGTCGTGGGTGTGCAGGGCTTCGGCATGGCCGACAAACAGGTAGGCACCGGGACGCAGGCGCTCGCACATGCGTTCCAGGATCTGCATCTTGGCGTCGGGCTCGAAATAGATGAGCGCGTTGCGCAGGAAGATCACGTCGAACATGCCCATCGCTGCGCCGTCGTGCGTCAGGTTGTGCTGCATGCACTGCACCCGCGCGCGCAGGTTCCGCTCGATCAGGAAGTTGCCGGCATAGTCGCCCTTGCCACGCAGGCAGTAGCGTTGCAGGTAGCCATGCGGCATGTTCTCGATGCGCTGGAGCGGGTACAGCGCGCGGCGGGCGCGCGTCAGCGCCCGGCTGGAAATGTCGCTGGCGACGATGTCCCACTTCGGGTCCTCGCGTTCATCGGCGAGCGTCATCGCGATGCTGTAGGCCTCCTCGCCGCTGGAGCAGGCGGCCGACCACACCCGCAGCGATCCATTTGCGAGCGGCCCCTTGATGAGCTGCTTCAGCAGCGCGAAATGTGCCGGCTCGCGGAAGAAATAGGTCTCGTTGGTCGTCAGCAGGTCGACCATGCGCTGGTGCTCGTCGCCGTGGTGGCGGTTCTGCACGTAGCTGCAGTAGGCGTCGAAGTCGGGCAGGCCCAGGTGCTCCAGCCGCGTGCGCAGGCGTGAGGCGATCAGGGTCTGCTTGTTGACGGGCAGGTGGATGCCGCTGGCCTGCTTGAACAGGGTGCACAACTGTCGATACGCGCTGGGGCTGAGTGCCTGCGTGGTGTCGAGCATATGTCTGCCTGGAAGTGGGAGAGTGGCCGGCGGCTGCGTGTCGGTGATCAGTGGGTGCCCTGTGCCGGGCCCGGTGCAACGTGCGCGGCGCTGATCAGGTTTTCCAGTTCGTCGGGCGACAGCACGTTGCTGACGTCCAGCACCACGACGAAGCGGCCGCCCAGGTTCAGCATGCCGGCCACGAAATCGGCACGCAGGCCGGCACCGAAGCCGGGGCGCTGCTCGATCTGGTTCGGGTCGACTTCCAGTACTTCGCTGACCGTATCGACGATCACGCCGAGCGGATGCACGCTGTCCTCGATGTTCACTTCCACGATGACGATGCAGGTGCGACGGGCGATTTCGGTGGCCGTGCGACCGAAGCGCACCGACAGGTCGATCACCGGCACCACCGCGCCACGCAGGTTGATGACGCCCCGCAGGAAGGCCGGCGTCAGCGGAATTTCGGTGAGGCCCGGGAACTCGATGATCTCGCGGATCGGCGCGATGGGCAGGGCGAAGAGCTCGTTGCCCAGCGTGAAGGTCAGGTACTGCTGCGTGCCCATGGCCTGGATGCCGCTGTGCGGCTTGCTGGAGGCGGTGGGCAGATTGGCGCTGCTCATGAGGGTGACTCCTCAGAAACGTTCAAAGGTGGCGGTGGCGGATTCTTCCCGTTGCGCCCGCGCGTGGGGCGGCGCAACGCGGCGGACAGGGCCGCCTTCGGTGCGGAAGAACTGCATCAGTTGCTGCAACTGGATCGCCGAGGAACTCATCTCCTCGGCCGTCGAAGACAGTTCCTCGGCCGCCGAGGCGTTGGTCTGGGTGCTCTGCGACACCTGGTTGATCGCGGTGTTGATCTGTTCCAGACCGGCACTCTGTTCGCGGCTGGCGGCGGAGATTTCCTGCACCAGGTCGGCCGTGCGGGTGATCGACGGCGTCAGTTCGCTGAACAGGCTGCCGGCGCGTTCCGCCAGTCCCACCGAGCTGCTGGCCACGCCGCTGATCTCCTGCGCGGCCACCTGGCTGCGCTCGGCCAGCTTGCGCACTTCGGCCGCGACGACGGCGAAGCCGCGGCCGGCCTCGCCGGCGCGGGCCGCCTCGATGGCGGCGTTGAGCGCCAGCAGGTTGGTCTGGTAGGCGATGTCGTCGATGATCCCGATCTTCTCGGCGATCAGCTTCATGGCGGCCACCGTCTCGCGCACGGCCTTGCCGCCGTCGCGCGCGTCCTGCGAAGACCTGGTAGCGATGCCCTCGGTGATCTTCGCGTTCTCGGTGTTCTGGGCAACGGTGGAGGAAATCTGCTCCATCGAGGCACTGGTCTCTTCCACGCTGGCAGCTTGCTCGGAGGCGTTTTGCGACAGTTGCTGAGCGGAGGAGGAAAGCTCTTCGGAGGCCGAGGCCAGCGAGTCGGCGGAGCTGCGCACCTCGCCGATGACCTGCCGCTGGCGCTCCACCATGCCGGCCATGGCGGCCAGCAGGCTGGTGGTGTCGCCGCGTTCCAGCTGCACGTCCACCGTCATGTCTCCCTGTGCGACGCGGCTCACCACCTCGCGGGCGTAGTCCGGTTCGCCGCCCAGGCTGGCGAACAGGCGGCGCAGCACCACGACGACGATGGACAGCGACAGCAGGACGCCGACGATGGCGACGCCGCCGTTGATGCCCAATGCATTGCGGTAGTCGCTGTCGGTGCGGGCGCGCTGGGCTTCCATCAATGCGGTGGCGGACTGCTCCATGCTGGCGACCAGCTTGTCCATGCCGCCGGCGGTGGCGCGGTCGATCCCGCTGACCAGGCGGTCGACTTTCTTGCCCGCGTCCGGGTCGCGCGGGTTGAAGCTCCGCAGCGCTTCGCGATACTTGCTGCCGAGTTCGCGATGGTCGGCCACCAGCTTGTCCAGTTCGGCGGTGGGCAGGTCCAGCTCGCCCATCGTCGTGCGTGCGCTGGCCAGCGAGGCCTGCACCTTCTTCTCGGCAGCATCGAAGCGGCCGGCGTATTCCTCGAAGGCCCTGGCGTCATTGCCGCGGATGAGGATGTTCTTCCACTCCTGCACCTGGGTCTTGAAGCCGGTGAGGGCGGACTCCACCTCGATGACCGCGGACAGCGTCATGCGGGAGTGATCGGTCGTGCGCAGCACGCCCTCCTTGAAGCGGGTGAGCTGATACACGCCCAGCAGGACCAGCGCGACCATGAAGCCGATGGTCAGCGTGGCCATGCAGAGCATGCGGAAGCGCAGGGTCTTGGGCATACAGGACCTCTTCTCGGGGACGGTGCCGTCGCAGCCTGTCAGAAGCGCTCGAAGGCGGATTCGTCGATGTCGCTGTCGGTGTGGAGTGCCGCGCGCGAGGGCAGGCTGCTCCGGCCGACGTTGCGTGCGGCAGGCGCATGGCGCACCGGCTTGCTGCGTTGCTGGGCATCGGCCTCGGTGCGGAAGAACTGCATCGTCTGCTGCAGGCTGATGGCCTGTGAGCTCATCTCTTCGGCAGTGGAAGAGAGCTCTTCCGAAGCCGAGGCATTGGCCTGGGTGGTCTCCGACACCTGGTTCACCGCGGTGCTGATCTGTTCCAGGCCGGCGCTCTGCTCGCGGCTGGCAGCGGAGATTTCCTGCACCAGGTCCGCGGTGCGGGTGATCGAGGGCACCAGTTCGGAGAACAGGGCGCCTGCGCGTTCAGCCAGGTTCACCGAGTTGCCGGCCACGCTGCTGATCTCCTGCGCGGCCACCTGGCTGCGCTCGGCCAGCTTGCGCACTTCGGCGGCCACGACGGCGAAGCCCTTGCCATGTTCGCCGGCACGGGCCGCTTCGATGGCGGCGTTGAGCGCTAGCAGGTTGGTCTGGTAGGCGATGTCGTCGATGATGCCGATCTTCTGCGCGATCTGCTTCATGGCCGATACGGTCTCGCGCACGGCTTCGCCACCCTCCTTGGCGTCCTTGGCGGACTTGGAGGCGATGCCGTCGGTGATCTTGGCGTTCTCGGTGTTCTGCGACACGGTGGCGGAGATCTCCTCCATCGAAGCGCTGGTCTGCTCGACGCTGGCCGCCTGTTCCGATGCGTTCTGCGACAGCACCTGGGCGGAGGATGACAATTGCTCGGAGGCCGAGGCCAGCGCGTCGGCAGAGCCACGCACTTCACCGATGACCTGCGTGAGGCGGCTCAGCATGTCGCTCATGCTGGCGAGCAGGCTGGTGGTGTCGCCCTTCTTCAGCTCTACCTTCACCGTCATGTCGCCCTGCGCGACACGGCGCACCACGTCACTGGCGTAATCCGGTTCGCCGCCCAGCTGGCGGGTGATGATGCGGGTGACCAGCAGGCCCAGTGCGATGGCGAGCGCCATGGCAACCGCCACGATCGTCATCGTCACCGTGCGGGCGTCGTTCTCCGCGACGTCGGCCTGCGCGGCGGCCTCGTCCGCCTGCTTGGCATTGTCTTCCACGATGCCGGTCAGTGCCTTCTGCATGACATCGAAGGCAGCACGCGTGTCGCCGTTGGACAGCGCCGCGGCATCGTCGCGTTTGCCTGACACGGCCAGCTCACGCACCTTCTCGTTGAGCGACAGGTACTTGGCCTTCTGGTCGTCCAGCGCCTTGTTGAGTTCGACCTCGGTCGTGCTGAGATCGGTCTTGCGGTATTCGGTCATCGCCTTCTCGAACGCGGCCCAGTGATTGCCGGCGCGCTTGGCGGTCTCGTCGATTTCCTGCGGGTCGCGCATCGATGGCAAGCGCGCATACGCGCGGTTGTGCGCACCGAGTCGATAGGTGGCCTCGCCCAGATCCTGGATCGATTTCAGGTTGGTGGTGTAGATGTCGTCGGCAATCTGCCCCAGCATCGAGATGCGGGTCAGGGCATAGACGCCCACCACGGCGGTCAGCACAGCGCAGCTCAGGAAGGTAAGCAGCAGCTTGTGGGCCAGTTTCATGCGCAGGAACCAGTTCATTTTCTTCTCCAGCAGTGCGACGGCGAGTCGCGGTACGGATCGCGGTCCGGGTTCAGTTGGACAGCAGGCGGTTGCCGCTGCCGGTATGTTCGTGACGCTCGTTGCTGACAGCGACGAGAGTGGGTACGTCGAGGATCAGGGCCACCGAGCCATCGCCCAGGATGGTGGAGCCGCCCAGTCCCTTGACGCCGCGGAACAACTGTCCCAGCGGCTTGATGACGGCCTGGAACTCGCCCAGCAGGCGGTCGACCACCAGGCCGGCACGGTGATGGCCGTACTCGACGACCACCAGGCTTTCGCGCATGCCGGCAGGGGCCGGCGGCAGGTCGAAGACTTCGCGCAGGCGCAGGTAGGGCAGGGGGTCGCCCCGTAGGTTGACGATGCGTTGCGAGCCGCTGGACGCACTCATGTCGGCGCATTCCACCACCATGTCCAGCGGGATCACGAAGACCGAATCGGCCACCGAGACCTGGAAACCGTCGATGATCGCGAGCGTCAGCGGCAGGCGGATGCGGAAGGTGGTGCCCACGCCCTTCTGGCTGCTGATCTCGATCTCGCCGCGCAACTGTTCGAGGCTGCGCTTCACCACGTCCATGCCGACGCCGCGACCGGACAGGTTGGTGACTTCTGCCGCGGTCGAGAAACCGGGCGCGAAGATGAGTTGATGGATCTCCGCGTCGGTGAGCGAGGCGTCCGGCGCGATCATGCCGCGCTCGATCGCCTTGGCGCGGATGCGCGCGGTGTCCAGGCCGCGGCCGTCGTCGCCGATCTCGATCACGATGCAACCGGACTCGTGGTAGGCGTTCAGGCGGACCTGGCCGGTGCTGGGCTTGCCGGCGGCTTCGCGCTCATCCATCGAGTCGATGCCGTGGTCGATGGCGTTGCGCACGATGTGCAGCAGCGGGTCGGAAAGCTTCTCCACCATCGACTTGTCCAGCTCGGTGTCGGCGCCGGTGACGATGAGGTCGATCTTCTTGCCCAGCTCCTGTGACACGTCGCGCACCACGCGCGGAAAGCGCTGGAACACTTCGCCGATGGGAATCATGCGCAGGTTGAGTGCACGGTCGCGGATCTGCTCGACCAGGCCGCCGACTTCGCCCAGCGCTTCGGACAGCACGGCGTTCTTGCTGCGGTCGGCGAGCAGGCGTGCGCCGGCGCTGGCGATGACCAGCTCACCCACCAGGTTGATGAGGCTGTCGAGCTTGCTGGCCTCCACCTTGATGACGCGTTGTTCATGGCTGCGGCGCTCATCGCCCTGGCGCTGCTTCGACAGTGCGGCGGCCACTACCGGGGCCTGCACCATCTGCTCCTGGATCAGCAGTTCGCCCAGGCGCGGCGTGCCCTGTCCGGCCTCGGCCGAACCGGCCTGCAGGGCCAGCACTTCGTCCAGCTCGTGCTGGGTCAGCGTGCCGCCTGCCACCAGGATGTCGCCGAGGCGCTGGCGTGACTCGGGCTGCGCATCGATCATCGCGATGTAGTCGGCGACGCGGGCGCGCGGCGGCAGGATGCGTACCCGTGCGTCATCGCGCACGAATTCGAAGACGTTCTCCAGCGTCTGCTTGTCCACGTCGGCCAGCAGGTCGATCTCGAAGCCGAGGTAACAGCTCTCGGGGTCGAATTCGGCGGCGTTCGGGATGTGGTCGGTAATCGTGTAGAGATAGACGATGCGTCCCAGCCGCCCGAGGTAATGGATGAAGGACATGGGGTCCATGCCCATGCGCAGCACATCCGGCCCGAAGCGCAGCGACAGGTGCCAGTTCTCGTTGCTCACCTTGGTGCTGTGGTCGTCGCGCTCCACCGGCGTTTCCGTGGTCTGCAGGCTGGTGGAGCCGGTTTCCTTCGTCTCCGGCTCGTTGCCGAGCATGGCGTTCAGCGTGGCCAGCAGGCTCTCGCGGTGTGCCGGATCGGGGTCTTCGTTCTCCAGGCCGGCTTCCACCGCGTCGATCAGGCGTGACAGGTAGTCGCCGCTGCGCAGCAGGGTGGACAGCATGTCCGGCGTCAGTGGCAGGCTGTCGTTGCGGACGCGATCCAGCACGCTTTCCATGACGTGCGTGAAGCTGACGATGAGGTCCAGCGCGAAGAGGCCGGCCGAGCCCTTGATGGTGTGCGCGGTGCGGAACACGGCGTTGATGCGTTCCAGCGACGGCCCTTCGGATTCCATGTCGAGCAGGGCGGCTTCCATCGCGGCGATGAGTTCGCGCGACTCCTGCACCAGTGCATCGCGTGCGGCGGACAGGTCCATGGTTCAGCTCCAGACGATGGCGGCAGGCGCACCCAGTGCCGCACCAAGGTTCAACAGGTCGAGCACCTGGGTGACGGCCTGGCTGTGCCCCACCCAGCTGACCTGCTTGCTGGCGCGTTCGGCCTCGTTGCGCAGCATCATGAGCAGCTGCACGCCCGCGCTGTCGATCTCGCTGATGCCGGCCAGATCCACGTCCAGCTTGTCGCTGGCCGCCAGCCGGTCAAGCAGCACGTCCTTGATGTCGCTGGCATGCATGATGGTCAGCTCACCCTCCAGCGCTAGCACCCCGAGGCGCGGCTCTGCATAGTTGAATCCGCTCATCCCGGGCTCCTCAGGGCATGACCAGCTTGGCGACGGCGTCGAGCAGGGCCGGCGGCTGGAAGGGCTTGACCACCCACGCGCGAACGCCGGCTTCGCGGCCTTCCTGCTTCTTCTTTTCGTCGCCTTCGGTGGTGAGCATGATGATCGGCGTGAACTTGTAGGTCGGCAGGGCCTTGGCGGCCTTCACGAAGCTGATGCCGTCCATGTTCGGCATGTTCACGTCGGAGATGATGAGGTTGTACTTGCGCCCGTCCAGCTTGGTGAGCGCGTCCTTGCCGTCCACCGCTTCCTCGACCGTGTAGCCGGCGCCGCGCAGGGCGATGGCCAGGGTCTGGCGCAGTGAGAAGGAGTCGTCGACGATGAGGATGGTCTTGCTCATGGTGGTATGCGGGAAGCGTGGCTAGAAGAAGGAGATGTCGGACTTCGCGCTTTCTGCCGCACCGCCGCCGCTGCCTTGGTGCACCCGCACCTGGTCCAGCATCGTGTAGGTGCGCGACAGTTCGTCGAGCCAGGTCTGTGCGGCGGGCACCGGCAGGGCCGGGTTCGCGGCACGGTTGCGCGAGGTGTCCGCCAGCTTGTCCATGTCGGCCAGCACGTGGTCCAGGATCTGGTGCACCCGGTCCTGGAACTGCAGGTTCACCAGCACCTGTCCGATGTCGCTCTGCACGGCGCGGTGCTTCTCCTGCAGGCTGCTCAGGGACTGTTGCATGGCCTGCGCGGTGGCGTTGAAGCGGGACACGATCTGTTCGGCCGTGGCGCGGGAGGTGTCCAGCGCGGTGGTCTCGTTGCGCGCGAATTCTTCCGACAGCGACAGGGCGTGCGCGATGGCGCCGCCCACCGTGTCCACGGTGGTCTGGATGCGCTTGCCGGTCTCGCCGGACTGGGTGGAGAGCTTGCGCACCTCGTCGGCCACCACGGCAAAGCCGCGGCCGGCTTCACCGGCACGGGCGGCCTCGATGGCGGCATTCAGGGCCAGCAGGTTGGTCTGCTTGGCGATGTTGGCGACCTCCTCGGCCATGCGGCTGAGGTCGTCGGTGTGAGCAGCCACGCCGGCTACGGCATCCACCAGCGTGGCGCGGAAACGCTGGGCATGGGCCAGCGTGTCCATGATCTGGTGCAGGCCGTGTTCGGCGTCGCCGATGGCTTCGAGCGCGACTGCCTCCGGGTTGCTGTTGTCGTCGCCGCGGGCCATGCGCTGCGACAGCGAGCCGAACCCGCCGGCCAGCTCGTCGATGGCCTGCTTGATCTGGTCCTGTGCGGATACGACATGCCGATGCCACAGCGGCACGACGTCGCCCACCAGGCTGGGGAAGGCGGTATCGGCAACGCTGGCGGAACCGGGGTCGCCGGGTTCGTTACGTACGTCCTGGTCGGCGCCTGCGGGAGCCGTGCCGGCCAGCCAGCGGCCTGCGACCAGCAGGGCGCCAAACACCACGACCCCCAGGATCAGGCCCTGCCACCAGGGCTTGACCAGCAAGCTGGCAGCGACGGCGTTGAGCACGCCGATGACGAGAAAGGCACGGGTCTGGGTGGAAGGCTGCGTCATGAAGGTTGTCCTGGAACAGTGCGCTGGCGGTCTTGCATGCCCTGCGAGCACGGAATTCCCGAGTCGGGTTGGGGAATCTGGGTGGCAATGAGCATTACGGCACGCCGACCCCCGGCCTTTAATCCATCTGGTATAGGTAGGACTACCCAGAGCCAGGTGACACAAGGGTTTGCGGTCGTATGCCCGAAGGGGCAGGTGCCACCAGTCCCGGGGCCGAATTGGTATGCGCGTTAACGAAAAACCCCGTCACGCGGACGGGGTTTTTTGCATACATCACCGTATGGTTTCAGCGACGGCTCGGCTGGCTGTAGACGAAGTCATCGAAGGTTTTCTCCGCCACGCGGAACCACAGGTACTCGTCGTCCCGGAATTTCTTCCAGGGCGCGTAGATCTTGGCGAAGCGCGGGTTGCTCTTGGCCGTCTCCTCGTAGGTGTCGAAGGATGCCTTCATCGCAGCAACCATGACCTCCTTGGGGAACTGACGCAACTGCGTGCCGCTGGCCACCAGGCGACGCAGTGCCGCGACGTTGCGCACGTCGTAGCGGGCCTGCATTTCCACGTGGGCGTAGGCGCAGGCGTCCTGCAGGATGGCCTGGTACTCCTTGGGCAACTCTGCGTACTTCTTGCTGTTCACGTACGCAGAGATCTGCGGACCACCTTCCCAGAAGCCCGGGTAGTAGTAGTACTTGGCCACCTTGTTGAAGCCCAGCTTCTCGTCGTCATAGGGGCCGACCCATTCGGTGGCGTCGATGGTGCCTTTCTCCAGCGCGGGGTAGATGTCGCCACCGGCGATCTGCTGCGGCACCAGGCCCAGCTTGGTGAGCACCTGGCCGGCGAAGCCGCCGATACGCATCTTCAGGCCCTGCAGGTCCTTGACGCTCTTGATCTCCTTGCGGAACCAGCCGCCCATCTGCACGCCGGTGTTGCCGCAGGGGAAGTTGACGACGTTGTATTCCTTGAAGAAGTCGCGCATCAGCTCCATGCCGCCGCCTTCCCACATCCACGCCGATTGCTGGCGGCTGTTGAGGCCGAAGGGGATGGCCGCGTCGAAGGCGAAGGTCGGGTCCTTGCCGACGAAGTAGTAGCTGACCGTGTGGCACATCTCGACGGTGCCGTCCTTCACCGCGTCCAGCACGCCGAGCGCAGGGACGATTTCACCGCCGGAGAAGACCTGGATGTCGAACTTGCCGCCGGTTGCCGCGCGCACGTGGTTGGCCATGGTCTCGGCACCACCGTAGATGGTGTCCAGGCTCTTGGGGAAACTGGACGCGAGGCGCCACTTGATGTTGGGAAGACTGGACTGGGCGATGGCGGGGGCGGCGACTGCACCAGCTGCCAGGCCGGCGCTGGCGTGCTTCAGGAATGAACGACGTTCCACGGTCTCTCCTTGTGTGGGGTGGGTGATGCCGGAGGAATTATAGGAGGCGGCCGGAACCGGCCCAAACGGGAAAACCCGCATGACGCCTTGGTTTGCGGGGAGTCAGGAAGACGCGGAGGCGCTCCAGGGGATACGCAACATGCAAAGGGTGCACGCAAGGTGCGCGCAAAAAGGAAAGGGCCCCGCAGGGCCCTTCGTCATGCTGTGTGCGAGGAACGACGCACCGGCTGATGGACGCGCTGCCGCCCGTTCAGTCGCCGGCCACCGTCATCTTGCCGATGAGCACCGAGCCCGTCTGGCGCGCGCCACGCACGATGACGTCGCTGCCCACCGCCTGGATGTCGCGGAACATCTCGCGCAGGTTGCCGGCAATCGTGATCTCCGCCACGGGGTAGGCGATGCGGCCGTTCTCGATCCAGTAGCCGGCAGCGCCACGCGAGTAGTCGCCGGTCACGTAGTTGATGCCCTGGCCCAGCAATTCCGTGACCAGCAGGCCGCGCTTGATGCCGCCGATCAGGCTGTCCAGCGAATCCTTGCCGGAATGCAGGATCAGGTTGTGTGCGCCGCCGGCATTCGCGGTGGTCTGCATGCCCAGCTTGCGCGCCGAATAGCTGCCCAGGAAGTAGCCCCGCAACACGCCGTCGCTGACGACGTCACGCGCGCGGGTGGCCACGCCTTCATCGTCGAAGGGCGTGCTGCCCATGGCGCCGGGCAGGTGCGGTTCTTCGCTGATGCGTACCCCCTTGCTGAAGATCTGCTGGTCCAGCGCGCCGAGCAGGAAGGAGCTCTTGCGGTACAGGCTGCCGCCACTGGCCGCGTGCACGAAGCCGCCGATCAGGCCGCAGGCCAGCGGTGCCTCGAAGATCACCGGCACCTTGCAGGTCTTCACCTTGCGGGCGCCGACGCGGGCCAGCGTGCGCTGCGCGGCATAGCGGCCAACCTCGGCCGCCGCCGGCAATTCGGCGGCATTGCGGCGCATGGCGTACCAGTCGTCGCGCTGCATGGCGTCGTCCTCGCCGGCGATGACCGAGCAGGAGATCGAATGGCGCGAGGTCGAGAAGCCGGAGCAGAAGCCCAGGCTGTTGGCGGACACGAAATGCGACTCGTGCGTCGATACGTTGGCGCCCTCGGAATTGCGGATCTGCGGGCTGGTATCGAAGGCGGCGCTTTCGCACTCGCGCGCCAGCGTGACCGCCTGATCCACCGACAGGCCCCACGGGTGGTGCAGGCTCAGGTCCATCTGCTTGCCACGCCACAGCAGGGCTTCGTCGGCCAGCCCGGCGGCCGGATCGGCGGCGGTGAAGCGGGCGATCGACAGGGCGGCGTCGACGGTCGCATGCAGCGCTTCGCGCGAGAAGTCAGAGCTGCTGGCGTGGCCGCGTTGCTGCCCGATGTACACGGTGACGCCGATGCCCTTGTCGCGGTTGTACTCGATGGTCTCCACTTCGCCGCGGCGCACTGACACGGAATGGCCGAAGCCCTCCGACACGTCCGCCTCGCTGGCTGTCGCTCCCTGGCTGCGGGCGTAATCGGTGAGTTCGCGGGCGATGTCGGCCAGGGCATCCTGGCTGAAGTTGAAGCCGTTCTTGGGTGCAGTCATGGTGAGGCGAGGGCGGGAAAGGGGAGGAGGAAAAGGGAGGTGCCGGAGGCAGGGGCTATAATCTTACGCGTTCCGACCACCATTCTTCCGTTGCGTTTCCTGCGATGCGTCACTCCCCCCTGAATTCCGATACCGACGAGGCCGGTGCCTTCGACGGCCCCAGCAAGACGCAGCGCAAGCGCGAAATGGAAGCCCTGCAGGAGGTGGGCAAGGAGCTCACCGAACTGTCGCGCGACCAGCTTGCCAAGGTGCCGGTATCCGACCGCCTGCGCGAAGCGGTGCGGGAGATGTCGCGCATCACCAAGAACGAGGCGAAGCGCCGCCACCTGCAGTTCATCGGCCGCCTCATGCGTGACGAGGATGTCCCGCCGATCCAGGCCGCGCTGGAGGCGTTGAAGGGCAACTCGCGCGAGGAGAATGCCCGCCTGCACCGGCTGGAGGATCTGCGCGCGCGTTTCATCGAGGATGAAACCGTGCTGACCGAGATCGGCCACGCGCATCCCGGTGCCGACCTCACCCGCTTGCGTCAGCTGCGCCGCAATGCGATCAAGGAGCAGGCGGAGAATCGCCCGCCGCGCTCCTTCCGCGAGATATTCAGGATGCTGCGCGAACTGGACGGAGGTTCGCGCGAGCCGGAGCCGTCCGGCGAGGAAGCCGAGGATGAGTGACGACACGCTGCGCATCGGCCTGGTTTCGATCAGCGATCGTGCCTCGACCGGCGTCTACGAGGACAAGGGCATTCCGGCGCTGAAGGAGTGGTTTTCGCGTGCGCTGGTTTCCCCGTGGCAGGCGGAGGAGCGGCTGATCCCGGACGAGCGCAGCGTCATAGAGAACACGTTGGTCGCCCTGGCGGATCAATTTGCCTGTCATCTGATCGTCACCACGGGTGGCACGGGCCCGGCGCCGCGCGACGTGACGCCCGAAGCAACGCTCGCAATCGGCGAGCGTGAACTGCCCGGTTTCGGCGAGGAAATGCGGCGCATCTCCCGCCACTTCGTCCCCACGGCGATCCTCTCCAGACAGGTGGCGGTGATCCGCGGCTGCAGCCTCATCATCAACCTGCCGGGCCAGCCCAAGGCCATCTGCGAGACGCTGGAGGGCGTGCGTGACGCCGATGGCAAGACACTTGTCGACGGTGTCTTTGCGGCAGTGCCGTATTGCCTTGATCTCATCGGCGGTCCCTATGTGCGGACCCACGAGGCCGTGGTGAAGGCCTTTCGCCCGAAGAGCGCACAGCGGCCCGCTTGAGCACCGACCGGCGTTTGCTGCGCCGCGTCTGTCTGACTTGTAGGAATAAGTCTTACAAGTCTTGTGTATTTTCTGCGGACTGCTAAAAATACTGTGTCGCCCGACAAGCCGGACGGGCGCTCGCTCCGCAATGGAGCTGAAGCATTTCCGGCACATAACTATTTGGAGACATTTCATGTTTGCTAAGCACCTCGCGCTCGGCGTGTTCGCCGCTGCGCTGGCGACTACTGCGTTCGCCGCCAATCGTCCCGCCGGCTTCGTGACCGTCGCCACCGAAGGCAAGACCGCTTCCGTGGCAGCCAACACCAACGTGGCTTTTGGTCGTGCCGACAAGTTCTTCTACAAGTCCCTGAGCGGCAGCTTCGTGTGTAACGAAGCCACCTTCGGCGGTCGCACCGCTGGCGGTGTGAACGAGTGCTCGGTCGCTTCCAGTTCGGGTGGTGGTTCGAGTTCCTCCTCGTCGAGCTCCAGCTCGTCGTCGGGCACCGGCTCCTCGTCTTCGAGCAGCTCATCCTCATCCAGCTCGTCGAGCAGCTCTTCGTCCAGCAGTTCCTCTTCGTCGAGCTCCAGCTCGTCGTCGGGCAACGGCGTGGTCTACAACGCGTACCCGGGGTGCGAAATGCCGACCGCCACGGAAACCGTCCAGCTGGGCGCGACCTATGTGGTGCCGGCCGGCACGACCTTCGACGGCGGCAACAAGCGCTACAACCTGTCGGGTGGCAGCCAGTCGGAAGGCCAACCGGCTGTGTTCGACGTGCAGGACGGCGGCACGCTGAAGAACGTCATTATCGGTACGCTGGCTGCCGACGGTATCCACTGCCTGGGCAACTGCAACCTGCAGAACGTGTGGTGGGAAGACATCGGTGAAGATGCGGCGACGGCACTCGGCCCGGTCGGCACCAAGATGAACATCACCTGCGGTGGCGCCTACAAGGGTTCGGACAAGACCTTCCAGTTCAACGGTCGTGGCGAGCTGCACATCAGCAAGTTCTTCGCGTCCGACGCTGGCAAGCTGGCCCGCACCTGCGGCGACTGCACCGGCAACGGCGGTCCGCGCAAGGTGTTCATCACCGACGTGATCACCCGTGACGTGCCGACCATCGTGGGCATCAACAGCAACTTCGGTGACGTGGCCACCATCCGCAACCTGACGGTGAACAACAGCGGCACGGGCAAGACCAAGATCTGCCAGGTCTATCGTGGCGTCGTGAAGGGCAACGGCAGCACCTCGGCGCTGGGCGTGGAGTTCAATACGCCGAACTGCAACGTCAGCCAGTCCGATGTGACGCTGATTCCGCCGAGCCTGATGAACACCAGCGCCTGCGCGGGCTCCTGCCCGTACTGAGCGACCTGTTCGAGGTCATGGGCGGCAAGCCCTGATGCTTGAAGCAACGCCGTAGCAGGGCAACTTGCTGCGGCGTTTTCTTTTCCTGCCCGGAGTCCATTCCGGGACAGGTACAACAACGGAGACAAGACAAATGAAACGGATTCACCTCTCGCTCGGCCTGCTGGCCGCAGCGCTGGCGGGTGGCGTCTGGGCGGCCAACCGCCCGGCCGGCTACACGACCATCTGCACCGAGAACAAGACCTGCTCGGTAGCGACAGCGACCAACGTCGCATTCGGCCGTGCCGACCAGTTCTTCTACAAGACGCTCACCGGCAGCTTTGTCTGCAACCAGGCAACCTTTGGTGGCCGTGTCGGTGGTGGTAGCAATGAATGCTCGGCGCCGGGTACGCCGAACAGCAGCTCGTCGAGCAGTTCGTCTTCGAGCTCTTCCTCTTCCTCGAGCTCTTCGAGCACGTCCAGCTCCAGCACTTCGTCGTCCAACTCGTCTTCCACCAGCTCGTCGGGCACGGGGTCGTCGAGCAGCTCAAGTTCCAGTTCCTCGTCGTCCAGCAGCTCCTCCAGCTCCAGTGGTTCGAGCGGTGGCACCGGTACCTGGCTGCCGCCGGGCTACGTCAGTGGTCAGGGCTACTACCCCGGCTGCAAGCTGCCGGTCGCGACCGAGACCGTGCAACTGAGCACGCCGCTGATCGTTCCCGCCAACACCGTCTATGACGGTGGCAACAAGCGCTTCAACCTGTCCGGTGGTGGCCAGGACGAAGGCCAGCCGCCGGTGATCCAGGTGGAAGACGGCGCGACGCTGAAGAACGTGATCATCGGCGCGGCCGCGGCCGACGGCATCCACTGCATGGGCAGCTGCACGCTGACCAACGTGTGGTGGGAAGACGTGGGCGAGGACGCAGCGACCGGCAAGGGGCCCGCAGGTTCGGTGATGAACATCAACTGCGGCGGTGCGCACAAGGCCGCGGACAAGATCTTCCAGCACAACGGCCGTGGCACGGTGAACATCAGCAACTTCTACGGCGAAGGCGGCGGCAAGCTCTATCGTTCGTGCGGCGACTGCACGGCCAACGGCGGCCCGCGCCTGGTGAACATCAACCAGGTGGTGACACGTGACGTGAAGACCTACACCGGCGTCAATGTGAACTACGGCGACAAGGCCACCATCCGCAACGTGGTGCTGGACAACACCGGTTCCGACCGCGTGAAGATGTGCCAGGTGTTCATCGGCAAGGTGAAGGGCGAGGGCACGTCGGAGACGGTCGGCGTGTTCTGGAACAAGCCCTACTGCGACGTGACGGAAGCCAATGTCACGCTGCTCGGCCCGAGCCGTACCAACCCGGGTGAGTGCAACATTGGCAATTGCAGCGGTTATTGATCGATACCGGTCGCTGTCTTGCCAGCAAGCCGCAGCGGAGCGATCCGCTGCGGCTTTTTTCACGCCTTGCGGTAATGCCAGCGTGCCGCGAACAGGCCGCTGAGCAGCACCGCGTAGATGATGGGTTCGGTGAGGTCTCGCTTCACCAGCCACCAGAAGTGCAGCACCCCCAGTATCGCCACGGCATACACGGCGCGATGCAGTCTCTGCCAGTTGCGCCCGCCGATCCAGCGGATCGCAGCGTTGAAGGAGGTCAGCGCCAGCGGCACCATCAGCAGATAGGCTGCAAAGCCCAGCGTGATGAAGGGGCGCTTCACGATGTCCTTGAGGATCGCGCCCCAGTCGAAGAACTGGTCCAGCCACAGGTAGGTCGTGAGATGCAGGCTGCCGTAGAAGAACGCGAACAGTCCGAGCATGCGGCGCAGGCGCAACAGCCAGTGCAGGCCGGTGAGCTTGCGGGTCGGCGTGACCGCCAGCGTGATCAGCAGGAAGCGCAGGCACCAGTCGCCGGTGCCGTGGGTGATGGTCTCGACCGGATTCGCACCGAGCAGGTCCCGATTGAAACCCCACACCCACCACGCGAGCGGCAGCAGGGACAGCGCGAAGACGATGACCTTGGCCGCGGCGATCTGTCGTGCCGACAGCATGCGCAGGGCAGGGGGCGCCTGCATCAATACAGCTTCTTCAGGTCCATGCCGGTGTAGAGCGACGCCACTTCATTGGCATAGCCGTTGAACATCAGCGTCTTGCGCTTGGTCAGCTCGCCGATGCGGCGTTCGGTCGCCTGGCTCCAGCGCGGGTGATCCACGTTGGGATTCACGTTGGAATAGAAGCCGTACTCCTGGGGCGCGGCCACGTTCCACGCGGTCTTGGGCATCTGCTCGACCAGGCGGATCTTCACGATGGACTTGGCGCTCTTGAAACCGTATTTCCACGGCACGACGAGGCGGATCGGCGCGCCGTTCTGCGGCAGCAACTCCTCGCCGTACAGGCCGACAGCGAGGATGCTCAGCGGGTGGTTGGCCTCGTCCAGGCGCAGGCCTTCGACATAGGGCCAGTCCAGCACCGGCACGCGCAGGCCGGGCATCACCTTGGGGTCTTCCAGCGTCACGAACTCCACGTACTTGGCGCTGCCCAGCGGTTGCACCTGCTTGAGCAATGCGGAGATCGGGAAGCCGACCCACGGGATCACCATCGACCAGCCCTCGACGCAGCGCATGCGGTAGGTGCGTTCTTCCAGCGGAGCCAGCTTCAGCAATTCCTCGATGCCGAAGACCTTCGGTTTCGCGCACAGGCCTTCGACTGCCACCGACCAGGGGCGCGTCTTCAGTGCCTTGGCGTTCTCCTCGGGGTCGTACTTGCCGGTGCCGAATTCGTAATAGTTGTTATAGCTTGTGACGTCCTTCAGCCGCGTGGGGGACTCGTCCAGTTTGTAGGGGCCCGGTACGGTCGCCAGCTTGGCGGAGAACGCCGCGGGGGCAGCCAGCCAGGCCGCGCCGGCGAGCCCTGCGCGCATCAGGTCGCGGCGCTGTCGATACACCTCGCGCGGAGTGATCTCGGAAGGCTGGATGTCGGGACGGCGGCGGATCAGCATGGCGTTCTCCTGTGTCTGCGGGAGCAGACCGGGTCAGAGGCGACAAGCTTACGGCAGCGGCAGAAAGAAGGGAGTTCCCGCGGCGCCTTATTCGGGCAGGGATTCGACCTTCAGGTCGTTGTCCTTGGCGAAATTCACCAGGAAGTTGTACGCCAGCGGCTCCAGCTTGTAGATCTTGGCGTCGACCATCACGCACTTTTCGCCGGTGATGGTGCAGCCCGGGCGCACGTACGGGGAGAACTTCATTTTCCGGTCCGCACCGAAGGCAGACATGATTCCGCACAGCCGGTCGGCCCAGTCGCTGGGGCGGAAGGTCTTCCCGTCCGAAGTGACGCCGACGATGATGAAGCTGTGGAAAGGAACAGTCATGAACGCTGGTCGATTGAAGGCGGGACCGCTGGTTTCGGGCACTTGCCGCGTGGGAATGCTGCAAGCGCAAATTCGATCCGGAGTGTAACAGAAAAGCCCGCTGTGCCTTGTGTTGCAAGGTTTTCGGCGCGGCTAACAGCCTGTACAGAAAGGGTGTTTTGGCGTAGAGTCCAGCCCCTTGGTAACGGCGGCGTCAGTCGCCGTTGTGTTTTGTGGCGCCGTGCAAGGCGTCCCCTGCAATGAGAGGAGAGCGGCTGCGGAAAGCCAGTTTCGCGCCGCACACGCCATCATGAGCCTGGCACCCAAGCACTACCTGCAGTTCAACGACTTCACCCGTGACGAATACGACTGGGTGTTCGGACGCACGCGCTGGATCAAGGAAAAGTTCAAGCGCTACGAGCCTTACCACCCGTTGTTCGACCGCACGCTGGTGATGATCTTCGAGAAAGCCAGCACCCGCACCCGGCTGTCCTTCGAGGCCGGCATGCACCAGCTCGGTGGTTCGGCGATCTACCTGAACACCCGTGATTCGCAGCTTGGCCGCGGCGAGCCGGTGGAAGACGCTGCGCAGGTCATCTCGCGCATGAGCGACATCGTGATGATCCGCACCTTCGAGCAGAGCATCATCGAACGCTTTGCCAGCAACTCGCGCGTGCCGGTCATCAACGGCCTGACCAACGAGTACCACCCCTGCCAGATCATGGCCGACATCTACACCTGGATCGAGCGCAATGGCTCCATCCAGGGCAAGACGGTGGCGTGGATCGGCGACTCCAACAATGTCTGCAACACCTGGCTGCAGGCGGCGGAGGTGCTGGACTTCAACGTTCATGTCTCCACGCCGGCCGGCTACGAAGTCGAAGCCGAGCGCGCCAACCTGTACGGCACGGATCACTTCGAGCAGTTTGCCGACCCGATGGATGCCGCGCGTGGTGCGGACATCATCACCACCGACGTATGGACCTCGATGGGCTTCGAGGCCGAGAACGAAGAGCGCATGAAGGACTTCGCCGACTTCCAGGTGGATGCCGACATGATGCGCGTCGCCAACCCTGGCGCCGTGTTCATGCACTGCCTGCCCGCACACCGCGGCGAGGAAGTGGCGGCCGAGGTCATCGACGGCCCGCAGAGTGTGGTGTGGGACGAAGCCGAGAACCGTCTGCACGTGCAGAAGGCGCTCATGGAATACCTGCTGCTGGGCCGGGTCGAGGACAAATAGCCGGCCATCGGCCCCCCGCCACGGCCCATTTTTTGGTTCCGCTACCCAACGCCATTTGACAGAAAAGCCCGCGAGTGCTTAAAATCGCGGGCTTTCCGCTAGTGGTTGCCCCGTTCCACCAATCCTAGCCATAGAAAAACCCGAGGAAACTCAGAATGAAAACCTTTTCCGCCAAGCCGCAGGAAGTGACCCGCGACTGGTTCGTGGTCGATGCGACCGACAAGGTGCTTGGCCGTCTGGCCAGCCAGATCGCCCATCGCCTGCGTGGCAAGCACAAGGCCATCTACACCCCGCACGTGGACACGGGCGACTTCATCGTTGTGGTGAACGTCGACAAGCTGCGCGTGACCGGCGACAAGGCCCTGGACAAGAAGTACTACCGTCACTCCGGTTACCCGGGCGGTATCTACGAAACCAACTTCACCAAGCTGCAACAGCGCTTCCCCGAGCGCGTGCTGGAGAAGGCCGTCAAGGGCATGCTGCCCAAGGGCCCGCTCGGCTACGCCATGCTCAAGAAGCTGAAGTGCTACGCCGGTGCTGCTCACCCGCACACCGCCCAGCAACCCAAAGCGCTTGAGATCGCTTAAGGAGCCCTGAAATGCCCGTTGGACAGTACAACTACGGTACCGGCCGCCGCAAAACTGCGGTGGCACGTGTGTTCATCAAGGCCGGTTCCGGCAAGATCGTCGTGAACGGCAAGCCGCTGGATGAGTTCTTCTCCCGCGAAACCGGCCGCATGATCGTGCGCCAGCCGCTGCAACTGACCGAAACCGCTGATCGCTTTGACATCCTGGTGAACGTCTCCGGTGGTGGTGAGTCCGGCCAGGCCGGTGCCGTGCGCCACGGTATCACCCGCGCACTGATCGACTACGATGCAGAGCTGAAGGGCACCCTGAAGCGCGCTGGCTTCGTGACCCGCGATGCACGTGAAGTCGAACGTAAGAAGGTCGGTCTGCACGGCGCCCGCCGTCGCAAGCAGTTCTCCAAGCGTTAATCGCCGGCGAACGCCGACTCGGAAAAGCCCGCTCATCGAGCGGGCTTTTTTATTTGTGGTTCGGCGTCGGGCTGAAATGAAAAAGCCGCGCAATTGCGCGGCTCTTGTCATGCCAGACAGGCAGGCTGCAGCTCAGAGCGGATGCTTGCGCTTGTCGCGGCTGATCAGCGCATAGGCCGAGTGGTTGTGGATGGACTCGAAATTCTCGGACTCCACCACGTAGGCGTCGATGCGCTTCTCGGCGTTCAGTTGCGTCGCCACGTCGCGCACCATGTCTTCCACGAACTTGGGGTTCTCGTAGGCGCGCTCGGTCACGTACTTCTCGTCCGGGCGCTTGAGCAGGCCGTACAGCTCGCAGGAAGCCTGCTGCTCGACGAACTGGACGATCTCCTCGATCCACACATCGGCATTGGTGGTGGCGCTGACGGTGACGTGCGAGCGCTGGTTGTGCGCGCCGTACTGGGAAATCTTCTTGGAGCAGGGGCACAGGCTGGTGACAGGCACCAGCACCTTCATGGTGAACTGGTACTGGTTGCCCGGCAGGATCTCGCCGATGAACACCACTTCGTAGTCCAGCAGGCTCTGCACGCCGGAAACGGGAGCGGTCTTGTTGATGAAGTAGGGGAAGCGCATCTCCAGGTGGCCGGTCTCGGCCTCCAAGCGCTCCACCATCTGGCGCAGCATCGGCTCGAAGTTCTCGACCGAAATCTCGCGGTCATGCGAGTTCAGGATCTCGACGAAGCGCGACATGTGGGTGCCCTTGAAGTTATGGGGCAGGCCGACATACATGTCGAAATTGGCGATGGTGTGCTGCACGCCCTCGCTCCGGTCCTTGACCTTGACCGGATGGCGGATCGACTTGATGCCGACGCGATCGATGGCGAGGTGGCGAAGGTCTTCTGAACTCTGCACGTCCGGCATTGCGGCCAGATTCGAGGGAGGTGTCACTGCATTCATGATGATCCTGCCGCCAGCACGACGTTGCGCCGGCCGTGAAAAAGGGAGTCGGAAAGTCTAATAATGTTGAGCAAAAGACTCAACTATTAGTTCCATAGTTCCTTAGAAGAACTGCGGGGCTGACGACGGCCCCGGTACGGGGCCTGTCTTCAGGCGGCGAAGGCCGGATGAGCGCGGATGGCTGCCTCGATGCCGGCCACGTCCAGCCCGATGGCGCTCAGCAATTGCTGTTGCTCGCCGTGATCGATGAAATGATCCGGCAGGCCCAGCGTCAGGACGCTGACGTCGAGGCCGGCCTCATGGACGAGGCGCGCCACTTCGGCGCCGGCGCCGCCCGTGATCGCATTCTCTTCCAGCGTGACAAGCAGGCGGTGACGGGCTGCCAGCTGCAGGACCAGTTCGCGGTCGATCGGCTTGGCGAAACGCATGTTGGCGACGCTGGCGTCCAGCTTGTCGCCGACCTTCAGCGCGTCGTGCAGCAGGGTGCCGAAAGCCAGCAGGGCAAGCCTGCTGCCCTCACGGCGCATCTCGCCGCGGCCGATCGGCAGCACGTCCAGGGTGCTGGCGGGCTTGCTGCCATTGCCGCTGCCGCGCGGGTAACGCACCGCAGTCGGGCCGTCGTGATGGTAGGCGGTGCTGAGCAGCTGCCGGCATTCGGCCTCGTCGCTCGGCGTCATCACCACCATGTTGGGCACGCACAGCAGGTAGGAAATATCGAAAGCGCCGTGGTGCGTCGCGCCGTCCGCGCCGACCAGGCCGCCGCGGTCCACGGCCAGCATCACCGGCAGGTTCTGCAGGGCGATGTCATGGATCAGCTGGTCGTAGGCGCGTTGCAGGAAGGTGGAATAGATCGCCACCACCGGGCGCAAGCCCTCGCAGGCGAGGCCGGCCGCGAAGGTCAGTGCATGCTGTTCGGCGATGCCGACATCGAAATAACGCTTCGGATACTCCTGCTCGAAGCGCACGAGGCCGGAGCCTTCGCGCATGGCGGGGGTGATCGCCATCAGCTTGTCGTCCGCGGCGGCCATGTCGCACAGCCAGTCGCTGAAAACCTGGGTGAAGGTCAGCTTTCCCCCACCCTTGCCGGTCTGGATGCCGGCGCTGTGATCGAACTTGCCGACACCGTGGTACAGCACCGGGTCGGCTTCCGCCAGTTTGTAGCCCTGGCCCTTGCGGGTGACGATGTGCAGGAACTGCGGGCCTTTCAGCTTGCGCAGGTTCTGCAGGGTCGGGATCAGCGCGTCCAGGTCGTGTCCGTCGATCGGGCCGATGTAGTTGAAGCCGAACTCCTCGAACAGCGTGCCGGGCGTGACCATGCCCTTGACGTGTTCTTCCACGCGCTTGGCCAGCTCCAGCATGCTGTTGGAGACGCTCAGCACCTTCTCGCCGGCGCGGCGCGCGGCGTTGTAGGTCTTGCCGGAGAGCAGGCGGGCGAGGATGTTCGACAGCGCGCCCACCGGCGGCGAGATCGACATCTCGTTGTCGTTGAGGATCACCAGCAGGTCGGCGTCCATGACGCCCGCGTTGTTCAGGGCCTCGAAGGCCATGCCGGCGCTCATCGCACCGTCGCCGATCACCGCGATGGCGCGGCGGTCTTCGCCCTTCGCCTTGGCGGCGACGGCCATGCCGAGCGCGGCGGAGATCGAGGTGGACGAGTGCGCGGTGCCGAAGGTGTCGTAGTTGCTTTCGCTACGCCGCGGAAAGCCGGAGATGCCTTCCCACTGGCGCAGCGTGGCCATTGCCTCGCGGCGGCCGGTCAGCACCTTGTGGCCGTAGGTCTGGTGCCCCACGTCCCACACGATGCGGTCTTCCGGCGTGTCGTAGACGTAGTGCAGGGCGATGGTGAGCTCCACCGTCCCGAGGTTAGACGACAGGTGTCCGCCGGTCTTCGATACCGATTCAAGCAGGAAGGCGCGCAGCTCGTCAGCGAGTTGCGGCAGCTGGCGGCGGTCCAGCGCGCGCAGTGTCGTGGGTGAATCGATGGTGTCGAGCAGGGGGTAGGACGACATGTCGTATCGGGGCGAAGGTTTGGGGCCGTCTCAGAACGGGCGGCTCACGATGTAGTCGGTCAGCTCGCGCAGGCGCAGCGCGCGATCGCCGAAGCCGGCGAGGGCGGCATGCGCTTCGGTAGCGAGTTCGCGTGCGAGTTCGCGCGACTCTTCCAGGCCGAGGATGCTGACGTAGGTCGGTTTGTCGTTGGCCGCGTCCTTGCCGGCGGTCTTGCCCAGCGTGGCGGTGTCGGCCACCGTGTCGAGGATGTCGTCGACCACCTGGAACAGCAGGCCGATGCATTTTGCGTAGTGATCCAGGCGCTCCAGCTCCTCGTCGCTGACTTCACCCAGCAGGGCGCCGGTCAGCACCGCCGCGCGGATCAGTGCGCCGGTCTTGTGGATGTGCATGAACTCCAGCTCGGGGCGGGTCAGCGCCTTGCCGACCGAGGCGAGATCGATGGCCTGGCCACCGGCCATGCCGCGCGAGCCGGAAGCGCGGCTCACGACCTGCAGCACGCGCAGCTGGCGCGTTGCGTCGTCGCTCAACACGTTGTGCGACAGCAGCTCGAAGGCCAGCGTCTGCAGGGCATCGCCCACCAGCAGCGCGGTGGCTTCGTCGTACTGGATGTGCACGGTCGGCTTGCCACGGCGCAGGTCGTCGTCGTCCATGCAGGGCATGTCGTCATGCACCAGCGAGTAGACGTGGATGCACTCCAGCGCGCTGGCTGCGATCTCCACGCGTGCTGCGTCGGCGCCGGCTACTTCACCAGCGGCGAAGGCCAGCAGCGGGCGTACGCGCTTGCCACCACCCAGCGTGGTGTAGCGCATTGCTTCATGCAGGCGCTCGGGTACCTGGCTGGCTGGCGGCAGCAGTCGCTCCAGCGCTGCTTCCGTGCAGCGCTGGGTGGCCAGCATCCAGTCCTGGAACTTCGGCGTACTCATGCGGACTCACCGCGGGAAAGCGGGATTTCGGTATCGACCATCTGGTCCTGTTCGAGCACGCGGATGCGTTGCTCGGCGACGTCCAGCCGACCCTGGCACTGACGCAGCAGGGCAACGCCACGCTGGTAGCGTTGCAGCGATTCTTCCAGCGGCAACTCGCCCGCCTCCATGTCGGCAACGATGCGTTCCAGTTCCGCGAGGGCTTCCTCGAAGCTGGGTTCGGTGCTGGCGGGAGCGGCTTTCGGCATGGCTGGGCTGCGGATGGGTTACGTAAAGGGTAAAGGGAAAGGGTACGGGGTGAAACCGCGGGGCTTACCCCGGGGAAAGCCGGCCATTATAATGGAACGCTTTTTTGGATTCCGGCTTTCCGGCTTCGAATCACCAAAGGCTACGGGATGTCCTCTATCGCATCAGTCAATCAGCTCTCGCCGGCAGTGTCGCAACTGCCCGTCTCCGCGTACTTCGACGAACATCTTTTCGCGATGGAGAAGAAGCTGATTTTCGATGCCGGTCCTGGCTACGTCGGCCATTCGCTGATGACGCCGGAACCGAACGATTACCACACGCTGGGGTGGATGGACCACAGCCGCATGCTGATGCATGGGGCCGATGGCATCTCGCTGATGTCCAACGTCTGCCGCCATCGCCAGGCCATCATGCTGGAAGGTCGTGGCCGCGCCCGCAACGTGGTGTGCCCCATCCACCGCTGGACCTACGACAACGCCGGCCAACTGCTGGGTGCGCCGCACTTCGCTGACAAGCCCTGCCTGAACCTCGGCCGCCAGTCGCTGGAGAACTGGCGTGGCCTGCTGTTCAAGGGACCGCGCTCGGCCAACGCCGACCTCGCCGGCATGCAGATCGCCGACCAGCTCGATTTCAGCGGCTACGTGCTGGGCAAGGTCGAACACCACCAGTGCAACTACAACTGGAAGACCTTCATCGAGGTGTACCTGGAGGACTACCACGTCGCACCCTTCCACCCGGGGCTGGGCAACTTCGTCACCTGCGACGACCTGACCTGGCAGTTCGGCGAGTGGTACTCGGTGCAACGCGTCGGTGTCACGTCGCTGAAGAAATCCGGCTCGCCGGCCTACGAGCGCTGGCAGCAGGCCGTGCTGGACTACTACCAGGGCGAACTGCCGCCGCACGGTGCGATCTGGCTGACCTACTTCCCGAACATCATGGTGGAGTGGTACCCGCACGTGCTGGTGGTCAGTCACCTGATTCCGCAAGCCGTCGACAAGACGCTGAACGTGGTGGAGTTCTACTACCCGGAAGAGATCGCTGCCTTCGAGCCCGAGTTCATCGAGGCCGAGCAGGCCGCGTACATGGAAACGGCAGTCGAGGACGACGAGATTGCCGAGCGCATGGACCGGGGGCGTCGTGCCTTGTGGCAGGAGGGCCGCAACGAGTGGGGTCCCTACCAGTCACCGATGGAAGACGGCATGCAGCACTTCCATGAGTTCTATCGTCGCGTGATGGGCGAGCACCTGCCGCGCTGAGTGCGCGTCGCCGTCGGACGACAGTTGTCGCGATATATATTTGCCGCGCGACTGCGTATGGCCTTGGCATGAATGCTAGCGTTTCTCCGGTTTCCAGCGCCGGAGGAACGCATGCGCTCCACCCCTCTTTCTTCTCCGTTCTCCTCTCTTCTCAAACTGGTCGGCGCGGGCCTGCTGGCAGGCACAGCGATCACGGCTCACGCGGACTACCAGCGCCAGGGCATCGACTCGCCCGAGCGTAGCCTCCCGGTTTTCTACGAGGCGCTGCGCGACAGGATGCAGTTCCGGCTCGGCTGGCATGACGAGATGAAGGACCCGGTGGCGTGGAAACGCGCGGGTCTCGCCAAGGCCCGCGAGTTGATGTTGCCGGACGGTGTGCCGGACAAGCCCTTCGATGCGCGCGTCGTCGATGAGATCGACCGCGGCAGCTACGTTGCACGCAAGGTCGAGTTCAACATCAGTGCGGAGAGCCGCGCGCTGGCGCTCGTCCTGGTGCCCAAGGGCAGCGGCCCGTTTCCCGCTGCGCTGTTCCTGCACGATCACGGCAGCAAGTTCGACATCGGCAAGGAGAAGTTCGTCCAGACCTGGGGCGACGATGCGCGCCTGCAATCGTCGAAGGAGTGGGCGGAGAAATTCTTCAGCGGTCGCTTCCCCGGCGACGAGCTGGCCAGGCGCGGCTACGTGGTGATGTCCTTCGATGCGCTGGGTTGGGGCGATCGCGCGGTGGAGGGTTTCCGTACCGACTCGCAGCAGGCGCTGGCGGCCAACCTCTTCAATCTCGGCACCTCCTTCGCCGGCATCATCGCGCAGGAGGATGTGCGTGCTTCGCAGTTCCTCGCTGCGCAGGACAAGGTGGATCGCAGGCGCGTGGCCGCCATCGGCTTCTCGATGGGCGCTTTCCGCGCCTGGCAGCTGGCTGCGTTGTCGGACTCGGTGACCGCCGCGGTGGTGGATTGCTGGATGGCCACCATGCAGGGCCTGATGGTGCCGGGCAACAACCAGCTCAAGGGCCAGTCGGCGTTCTCGATGCTGCATCCGGGCGTGGGGCGCTACCTGGACTACCCGGACGTCGCTGCACTGGCCGCACCCAAGCCCATGCTGTTCTACGCGGGCGAGCAGGACGGCCTGTTTCCGGTCGCGTCAGTGAAGACGGCGTTCGGCAAGATGCACCAGGTGTGGCAGGCCAACGGCGCGGCCGGCAAGCTGGAGACGCGCTTCTGGCCGCTCGGCCATGTGTTCGTGAAGGAGCAGCAGGATGCCGCCTTCGACTGGCTGGACCGTCAGTTCGGCACCGCTGCCGCGCGCTGAGCGAGATCCACCCACAGATCGGCGAAGCCGTTCCACAGGATCTGCACGCCGAGGCAGATCAGCATGAAGGCGAAGACCCGCGACAGCGCTTCCGACCCGGTGTGGCCGACCTTGTCTTCCAGCCTGTCGGCATAGCGGTAGCAGAAGTAGATGGTCAGCACCGTGATGGCCACTGCCAGCAGGCCGCCGGCGATGTTGCCGAGCACTACCTCCAGTGGGGCCGTGCCCGGCCGCGATCGCGTGGAGCCCACGGCGATCGACACCGCGATGGTGCCGGGGCCGGTGGTCAGCGGCATGGTCAGCGGATAGAAAGCCATGTCCTTCAGGTTCTTGTCGTGCGGCGTCGCGTCGCTGCCGGCCTCGCTGTCTCCCGTGGGCGCATGCAGCAGCCGCCATCCTGCCGCCGCCAGTACCAGTCCGCCGGCCAGGCGCAGGACGGGAATCGAGATGCCGAACATCTGCAGCACGAAGGCGCCGAAGTACATGGAGGGCAGGATCACGAAGATGGCGTTGATCGCGATCTTGCGCGCGAGGAACTGACGCACCTCGCGTGATGCGCGTCGCGTGACCGTGAGGAACAGCAAGGCGGTTGCCGGCGGGTTGATGATGGGCATCAGGCCCGACAGGACGATGATGAAGGTGTCGTAGAAAGCCTTGGTCATTTGGGGGCTGGGGCGCGGAGTGGGAGGGCGGCAGCGGGGACGGCGGGGCGGGCTGTTGAAGCCTAGCACTGGCTCGCCCTTGGCGATCAGGCCTTGCACAGCGATTGATGTCGGTTAGGCGGGTGCGGCGGCGCTTATTTGATTCGGTTATATGTGCTGCACCAATAAGTCCTTGAATCGATATATCGCTGCGCGATAATGGCGGCCTCGTTTCACTGCCAGGAGTCATTCCATGAAAGCCGCTTCGCTTGCCCGCGTCCTCGTCGCTGGTGCTCTTGCGGGCCTGAGCGCTGCCACCTTCGCGCAGACCTCGCTGCTCAACGTGTCCTACGACGTCGCCCGCGACGTGTTCAAGGACTACAACCCGAAGTTCGTCACGGCCTACAAGGCGAAGACCGGCGAAACCGTTGAAGTGAAGCAGTCGCATGCTGGCTCCACCCGCCAGGTGCGCGCCGTGGCCGACGGCCTGGAAGCCGACGTGGTGACCATGAACCAGGCCACCGACATCCAGTTCCTGGCCGACAAGGGCCTGGTCGCTGCCGACTGGACCAAGAAATTCCCGAACGATGCCGCGCCCTACACCTCCACGATGGTGTTCATCGTGCGCAAGGGCAACCCGAAGGCGATCAAGGACTGGAACGACCTGATCAAGACCGGCACCACGATCATCATCCCGCACCCGAAGAACACCGGTAACGGCCGCTGGACCTACCTGGCCGCCTGGGGCAACGCGCTGAAGCAGCCGGGTGGCAACGACAAGACCGCCGCCGCCTACCTGGGCGCCTTCTTCAAGAACACCCCGCTGTTCGCACCGGGTGGCCGCGACGCCACCACCACCTTCATCCAGCGTGGCCAGGGTGATGTGCTGGTGACCTTCGAATCCGAGGCCGAGCTGATCGCCCGCGAATTCGGTCGCGGTGGCTTCGAGGTGGTGTATCCGCCCCAGTCGATCCTGACCGAACTGCCGGTCGCCATCGTCGACAAGGTGGTGGACAAGCGCGGCACCCGCAAGCAGGCCCAGGCCTACCTGGAATACCTGTGGAGCAAGGACGGCCAGGAGAATGCGGCCGAGAACTACCTGCGCCCGCGTGATCCGGAAGTCTTCAAGAAGTACGCCGACCGTTTCCCGACCGTGAAGACCTTCACGGTGGATGACACCTTCGGCGGCTGGGCCAAGGCCACCGAGGCCCACTTCAAGGATGGCGGCAGCTTCGATCAGATCTACCAAGTAAAATAAGCCGCTGATCCGTTGCAGGGACGCAAAGCCCGCGGGGTATCTCCCGCGGGCTTTGCGTCCTTTGCTTGCCTGTTTTCCGAAGCATTCCCCGATGAAATCCAACCGTTCTCACCGCGTGCTGCCCGGCTTCAACCTGTCGCTGGGCTATGCGCTGGTCTACCTGTCGCTGCTGGTATTGATTCCCCTTGGCGGGCTGATCGCCAAGAGCAGCGAACTCTCGCTGGCCGAGTTCTGGACGCTGGCCACCAGCCAGCGCTCGATGGCCTCCTACCGCATCACCTTCGGCACTTCCTTGCTGGCCGCGTCCATCAATGCCTTCTTCGGCCTGATCGTCGCTTGGGTGCTGGTGCGCTACGAATTTCCCGGCCGTCGCTTCTTCGACGCGCTGGTCGATCTGCCTTTCGCACTGCCCACCGCCGTGGCCGGCATCACGCTGACCACGCTGTACGCCAACACCGGCTGGCTGGGCCAGTTCATCGAGGGGCAGTGGGGTTTCAAGGTGGCGTTCACGCCCTGGGGCATCGTCGTCGCGCTGACCTTCGTGACCCTGCCTTTCGTGGTGCGCACCGTGCAGCCGGTCATCGAGGACATCGAGACCGAAGTGGAGGAGGCCGCCGCCACGCTGGGTGCGACACGCTGGCAGACCTTCTGGCGCGTGCTGCTGCCGGGCGTGTTCCCGGCGCTGCTCACCGGCTTCGCGCTGGCTTTTTCGCGCGCCATCGGCGAGTTCGGCTCGGTGATCTTCATCGCCGGCAACATCCCGCTGGTGTCGGAGATCACCCCGCTGCTGATCATCGCCAAGCTGGAGCAGTACGACCTCATCGGTGCCACCGTGCTGGCGGTGGTGATGCTGGTCATCTCCTTCTTCCTGCTGCTGTCGATCAACCTGCTGCAGTGGTGGTCGGCCAACCGCCATCGCGGCGAGGCGCGTGAGCTGGATCCGGGCAGCACCGGGACACCAGGCAACAACGCCGGCAACGCGCAAGGAGCCGCCGCATGAAAGTCCGTCGCGCTGCCGTCGAGACGCCTGCCGTCCGCTGGACGCTGACCGCCATCGGCGTCGGCTTCCTGATCTTCTTCCTCGGCCTGCCGCTGATCGCGGTGTTCGTCGAGGCCTTCCGCTCCGGCTGGGCACCGTACTGGGAAGCCCTGCAGGAGAAAGACACCCTGCATGCCGTCGGCCTCACCGTGCTGGTGGCGGTCATCGTGCTGCCCTTCAACATCGCCTTCGGCGTGGCGGCGGCCTGGGCGATCGCCAAGTTCGAGTTCTGGGGCAAGAGCCTGCTCACCACGCTGATCGACCTGCCGTTCGCGGTCAGTCCTGTTGTGGCGGGCCTGCTGTTCATCCTGATCTTCGGCGCCAACGGCTGGATGGGGCCGTGGCTGCAGTCGCACGACATCAAGATCATCTTCGCGCTGCCGGGCATGATCATCGCCACCCTGTTCATCACCTTCCCCTACATCGCGCGCGAGCTCATCCCGCTGATGCAGGCGCAGGGTCGGGAAGAGGAAGAGGCCGCGGTGTCGCTGGGCGCCACCGGCTTCCAGATGTTCTGGCGCGTGACGCTACCCAACATCAAGTGGGGCCTGCTGTACGGCGTGATCCTCGCCAACGCGCGGGCGATGGGCGAATTCGGCGCGGTGAGCGTGGTGTCCGGCCACATCCGTGGCGAGACCAACACGCTGCCGCTGCACGTCGAGATCCTCTACAACGAATACAACTCGGTCGGCGCGTTCGCGGCGGCATCGGTGCTGGCGCTGCTGGCCCTGGTGACGCTGATCGCCAAGACCATTGTCGAATGGCGCATGGCGAAGGAGACGGAAATGCTCAACGCTGCGCTGCCGACGGAGAAAACCGCATCATGAGTATCGAGGTCAAGAACATCACCAAGCGCTTCGGCAGTTTCGTGGCGCTGGACAACGTGTCGCTGGAGATTCCCACTGGCGAACTCGTCGCCCTGCTGGGCCCGTCCGGCTGCGGCAAGACGACCCTGCTGCGCATCATCGCCGGCATGGAATCGCTGGACGAAGGGCAGGTGCTTTTCCACGGCGAGGAAGCGACGCACGTCGAGGCCCGCGAGCGCCAGGTCGGCTTCGTGTTCCAGCACTACGCGCTGTTCCGCCACATGAGCGTGTTCGAGAACGTCGCCTTCGGCCTGCGCGTGAAGCCGCGTGCCCAGCGCCCCAGCGAAGCCGCTATCCGCGACAAGGTGATGAGCCTGCTGAAGCTGGTCCAGCTCGACTGGCTGGCCGAGCGCTACCCCTCGCAGCTGTCCGGCGGCCAGCGCCAGCGCATCGCGCTGGCCCGCGCGCTGGCGGTGGAACCCAAGGTGCTGCTGCTGGACGAGCCCTTCGGCGCACTGGACACGCAGGTGCGCAAGGAGCTGCGCCGCTGGCTGCGCCGCCTGCACGACGAAATGCATATCGCATCGGTGTTCGTCACCCACGACCAGGAAGAGGCGCTGGAAGTGGCCGACCGCGTGGTGGTGATGAACAAGGGGCACATCGAGCAGATGGGCACGCCGGACGAGGTGTACACCGCGCCGGCCACGCCCTTCGTCTACCAGTTCCTCGGCAACGTGAACGTCTTCCACAGCCGCCTGAAGGGGCCGTGGGCCAAGGTGGAGCAGGCGAACGCGGACGGGGGCTCGACCGCCTTCGTGCGTCCGCACGAAATAGACATCCTGCGCGAGCAACGCGAGCATGCCTTGTCTGCCACCGTGCAGCACGTGCAGGCCATCGGCCCGCTGGTGCGCGTGGAGCTGAAGCACGAGAGCGAGATCATCGAAGTGGAGCTGACGCGTGAGCGCCACCTGCAACTGCAGCTCGCCAGTGGTGACCAGGTGTGGCTGCTGCCGAAACAGGTGACGGTGTTCGCCAGCCCGAGTGCCGAGCCGCAGCGCTGGGCGCCGGACTGGGTGATCTGAAGCCCTTCACGGGCACGCATGCACAGGCGACAGGGCTACCCGCCATTCGTTGCTAAGGACATGCCCGTATAGCCGCAATGGCTGTGCGTTGCGGACCATTCCATGGCCCGAAGGAGGTATGTCCGTCAGCGGACAAACCTCCATCCACCGTGGAGGATTTGCGATGTCCGTATCACGCTCTACCCTTGTTCGATTCGTCTCGACAGCGCTGGTCGCTGTCGCAGCCTTTGGCGCGCAGGCGCAGAACTGGCCTGCCAAGCAGGTCAACGTCATCGTCCCGTGGCCGCCCGGTGGGCCGTCCGACATCGCAGCGCGCCCGGTCAGCGCCCATCTGCAGCAGACGCTGGGCCAGCCCTTCGTCATCGAGAACCGCGGCGGTGCCGGCGGCAACACCGGTAGCGCGCAGGTGGCCCGCGCCACGCCCGATGGCTACACGCTGCTGATCACTTCCAGCGCGCCCATCGTCATCAATCCCAGCCTGTACAAGAAGATGCCCTTCGATCCGGCGAAGGACCTGCAGCCGATCACCAACCTGCTGCGCGTGCCGCTGGTGCTGGCTGTTCATCCCTCGGTGCCGGCGAAAAACCTTACCGAACTCCTGGCGTGGATGAAGACCCAGCCGGAGGGCAAGACCGTGATCGCTTCCGCTGGCAACGGCACGCCCCAGCACCTGACTGCCGAGATATTCAAGGATGCCGCCAAGGTGAACGTGATCCACGTGCCCTACCAGGGCTCGGCGCCCGCGATCACCGAGTTGCTCGGCGGTCACACGCCCATGATGTTCGACAGCACGGTGGCGATCCTTCCGCACATCAAGGCCGGCAAGCTGCGTGCGATCGCCCTCACCGGGGCGCGGCGTTCTTCCCAGTTGCCCGACGTGCCGACCTTCGCCGAGCAGGGCCTGCCGGCAGTCGAAACCTATGCGTGGTACGGTCTGTTCGGTCCGGCCGGCATGCCTGCCGACGTGCTGGCGAAGATCAACCGCGAAGCGCAGGCCGCCATGAAAGCGCCGGAATACCAGAAGGTGTTGGCCGACACCGGCGCGGAGTACGTGGGCGATACGCCGGAGAACTTCACCGCCTTCGTCAGGTCCGAAGCGGCCAAATGGGGCAAGGCCGTGAAGGCCAGTGGCGCTACCATCGACTGAAGCCTTCGCAGAACCGTCATGTCGGCGGTTCATGCTGCATCCGGGGGCGACGCGAGTCGCCCTTTTCACATGTTCGCGCAGGGAGCGCCGACAAGCCATGTTCGAGTCCGCCGAAGTCGGCCACGCCGTCGACAACAAAACCTTCCGCAAGGAAGAGGAAGCGCTGCGCATTGCATTGCTGCAGGCGCAGTACCGACTGCGGGAGGCAGGGCGCTTTCCGGTGCTGCTGCTGATCTCCGGTGTCGATGGCGCAGGCAAGAGCGAAACCATCCAGCAGCTCTACGAATGGCTGGACCCGCGCTGGCTTTCCACGATGGCGTTCGCCGAACCGACCGACGAGGAGCGCGAGCGGCCGCCGATGTGGCGCTACTGGCGGGCGCTGCCGGCGAAGGGGCGCATCGGCATGTTTGCGGGCTCCTGGTATTCCGCGCCGATCCACGACCGCATCGAGCGCGACATCTCGCAGGCCACGCTGGATATCCAGCTCGACGGTATCAACCGGCTGGAAGCGATGCTGGTGAACGAAGGCGCGCTGGTGCTCAAGTTCTGGTTCCACCTCAGCCGCGAGGGACAGAAGAAACGGCTCAAGCGGCTGGAGCGCGATCCGCGTACGGCCTGGCGCGTCACCCAGACGAACTGGGACCGGCTGAAGACCTACGACGCCTTGCAGGGTGTCGCACGCCACGTGCTGAGGGTGAGCAACACGGCCTGGGCGCCGTGGACCATCGTCGACGGCAGCGACGACAACTACCGCAATCTGCTGGTCGGTCGTGCGCTGCTGGAGGCCATCGAACGACGGCTGGCCGAGCCGCAGGTGCCGGCCAACCCGGTGGCCGCGCCGCTGCCGCGTCGCCTGGACGACCAGAACGTGCTGACGGCCCTGGACCTGTCGGCGCAGATCGACGAGGAGCGCTACGAGAAGGAGCTGGCGCACTGGCAGGGCATGCTGGCGGAGCTGGTGCGCCACAAGCGCTTTGCGCGCCGCTCGCTGGTGCTGGTGTTCGAGGGCATGGACGCGGCCGGCAAGGGTGGCGCGATCCGTCGCGTCGCCGCGGCGATGGACCCGCGCCAGTACCAGATCATGCCGGTGGCGGCGCCGACCGACGAGGAGCGTGCACAGCCCTACCTGTGGCGCTTCTGGCGGCAGGTGCCGCGCTGGGGGCGGGCGACGATGTTCGATCGTTCCTGGTATGGGCGCGTGCTGGTGGAGCGTGTCGAAGGCTTCTGCGAGGAAGCGGACTGGCTGCGTGCCTACGGCGAGATCAACGACTTCGAGCACGAGCTGGTGGAGAACGGTGCCGTGGTGCTGAAGTTCTGGCTGCAGATCGACAAGGCCGAACAGTTGCGCCGTTTCCGTAACCGCGAGGAGACGGAGCACAAGCAGTTCAAGATCACCACCGAGGACTGGCGCAACCGCAGGAAGTGGGCGCGCTACCAGGCGGCGGCGGTGGACATGATCGACCGTACTAGCACCGGCGCCGCGCCCTGGACGGTGGTCGAAGCCAATGACAAGCGCTTTGCGCGCATCAAGGTGCTGCGCGCCGTCTGCGAGCGCCTGGAGCGCGCGTTGCGCAAGGGCTGAGTGGCAGGCAACAGGTAGCAGGCAGGGCAGCCGCTTCAGCGGTCTTTGCCGTCGAGGACGGCGGCAAGCGTCTGCTGCACCTCGGCGCTACGCAGGATGGAAGTGTGGTTCTCGTTGAAGCCGCGCACCAGGCGTGCCTCCCGCTGGGCTTCGCCGCGCAACTCGCTGGCCAGGCTGACGACACCATCACCACCGTTGCTGCCGGCATAGCTGAACAGCAGCGCGTAATCCGTGCCGGCCGGCAGCGGCCTGGCGAAGATGGCCTGCTGGAAGGGGCTGTTCTCCTGCATGTCGATCCACGACGGCACGGTGGCCGGTGCGAATTCCACGCCGTACTTCGCCGCGGAGTGGCCTGACCACGGCGTCGATATGCTGATGAACTGGCGCAGCCTGAGGCCTGGCTCGGCGGCGGCAATCCCTTGCAGCATGCCGCGCGACACCAGCCCGCCCATGCTGTGGGCGACGACGATCATCTGGGTGAGCCCGGTGCGGGCGCGCATGGACGACACCATGGCCTGCAGCATGTCGGCGATGCGTTCCAGCCGCGCGCCGGAGGGATAGAACGCCAGCCACACCTGGTAGCGGCTCCGGTCCAGGCCCTGCGCCAGGGTCTGCCACTCGCCCGGGTGGCCGCCGGCACCATGCACGAACAGCACCGGGATGCGCTTCGGGTCATGCGGCTCCAGCAGGTACAGGCCGCCGCCCACTTCGACCAGGAAGTCCGCCGGCGCCCACAGGCCACGCTTGCCGGTCTCGTGATTGAACGCAGGATTGTCGAAGCCGGTGATCTGCCCGACCGTCAGCGGCAGCTCCTGGCGCGGCGTGTCCGCCAGCGCTGCCAGCTTGTGGCGCAAGGCGTCGTTGGCGGACGCTGCAGCGCCTGCACGCAGGCTCAATGCCAGGGCTGGCGCTCCCTGGCGGGCAGTGTGCGGGGCGGGGCTGAGGAGGGCGGGTTCGCCCGCATCCAGGCGGCCGTTGCCGTTGCGGTCGACCATGACCACCACCTGGTAGGTGTGCGCCTGCTCGACCCGCATCAGGAAGCGCTTGCCGCTGTCCAGCGGAGCATAGTTGCGAACCTTCTCGCCGTCGGCGTCCAGCGCCACGACAAGCACCTTGGCGGGGTCCTCCGCTGCCGTATCCACGCTGCCATGCAATGCGCTCAGTGCATCCAGCGTCTCGGCATTGCGCTTCACGGCGAGGAACTGTCCGGGCTGGCAGGCCGTGAGGCCGAGACAGGCGAGCAGCGTGACCGCGAGGGGGACGGCAAGGCGGAGAGCAGGCATCTGGAACCCCGTGGCAGGACGATGCGCCAATGCTAGCGAAAAGCCTGAGCGCGGTGTGCCGTCAGGTTCCGACGCCGTGGGTCAGAACAGTTCGCCCTGCGCCGAAGCGGGTCGGGGCGGGCGCGGCGGCACGAATGCCGACGTGTTCAGCGGCCGTCCGCGTTTGTTGAGTTTCAGCCGGTTGCAGGCCAGGCGCATGCGTTGCGAATACAGGTCCGCGAACTGCCCTTCGCCACGCATCCGCTTGCCGAAGGCGCTGTCGTAGGCCTTGCCGCCACGCAACTGATGGACGAGGCTCATCACGTGGGCGGCCCGACCCGGGTAGTGTTCCTGCAGCCAGGCCTCGAACAGCGGCGCGACTTCGTGGGGCAGGCGCAACAGGACGTAGCCGGCGGACTTCGCACCCGCGGCTGAGGCGGCTTCCAGCACGGCTTCCATCTCGTGGTCGTTCAGTGCCGGAATCAGCGGCGCGAACAACACGCCCACCGGCACGCCAGCGGCATGCAGCGCCGCCATCAGCTCCAGGCGCCGTTGCGGCGAGGCGGCGCGAGGCTCCAGCCGGCGGGCCAGCTTGCGGTCCAGCGTGGTGACGGAGAAATACACGTGCACCAGTTCATCGCGGGCCAGGTCGGCCAGCAGGTCGATGTCGCGCTCGATCAACGCGCCCTTGGTGACGACGGAGATGGGGTGGCGTGTTTCCACCATCACCTCCAGCAGGGCACGCGTGATGCCTAGCTTGCGCTCGATGGGCTGCCAGGCGTCGGTGTTGATGCCCAGCGCGATCGGTTTGCAGACGTAGCGCGGGTTCGCCAGCTCCTTGCGCAACAGCCCGGCGGCGTCCGGCTTGTAGGAGATCTTGGTCTCGAAATCGAGCCCCGGCGACAGGCCCAGGTAGCTGTGGGTGGGCCGTGCGAAGCAGTAGGAGCAACCGTGCTCGCAGCCCTTGTACGGATTCACCGAGTAGTCGAAGGAGATGTCCGGCGAATCGTTGGTGCTGATGATCTTCCGGGCACGGTCGATCAGCAGCTCCGTCTTCGGTGGCGGCGCGTCCGCGTGCTCGTCCAGGCTGCCCCAGCCGTCGTCGTGCGCGTCCCGCTGCATGGATTCGAAACGGCCGTCCGGACGCGCGACGGCACCCCGGCCGCGGAACACTTGGCGCAGCGGTCGTGTGATGCTTTCGTCGCTATCGGCGTGATTGTCCGGGATGTCCATGGGGGCGTGAGGGGCTTGGGCTACAATCCTTGCCAGTTCAGGCTCACTGAGGAGCCTGCATCTCTGACCGAACAGGCAAGACAGAGTAATTATGAGCGCTTCGACCCTGCATCACATCGACGATGTCCGCATCCGCGAAATCAAGGAACTGGCACCGCCGGCCCACATCCTGCGGGAGCTGCCCGCCACCGAGCGTTCGGCGCAGACCACCTTTGAGGCACGTACCGCCATCCACCGCATCCTGCACGGCGCCGATGACCGCCTGCTGGTGATCGTCGGCCCGTGCTCCATCCACGACATCGACGCCGCGCAGGAATACGCGCGTCGCCTGAAGGAACAGGCCGACCGCCTGAAGGAAGACCTGCTCGTCGTGATGCGGGTCTACTTCGAGAAGCCGCGCACCACCGTCGGCTGGAAGGGCCTGATCAACGATCCCTACCTGGACAACAGCTTCAAGATCAACGACGGCCTGCGCCTGGCGCGCAAGGTGCTGTGGGAGATCAACGAGCTGGGCCTGCCGGCGGCGACCGAATTCCTCGACATGATCACCCCGCAGTACATCGCAGACCTGATCTCCTGGGGCGCCATCGGCGCACGCACCACCGAGAGCCAGGTGCACCGCGAGCTGGCCTCCGGCCTGTCCTGCCCGGTGGGCTTCAAGAACGGCACCGACGGCAACGTGAAGATCGCGGTGGACGCCATCAAGGCCGCCGCCTCGCCGCACCATTTCCTGTCGGTCACCAAGGCCGGCCACTCGGCCATCGTGTCGACCGCCGGCAACGAGGACTGCCACGTCATCCTGCGGGGTGGCAAGGAGCCGAACTACGACGCCGCCAGCGTCGAGAAGGTGTGCACCGAGCTGGCTGCTTCCGGCGTGCCGGCCAAGGTGATGATCGACTTCTCGCACGCCAACAGCCGCAAGCAGCACAGGCTACAGCTCGAAGTCGCGCGTGACGTGGCGGGCCAGCTCGCCGCCGGCGACGTACGCATCTTCGGCATCATGGCCGAGTCGCACCTGCTCGACGGCCGCCAGGACCTGGTGCCGGGCAAGCCGCTGGAGTATGGCAAGAGCATCACCGACGCCTGCATCTGCTGGGAGGACACCCTCGGCTTGCTGGATACGCTGGCGGAGGGCGTGCGCGCCCGTCGCGTGAAGCGCGCCGGCGAGGAGTGAGCGTTACCGGAGCCTCGCAGCGGGGCTCCAGAAGCAGAAAGGCCTTGAAGGACGGCACCTTCAAGGCCTTTTCGTTGCCTGCCTGCGGCGTGATCAGTCGCCGCGCGATTCCAGCACGAAGCCGGCGCCGTCGTCCTGTGCCAGCGCACCGGCCAGCCAGGGCATGATCTTGCGCAGCTCGGCCTCCAGCGTCCACGGCGGGTTGATCACGAACATGCCGCTGCCATGCATGCCGACGGCGCCCGGCGTGGCGACCGACAGGCTGACGTGCAGCCAGGCCTTGGCGGGCAGGGCTTTCAACTGGTCCGGAAGGCGGCGCGACTCCGGTTTCGACAACAGCGGATACCACACCGCGTAGGTGCCGGTGGCAAAGCGTTGCAAGGCGTCTTCCAGCGTATCGACCACCTGCGCGTATTCGTCGCGGACTTCGTACGACGGGTCGATCAGGACCAGCGCACGGCGCGGCGGGGGCGGCAGGAGCGCCTTCAGTCCTTTGAGGCCGTCGCCGGCGGTGATCTGGGTGCGGGCCTTGCCGGACAGCATGTTCTCGGCGAGGTAATCGCTCTCGTTGGTGTGCAGCTCGAACAGGCGCAGGCGGTCCTGCTCGCGACTGGCCTGCAGCGCGATCCAGGGCGAGCCGGGGTAGGCGCGCAGCCTGCCGTCGGGGTTCAGCGTCCGCACGACTTCGAGGTAGTCGCTCAGCCCCACGGGCAGGTCGTCACGTTCCCACAGGCGGCCGATGCCGTCCTGCCATTCCGACAGCTTGGTGGCGTAGCCTTCATCCAGCCGGTACAGGCCGGCACCGGCGTGGGTGTCGATGTACCACCAGGCCTTATCCTTCTGGTTCAGGTAGCGCAGTACCTGCAGCTGTACGAAGTGCTTGAGGACGTCGGCGTGATTGCCGGCATGGAAACCGTGGCGATAACTCAGCATGGTGGTGCGCGTCGGAACGAGGGGACGGGTGATGCGAGGACAGGTATGCGGGGCTCAGGTGTTGCCGCTGTCGATCCAGCGCGTGTTGGCCTGGCGTGGCTGGCTTTCCATCGATTCCAGCAGGCCGGCGGGTTCGCTGCCGACCAGCAGCATCCTGCGGTGCTCGGCACGCAGGAAGCCTTCGCCGTGCACATGGTCGAGGAAGCCCAGCAGGCCGTCGTAATAGCCGGCGACGTTGAAGATGCCGTAGGGCTTGGCATGCAGGCCGAGCTGGCCCCAGGTCCACACCTCGAAGAGTTCTTCCAGCGTGCCGATGCCGCCGGGCATGGCGAGGAAGCCCTCCGACAGGTCGGCCATCAGTGCCTTGCGGGCGTGCATGCTCGGCACCACGTGCAGTTCGGTGAGGGCAGGATGGGCCAGCTCACGCGCGACCAGCGCGTCGGGAATCACACCGATGACCTCGCCACCCGCGGCCAGTGCCGCGTCCGCCACCACACCCATCAAGCCGACATGGCCGCCGCCGTAGACCAGACGACGGCCACTCTGCGCGATGGCACGGCCCAGGGCCTGCGCTGCCTCGGTGTAGATCGGGTGGTCACCGGCGCTGGCGCCGCAGAAGACGCATACGGATTTCATGGCAGGCCTCGGGTACGCGTGAAGATGCCGGATTCTCTCATGAACCTAGGGAAAGACCTGATGAGCGGGCCGGCCTGCCGCTTGAGACATATAGAGGACGGTCATGTAAAAGTGTTGCGCTGCCACTTCGGTGGCATGCGGGCGTTTGGCAGAATGCGACGGACAGGCAGCAGGCAAGGTCCTGCAGGCAAGAGGGGGAGGGCAACTTGGCAGGACCGGGGGAGGGCAGGCGCGTGAAGCGGACAGCGATGATGATGTGCTGCATGGCAAGCCCGGCCCGCGCATGCCGCGCCTGAACGCCCGCCTGACTGCGCCGGCGCGGCTGCTGCTGTGGCTGCTGATCGCCGTGATGGTGCCCTTCGCGCTGTTCGCCGCGCTGGTGCTCGATCGCTCGCAACGCGCGGTCGAACTCAACGTCCAGCGCAACCTCGAAGCCGTCGCCGCCAAGAAGCAGGCGCAGATCGAGCGCTGGCTGGACGAGCGCCTGTCGGACGCCGGCACGCTCGCCGTGCGCCCCGGCGTCGCCGGCTGCCTGCAACGGTTCTCCCACCTGATGCACGACGCGGCGAGTCGCAACAGCGCCTATGGCGAGGTCGAGGCGGAATGCCTGCCGCTGTTCCAGCATGACGCTTTCGCCGAGTACAGCAACCTGCTGCTGATCGCCGAGGATGGCCAGGTGGTGTACACCACGCTGCGCGAATCCGACCTCGGCGCCAACATCCGCTCCGCGCCGCTGGAGGTCACCCGTCTCGGCCTCACCGCGGGCGCCGTGCTGCGCGACCGTCGTGCGCGGATGAGCGGTTTCGAGTTCTATGCGCCGGCCAATGCAGAGGCGGGCTTCTTCGTGGCGCCGGTACTCGACGCCGGCAGGGTGGTCGGCGTCCTGGCCCTGCAGGTGGACCAGCAGCGCCTGCTGGCATCCAACAGCGACAACTCCGGCCTGGGCACCAGTGGCCACACGGCGTTTGCGCGGCTGGGGCCGGGCAAGCGCCTGCAGGCCATCACCGGGCCGACGGACGACAGCAGTCGCGAGGTGGCCGAGGTGCCGGACCTGATGCTGCGTGCCGTGGCGGGCGAGGCCGGCGTGGGGCGTGCCGTCGACACCCGCGGCGTGGCCGTGATCGCAGCCTGGCGTGCCATTCCCGCCCTGGGCTGGGGCATGGTGGTGCGCACCGACGTGGCGGAAGCGATGGCGCCGGTGCGCGACATGCGCGCTGCCGTGCTGCAGATCGGCGTGCTGGCGCTGCTGGGTGCCATGGGCGCGGCGCTGTTGTACTGGCGCCGCGTGGTGCAGCCGATCGGGGTGCTGGCCGACGTCAGCCAGCGCATTGCCGAGGGCGACAACAGCAGCCGCGCGCCGGTGCGCGGCGACGACACCGTGCGTGCGCTGGCCGAGTCCTTCAACGCGATGATGGACCGTCTGCAGTCTGCCCGCGACGCGCTGGCGGAAAGCAACTCGGAACTCGAGCAGCGCATCCGCGCACGCACCGAAGACCTCCAGCGCCTGGTGGAAACGCTGGACGTCAGCGACCGCAAGTTCCGTCGCGTCATCGACGCCAGCCAGATTGGCCTCTGGCACCTCGACGTCGGCAGCGGCGAGCTGGTCCTGAGCGGACATCCGCAGGCCCTGCACGGACACCGCGCCGAGGATATCCGCAGCATCGATACCTGGTTGGACCTGGTGCACCCGGACGACCGCGCCAACGTGCGTGGCGCCCTGTGGTCGCACCTGGGCGGCAACAGTGACACCTACGACGTGACCTACCGCGTGCTGTCCAGCGACGGCGTGTGGCGCTGGAACCATGACAACGGCAAGGTGGTGGAGTGGACCACCGACCGCCGCGCAGTGCGTGCGCTGGGCGTCTCGCAGGACGTCACCCACAGCAAGCAGGCCGAGTCGCGCCTGCTGCTCACCCAGTTCTTCATGGACAACGTGGGTGAATGGACGGTCATGATCGACCGCAGCGGCCTGATCCGCGACGCGAACGCCACCGCCGTGCGCAGCCTGGGCTACTCGATGGAGCGCCTGCTGACGATGCGGATCTGGGACCTGGACCCGGAGCTGCGCGAGGCCGTCTGGCCACAGCGCTGGCAGGAATTCCGCAGACGTAACCAGAGCGTCTTCGAGACCCGCCACCAGACGGCCGACGGCATCAGCATTCCGGTGGAGGTGAGCACGACCTTCCAGATCTATCAGGGCGAGGAGTTCATCTGCGCCACGGTGCGGGACATCAGCGCGCGCCGGCAGGCCGAGGCGGCGCTGCAGGAGGAACGGGAGCTGTTCACCAGCGGCCCGGTGGTCATCTTCAAGTGGCGCAACGCGCCGGGCTGGCCGGTGGAGTACGTGTCGCGCAACGTCGCCGACGTGCTGGGCTACCCGGCCGAGGCCTTCGTCAAGGGCGATACCGGCTTCCTCGAACTGGTGCATGCCGAAGACCTCGAAAGGGTGCAGCAGGAAGTCAGCCAGTCCGTGCTGGCGCAACACCTCACCATCGAGCATGCCCCGTACCGTGTGCGTCGTGCCGACGGCGAAGAGCGCTGGCTGTTCGACTACACGATGATCCTGCGCGATGCCGAGGGCGAGGTGTCCCACTACTTCGGCTACGTGCTGGACATCACCGAGCAGCAGCTGGCGCAGCAGTTGCTGGTGCACGAAAAGGCCCTGCTGCGCGGCCTGCTGGACAGCGTGCCCGACCTCATTTCCTACAAGAACCCGGAGGGCATCTACCTCGGCTGCAACCGCGCCTTCGCGCGCTTCATGGGGCGCAGCGAGGAGGAGATCATCGGCCGTTCCGACTACCAGCTCAGCGACGCGGAGGCGGCGCGTGTCGCCCGCGAGGCCGATCGCGAGGTGGTGGCCAGCGGCCAGCCGCGCAGCAGCGAGGAGTGGAGCGGTGCGGCCGATGGTCGCCAGGTCCTGCTCGACACGCTGAAGACCCTGTTCCGCGACGACACCGGCAACGTGTTGGGCCTCATCGGTATCAGCCGCGACATGACCGAGAGACAGGCCGCGCACGCCGAGCGCGAACGCCTGGAGCGCGAACTGCACCTCACCCGCGCGATGCGCGCAGAGCAGGCGGTGGCCGCCGCGCAGGAGCGCACCCACGTGCTGCTGGAGTCGATCACCCAGGGGATCATGGAGGTCGACAACGATGGCCGCATCACCTACCTGAACACTGCCGCGGCGCGCACGCTGGGGCATGACAAGCAGGACCTGGTGGGGCGTGCCTTCGCGCTGTGCGTGCGGGCGGCCCCCACCGAGAACGAGGCCAGTCCGCCGCCGATCCTGCCGCTTCCCGACGGTGCCAGCGGCGTGCACGACGAGCAGCGCCTGTACCGCCACGACGGCAGCACCTTCGTGGCCGAGTACTCCTGCCTGCCGCTGCATCGCGGCGGCGCGCACGTCGGTGCGGTGATGGTGTTCCGCGACGTGTCGGAACGCCGCATCGTCGAAGACCGCCTGCGGCAGATGTCGCGCGCGGTGGAGCAGAGCCCGGTGGCGGTGGTCATCACCGACATCAACGGGCGCATCGAATACGTGAACCCGAAGTTCTGCGAGTCCTCCGGCTACAGCGAACGCGAGGTGCTCGGCCAGTCGCCGCGGCTGCTCGCCAGCGGGTCGACCAGCGACGAGGAGTACGCCGCCCTGTGGCGCAACATCGCCTCCGGCCAGAGCTGGCACGGCGAATTCCTCAACCAGCGCCGCGATGGCAGCCAGTTCTGGGAATCGGTGTCGGTCTCGCCGATCAAGGACGCACAGGGCGCCATCACGCACTACATCGGCATCAAGGAGGACATCAGCGAGCGCAAGGCCTTCGAGGAGGAACTGCGCGGCGCCAAGGACGCGGCCGAGGCCGCCACCCAGGCCAAGAGCCAGTTCCTCGCCAGCATGAGCCACGAGATCCGCACGCCGATGAACGCCATCCTCGGCATGACCAACTTGGCCCTGAAGACCTCGCTGGACGCCAAGCAGCACAACTACATCGCCAAGGCCCACTCGGCGGCCAATGCGTTGCTGGGCGTCATCAACGACATCCTGGATTTCTCGAAGATCGAAGCCGGCAAGCTGGCGATGGAGGCCGCCCCCTTCGCGCTGCAGGACGTGCTGGACAACGTCGCCAACGTGGTGGGGCTGCGCGCGCAGGAGAAGGGTCTCGCGCTGGCCTTCGACCTTGCGCCCAACCTGCCGCACATGCTGGTCGGCGACCCGCTGCGCCTGGCACAGGTGCTGATCAACCTCGGCACCAATGCCATCAAGTTCACCGCCGAGGGCCAGGTGCGCTGCGCGGTCAGCCTGCTGCGCGAGGAAGGCGACGACATGCTGCTGCAGTTCGACGTCAGCGACACCGGCATCGGTATTTCGAAGGAGCAGCAGCAACGCCTGTTCCAGCCCTTCTCGCAGGCGGATGCCTCGACCACGCGCCGTTACGGTGGCTCCGGCCTGGGGCTGGTGATCTGCCGCCAGCTGGTTGACCTGATGCATGGCGAGATCGGCGTGGACAGCGAGCCGGGACAGGGAGCGACGTTCTGGTTCACGGCCCGCCTCGGGCGGGCCAGCGCCATCCTGCGCGGCAGCGAGACCCGCTCCAGCCGACTGGGCGTGCAGCTGGTGTCGTCCAGCGACCTGGCCCGCTTCGCGGAAAGGTTGTCCGGCGCCGAGGTGCTGCTGGTGGAGGACTATCCGCTCAACCAGGAGCTGGCCATCGAGTTCCTGCGGGCGGTGGGCATCAACGTGGCCGTGGCCGCGCACGGTGTGGAAGCGCTGTCCATGCTGGCCGAGCGAAACTATGACGCCGTGCTGATGGACTGCCAGATGCCGGTCATGGACGGCTACACGGCGGCGGCCGAGATCCGTCGCAAACCGCAGTGGCGCGACCTGCCGATCGTCGCGATGACTGCCGATGCGATGGCGGAGGATCGCGAGCGGGTACTGGCGGTCGGCATGAACGACCACGTCGCCAAGCCGATCGATCCGCACACCCTGTATGCCACGCTGCAGCGCTGGATCAAGCGCCGTCCCGATGCCCCCGCGGCGCGTCCGCGCGAGGCCCCGGCGGCCGGGCCCGGCGTGCCGCTGCGCGTGGAGCTGCTACGCAACATCGACCACGAAGCCGGCCTGGTGCGTGCGATGGGCAAGCAGGCCTTCTATCGCCGCCTGCTGGGCCTGTTCCTGCAGAGCCAGAGCGGCTTCGAGGAAGGCTTGCGGGCCGCTCTTGCCGCCGGCAGCAGCATCGACGCGCAGCGCTATGCCCACACGCTGAAGGGCAGCGCCGGGCACATTGGCGCGCGTGCGGTGGAAGAGGCGGCGCGCATCCTGGACGACGCGCTGCGGGGCGGTGCACCGGCCGAGGACATCACGACCCTGACCGAGCATACGGTGCGGGAACTGCGCGTGGTGCTGGACGGCATCCGCAGCCTGCAGCAGGCCGAGGAACAGGCCGCCGCCGAGGCCGCCAGCGCGGTGGGCACGGCAGGCTAGGGCGGGCTGGTAGAGCGCGGGAGCGGGGTGCGGGCCAGACGATCGCGGCCCGCAGGATCGGCCCGCACGTTCCCGCGCGGACGGGAAGGAGGGACAATGCGCTCCTTCCGTCTTTGCGCTTCCTGTCCGTCCGTGTCCGACACTCCCAACAACGCCTCGAACACCGCCCCGGATGCAGCCCCGGATGTCCCCCCGAGGGCCGAGCCCGTGCTGCACATTGTGCTGTACCAGCCCGAGATTCCCCCCAACACCGGCAATGCGATCCGCCTGTGCGCGAATGCAGGCGCGCATCTGCACCTGGTCGAGCCGCTGGGCTTCGAGATCAGCGACCGCACGCTGGCGCGAGCCGGCATGGATTACGCGGAGCTGTCGGTGGTGACGATCCATCCCGACTGGGAAAGCTGCAAGGCCGCGCTGGCGGGCCGGCGCTTCTTTTGCGCCACCACGCGCGGCGTGACGCGGCACGACCAGTGTGGGTTCCAGCCCGGTGACGTGGTGGTGTTCGGTGGCGAGTCGAGCGGCCTGCCGGAAGCGGTGCGCGAGGAATTCGAGCCGGCGATGCGCATCCGTTTGCCGATGCGGCCCGGCAACCGCAGCATCAACCTGTCCAACAGCGTGGCCATCGTGGTCTACGAGGCCTGGCGGCAGCAGGGCTTCGGCGGGGTCGCCTGAGCGGCCTTGCCCGCGCAGGCATGCGGTGTCGCGGTGTGTCAGGCCGGTCGGGCGTCGGCCTGCTTGTCCTGCTGCGCGGCGATGATGCGTGAATACACCGTGCAGCGGTTGCGGCCATTGTTCTTGGAGTGATACAGCGCCTGGTCGGCCTGGTCGGCCAGCTCCGCCGCGGAGTGGTTGCCCATGCCCAGTGCCGCGACGCCGAAGCTGGCGGTGATGGCCGTGCGGTCGGTCAGCTCGATGCAGTGGCGCAGTTCCGCGTCCACCTGTTCGCGCACCCGTTCCGCGAAGGCCAGGGCCTGGCGCGGGTCGGTCAGCGGCAGGGCGACGCAGAATTCCTCGCCGCCGTAGCGGCACACGATGTCGGTGTCGCGGGCCGTCCGCTGCAGCACGCTGGCGAAGGCTTGGATCACCCTGTCGCCAGCCGGGTGGCCGTACACGTCGTTGATGGTCTTGAACTTGTCGATGTCGCACATCACGAAGCTGAACTGCATGTTGCGCGTGAGGGCGTCCTTGTAAGCGGCCTCGAAGCGCGGGAAGAAGGCGCGACGGTTCAGCACGCCGGTCATCGCGTCCACCGACGCCAGGCGTTGCAGCTCCTGGTTCTGGACTTCCAGCTGTTCCTTGGAGGCGCTCAGTTCGGTCATCAGGCTGACCAGCTGGATGCGGCTCTCCTCCAGCTCGGTCACGTCGCTGAAGCTCACCATGCAGCCGCGCAGCGTATTGCGGGCGTCCAGCACCGGGGACGCGTTGACGGTGAGACGCCGGGTATTGCCGCCGGTGGTGTGCGCCTCGTAGGGCACGCCGGTGACGGCTTCGCGTGACTCCAGGCATTCCACCCAGGTCGGCGTGTCGGACGCGCTTTCGATGCCTTTCACCAGCCAGGAAAAGCTCGCAGGGTCGCGGCCGACCACCGGTTCGCCACGTTCCGGCAGCAGGGCCTCGAAGGCGTTGTTGTGCATCACGATGCGACGGTTGGCATCGAGCACCAGCACGGCTTCGTTCATGGCGTCGAAGGCGCTCTGCACGCGTGCCGGCACCGCCGCACTCGGGTCGAGGTGCTGGAAGGTACGACGCAGGTACAGGTAGAAGATGGCTCCGGCCGTGAGGCTGAACAGCAGGATCAGCTTCACGGTCGGACTCAGCCAGCTGTGCCGCAGCAAGCTCACGCTGATCGGCTGGAACACCAGCTCCACCTGGCCCCAGCGCTCGCCGCTCTGGCCCGACGCCCGGATGGGGATGATGAACTGGTTGCGCCCGACCACCTTGTCCTCGGCGCGCTGCCAGTTCTCTGCATGACCTTCCGTGCTCGACAGCAGCACGCCTTCGGCATTGCGGACGCCGATGGAGCGCAGGCTGCGGTCGCGGGCGGCCAGTGCGTTCAGCACCGGCGGCAGATGGCGTTGCCCATCGCTGGAGATGAGTGCGGCCACCTGCACGCCGGTGATCTCCGCCAGGCGCTGGCGGTTCTGCAGGATCTGCTTTTCGCCGCTGGGAAACACGCCGAGCACGAGGTCGAAGATCAGCAGCAGCGTCAGGGCCAGCGACACCAGGCCGAGCGTGACGCGTGCGGCGGGGCTGAGGCGGGAGAGCAGGCGGGTGATCACGATGTGCGCACGCGGGTCAGTACTGGTTGTCCGTCATCAGGACGCGCATCGGTTGCGACGGAGCCGCCTGCTGGTCCGCGCCGTCGTCGATCGCGTCGTCCTCCGGGTACAGCGCTTCGTCCTTGCCACGGCTGCGGGCCAGGATCGGCAGCGGGTCGATGGTACGCCAGGCCGGCACCGAGGCCATCAGCGCCGCCAGCAGGCCGATCGAGCGGCCGGCCCACCACACCACCGTGGCGGCGACCAGTGCGGTGGCAGCCTGTCCCGCCGCCGTCGGCGAGAAGTCGAGGAAGATGTCTTCTTCCACATTGCCGCCGGTGTCGCCGGCGATGTCGACCTGCAGGCCTTCCCCGAGGTCGAAGCCGCGGCTGCTGTTGCTGTCGAACTCCAGGTTGCCGCCGCCGGGACGGATGCCGTTCGCATCGAGCTGGCGTACCGAATCCAGCAGCAGGCCCAGGGGGTCGCCGCCACTGTCGTTGATGCCGCCGGCGACGTTGTTGCGATACAGCGGATCACCGGTTCCCGGATTGAAGGGATCGACCGTACTGCTCTCGACCGTATCCGTGACGTCGCCGTCGCGGTCACCACCTTCGGGATCGGGAAGATCGGGCAAGGGCAGCGGGCGGGGCGGTTCCGGTGGCCTGGGGGGTTCCGGTGGCCTGGGGCCCGGGCCGGGATCCGGCACCGGAACCGGGTCCGGATCCGGCAGCGGATCGACAGACTCGCTCATGTGGGTGAACTCGACAGCACCGGCGCGACTCAGGCCGCCGCTGTCGGTTGCGATCAGGTCAATCGAGGTGGGGCCATAGGCCCCGGCGCGCGGCTGATAGGCGAGGGTCGCCAGGGCCGCATTGATCTGTGCCTGGCTGCCGGACAGGGTCAGGCTGTTGCTGCCATTGCTGCCCGCACTGATGCTGGCGCCGCCGGACAGGCTGACGAAGAGATTGCCTTCGGTGGTGTCCAGGCGGACGCTGGTGAGGTTGCCGTCCTCGTCGCCGGCCTGCACGCCGACGATGGGGACGGCAGCCGGGCCCGTGCTGCTCTGCGCGCCGGGCAGCTGCAGGAAGGGCTGTTCGTTGACGTCCACCACCTGGACCCGCAGCAACTGCGTATCGATGCCGCCCGCGCCGTCGCTGACCTGCACCTGCACTTCGTAGATGTTGTCCCCGTCCAGGTCGGACGGCGCTTCGTAGTTGGGCGCGCGGACGAACGACAGTGCGCCGGTGCCGGCATCGATGACGAAGGCCGCGGCGTCGTTGCCGCCGACGATGCTGTAGCTGAGGGTCTGCGCGGGCAGGTCAGCATCGGTGGCGGTGACGGTGGTCACCCCGTTGCCGTTCTCCGCGACGCCGGCGTTGCCGGTGGCGCCGCCTCCATTGCTGGTGATGACGGGCGCGTTGTCGTTGACTGCCGTGACGAGGATCTCGAACACGCGGCTGCTGGTGCTGCCGTCCGCGCTGGTCGCCAGCACCGTGATGTTGTGGCGATCCACGACGTCGGCATCCAGCAGGCTGCCGTTGGCCACGGTGACCACCCCGGTGGCGGCGTCGATCGCAAAGCGGCCGCCTGCGTCGTTGCTCAACGAGTAGGTGACGGTGTTGTTGGTCGTGTCCGGATCGGTCGCGCTGGCGGTGATGCCGACCGTGCTGCCGTTGGCGGCGTTCTCCACCACGGTGTTGGCGTTTCCGTCGCTGTCCGAGACGGGGCCTACCGGCGTGTCGCTCAGGTCGGTGACGGTGATCCGCAGCAACTGCGTATCGACGAGGTTGCCGTCGGACACACGGACGATCACTTCGTAGACGTTATTGCCATTCGCATCGGTCGGCTGTTCGCGGTCCGGCGCGGTGATGAAGCGCAGGGCGCCGGTGCTTGCGTCGATGCTGAACAGGGCCTGGTCGGCGCCGCCGGCCAGTGTGAACACCAGGGTCTGGGCGGGCAGGTCGGCGTCGCTCGCCGTCACCGTGGTGACCGCGGTGCTGTTCTCGGCGATGTTCAGGTCAGCCGTGGCACCGCCGCCATCGCTGGTGATGACCGGCGCGTTGTCATTGATCGGGGTGACGGTGAGCGTGAAGCGGGTGCTGCCTATCGTGCCGCCCGCGCCATCGCTTACCGAGAAATCGAAGCCATCGGCATGGATCTCGCTGCCGTCGTGGGTATAGCGTAGGCGGCCGGCGTCGATGTCGGCCTGGGTGAAGTTGTCGCCATTGCCCAGCGCCACGCCATTCAGCGTCAGGTTGCCCTGCACCGGCGACTGGGTGAGGGTGTAGACGAGCTGCGCCGCAGTGTTGTCGATATCGGTGACGGCCAGTTGCGAGTTGCCGATGATCACCGTGCCGCCCTCGGCTGCCGTCGCGCCGGTATTGGTGGCCAGCACCGGTGCATCGTTGGTGTTGGCCACCGTGATGGTGAACACGTCCGACACGCTGGCGCCATTGCTGTCGGTGGCGGTGACGGTGACCGAGAAACTGCCTACGTCGGCATTCGCCGGTGTGCCGCTGAAGCTGCGGGTGGCGGCGTCGAAACTCAGCCAGGCGGGCAGCGTGCCGGTGGTGTAGGTCAGGGTGTCGCCGACGTCCTGGTCTGCGAAGGTGTTGGCCGGGAAGCTGAAGCTGAAAGCGCTGTCTTCCGCAGCATTCTGGTCGGCGATCGGATTGGCGACCGTCGGCGCGTCGTTGGTGTTGGCCACCGTGATGGTGAACACGTCCGATACGGTGGCGCCGCTGTTGTCGGTGGCGGTGACGGTCACCGAGAAGCTGCCCACGTCGGCATTCAGCGGCGTACCGCTGAAAGTGCGGGTGGCGGCGTTGAAGCTCAGCCAGCCAGGCAGCGTGCTGGTGGTGTAGCTCAGGGCGTCGCCGGTGTCTGCGTCTGCGAAGGTGTTGGCCGGGAAGCTGAAGCTGAAGGCGCTGTCTTCGGTCGCGTTCTGGTCGGCGATGGGATTGGCGACCGTCGGCGCGTCGTTGGTGTTGATGACCGTGATGCTGAAGACGTCCGACACGCTCGCACCATTGCTGTCGGTGGCAGTGACGGTGACCGAGAAACTGCCCACGTCGGCGTTCGCCGGCGTGCCGCTGAAGGTGCGGGTGGCGGCGTCGAAGCTCAGCCAGGCGGGCAGCGTGCCGGTGGTGTAGCTCAGGGTGTCGCCGATGTCCTGGTCCGCGAAGGTGTTGGCCGGGAAGCTGAAGCTGAAGGCGCTGTCCTCGGCGGCGTTCTGGTCGGCGACGGGGTTGGCGACCGTCGGGGCGTCGTTGGTGTTGGCCACCGTGATGGTGAATACATCCGAGACACTGGCGCCGTTGCTGTCGGTGGCGATGACGGTCACCGAGAAACTGCCCACGTCGGCATTCAGCGGCGTACCGCTGAATGTGCGGGTGGCGGCGTCGAAGCTCAGCCAGGACGGCAGCGTGCCGGTGGTGTAGGTCAGGGTGTCGCCGACGTCCTGGTCCGCGAAGGTGTTGGCCGGGAAGCTGAAGCTGAAGGCACTGTCTTCGGTCGCGTTCTGGTCGGCGATGGGATTGGCGACCGTCGGGGCGTCATTGGTGTTGGTGACGGTGATGGTGAACACGTCCGACACGCTGGCACCGTTGCCATCGGTGGCGGTAACGGTGACCGAGAAGCTGCCCACGTCGGCGTTCGCCGGCGTGCCGCTGAAGGTCCGGGTGGCGGCGTCGAAGCTCAGCCAGGCCGGCAGCGAACTGGTGGCGTAGCTCAGGGTGTCGCCGACGTCGACGTCGGCGAACGTGTTGGCCGGGAAACTGAAATTGAAGGCGCCGCCCTGGGTGGCCGACTGGTCGGCGATCGGGTTGGCCACGGTGGGCGCGTCGTTGGTGTTGGCGACGGTGATCGTGAACGTGTCCGACACGCTGGCGCCGCCACTGTCCGTGGCGGTGACGGTGACCGAGAAGCTGCCCACGTCGGCATTCAGCGGTGTGCCGCTGAAAGTGCGGGTGGCGGCGTCGAAGCTCAGCCAGGACGGCAGCGTGCCGGTGGTGTAGTTCAGGGTGTCGCCGACGTCGACGTCCGCGAAAGTGTTGGCGGGGAAGGTGAAGCTGAACAGGCTGTCTTCGGTCGCGTTCTGGTCGGCGATCGGATTGGCGACCGTCGGCGCGTCGTTGTTGCTCTGCACGGTGATGTTCACCGTGTCGCTGTCACCGAGGGTGCCACCGGTGCCGGTGTTGCCCAGGTCGGAGGTCGCGATGGTGAGCGTGGCCGCGCCGTTGTAATGGCTGGCAGGCTCGAAGCTCAGGCCGTTGAGGGCCGCGTTGATGTCGGCCAGCGTGCCGCGGAAGACCATGCTGGCGTCGCTGGTGCCGTCGCCGGAGACGAAGCTCAGGCCGGTGAGTTGCGACAGCGTCAGCACACCCTGCGTCGCGGTGAGGCTCACTTCCAGCTGGCCGCCGCCAGCGTCGATGTCCGACACCACGATCTGGTTTCCATTGCCCGACGAGAACACGAGGGCGACGCCTTCCTGCGTGGTCTGTGCCGACGGGACGGTCTGCACTGGCGCATCGTTGACGGCATTGACAATGATGGCGACGGTTTCGCTGTCGGTCGCGCCACCCGCATCGGTGGCGAGCAGGCTGAGCGTGTCGGCGCCGTTGAAGTTGGCATTGCCCTGGTAGGCCAGGGTGGCCAGCGCGGCGTTGATCTGGCTCTGGCTGCCGGAGAGCGTCAGCGTGCCGGAAGCATTGGCGCCGGCCGAGATCGTCGCCCCACCGGCGAGGCTCACGCTCAGCACGCCGTTGGCCACCGTCAGGCGCACGGTGGCGATGTTCGCGTCCGCATCGCTGACCGAGATGCCGGTGATTGCCAGCGAGGCATCCTCGTCGGTGCTCTGCGCACCCGGCACGGTCAGCACCGGCGCATCGTTGACGGCGGTGATGTTGATCGTGACGGCCGACGAGCCTGTCCGGGCGCCGCCGCTGCCAGTGTTGCCCTGATCGTTGACGGTCAGCGTCAGCGTGTCGGTCGCGGGCGGCGTGTCGCTGTTGATCCAGTAGCGGATGGCCGCGCCGTCGGACCCGGACAAGGTCTGGTTGATCTGTGCCAGCGTGCCGGTGAGTCGCACCGTCTGCGGCGTCAGGTGGGTGACGACCACGCCGGAGCTCTCCCCGCCGATGGTCACCTGGCCGCTCACCACGGAAAGCGTGAGTTGCACCAGGCCGGATGCGGCGTCGATGTCGGAGATCGACAGGCCGGTGTTGTCCAGGCGCAGGATCACCTGTTCCGTCGCCGAGTAGGACGCCTGCGCGATGCTTGCGACCGGCGCATCGTTGACGGCATTGACGGTGATGGCGACGGTTTCGCTGTCGGTCGCGCCACTCGCATCGGTGGCGAGCAGGCTGAGCGTGTCGGCGCCGTTGAAGTTGGCATTGCCCTGGTAGGCCAGCGTCGCCAGTGCGGCATTGATCTGGCTCTGGCTGCCGGAAAGCGTCAGCGTGCCGGAGGCATTGGCGCCGGCCGAGATCGTCGCCCCACCGGCGAGGCTCACGCTCAGCACGCCGTTGGCCACCGTCAGGCGCACGGTGGCGATGTTCGCGTCCGCATCGCTGACCGAGATGCCGGTGATCGACACCGACGCGTCCTCGTTGACGCTCTGCGCACCGGGCACGGTCAATACCGGCGCATCGTTGATGGCGGTGATGTTGATGGTGGCGGTATCCGAATCGGTGAGCGCACCGCCCGAGCCGGTGTGGCCGCCGTCATCGACCGACAGGGTCAGCGTGTCGGAGGCCGGCGGCGTGTCGCTGTTGATCAGGTAGGTGACCGACGATCCGGCTCCGCCCGCCAGCACGGTATTGATGTCGAAGGCCGAGCCGGTGAGGGTGACCGTGCCCGTCCCCGATCCGCTCACCAGGGCGCCTGACGAGCCGGCATTCACGTTCAGCACGCCGCTGACCACCGACAGCGTCACGGTCAGCGTGTTGTTGCCGGAATCCACGTCGACGATGAAGAGGCCGGTACCCTCCAGGGACAGGCCGACCTGCTCGGTGGCCGAGTAGCTGGCCTGCGCGATGATGGCCGTGGGCGCGTCGTTGACGGCCGCGATGTGGATCGTCGCCGAGTCGGAAGCAGTCAGCGCGCCGCCGCCGGTGTGGCCGCCGTCGTCCACCTGCAGCGTCAGCGTGTCGGTGGCCGGCGGCGCATCGTTGTCGATGAGGTAGTCCAGGCTGCTGCCATTGTTGCCGGCCAGCAGGGCGTTGATCTGCGCGAGCGTGCCGGTCAGCGTCAGCGTGCCGGTACCGGAACCGCCGATGACGACGCCGGTGGCCCCTGCGCTGGCAGTCAGGGTGCCGCTGACCACCGACAGCGTGGCCGTCACGCTGCTGCTGCCGGCATCGATGTCGTCGATCGACAGGCCGCTGCCCGCCAGTTGCAGGGTGCTGCCTTCCGTCGCGTTGTAGCTGGTCGGCGTGATCGTCGCCGTGGGCGCATCGTTCACCGCCGTGAGGGTGATGCTCACCGATTCGGAGTCGGTCAGTGCGCCACCGCCGGTGTTGCCACCGTCATTGACGGCGAAGCTCAGCGTGTCGGACGCCGGTGGGGCATCGCCGGTGTAGCGGTACAGGACGGTCGCACCGTTGTTGCCGGCCAGCAGGGCGTTGATCTGCGCCAGCGTGCCGGAGAAGCTGAGGGTGCTGGTGCCGGACCCGCCGACGACCACGCCGGTGGAGCCCGCCGACGCGCTCAACGTGCCGCCTACCACCGACAGCGTCGCGGTGATGGTGCCATTGCCGGCATCCACGTCACTGATCGACAGGCCGGTGCCATGCAGCGCCATGTCGACCTGCTCCGTCGCCGCGTAGGAGGCCTGCGCGATGTTGACCACCGGCGCATCGTTGGCGGCGGCGATGTTGATGACCGCGGAATCGCTGCCGGTGAGCGGCCCGCCGCTACCGGTGTTGCCGCCGTCATTGACCACCATGGTCAGCGTATCGGTGGCGGGTGGCGTATCGCTGTTGATGGCGTAACGCAGCGTCGCGCCGCCGCTGCCACTCAGGAAGTCGTTGATCTGGGTGACGGTGCCGACGATCCGTACCGAGCTGGCGGTCAGGTGGATGACGCTGGCGCCGGACGAACCCACCGACGCCTGCAGCGTGCCGCTGACGACCGACAGCGTTGCCGAGATGGTGGCGGAGCCGGCATCCACGTCGCCGATCAAGATTCCGGTTCCCGCGAGGTGCAGGGTGGTCTGCTCGATGGCGTTGTAGCTGGCCTGGGTGATGGTGGCGGTCGGTGCGTCGTTCACCGCATCGACGTTGATGCTGATCGTGTCGCTGTCCGTCAGCACGCCGCCGGCACCGCTGTTGCCCTGGTCGGAGGTCGCGAAGCTGAGGGTGACGCTGCCGTTGAAGTTTGCCGACGGTGCGAAGACGAGGCCGTCCAGGGCGGCATTGATGGCAGCCTGGGTGCCGGTGAACACCATCGTGCCGTCGCCGCTGCCATCGCCGGTGGTGAAGTTCAGGCCGGTGACCTGGGACAGGGTCAGGACGCCGTTGGTCACCGACAGGGTGACTTGCAGGTCGCCGCCGTTGAGGTCGATGTCGCCCACCTGCAGCGCGTTGCCGTTGGCGCCGGAGAAGACCAGGGTGCCGTCTTCGCCGACGTTCTGCGTGCCGGGGAAGACATTCACGGGGGCATCGTTCACCGGGTCGACGTCGAAGGTGAAGGTGTTCGGGCTCGTCGAGAACGCGCCGAAGTCGTCCTGCACGCTGAAGTCGAAGCTGGCGTAGGCCACGCCGTTGGCATCCGCTGCCGGCGTGAAGACGAGGTGGCCGGCTGCGATGTCCGCCGCGCTGATGATGTCGCCGGTGGTCACTGCCACGCCGTTCAGCCACAGCGTGCCGGCCGCGGGCTGGCTGTCGATGCGCACGCCGGACAGGGTCTGGCCCGCATCCGCGTCGGCGAAGCCGAAGTCGCTTTCCTGCAGGACGTAGGCGGAGTCTTCGTCGAGGCTGGTCGAGCCGTCGCTGCCGGTCGGCGGCGTATTGGCGCCGACGTTGATCAGCAGGGTGGCGGTCGAGCTGAGGCCCTGGGGATCGGTCAGGGTGTAGGTGATGCTGGCCGGCCCGGTGAAGTTCAGCGTCGGTGTGAAGGTGATGGTGTTGTTGGCATTGACGACGGCCGAGCCTTCGGCCGGATCGACCACCGGGTTGCTGACCGTCAGCGTGACGACGCTGTTGTCCGGGTCGGTGTCGTTGGCGCGGACGTTGACGGTGACCGGCGTGTTGATGGTGGTGGAGGCCGTGTCGTTGTTGGCCACCGGTGCGTCGTTCACCGCTGTGACGTTGATGTCGTGCGTGCCGGTGTTGCTGTTGGTGGCGCCGTCGGTGACGGTGAAGCTGACCGTCCGGGTCAGCGCGCTGGGGTTGTCGCTGGTGTTGCGATAGGTCACCGAGCGCAGCGCGGCCTGGTAGTCCGCGACGCTGGCCGTGCCACTCAGCGTCAGCGTGCCGGTCCCGGCATTCCACACGCCGGTGATGCCGTTCTGGTTGCTGAAGGCCAGCACGTCCTGGCCTGTCGCGTAGTTGCCGGTGATGCGCACCGTGGCGCCGGTCAGGCTCGTGTTGTCGCTGTCGCTGACGGTCAGGGCCGTGTCGACCGGTGTGGCGGCGTCGTTCTCGGTGTATGCCAGTGCGCCGCCGCCGGTCGTGATCACCGGTGCGTCGTTAACGGCGCTGACGTTGATGTTGCGGGTGCCGGTATTGCTGTTGCTGCTACCGTCGTTGACGATGAAGCTGACGGTGCGTGTACTGGTGTTCGGGTTCTCGCTGTTGTTGGCGTAGGTGATGGAGCGCAGGGCTGCCTGGTAGTTGGCCACGCTCGACGAACCCGTCAGGGTCAACGTGCCGGTGCTGGCGTTCCACGAGCCGGTGATGCCGTTCTGGTTGCTGAAGGCCAGCACGTCCTGGCCGTTCTGGTAGTTGCCGGTGATCTGGACGGTGGCGCTGCCGAGGTTGGCGCTGTCGATGTCGCTGAGTGTCAGGCCGTTGTCGGCAGCGACGGCGCCACTGTTCTCGGTGTAGGCCAGGGCTCCGCTGGTGGGCGTCACCACCGGGGCATCGTTCACCGCATTGACGGTGATGTTCACCGTGTCCGAATCGGACCGTGCGCCGCCGGAGCCGGTGTTGCCCTCGTCGGAAGTCAGGAGCGTCAGGACTGCGCTGCCGCTGTAGTTCGCGGTGGGTGCAAAGCTCAGGCCATTCAGTGCGGCGTTGATATTGGCGATGGTGCCGGTGAACACCATGCTGGCATCGCTGCTGCCGTCGCCGCTGCTGAAGCTGAGGCCGGTGAGTTGTGCCAGCGTCAGCACGCCGTTGGTGACGGACAGGGTGACGCGCACGCTGCCGCCGGCGGCATCCACGTCGGCAATCGAGATCTGGTTGCCATTGCCGCCGGAGAACACCAGCGCAGTGTCCTCGTTGGTGGCCTGGGCGCCCGGCACGGTGTTGACCGGCGCGTCATTGACCGCGGAGACGGTGATGCCGACGGTGTCGGAATCGGTGGCGCCGTTGCCGTCGGTGGACAGCACGGTCAGCGTGTCGCTGCCGTTGTAGTTCAGGTTGCCACGATAGACCAGGCTGGCCAAAGTGGCATTGATGTCCGCCTGCGAGCCCGACAGGGTGAGGGTGCCGGAGGCGTTGGCGCCGGCCGAGATACTGGCAGCGCCGGACAGGACCACGGTCAGCGAACCATTGTTCACCGACAGCGCCACCGAGATCAGGTTGTTGTCCGCATCCCCCACCGAGATGGTGGAGATCGCCAGGTCCGTATCTTCGGCCACGCTCTGCGCACCCGGCACGCTGTTGACCGGCGAGTCATTGACTGCGTTGACCGTGATGGCGATGTTGTCCGTGTCGGTCCGCGCACCGCCCGAGCCGGTGTTGCCCTGGTCGGAGGTGGTGATCGACAGCGTATCGGCGCCGTTGAAGTTCGCGTTCGGGTTGTAGGTCAGCGTGGCGAGCGCAGCGTTGATGTTCGTGATGGTGCCGGTGAACACCAGCGTCGCATCGGCCGTGCCGTCGCCATTGGAGAAACTCAGGCCGGTGATCTGCGCCAGCGTCAGCACCCCGTTGGACACCGACAGCGTCACCTGCATGACCCCGCCAGCCGCATCCACGTCGGCAATCGAGATCTGGTTGCCATTGCCGCTGGAGAACACCAGTGCGGTGTCCTCGTCGGTGGCCTGGGCACCCGGCACCGTATTGACCGGTGCGTCGTTCACGGCGCTGACGCTGATGTTGCGGGTTGCCGTATTGCTGTTGAGCGCACCGTCGTTGACGGTGAAGCTCACCGTGCGATTGCTGGTGTTCGGATTGTCGCTGTTGTTGGCGTAGGTGATGGAGCGCAGCGCGGCTTGGTAGTTGGCGACGGTGGCCGAGCCGCTCAGGGTCAGCGTGCCGGTGCCTGCGTTCCACGAACCGGTGATGCCGTTCTGGTTGGTGAAGGCCAGTATGTCCTGGCCGTTCTGGTAGTTGCCGGTGATCTGGACGACCGCGCTTTCGATGTTCGTGTCGTCGACATCGGAAACGGTCAGGCCGTTGTCGATGGCCGTGGCGCTGGCGTTCTCGGTATACGCCAGGGTGCTGCCGGTAGTGCTGACCACCGGTGCGTCGTTCACCGCCGCGATGTTGATCGTCGCCGTATCCGAGCCGGTTTTGGCGCCGCCACTGCCGACGTTGCCGCCGTCGTTGACCGACAACGTGAGCGTGTCGGAGGCCGGCGGCGTGTTGGAGTTGTTGATGTAGCTGAGCGTGCCGGACAGGTTGCCGGCCAGCAGGTTGTTGATCTGCGTCAGCGTGCCGGTCAGCGTCAGCGTGCTCGTACCGCTGCCGCTGATGCCCGCGCCGGTGGTGCCGGCGGTGGCCGACAGCACGCCGCTGACCGCGGACACGGTGACCGTGATGCTGTTGGCGGCGGCGTCCACGTCCGCGACTGACAGGCCGGTGCCGGACAGGGTGAGTGACACCTGTTCGGTGGCGTTGTAGCTGGTCGGCGTGATCGTCGCGGTCGGCGCGTCGTTGACCGCGGAGACGGTGATGCCGACGGTGTCGGAATCGGTGGCACCGTTGCCGTCGGTGGACAGCACGGTCAGCGTGTCGCTGCCGTTGTAGTTCAGGTTGCCGCGATAGACCAGGCTGGCCAGGGTGGCATTGATGTCCGCCTGGGTGCCGGAAAGAGTAAGGGCGCCGGAGGCGTTGGCGCCGGCCGAGATACTGGCAGCGCCGGACAGGACCACGGTCAGCGAACCATTGTTCACCGACAGCGCCACCGAGATCAGGTTGTTGTCCGCGTCACCCACCGAGATGGTGGAGATCGCCAGGTCCGTGTCCTCGGCCACGCTCTGCGCACCGGGCACGCTGTTGACCGGCGAATCGTTGACCGCGTTGACCGTGATGGCGATGTTGTCCGTGTCGGTCTTCGCACCGCCCGAGCCGGTATTGCCCTGGTCGGACGTGGTGATCGACAGCGTATCGGCGCCGTTGAAATTCGCGTTCGGGTTGTAGGTGAGCGTGGCGAGCGCAGCATTGATGTTCGTGATGGTGCCGGTGAACACCAGCGTCGCATCCGCCGTGCCGTCGCCGGTGGAGAAGCTCAGGCCGGTGAGCTGGGCCAGCGTGAGCACACCGTTGGACACCGACAGCGTCACCTGCATGACGCCACCCGAGGCATCCACGTCGGCAATCGAGATCTGGTTGCCGTTGCCGCTGGAGAACACCAGCGCCGTGTCCTCGTCGGTGGCCTGGGCACCCGGCACCGTATTCACCGGTGCGTCGTTCACCGCCGCGATGTTGATGGTGGCGGAATCGGAGCCGGTCTGCGCGCCGCCGCTACCGGTGTTGCCGCCATCGTTGACCTGCAGGGTCAGGGTGTCGGAGGCCGGCGGTGTGTTCGAGTTGTTGATGTAGCTGAGCGTGCCGGACAGGTTGCCGGCCAGCAGGTTGTTGATCTGCGCGAGCGTGCCGGTCAGCGTGAGAGTGGCGGTGCCCGAGCCGCTGATGCCCACGCCGGTGGTGCCGGCCGTGGCCGACAGCACGCCGCTGACGACCGACAGCGTGGCGGTCACGCTGCTGCTGCCGGCGTCCACGTCGGCGATGCTCAGGCCGGTGCCGGCGAGCGTCAGCGTGGTCTGCTCGGTGGCGTTGTAGCTCGTCGGCGTGATCGTCGCGGTGGGCGCGTCGTTCACCGCCGCGATGTTGATGGTGGCGGAGTCCGAGTTGGTCTGCGCGCCGCCGCTGCCGGTGTTGCCGCCGTCATTGACCTCCAGGGTCAGGGTGTCGGAGGCCGGCGGGGTGTTGGAGTTGTTGATGTAGCTGAGCGTGCCGGACAGGTTGCCGGCCAGCAGGTTGTTGATCTGCGCGAGCGTGCCGGTCAGCGTGAGAGTGGCGGTGCCCGAGCCGCTGATGCCCACGCCGGTGGTGCCGGCCGTGGCCGACAGCACGCCGCTGACGACCGACAGCGTGGCGGTCACGCTGCTGCTGCCGGCGTCCACGTCGGCGATGCTCAGGCCGGTGCCGGCGAGCGTCAGCGTGGTCTGCTCGGTGGCGTTGTAGCTCGTCGGTGTGATCGTCGCGGTGGGTGCGTCATTCACCGCCGCCACGCTGATGTTGCGGGTGGCAGTGTTGCTGTTGGTGGCGCCGTCATTGACGGTGAAGCTCACCGTGCGGGTGCTGGTGCTGGGGTTCTCGCTGGTGTTGACGTAGGTGATGGCACGAAGCGCCGTCTGGTAGTTGGCGACCGTGGTGGTGCCGGTGAGCGTCAGGGTGCCGGTGCCGGCGTTCCACGAGCCGGTGATGCCCAGCTGGTTGGTGAAGGCCAGCACGTCCTGGCCGTTCTGGTAGTTGCCGGTGATCTGCACCACCGCGCCGGTCATGTTGGTGGTGTCGGCGTCCGTCACCGTCAGGCCGGCGTCGATGGCGGTGGCGCTGTTGTTCTCGGTGTAGGCCAGCGTGCTGCCGGTGGTGGTCACCACCGGCGCGTCGTTCACCGCGGCGACGCTGATGTTGCGGGTGGCGGTGTTGCTGTTGGTGGCGCCGTCATTGACGGTGAAGCTCACCGTGCGGGTGCTGGTGCTGGGGTTCTCGCTGGTGTTGACGTAGGTGATGGCACGAAGCGCCGTCTGGTAGTTGGCGACCGTGGTGGTGCCGGTGAGCGTCAGGGTGCCGGTGCCGGCGTTCCACGAGCCGGTGATGCCCAGCTGGTTGGTGAAGGCCAGCACGTCCTGGCCGTTCTGGTAGTTGCCGGTGATCTGCACCACCGCGCCGGTCATGTTGGTGGTGTCGGCGTCCGTCACCGTCAGGCCGGTGTCGATGGCGGTGGCGCTGTTGTTCTCGGTGTAGGCCAGCGTGCTGCCGGTGGTGGTCACCACGGGGGCGCTGTTGGACGCCGCCACACTGATGGTGCGCGTCGCGGTGTTGCTGTTGATGGAGCCGTCGTTCGCCGTGAAGCTGACCGTGCGGTTGCTGGTGTTGGGGTTGTCGCTGGTGTTGGCGTAGGTGATCGAGCGCAGGGCGGTCTGGTAGTTGGCCTTGCTCGATGTCCCCGTCAGGGTCAGGGTGCCGTTGGCGGCGTTCCACACGCCGGTGATGCCGTTCTGGTTGCTGAAGGCCAGCACGTCCTGGCCGTTCTGGTAGTTGCCGGTGATCTGGACGACCGCGCTCTCGAGGTTGGAGTCGTCGACGTCCGTCACCGTCAGGCCGTTGTCGATGGCTATCGCGCCATTACCCTCGGTGTAGGCCAGCGTGCTGCCGGTGGTGGTCACCACGGGGGCGTCGTTGACTGCGCTGACGGCGATGTTGCGGGTTCCGTCGCCCGTCGCGCTGCCGTCGTTGACCGTGAAGGTGACGGTGCGCGTGCCCGCACTCGGGCTCTGGCTGGTGTTCTGGTAGGTGACGGCGCGCAACGCGGTCTGGTAGTTGGCGACCGTGGTGGTGCCGGTCAGCGTCAGCGTGCCGCTGGCAGCGTCCCAGCTACCGGTGATGCCGAGCTGGTTCACGAAGGCCAGCACGTCCTGGCCGTTCTGGTAGTTGCTGGAGATGCGGACGGTGGCGCCGGTCAGGTTGGTGTTGTCAGCATCCGTCACCGTCAGTGCGTTGTCGATGGCGACCGCGCCGGCGTCTTCGTTGTAGGCCAGGTTCGTGCCGGTAGTGGTCACCACCGGCACGTCATTGACGGCTGCGATGTTGATGGTCGCCGTGTCGCTGCCCGAGGCCGCGCTGTCCTGCGCGCTTATCGTCAAGGTGACCGTGGCTGGCGGTGTGTCACCTGCCAGGCGATAGATCAGCGTGGCGCTGTTGTTGCCTGCCAGGAAGTTGTTGAGCTGCGTCAGCGTGCCCGTGATGACGAGCGAGTTCGTGCCGTTGCCGGAGCTGATGCTGACGCCCGATGAGCCTGCAACCGCCGTGATCTGCGAGTTCGCATTGTTGGTCGAGAACGTGACGGTGAGCGAGTCCCCGTCCGCATCGCCGACCGAGATGCCGGTGCCGTGCAGGTTGAGGTTTACCTGCTCCGTCGCGTTGTAGCTGGTCGGTGTGATGGTCACCGTGGGGGCGACGTTCGGTGCGGCCTTGATGGCGACCCCGATCGCGGCATGGTCCGACCCGTTGTCGATGCTCGACCAGGTCATCGAGGTGGAGCTGCCGGACGCGATGCGGTAGCTGCTGGCACCCGTCGGGTTGTTGCTGTCGGGACCGACCTGGCGGTTCCACAGTTGCGTCTGGGTGCCGCCGACGTTGGGCAGGTCGTCCTGCTCTCTCAGCGCGATGACGTCAATCACCATGTCGCCGTTGGCGGTCGATACCGAGGCGCTGGAGTTGGTGCCTGTGCCGTCGTCGGTCTTCGGTGTGCCGAAGGGTGCGCTCTGGTTGACCCCGGTGAAGTTCGTGGCGCCGGCCACGAACTGGTGCGCCACGCCGTAGGTCACGACCACGTTGGCAGTGCCGGCGGTCGGGTTGAGCAGGTACCAGATTTCCGAGGTGACCACGCCGCCCGCGGTGAGGGAGGTGAGCTGCGTGAGGGCCTGTCCGCCGTAAGTCACGTTCTGCGCATCGCCGTTGTAGCGGGATGCGATGGTCACCACGAGCATCCGGTCGCTGCCCGACCCGATGGTGTGCGACCAGCTGACGCTCGTACTGCCCGAGCCCGAGCCGGACTGGGCAGAGGTCGTATTGCCGAGCGCCACCGCCAGCGTTCCCGACCAGTTCTGCTGCGCAGTGCTGTCGAGCAGGGCCGCCGATTCGATGCGGCCGGTGCGGTATTCCAGCTCCCAGTCGCCGCCGAGCGCGGCATTGCCGGTCAGGTCGTCACTGGCCGCCACGTCGGCGCCGGTCAGCGCCGCGATGCCGTCGGCCAGCACGCGGCCGTCTTCGGTGGCGGTCAGGTCACAGCCGTAGAGCAGGACATCGGCATCCTCGCTCAGCGCGCCGCGCCAGCTTGCGAGTGCGTCGGCCTGCGCTGCCAGCGCGTTGGCGTCCAGCACGGCGTTGCCCAGCTTCAGTGCGCCGTCGCCACCGTGGCTGAGGATGTGGATGGCGCCGATGTCCTGGCGTCCCGCCAGCGCCTGGGTGATCTGCGAGATGCCGTCACTGGCGCCGTCGAGGCGGATGACGACTGCATCCGGGTTGCGTTGCAGGATGCCGGCGACCAGCGTGTCCTGGTCCTCGACGGCGGCGTCGATGAACACCAGTTCCGTGCGGTTCTGCTGCGCGTCGGTGGCGTGCAGGCCGTGGTCGTTCTCGTCGGCGTCCATGCTGCGGACCTCCGGCGAGCCGTCGACCAGGCCGGGCGCGAAATCGGCGGAGTAGAGGATCCGCGCCTCGACTTCCTCGAACACCATGCGGCGTGGCGCGGCCGGGCCTGCGGTCAGGCTGCCGGCCTCATCCTTGCGGCCGAGGCTGCGCGAGAGCCTGCTCAGGCTCCGGCGGAACAGCGCGCGCAGATCGGCGTGGCCCAAGTCCTGGCGCTCCTCAGCCGGAGAAGTCGACCTTGCAGCGCAGGCCGGACGGAATCGCGCCGTTGGGGTTGGGCAGCTCCAGGCGGACGCGGAAGGTGTTGCTGGCGGGGTCGATGACGGCATCCACCACGGTGATGCGCGCGGTCTGCTCACCCAGGCCGGCGAGATCGGGCGTCACGCGGGCGTTGCCGCCGGCCTTGATCTGGTTGAAGCGGGAGGAGGGCACCACGACCTCGACGCGCAGCGGGTCGATCTGCGCCAGTTTCAGGATCGGCTTGTCCTCGACGCGCTCGCCGGCGGCAAGGTAGCGGTCCACCACCACGCCGTTGATGGGCGAATGGATGTTGCGCAGGCCGAGCTGGGCGCGGGCGACCTCCAGGTCCTGCTTGGCCACCAGGCGCATCTCCTGTGTCTGCGCGTACTTCATCGCCGCGACCTTGGCTTCGGACACGGCCTGGTCCCGGGCCTGGCTGGAAATGAATTTCTGCTGGAACAGTTCTTCCGCGCGCTCGGCCTTCTTCTGGGCGAACTCCCAGGCATGGCGGGCGGCGGCCACGTCGGCGCGGTTCTCGTGACGGCGCTCGGCCGCCATGGTGGCGGCGCGTTCCACGTCGTTGACCAGCTGGGCGACGACCTGGCCCTTCTTCACGCGGTCGCCGCGCTCCACGTTGACCTTCTCCAGTACGCCGACCACCGGCGAGCCGACTTCGGCCTCGGCCGTGGGCAGCAACAGGCAGCCCAGCGTGTCGCCGCGGCTGGCAGGCGTGCTGGTGCGCGGCGCGGCGCCGCCCCAGCCTGCGGGCACGCTGGCGCCGGCCTGGGCATGGGCGGCCGTGGGATGCATCAGCAGCGCCAGGATCAGGATCAGACCCGGGCTCAGGGTGCCGAGGCGGGTTGCGGGGTGTTCGGGTGCTGCATTCATCGTCATCGTCTGTCGGACTCCGGGGCTGCGGCTTCGGATCGCATGCCGAAAGGCATGCGTGCGCTTTGCTGCTGGTCCTGCCAACGTGCAACGGCCCGGGCGCGCCGCAGGCGGCGCTCTTCCAGGACCTGGGTGAACCGGGTGACAGCCCTCGCTAAGACTAACGGCGTAGGAAGGCCGGCCCTTGAGACGTGCCGGAGGACGTATTTCACAGGGGCTGGCAGATGTGTTGCCAGCAAACCTTCGTCCAGCGCGAGCAGTGTTTCGGCGCTGCCGGGCTGGCCCTGGCGGGCTGCCCGGCCGAACAACTGGCGGTCGATCCGGCGCGAGCTGCTGTGCTGGCAGGAAACGACGTGCAGGCCGCCATTGTGGGCGACCTGAGGGGGAATGTGCACATCGGTGCCACGACCGGCCATGTTGGTTGTCACGGTGAGCTGACCGGCGGCGCCGGCCTGCGCCACGATCTCGGCCTCGTGGCGGTCCTGGCGGGCGTTGAGCACCTGGTGCGGCAGCTGATGGGCAGCGAGCAGGCGCGCGATCTTTTCCGATTCGCCCACCGAATCGGTGCCGATCAGCACCGGCCGGCCGGCCGCGCGGGCGGCCTGCACGCTGTCCAGCAGGCGCTGCAACCGGTCCTCGCTACGCGCGAAGACCTGGGGCGGGGCGATGCGCAGCGTGCGCGGGTGGCCGCTGGGCACGATGTCCACCGCCAAGCCATAGACCTCCAGCAACTCGGCGCGGGCTTCGGTCAGCGTGCCGCTCATGCCGCCCAGCTTCAGGTAGCGCGGAAACAGGCGCGGATAGGTCACCTGGGCGATGACGCGGGTGGCGGGCGAGGGCAGGCAGCCTTCGCGGAGTTCGATGAGCTGCTGCAGGCCGCGCGACCAGCTGCGGCCTTCCGCGACGCGGCCGGTGGTGGCGTCCACGATGTGCACCTTGCCGTCGCGCACGATGTAGTGGCGGTCGCGCTGGAACACGTGGATGGCCTGGATGGCCAGCCCCACCAGTTCCTGCCGGTAGCGCGGCACCGCCCACAGGGGGTTGTCCTGCGCCGCGCTGCCGGCGTTCTCGCCAGCGCCGCTGTCGGGCTGGAAGGCGGCGATCAGGTGCTTGCCGGCATCGCCCAGGGTCACGGCGCGGCGCTCGTCCAGCCGGTAGTGGAGGCCTTCCTGCATGCGCTCGGCCAGCGACAGCGCAAGGCGGCACAGGGCGATCTGGCCGGGCTCGGCATAGGACTCCGACAGCACGAAAGGGGTATTGGCCTCGTCGATCAGCACGCTGTCGGCTTCGTCCACGATGGCCATGCACAGGCCGCGCAGCACGCGGCCATTGCGCGGGTCCGGCCCCGGGCCCACGGGCGGGGGCAGCAGGCTGTCCCGCAGCCAGTCGAATACCAGCTCCTTGGCGCTGCAATAGACGATGTCGCAGGCGTAGGCGCTGCGCCGCTCGCCCCGCTTCATGGCCTGGGCGATGGAGGCCGCGCTGAGGCCCAGGGTGCGGAACAGCGGGCGGAGGTAGTCGCAGTCGCGCTGCGCCAGGTAATCGTTGGCCGACAGCACATGCACCGGCACGCCGGCCAGCGCTGCGACCGTGGCGGCGAGTGCGGTGGCCAGGGTCTTGCCGGAACCGGTGGGCATCTCGGCCAGGCGACCGCTCAACACGACATGGGCGGCCATCAACTGGCTGTCGCGCAGCTGCAGGCCGGTCACCGCCGTGATGGCCTGCGCAACGAAGGCACAGGCACGCTCGCAGGCGGGGGAATCGAAGCCGTCGCGCGCCATTTCCGCGCGCACGCCCAGCAAGGCGTCGCGGAAGGCGCGTCCGGGGAACGGTGGCACCTGCGCCTGGGCGATGCGTACCCGTGCCACCCAAGCGCGCAGGGCACGCTCGCGCAAGTGGGCGACGGGCGGCAGCGCGGCCCATGTGGCCATCAGGCCGGCTTGCCAGGGCGCGGGTGTGTCCGGATCGGGTTTCTCGGGGTAGGGGCCAAGCACGATGCCCGGGGTGGGCAAAGGGTCGCGGGCGGCCATCAGGGAAGGTCGAGATCGGTGCCGAGCATGGCCGCGCCGCGCGCGCCAAACTGTTTGACGAACACCTGGCGCAGGCTGCGCAGCCACTGCCGGGCCAGTGGCGCACGCTCGTATTCGATGCGCACCCAGGCGCGGCTGCCGATGCGCTCCAGGCCGCTGCCCGGCACGCGCAGGTCGAGCACGAAGAAGGACTCCAGCGCGCGCGTGCCTTCGCCGTCGGCGGGATCGGTGATCACCGGGCCGCCACCACGGTCGCCCAGTGCGGGACTCGGCAGCAGGAAGGTGGCCGCCGGTGTCTGCGCCAGCAACTGCGCCGGCAGGCTGTGCCCGCGTGCCTCGCTGAGGCGCACCTCGATGGCACGCACGCCCTTCTGCAGCAGGTCGACGTCCTGCTGGCGCATGACCGCCCGCACCGTCATGTCGGCGGGCGCGATCACGTGGGCAATGTTGCTGCCACGCGGGAAGAAGCTCCCCGGCAGGTCCTCGCCGTCGGGTAGCGCAAGCTTGCCGGCGCGGGGTGCCCTGAGGGTCAGGCCATTGCGTCGGCGCTGCAGTTCGGCAAGGTCGGCGCCCAGCTTGTCGATGGCTTCCTGGCTGGCGACGGCGAGTGCTGGCTGGCCGAGCAGGCTGGCCTGGAATACGGCCTGTTGCTCGTCGATGCGCGCCTGCATCTGGGCGATGGCGGCGTCCAGGTCCGGATTGACGAGGACTACCAGCGGCTGGCCGCTGCTGACCTGCTGGCCGTCGCTGACCAGCACCTGTTCCACGAAGCCCTCGGTCTCGTTGCGCACCTGCGCTTCCGGCGGTACCCACACCACGCCCTGGGTCAGGGTGGTGTAGGGCATCGGCACCACGCCCAGCAACAGCACCAGCCCACCGACGATGACCACCAGGCCGGCGATCGCGCGAGCACGACAGGCCTCCAGTCGGGGAGCCGTCCACACATGGCGCACCAGCTTCAGCGCTGGCTGTGCGAGGTATTTCCACAGCAGGAACACCGCCAGTGCCAGCCCGGCCAGGGCGTTCTTGGCACTGATCCAGGCCAGCATGCCGACGAACAGCAGGATGCGGTAGACCCATGACGCCAGGCCGTAGCTGACCAGCAGCAGGCGATGCCCCTCGGTGCCGGCGGGCGGGGGCAGGTGGCGGTTGCCCAGCAGCCAGCGTTCGCCTAGGTGGCGCAGGGCGGCTTCGCTGCGGGTCGCCAGGCCGGGGAGTTCCAGCCAGTCGGTCAGGACGTGGTAGCCGTCGAAACGCATCAGCGGATTGGCGTTCACCAGCAGCGTGGAGACGCCGCCGATCAGCAGGCAGGCGAAGGCCGCCTCGCGCAGCAGGCTGTCGCTGGCGGCCAGCCACAGCGCCAGGGCGGCTGCGGCGATGGCCGTTTCCACCATGATGCCCATGGCACTGACGAGGATGCGTCGCGATTTCTCGGGGAAGGCGGAGGCCGCGGAGGCGTCGACGTAGGGCACGGGAATGAACAGGAACAGCGTGGCGCCGGTTTCATGCACTTCACCGCCCCAATGACGCACCGCGAGGCCGTGCGCCATCTCGTGCGCGGCTTTGATGAGCGGGTAGCAGAACCACATGATCGCGAGATTGGCCGGCGTCAGCAGGTGGCGTGCGCCGTAGCTGCGCAGCTCGTTGAAATGCATGCCGGCGGTCACCAGGGCCGCGATCACTGCCAGCAGCCACAGCAGGAAGGCCGTGCGCGAGAACAGCGGCTGCACCGCGGGCAGGATGGCATCCAGCAGGCGCGTGGGGTCGAACAGCGGCACCTTGAGCGACAGCAGGCTGCCGCGGCGGCCGGCGCGGCGGCGCTCGGCGTGGTCGAAGACGTTGGCGAGATCCAGCGATTGCTCGGTACTGGCCATGCTGGCAGCGGTCAATTCCGACAGCATGTGCAGCACCTCGTGCTGGCTGGGGGCGTCGTTGCCGAGCTCCCGCACCAGCTGGTCCCAGATCTGCTGCACGGTCAGGCGGCCGTCCAGGCGGCCGACGAACTGGTAGCCCAGCGCATTGACGCGGAACTGGCGGCCGGTACTGCGGCTGGCCAGGACGTACCACTGCTCGTCCCGGAAGTTCTGGCGGCTGATGCTCACGGTGCCGGCGAGCCGCGGGCGCAATCCGGCCACGCGGTACCAGTAGGGGCTGAACAGGGACTCGGTCATGGCTGGCCGGGTTCGGTGTCAGCCCAGCAGCTTCCAGCTCTGGAAGCGCAGCCAGTCGACCAGGCGGCTGCCCGCCACCTGTGCCAGCGGTGCGCGGCCCAGGCCGATCTTGGCCACGCCTTCCAGGCCCGGGCGCAGGCCGGCATGGCCGCCGAGCAGGCGGGCGCGCACTTCGAACACGTTGCGGCCGTCCTCCACCTGGGCGACCGGGGTGACGCGCTCGATGAGGATCGGCAGGGATTCGCCGGGCATCGCCGACAGCGTCAGCGCGCCCTGCATGCCGGCGCGCAACTGGGCGACATCGCGGTCTTCGACCTGCAGCACGACGCGGTAGGCGGTGTTGGGTGCCAGCGTCAGCAAAGGGTCGCCGCGCTTGACCGGCGCGCCGACCAGTTGCTGCAGGTCGCCCTTGATGATGACGCCGTCGAAGGGGGCCAGCACGCTGGTACGGGCGAGTTGCTGCGCGACCAGGCTCAGCGCGGCGCCGGTTTCGGCGGTCTTGGCCTGGGCGCCCACCATGCGGCTGCGGTCCTGCCGCGCGAAGGCTTCGGCCATTTCGCTCTGCGCCTGGGCCAGTTCCGCCTCCAGGCGGCGTTGCTGGGTGAGCAATTCCTCGTCGGCCAGGCGCAGCAGCACCTGGCCCTGCTTCACGGAATCGCCGGGGTGGACGAAGACCTCCTGCAGGAAGCTGTCGGCCGGTGCCGACAGGCTGCGCTGGATCTGGCCCTCGGTGCGGGCATTGGCGGTGACGTTCTCGGTGACGGGTATCAGGGTCAGCGCGGCGATCAGCAGGGCGAGCCCCAGCACCACGAACTTGCTGCGCACATGGCCCGACGAGGTCAGCCCGGTGGTGAAATCGCGGATGTCATGGCGCAGGCGGACCCAGGCGGATTCCTGGCTCAGCAACTTGAGTTCGAGCACCGGCCCGATGGTGGTGACCAGTTTTTCCAGCGCGAGGATCTCGTCCACCTGCCAGGGGCGGTCCGCCCGGCGCATCAGGGTGAGGGCGCCGATCGCTCGGCCGCGCGCAGGCAGTGGCAGGGTGAGCAGCGCGCCGGCGGTATCGCTTGCCAGCTCGGCGTGCATCAGGGTGATGCGCGGTGGATCGTCGGCCTGGGGCGGGTAGCGCAGGGTGCTGTGCTGGTCCAGCGCCTCGTCCATGGCCGCCGAGACGCGGCGCACGAGCTGGAATTCCTGGCGCAGGTCCGCCGTGCCCGACCAGGCCATCACGCGGCTGACCTGGCCGCGCAGGAAGCCGACGACCACATGCTCGCAGGCGAAGGCGCGGGCCAGTTCGCCAGCCACCGCCGTCGCGGCGAGCGACAGCTTTTCCTGGGCAAGCGCGGTGTTGACGCAATCCAGCACGCGGATGCGTTCGGGCACTGCTTGTGGCGATGGGCCGGGCGTGCGCTGGACCAGGGCCAGATCTGCCAGGTGGGGTGTCGGCTTCATGTGTAGGTTTTTTATAGGCCGCGCAAAGGCGGTTAGTCTCTCTCCCGCGCGTCACGGCCGTCGTGGCGCGCGCATCGATTCTAGCCCCGCGCTCGGTTTTTCTACGGCTTTAGTCGTAGCTGCCTTGAATCTGTGGGGCCACCCGTACGGGTAAATGTGTAAAACACCAACAAACCTGCCGTCCGGCCGTGGCGGATGTCACGTCGTCCTGACCCGGCGCAAGCTTTCTGCGAACTTGCGCCGTGCCCCGCGCGGGCGTGCGATGATTCCACCTGCCAGGATGGAATTTCCTCAGAACAGGCCAAGACAACAATGGAAGTGAAATGCCGGATCGCCTTGCTGGGCGAGTGCATGATCGAGATGCGTGGCCAGATGTTCGGCACCATGCATCAGCATTTTGGTGGCGACACGCTGAACACGGCGGTGTATCTCGGACGCATCGGTGCCGAAGGCGGCATCAAGGTGTCCTACGCCACCCAGCTGGGCACCGACGCCTACAGCCAGGCCATGATCGCTGCATGGCAGGACGAAGGCATCGACACCCACATGGTATTGCGCGAGGAGGGCCGCATGCCCGGCCTCTACACCATCCAGGTGGATGAAAGCGGCGAGCGCACCTTTTACTACTGGCGTGACGCCAGCGCTGCCCGCGGCTATTTCGAGGGCGCCAGCAGTCCGCTGGAAGACGAACTCGACGAGCTGGACGCGATCTACTACAGCGGCATCAGCCTGGCCGTGCTGCCCAAGGCCGGGCGCGAGCGGCTGTTCTCGCTGATCGAGCGCTTCCGCGCCCGGGGTGGCAAGGTCATCTTCGACAACAACTTCCGCGCCCGCCTGTGGCGCGACGACGATCCCCCGTTCTGGTACGACCGCGCCTTCGCCAATTGCGACATGACGCTGATCACCCTGGACGACAACGCCGCCCTGTACGGGCTGGACGAGGGCAGTGCGCTGGCACACGCTTATTCGCTGGCCTGCGAAGAGGTGGTCGTCAAGCGCGGCGCCGAGCCGACGCTGGTACGCATCCGCGGCATGGAGCCGCTGTCGGTGCCGGTGTTCAAGGTGCCGAAGGTGGTGGATACGACCGGCGCTGGCGACTCTTTCGCCGGTGGCTACCTCGCAGCCCGCCTGCAGGGCAATTCGCCCGAGCTGGCGGCGCGATCCGGCAACAAGATCGCGTCCATCGTGGTCCAACATCCGGGCGCCATCATCCCGCGCGACGCGATGCCGGTTTTCTTCTTCGTCTGATCGGTCGTCCGGTCTTGATGATGGCAGCGCCGACCCGCACATAGGGTCGGCGCGTCGCTTTTGCGGCAAGGCTCGCAAAACAGTAAAAATTGATCTTGTCAGGCCAATCACCCGCTGGTTCTGTCAAAATTATGCTTATTTGTCAGACAACGTCGACTGACGAACGCCACTGGAGACCCTTGTGACCAGCCTGAACCGCCGACTATTCGACAGCCAGAAATTCCGTGCCGAGGCCGCTGCCCCGAGCGCGAAGCCGCCTGTGGGCATCCTGCAGATTGGCGACGGCAACTTCCTGCGTGCCTTTGCCGACTGGATGATCGACGTCACCAACGGCCAGGGCCTGTTCAACGGTCGCGTCACCATTGCCCAGCCGCTGGATCGTGGCCTGGCAGACAAGCTGCAGTCACAGGACGGTCTCTACACGGTGTTGCTGCGCGGCCTGCAGGGCGGCAAGGTGGTCGAAGCGCGACGCATCGTCAGTTGCGTGGATAGCGCGCTGAACCCCTATGCCGACTGGCCCGCGATGCTGGCACGGGCGGCTGATCCGGCTACCCGCTTCGTCATCTCCAATACCACCGAGGCTGGTATCGCCTACGTGGAGGAAGCGCTGGACGAGACGCGGTGTCCGCAGGGCTTCCCGGCCAAGGTGGCGGCTTTGCTGCTGCATCGCTTCAAGACCCTGGGTGGCACCGCGGCGACCGGCCTGGTGTTCCTGCCCTGCGAGCTGATCGAAGCCAACGGCAGCAATCTGCGCCAGATCGTCCTGAAGCATGCGCAGGACTGGAAGCTGCCGGCCGGGTTCATCGGCTGGGTGCAGCAGCACAATCATTTCTGCAACACCCTGGTGGACCGCATCGTTCCCGGTTTCCCGGCCGGCGAGGCCGACGCCCAGTTCGCCGAGCAGGGCTACGACGACCCGCTGATGGTGGCCGCCGAGCCGTTCCACCTGTGGGTCATCGAGGGGCCGCGCGAGCTGGCCGAGGAATTCCCGCTGCACAAGGCCGGCCTGGACGTGATCTGGACCGACGACCTGCAGCCCTACCGCACCCGCAAGGTGCGCGTACTGAATGGCGCTCACACTGCCAGCGCGCTGGCGGCCTACCTGGCCGGCGTGGATACGGTGCTGGAGATGACCACGGACGCCGAGCTGGCGGCCTACATGCAGAAGCTGATGTTCGACGAAATCGTCCCCTGCCTGGACTTGCCCGACGCCGAGCGCATGGGCTACGCCAAGACGATCATGGAGCGTTTCGCCAACCCGCACATCCGCCACGAACTGATTTCCATCTCGCTGAACTCGGTGTCGAAGTGGCAGGTACGCGTGCTGCCGACGGTCAAGGATCACGTGCGCGAGCACGGTGAAGCACCGGCCGCGCTGGCTTTCTCGCTGGCGGCCCTGCTGGCCTTCTACCGCGGTCGCTTCGACGAGCGCGGCGACTACGTCGGGGCGCGCGGCGACAAGCCCTACGTCATCCGCGACAACCCGGACGTGATCGGCCTGTGGGCCGAAGCCTGGCGCGCCTGGGAAAAGGACCAGGACACTGCCGCGCTGGTGGAACGGGTGCTGGGTGATGTCCGTCTATGGGGTGAAGACCTCAAGGCCATTCCCGAACTTGCCGACAAGGTGGCACGACCGCTTGAAACGATCCTGCGTCAGGGCGTACGCCCGGCCCTGCGCGAACTGCTTGCCTGAAGGAGTCTCACGATGAGCGACGCGACCGTTGCGGCACGCCCCGCCACCCGCCAATTCATCCGCCTGCACGCCAACGACGACGTGGTGATCGCCACCGCCCAGCTCATTTCCGGCACCACGCTGGGGGCAGAGGGCATCACGGTGCGTGGCCTCATCCCGCCGGGCCACAAGGTGGCCACCCGCGTGATCGCCAAGGGCAGTGCGGTGCGGCGCTACAACCAGATCATCGGTTTCGCCAAGGCCGACATCGCGCCCGGCGAGCACGTGCATACGCAGAATCTCGCCGTCGGCGAGTTCGAACGCAATCACACATTCAGTACCGATGTGCATCCGGCGGCTAAGATCGACAAGCCGGCGACCTTCCGCGGTTTTGCGCGGCCGGATGGCCGTGTCGGCACGCGCAACTACATTGCGATCATCGCCTCGGTGAATTGTTCGGCGACCGTGGTGCGCGGCATCGCCAGCCACTTCGACCGCAAGCTGCTGGCCGACTACCCCAACATCGATGGCGTGGTCGGCCTGCCACACCCGCTGGGTTGCGGCATGGGTGGCACCGAAGGTATGGCAGTGCTGCGGCGGACCATGCTGGGCTATGCGAAGCACGCCAACTTCGCCGGCGTGCTGTTCGTCGGCCTCGGCTGCGAGATGAACCAGATCGCGCCGCTGGTGGAGGAACTCAAGGGCCACGCCCCCGGCATGCTGCAGAGCGTGAACATCCAGGACCTGGGCGGAACCTCGCAGGCCATCAAGGTCGGTATCGAGCGCATCCAGGCGATGCTGCCGGTGGCCAACCAGTTCGAGCGCCAGGAGGCGCCGCTGTCGAAACTCATCGTCGGCCTGAACTGCGGTGGCTCGGACGGCTATTCCGGCATCACCGCCAACCCCGCGCTGGGCGGTGCGGTGGACATGCTGGTCGCGCACGGCGCAACCGCCATCCTGTCCGAGACCCCCGAGATCTACGGTGCCGAACACCTGCTGACGCGTCGCGCGGCGACCACCGCGGTGGCCGAGAAGCTGCTGGCGCGCATCGAATGGTGGAAGGACTACGTCGCCCGCAACGGTGGCGAGATGGACAACAACCCGTCGGTCGGCAACAAGGCCGGTGGCCTCACGACGATTCTCGAAAAATCGCTGGGAGCGGTCGCCAAGGGCGGCACCAGCACGCTAGAAGCGGTGTACGAATACGCCGAGCAAATCGACAAGCAGGGCTTCGTCTACATGGATACGCCGGGCTACGACCCCGTGTCGGCGACCGGCCAGGCAGCGGGCGGTGCGCAGCTCATCTGCTTCACCACCGGCCGTGGCTCGGCATTCGGCTGTGCGGGCGTGCCGACCATCAAGTTCGCGACCAACAATGCCTTGTGGAATCGCCAACGCGACGACATGGATGTGAACTGCGGCGACCTTATCGACGGCGTGCCGATGCCGGTGATCAGCCAGCGCATATTCGACGCCATCCTGGCGCATGCCTCCGGCGAGAAGACGCGCAGCGAGATGCTGGGCTATGGCAACGACGAGTTCCTGCCCTGGCAGATCGGCCCGGTGATGTAAGCCGCAACCGCATCAACAAAAAGGCCACGCAATGCGTGGCCTTTTCTTTGGGCATGTCGCAGCCTGCTGCTTACTTCTTTTCCTTGCTCGTGCAGTCGCTGCAAACGCCGTAGAGATGCATGGCGTGGTCGCGCAGCTTGTAGCCGAGTTGCTCGGCGATTTCATGCTGGCGCTGCTCGATGGTGGGATCGAAGAACTCCTCCACCTTGCCGCAGGAGACACACACGATGTGATCGTGGTGGCTACCTTCGTTCAGTTCGAATACCGCTTTGCCGGATTCGAAGTGATGGCGCTTGAGCAGGCCGGCCTGCTCGAACTGCGTGAGCACGCGGTAGATGGTCGCCAGGCCGACGTCCAGTTGCTCGTCCAGCAGCATGCGGTATACGTCTTCGGCCGTGAGGTGGCGCTCATCGCTGCGCTGGAACAGATCCAGGATCTTCAGGCGCGGGAGGGTGGCCTTGAGGCCCATGTTCTTGAGGCTTTGCGGGGTGGCCATCGTGGGCTCCGTCGGACAGTCGTCGGGGGTGCCTATGATATAGTTTCCCGCCCTGCCTTGGAACGCGACGCGTGTGTCGACGCCCGGGCACCGAGACCCGATTGCTTCCGTCATGCTCCAGACCATTCCGACCTTCCTGCGCCGCGCTGCCACCTTCCTGTGCATGTCCGTGGCGTTGGCCGCGTGTTCCGGCACGCAGTGGCCCTACAAGATCGACGTGCGCCAGGGTAACTACGTGACGCAGGAAATGCTCGCCCAGCTCAAACCCGGCATGACGGCGGAGCAGGTGCGCTTCATCATGGGGTCGCCCTTGCTGATCGACAGCTTCCGCACCGATCGCTGGGATTACGTATACCGCTTCACGCCCGGCAAGGGGCCGATCGAGCAACGCCGCGTGGCGCTGTTCTTCGCCGACGGCAAGTTGTCCCGTGTCGATGGTGATGTCGCCCCGGCCACCGAGCCGACCGCGGCCGCTGTGCCGCGTGGCCCGCGCGTCATCGAGATCGAAGCGGGCAAGAAGTAACCCTCTCACCGAATACTGCCATGACTGTCAAAGTAGCCATCGCCGGTGCCTCCGGCCGCATGGGCCGCATGCTCATCGAAGCCACGCTGCAATCGCCCGACGCGGTGCTTGCCGCGGCCATCGACCGTCCGGACAGCGCTTTCATCGGCCGCGATGCCGGTGAGCTGGTGGGCAACGCCTGCGGCGTGCTGATCGGCTCCGACGTGGAGACTGAACTGGCCAAGGCGGATTGCCTCATCGATTTCACCCGGCCCGAAGGCACGTTTGCGCATCTGCAGGTGGCGCAGAAGCTCGGTCGCGCGATCGTCATCGGTACCACCGGTTTTGACGCCGACGGCAAGGCCAGGATCGCTGCCGCGGCCGCCAACATCCCGGTGGTGTTCGCCGCCAACATGGCGGTAGGCGTGAATGCAGTGTTCAAATTGCTGGAAGTGGCGGCGAAGATGCTGTCGACCGGCTATGACATCGAGATTTTCGAGGCGCATCACCGCTTCAAGGTGGATGCACCGTCCGGCACCGCGCTGCGCATGGGCGAGGTCGTGGCGGACGCCATCGGCCGCGACCTCAGGCAGCACGCCGTGTATGGCCGCGAAGGCCACACGGGCGAGCGCGATGCTGAGACGATCGGATTTGCCACCGTGCGTGGCGGGGACATCGTCGGTGACCACACGGTGATGTTCTGTGGCCTGGGCGAGCGCGTCGAAATTTCGCACAAGGGCGGCAGCCGCATGCCTTATGCCATCGGTGCGCTGCGTGCCGCGGCCTTCCTGCAAGGCAAGGGCAAGGGCCTCTACGACATGCAGGACGTACTCGGCTTGCGCTGAACACGGCGCGGAGTTCCGTGTCGAACCGGTGATCGCGCTGATTGCCCGCGCGGCCCGGCGTCATGTCCGAAGCCGCTGCGCACTGCGCAAACAGGTTTCTTTGGCATCCCGGGACTCACCATGCAGCAAGCATCAGCAGTACCGCACGTCGTCATCGTCGGCGGCGGCTTTGCCGGCCTGTGGGCGGCGCGGGCGCTGGCGAAAAGCGCCGTCCGCATCACCCTCATTGACCGCCGCAATCACCACGTCTTCCAGCCCCTTCTTTACCAGGTAGCGACCGCCGGACTTTCCGCGCCGGATATTGCCGCGCCGCTGCGTCATATCCTGCGGTCCCAGCGCAACCTGGAGGTTCGCCTCGGCAATGTGCGCGAAGTCCGTGCCACCGAGCGCCGGCTATTGCTGGCCGATGGCAGCGAAGTTGCCTACGACAGCCTGATGCTCGCCACCGGCGCCACCCATGCCTATTTCGGCAACGACGCCTGGGCGGAGCACGCGCCGGGGCTGAAGATCCTCGAAGACGGCCTGCTCATCCGCCGGCGCCTGCTGATGGCTTTCGAGCGTGCCGAGCTGGAGAGTGATCCGGTCGCCCGGGATGCCTGGCTGACCTTCGTGGTGGTGGGCGGCGGCCCGACCGGCGTCGAGCTGGCCGGTACGCTGGCCGAGATCGCGCGGCACACCCTCAAGCAGGAGTTCCGCCACATCGATCCGTCGCGTGCGCGTGTCTTGCTGGTGGAAGCCGGGCCGAGGGTCCTGGCGGCGTTTCCCGAGTCCCTGTCCGACAAGGCCCGCAAGCAGCTGGAACATCTGGGCGCGCAGGTCATGACCGGTGGCCGGGTCGAGACCATCGATGAAGACGGCGTGCTGGTGAACGGCCAGCGGATCGCTTCGCGGACCGTGCTCTGGGCAGCCGGCGTGGCCGCATCGCCACTGGCGCGCAGCCTGGGTGTAGAGCTGGATCGCGCGGGCAGGGTGCCGGTCGGGACCGACCTGTCCGTCGCGGGTTTTCCAGAGATCTTCGTCGCGGGCGACCTTGCCGCGGTGACCCAGGACGGCAAGCCGGTGCCAGGCGTCGCGCCCGCTGCCAAGCAGATGGGGGCGCATGTGGCGCGCGTCATCAAGGCGCGCCTGGCAGGGGAGAAGGCCCCTGACTTCCGTTACCGCCACATGGGGTCGCTGGCGACGATCGGCCGCATGGCAGCCGTGGTCGATCTCGGCCCGGTACACCTGTCAGGCCTGCTGGCCTGGTGGTTCTGGCTGTTCATCCACATCTTCTTCCTGATCGGTTTCCGCAACCGCGTCACCGTGCTGATGAACTGGGCCTGGTCGTACTGGACCTACCAGCGCCACGCGCGAATCATCTTCACGCCGCCGGAGGACAAGCACGAGATCGGCTAGTGCACGGTGGCGCCTGAAAACAAAAAAAGCCCTCGCTTGCGAGGGCTTTTTGCTGAGGCAGGAAGTGCTTACTTCTTGCCGTACTTCTGGCGGAAGCGTTCGACACGACCAGCGGTGTCGACCATCTTCTGCTTGCCGGTCCAGAACGGGTGGCACTCGGAGCAGACTTCGATCGAGTAGCTCGGCTTGCCCAGCGTGGAACGGGTGGTGAACTTGTTGCCGCAGGAGCAGGTGACCTGCACGTCGGCGAAATTCGGATGACCTTCGGCTTTCATGATTTCCCCTTCAGCGGGCGACGGATGTGATCGCCCAAAATTCAAAGACCGCGATTATGGCAGCAAACGCCGCTCGGCTCAAGCCCGGGTGTTTGCCGCCAGCGCAGCCGCATCAGCGACGCATGGCGTCGAAGAACTCTGCGTTGGACTTGGTCTGCTTGACCTTGTCCAGCAGGAAATCCATCGCAGCCAGGTCGTCCATGTTGTACAGCAGCTTGCGCAGGACCCACACCTTCTGCAGCACGGCGGGCTCCAGCAGCAGTTCCTCGCGGCGGGTGCCGGACGGATTGACGTTGATGGCCGGGTAGATCCGCTTCTCGGCCATGCGGCGGTCGAGGTGGATTTCCATGTTGCCGGTGCCCTTGAATTCCTCGTAGATCACGTCGTCCATGCGGCTGCCGGTGTCGATCAGCGCGGTGGCAATGATGGTCAGCGAGCCACCTTCCTCGATGTTGCGGGCGGCGCCGAAGAAGCGCTTGGGCTTCTGCAGGGCGTTGGCGTCCACACCACCGGTCAGCACCTTGCCGGAGGCCGGCACTACGGTGTTGTAGGCGCGGGCCAGGCGGGTGAGGGAGTCGAGCAGGATCACCACGTCCTTCTTGTGCTCGACCAGGCGCTTGGCCTTCTCGATGACCATTTCGGCAACCTGCACGTGACGGGTGGCCGGTTCGTCGAAGGTGGAGGCGACCACTTCGCCGCGCACCGAGCGCTGCATCTCGGTCACTTCTTCCGGGCGCTCGTCGATCAGCATGACGATCAGCACCACGTCCGGGTGGTTGGCAGTGATGGCGTGCGCGATGTTCTGCAGCATCACCGTCTTGCCGGACTTCGGCGGCGCCACCAGCAGGCCGCGCTGGCCCTTGCCGATGGGGGCGATCATGTCGATCACACGGGAGGTGACGTTCTCTTCGGCACGGATGTCGCGCTCGAGCTTCATCGGCTCGTTGGGGTGCAGCGGCGTCAGGTTCTCGAAGAGGATCTTGGTCTTGGAGGCTTCGGGCGAGCCGTTGTTGACCTTGTCCACCTTCACCAGTGCGAAGTAGCGCTCACCGTCCTTGGGGATACGGATCTCGCCTTCGATGGTGTCGCCGGTGTGCAGGTTGAAGCGGCGTACCTGCGAGGGGGACACGTAGATGTCGTCTGTGCTGGCCAGGTACGAGGTGTCCGGCGAACGCAGGAAGCCGAAGCCGTCCGGCAGCACTTCCAGCACGCCATCTCCGAAGATCGGTTCGCCCTTTTTTGCCCGGTTCTTCAGCAGCGCGAAGACGAGTTCCTGCTTGCGCAGACGGTTGGCACCGTCGATCTCGTTGGCGGTGGCCATTTCGAGAAGCTGGCTGACGTGCAGAGACTTGAGCTCTGAGAGATGCATGGACGAACCCTGGGAAGAGTGGACGAACGGAAGAAGTGGCGCTGGGCCGGAACAGAAGGGGAATGGGGAGAATTCTGGCTGCGAGCGCTAGAAACGTTGTGAAACGTGCGCTGCAGGGGACTGGCTTGGACTCTAACGCGGCCCGTCCGAGCCTGTCAATGCGGCGCGTGCGGGATTTCGGGCAATCCGCACGCGTCGCAGAGAGGTATTACAGGTGGCTGTCCAGGAAAGCGGTCAGCTGGGACTTCGACAGGGCGCCAACCTTGGTGGCTTCGACATTGCCGCCCTTGAACAGCATCAGGGTCGGGATGCCGCGGATGCCGAACTTGGCCGGCGTGTCCTGGTTTTCGTCGATGTTCAGCTTGGCAACCTTCAGCTTGCCGGCGTATTCCTTGGCCACGTCGTCCAGGATCGGGGCAATCATCTTGCAGGGGCCGCACCACTCCGCCCAGTAGTCGAGCAGGACGGGGGTTTGCGATTGCAGGACGTCGCTGTCGAAGCTGGCGTCGGTTACGTGGTTGATGTGTTCGCTCATGATTCCTCGCGTTGCGTGTTGGCCCCGTCCATGAGCCGCAGCGGGGGAGCCGGCCGGTCGGGAGTGGGGTGCATCCTAGCAAAAGCCCCCATGGCAGGGAAGTTATGGATCTGATTGGGGAACTTCATGGCCGGCGAGCGCGTGGACCGGGTCGCCGAGCTGGATCAGGCCGCTTTCCACGACGCGCGCCACCATGCCGCCGTGGCCGCGCATGGCGTTGTAGCCGCCCGGCCCGAGTGCTTCTTCCATGCGCGAGCAGGGTTCGCAATCGGCGTGGATCTCGATCAGGGCCGTGCCGATGCGAAGGCGCAGCACCTGGTCGGGAAACAATGCCCGCGCGGCGATCAGGTTGATTCCGGAGATGACCAGGTTGCGTCGCAGCAGGGCGGCGTCGACACCTTCGTGCCCTGTCAGCGCGGCGACTACCGGCAGATGCTCGGCCTGGATTAGCGATACCTGACGCTTGCCACCGCGCTGACGATCACCCGCCAGGCCGACGCCCGCCTCGGCATGCACTTGCGTCACATCGATGACGGGCTGGCGTCGTTCCGGCCGCAACAGGATGCGTTCCACCCTGCCGGGGCGCGGAAAGCGGCTGGCCAGGATCTGCAGCGGGCGCTCCGGGTCGCGCACGTCAGTGCTCCTCGTAGCGCAGGCGCGCCAGTTGGCGTCGTTCGGGCGGTGGTGCCGTGGCGGCGAAACTGGCGCCGAACATGGCCAGCAGCACGAACACGTCGGCCAGCGGCCCGCCCAGCAGGAATAGCGCCGGCAGGGCATTGACCGACAGATGGCTGGCAATCACGGCGTGACTCAGCAATTGCAGCGGCAGCAATACCACCAACGCCAGCCCGATGCGGGCCATCACCCGCCACAGGCCGGCGGTGCTGAAGCCGAGCGCCGCGAGGCTCGCGCACAACGGCAGCGGCAGCAGGAACAGCAGGGCCACGATGATGCCGGAGAGGGTGCGCGTGTGTTCCAGCAGGGAATGCGCGCTGGACTGGGGCGCCCACAGCCAGCCAGCAAGGGCGACGGTGTACAGCAGGGCAATCGCCCACAGCACGCGGGCAAGGCGCTCCCGCGTATGACGGACCAGCCAGCCGGTGACGGTCGCGCCGGCGAGGATCAGTCCGTGCAGCGCCAGGGCCCAGCCGTGTGGTGACGGCAATCCCGCGTCGATCGCCACGACCGGCAGGCGCAGGCCGGCAAACAGGCTGAGCTGGCCCGACTGCACCGTGGCCTGCAGGCCGAGCAGCGTCACGCCGGCTTGCAGCAACCATTGCCATGCAGCGTGCAGGCTGCCTTGCAGGAGGGCGACCAGCAGCAGCATGGCCACGCCGTGCAGCAGGGCGCGCGTCAGGCTGCGGCGCAGGGAAGGCGCGGCCCGCGTGCTCATGACTGCAAGTCCTGTGGCGCAACCACCTGGCCGGCCTGTCGGGCCGAAACGAAGCCGTAGACCACGCTGCCGGTGGCGATGCGCATGCGTGCGGCACTGACGCTCACCGGGTCGCCTCGGGTGCCGAGGACGCAACCGGTGCCGACGATCAGGCGGGTACCTGCCATCACCGGCCCGTCGATGCGGCAGTTGTCGGCGATGCGGATATCGGACGGGCTGACGATGCCTCCTTCGACCTGCACGCCCTGTCCGAGCCGGACGCTGCGATCGGCGCGCAGGCTGCCGGTGATGATGCAGTTTTCATGGACCACGAGGCGACCGCCGACGATGAGGTCGGCCATCACGCGGTGACCCGCCGGCACACTCAGATCGCCATGCACGATGTAGCGACGGTTGGCCGCGTCGTGCTGCGCATCGCCGGGCAGGTACTCGGGCAGTGTCCCGCCCGGGCGCGCGGCCGGCACCTCGCGCGTGCCGAACTCGATGACCGGCGCGTGCAGCCGTACGAAGCGCGTGCGGCGTGCCAGCGCGAGGGCCTGGCCGGCCGAAGCCTCGCCATGCAGCCAGGCGCCCTCGGCCACGTCGAGGCGGCCGTCCGCGTGCACCCGCCCGGTGACGCGTGCGCGCACGCCGATGGCGACATCGCGCAGGCTCAGCAGGCTGCGCACCACGGCACTCTGCGCCACGCTGGCGCGCCCCTCTGCGAACAGGTCGCGCTCGCACACCAGCTCGCCGGGAACGTCCAGGCGCTGGCTGGTCAGCACGCCGAAGCCGATGCGCCGGGTGCCGGGTTCGATCTGGCTGGCAAGGTCCTGCTTGCTGCCCAGCACCAGCACCGGCTCGCCGTCGAGGTCGATGCCGCGCATGACACCGCCATTGTCGCGGACACGTTGCAGCATGTCGCTGAACTCCTGCGTGGCCATCGTACGCAGGGCGTCGATGCGGTCTTCGTGGCGCGGGGCTGGCGAGGCCTCGTCGTCCTGCTCGCGCAGCCATTCGCGGCGGGCAGGGCGCAGCAGCAGGGCCAGCAGCAGCGCGCCTCCGAGTAGCAGCGCGATTTGCCAGGCAAGCGGCCAACCCAGCGGCCAACCCAGCGGCAAACCGAGTGGCCAGCCCGCCGGCCAGCCGGATTGCCCGAGCTCAGTGGAGTGCATGGCCGACTCCGGCAAGGCGTAGCAGCGCCAGTGGCAGCAGGCTGACCTGAGTGCCGCGCTGGCAGGCCTGGGCACCGGCGGCCAGCAAGGTGAGGCTCTGGCCGGCAAGTGCCTCGGTCAGCAGGATGCACAGCGCCAGCCCTGCCAGCAGGGAATTGCCGCTGGCATATTCGAACACCGCCAGCAGGATGCCCAGCCCGGCCAGGTGGCGGCTGCCGCGCGCCAGCGCGTAGCCCAGCAGGCGGCCTTTCTGCCGCCAGGCAATGCGCTGCGAGGCGAGCAGCGCGGGCAGGTGTACGAAGAGGCCGGGCAACTGGGACGCTTGCGGATCGCGCTGCTTGCCGCTGACCCACAGCGCGGTCTGGCAGGCGCTGTGCCAACCTTCGGCGAACAGGCGCCAGACGAGGTCCGCGCAGCGCTCGTTGGTGGTCTGGCGCCAGCCACCGGCGGCGGCCACGGCGCTGCGGCGCACGCCGAACAGCAAGGTGTCGCCCAGTGCCGGCAGGTTGGCGCGGGCCAGCCAGGGCGCCACGATCCGCGCCCAGGCCGCGCGCGACAGCTGGCGCAGGCGGGTGTAGGGATGGCCGTCGACCACCGGGTCCAGCGGCGCCAGCACCGCGCCTACCGAGGGGTCGAAGAACGGCGCGACGGCCTGGCGTACGAAGTTGCGGTCCGGCGTCCATTCGGCACGCAGGATCAGCACGATGTCGGTGTCCGCCTCGCGGATGCCATCCAGCGGCCGGTCGGCAGTGGGCAGTACGCGACCGGGGTGGCGCGCCAGCAGCGCCGCGACGGCGCCGCGCTGGGCGGTGGTGAATTGCCCGGTGGGGCGGATGCGCAGGCGCTCCGGCGGGTAGTCCATGGTCAGGAGGTATTCCACCAATGGCTCGATGGCGGTACCGACCTCGCGCGCCACCACCAGCAGGGTGACGACCGGCCAGTCGGCACTGCGCAGCGCACTCCAGTCCGGCTGGTCGATGCGGCGGCGCTGGTTGAGCACCATCCACCACTGGTAGGCACGACGCGCCAGCACGCCGGCGAGAATCAGCAGCAAGGCGACGCCCAGGGGTGACAGGCTGAGGGATTCGGCGGACAGCACCGGCGTGGCGGCATCCGGCTCTTCGCTCATCGGCACCACGGCCGGCATGACGACGGGCTCGGCGGGCAGGTCGGGCGCCAGTTGCAGACGCGTACGGTCCGGCGTCAGCGCACCGGCGACATCGGGTGGTGGCAGCTGTTCGCTGGAGGGCGGCGCGTCGGAGAAGTCCGGATCGAGTCCGGGTAGCGCGAGGGCTGGCATGGCGGACAGCGTGGCGAGCATCAATGCCAGGCTGAGCAGGTGCTGCGCAATCTTGGTGAACAGCGAGCGGGGCGTGCGTGCCATGTGATCAGTATGTCTCGCTGCTGGACGTCGCGGGGTGTGCTTGCGCGGCAGCTTGTCGGATTCGTCACGCCCGCGGAGCGGGCGTTGCGGCGAGGATTCTAGCCCGGATTCCGCGTTGCCCGGCAAGGCGTCAGCGCTGCCAGCCGCGCAGGCTGCAGACGGAACGGACATGTCGGTCGACGAAGGCGGGACGGCCGCTGCGACGACTGATCCAGACGGTGCGCATGCCGAGTTGTCTGGCAATGCGCAGGTTGTCGAGGGTGTCTTCCACCATGACGCAGCGCGCCGCCGGTACCTTGGCCGCGCGCAGCACGCGCTGGTAGGCCAGGCGTCGCGGCTTGGGCTGGAAGGTGAGATCTTCGACGCCGATCACCCGCTCGATGAAGGGCGCGATGCCGAGCAGGTTGACCACTTCGCGTGCGTACTTGCGCGGCGAGTTGGAGAACACCAGCTTGCGGCCGGGCAGCCGGCGCAGCCAGGCGCGCATGCGGCGCTCCGCCACCAGCATGCCGGGCAGGTCGTCGAAGGTGTGGGTGTCGCGCAGGAAATGGCGCGGGTCGCACTGGCGATGATGGCGCATCAGGCCGCGCAGGGTGGCGCCGTAACGCAGCCAGTAGCGCATGCGCAGCGCATTGGCTTCATCTTCCGACAGATCCAGGTGACAGGCGAGGTACTCGGTCATCGACCGGTTGATGTGCGGAAAGATGTGCGCCGACGCATCGTGCAGGGTGTTGTCGAGATCGAACAGCCAGACCGTGCGCATGCGATGTCTTCCGGGGCGGTTAGTTGGTTACGACTGGGTCGCGCGGTCAGCCACGCAGCGGGCGGCGTTCGCGCTCGAAGCGGATCACTGCGCGACCGTCTTCGGTGGTCTTCGGTGCCGCCTTCCAGGCGTGGCCGAACACGAGTTCGATGGTGGCCGGCAGGCGGCCGTCCTGACGCAGGCGCTCGTAGGCCGCACGCGCCTGCTGCCAGCCCGTCTTGCCGGCGAGTCCACGCGGGCGCGTGGTGGCCACGTTGGTGGCGGCCGCCTGGCGCAGGTCGCGCAGCAGGTCGTCGAGCTGCGTGTAGGTGAGGGTCAGGCGTTCCATGTCCATCACCGGCTCGGTGAAGCCGGCGGCCACGAGCGTGTCGCCCAGGTCATGCATGTCGATGAAGCGATGCACGCGCTCGCCAGCAGCGGTGGGCATGGCGGCGCGCAGTTCGCGCAGCGTGTCGGGCCCCAGCGTGGCGAACATCAGCACGCCTTCCACGGCCAGCACGCGGTGCATCTCGCGGAAAGCCGGCAGCGGGTCGGAGAAGGCCGGCAGCAGCAGGTTGCTCCACAGCATCTGCACGCTGCTGCGGGCCAGGGGCAGGGCGGCGGCATCCGCGCAGAGCAGTGCAGGCCCGCGTGCGCGGCGCAGCAGGCGGTCTGCGAAGCCGCGCGCCGGTCGCGCCTGGGCCAGCACGGCGGGAGCGAAGTCGATGCCGATGCACTGGGCATCCGGATAGCGCGCCGCCAGCAGGGCGAGGTCCTCGCCGGTGCCGCAGCCCAAGTCGAGGATGCGTTGTGGCTGGTTGCGCAGCAGGTCGAGGCGCTCGGCCATGCGGCTGGCGCTCTCGCGGGCCAGGAAGTTGCCGGCGCGGGCGTGGGCAGCGTGACGCTGGACGCGACGGCGCAGTTGCGCGCCGTCGAGTGCGAAGTCACTCATCGCTGCGGCAGCCTCGCGTCCGGCGCGGGCTCAGACCGACTTCAGGCCCAGGCGGGCGAACAGCGCGACGTCGCGCTCGACGTCCGGGTTGCCGGTGGTCAGCAGCTTGTCGCCGTAGAAGATGGAGTTGGCGCCGGCCATGAAGCACAGGGCCTGCAACTCGTCACTCATCTCCTGGCGACCGGCCGACAGGCGCACGTAGCTCTTCGGCATGGTGATGCGCGCGCAGGCGATGGTGCGCACGAACTCGAAGGGGTCGATCGGCGGCAGTTCCGCCATCGGCGTGCCTTCGACGCGCACCAGGTTGTTGATCGGCACCGATTGCGGCGGCGGTTCCATGCTGGCCAGTTGCCCGATCAGCGCGGCGCGCGCGCGGCGCGACTCACCCATGCCGACGATGCCGCCGGAGCACACGTTGATGCCGGCGTCGCGCACCGAGGCGATGGTGTCGAAGCGGTCTTCCTGCGAGTGGGTGGTGATCACCTCGGCGTAGAACTCCGCCGCGGTGTCGATGTTGTGGTTGTAGAAGTCGAGGCCGGCATCCTTCAGCTTCTCGGCCTGGCCTTCGCGCAGCATGCCCAGCGTGACGCAGGTTTCCAGGCCCAGCGCCTTCACTTCCTTGACCATCTCGAGCACGGGCTCCAGGTCGCGGTCCTTCGGGCCGCGCCAGGCGGCGCCCATGCAGAAGCGGCTGGAGCCGTTGGCCTTGGCGAGCTTCGCTTTCTCCAGCACCTCGTCCAGCGGCATCAGGGCCTGGCTTTCCAGGCCGGTGCTGTAGCGCTTGGCCTGCGAGCAGTAGCCGCAATCCTCCGAGCAACCGCCCGTCTTGATCGACAGCAGGGTGGAGCGCTGGATGGCGTTGGGATCGAAGTGCTCGCGATGCACCTGCTGCGCACGGAACAGCAGGTCATTGAACGGCATGGAGAAAAGCTCGGCGACCTGGGCAGTGGTCCAGGCCGGGGCAGACGTTGCCAGGCGCGGGGCGCTGGCGGTGGAACACATCGTCATCAGGGGGAACCTTCACTAGAACCGGGCAGCAGATACTGCCCGGGAGACATCGCGCACGGGCGAAATGATCCGGGTTTGGCCGGGCAGCGTCAAACCTTGGTGCCACAGGGCTTGCGCGGCGGGTGTGGATGGCGGTTGCGCGGCGCGGGCAGGAGCGGGGCCCGGGGACGGGGAGAAAGACCGACCGGACAGTCCTGCCGGGTGACTTCCGAGGGACTGCCCAAGGAACTGCCGAACGATTGTTGAACGATCGTTGAAGGACATATCCCACAGGCCGATCCGTGTCTTCCGACGCCTCACGGCCGGGGGATTCCATAGGATGAACTTCACGCGGCTACGCAAGGCTGCACCGCGACCGCAACCCCGGATCGGGACCTGGCGGGCGCGGCAGTCAGTCCGCGCAGTGCGTCATGAGCGTCATGAGCCAACTCGCAGCAACGCACCAGTTCCGCACCCACAAACCGGAAGGAGTACATCATGAATTCACCCCTCAACGCCCCCAACCCCACGCCGCTGACCGCCACCCCCACTCCGGTGCCGGATGGCTTCCAGGAAGGCACTGCCCAACGCCCGGCGACCGCAGCGGACATCCGCCGCGAAGCCAGCAAGCCGGCCGTCGCGCAGGACTTCCGCAAGACCGTGATCAGCAATCGCGCTGCGGTCGACGAAGAGCCGTACGAGCAAGCCGGCGTCTATCGCCTGGGTCGCGAGTTCGACGAGCACCGTGCGCAGTTGCGCGAGCACATGCGCGAGTCGCTGGACTCCGCCCGTGGTTCGGCTGGCCGCGTCTATGAAGACGTGCGCCTGGTCGCTGGCGACCTCGGTCAGTACGCCCGCCAGAACGCCGTATATGCCCGTGACTACGCGGAGTCGACCATCGTGTCGAACCCGTGGCGCTCGGTCGCTGCGGCGGGTCTGATCGGTCTGCTGGCCGGCGCGCTGATCTCGCGTCGTTGATGCCGCAGCCTCTGCCAGTAAGTACTGCTGCAAGACTGTGCCAGCGCCGGCCGGCCCCGTTTCGGGTCGGCCGGCGTTGTGCCTTTTCCGGTCCGCGGTTCGCGGTCCGGACCGCCAGCAAGCCGGAAGGAGAACTGACATGAATCGCGCACTACACATGCCGCGCACTGGCCGCACGGCTTTGCGCGTGACGGGGTGGTTCCTGCTGGGCCTGCTCGTGATGCTGACCGCGCTGGTGATCCTGGCGCTGACCTTCGACTGGAACCGCGCGCGCGGCTGGATCGGTACGCGCGCCAGTGAAGCCATCGGTCGCAACGTGGAGATCCGTGGCGATCTCACGCTCAGTTTCCATCGTCCCGAAGCGGACCAGGCCGGGTGGGCGCGCTGGGTGCCGCTGCCGCGCCTGCACGCCCGCGACGTGTACGTCGCCAACACGCAATGGGGGACGGCGCCGCAATTCGCCCACGCCGGCAGCCTGCACTTCCTGTTGAGGCCCCTGCCTTTGCTGCGCAAGGAGCTGGTGTTCGCGGTCATCGCGCTGGACGACCCCGCCGTGTCGCTGCAACGCCTGCGCGACGGCGACAACAACTGGACCTTCCGTACTCCCGAGAAGGATGACAGCGATGACGGCGCGCCTTCGCGCTGGACGCTCAAGGTGGAGCGGGTGGTGTTGCAGCGTGGCCGCCTGGACCTGGACGACGCGCGCCAGGACGTACAGCTCGCGCTCAGCTTCGGCAGTATCGACGACCCGTCGCAGGACCCGTACGGACTGGCCTTCGACGTGAAGGGCCGCTACCACGGCGCACCGCTGCAGGGTGCGGGCCGCACGGGCGCGGTGCTGGCCCTGCAGGACCGTGACGAACCGTTCCCGGTCGAAGGGCGGGTGGACGTCGGCAAGACCAGCATCGCCGTGGATGGCACGCTGTCCGATCCGATCAACCTCACTGCCGTGGACATGAAGCTCAAGCTGGCGGGCGCCAACATGGCGCACCTCTACCCGCTGCTGGGCGTGAACCTGCCGGACACCTCGGCCTTCCGCACCGAAGGCCGGCTGCACGGCACTATCGACCGCAAGCGTGGCGCGGTGACCTACGAAGGCTTTACTGGCCGGGTGGGCAACAGCGACCTGGGCGGCACCCTGCGCTACGAAGGCGGACCCATACGACCCCTGCTGAAGGGCGAGCTGCGTTCGAAGCTGCTGCGCTTCGATGATCTTGCCCCCTTGATCGGTGCCGACTCCGCCGCCAGCCAGGCGAAGCGCGACGCACCGCCCGCGGCGGCGACTGCGCGCAAGCGTGGCAAGGTGCTGCCCACCGAGCCCTTCGAGGTGGACCGCTGGGACAAGATGGATGCCGACGTGAAGTTCACCGGCGAGCGCATCCTGCGCGACGAGGACCTGCCCATCGACAACCTGTCGACGCACCTCGTGCTGCGTGATGGCGTACTGAACCTCGCGCCGCTCAACTTCGGCGTGGCCGGTGGCACGGTGGTGTCCAACATCACGCTGGACAGCCGGCAGAAGCCGATGGCCGCGAAGCTGGACACCCGCTTGCGGCGCGTCCAGCTCAAGCGCCTGTTCCCGGCCATCGAGTCGATGCAGGGCAGCTTCGGTCAACTGGGTGGGCAGATCGTGATGGAGGCGCAGGGCAACTCCGTGGCCAGCCTGCTCGGCAGTGCCGACGGCGAGGCGCGTGTGCTGGTCACCCAGGGCAGCTTCAGCAAGTTCCTGCTGGAGGCCGCGGGCCTGAACGTCGCCAACGTGGTGCTGACGCGCCTGTTCGGCGACCGGCAGGTGCAGATGAACTGCCTGGCGGGCGACTTCGGCATCGACAACGGCGTGATGGATACGCGCGCCTTCCTGCTGGATACCGAGGAAGCCTTCATCACCATGGACGGCACCGTCGACATGAAGAACGAGCGGCTCGACCTCGTGCTGCGACCCGAGCAGAAATCCCTGCGCATCTTCTCGCTGCGCGCACCGCTCTACGTACGGGGCAGCTTCGACGACCCGGCGGTATCCATCAATGCCGGGGTGGTGGCCCTGCGCGCGGGTAGTGCGGTGGCGCTCGGCCTGGTGGCGCCGGTGGCGGCCATCCTTCCGCTGGTCGACCTTTCGGAAGAGCAGGAAATGAGCTGCCGCGACGTCATCCGTCGTGCCGGTCAGACGGCAGCCGCCGCCGGCCCGGCACCGGCGGGGCACAGCGTGAAGGCGCAGGCGGAGCGTTAGTGGCGTGACCCACCCGCTGCCCTGCCGGCGGCAGGGCAGCAGAGACGCAAAAAGGGAGGGCTGCATATCTGCAGCCCTCCCTTTTTTTGTGCCGTGCGTTCAGGCAGCCTGAGCGGCGGGCGCGGGGGCCGGTGCAGGCGGGACGGCCTGCGGCGCGGCGGTCGCTGCCACCGTCGCATCGCCGCGGGCGGCAGTGTCGATCACCAGGCGATGCACGAAGAACAGCTTGCGCACCGCCGTCGGTGACAGCACGAAAGGATAGAAATCGGCCTGCCCCATGCTGCGGGACAGCTCGTTCATCACGGCGGTGAGCTGCACCCACATGTTCACCAGCTGCAGGAAGGAGTTGGTCTCGGCCTGTCGCGCGTCGGAATTCACGTCGTCGCGGCCGAGGTCCGATTCATCCTGCAGCGTGTCGGGGAGGAAGGGGTCGGCCTCGATGGCGAGCTTGTCTTCGCCCAGGCCGAAGCTGTGCGCGGTGCCGACCGCATCCACCATGTGCAGGTAGTGCGCCCAGGTTTCCGCCCAGTCTTCCCACGGGTGGCAGCTGGCGTACGGGCTGACGTAACGCGTCGCCCAGTCGGGCTGGCAACCCAGGTTGTAGTAGGTCTGCAGTGCCTCGGCGTAGTCGTTGCGTTCATCGCCGAATATCAGCCGGAATCCGTCCAGCCATTCGGCATCGTGCTGCACCAGGCGGTACCAGTAGTAGTGCCCGGTCTCATGACGCAGGTGGCCGAGCAATGTGCGGTAGGACTCGCGCAAGGCCGTGCGGCGTTGCTCGCGCAGGGCGTCGTCCGCCTCGTCGAGGTCGATGGTGATGATGCCTTCGTCGTGGCCGGTGACTACCGGCGGACCTTCCGGCAGGCTCTGCAGGAAGTCGAAAGCCAGTCCTTGCTCGGGATCCTCGCCGACGCGGGAGCGCACCGGCAAGTCCAGGGTGATCAGTTCGGACACCAGCCGTCGCTTGGCCAGTTCGATGCGACCCCACAGGACGCCGTTGTTCGGCTCCGTCAGGTCGGGGATGGTGCGGTTGAGGCGACAGGCCGTGCACAGGCAACTGCCGGACGACGGTGTGTCGCTGTCGTCGACTTCCACCAGCCAGTTGCAGGCCGCATCGTTGTCGAGGTTGTCGCAACGGCGGTACAGCACCTGGTCGGCTTCACCGGCGGCGTGCCAGAGGCCTTCCGCCGGGCCGGGCACCAAGGTGAGCAGGCGCGCCCGCTCGCTGTCGTAACCGAGCGGCCTGTCGCACTGCAAGCAATGGCTGTTACGGAAGAAGAGCGGCGCCCCGCATTCGCAGCGGTAGGCGCGGGTCGGCAGCGTCGGGGACGCGGCAGGGGTGCTGGTCGCGGTGGCGGGCATGGGGTTTCCGGGCGCTCAGGCGCAGACGCTGACGGCATGGTCGGACGGCGTCGCGGCACACGGCGACACCGCGGGTTGCGGCGGCAGCACGCTGGCCGCACCGCCTGTGGCAACCGGGGACTCGGCCAGCGGGGCGCTGGCGTCCTCGACGTTCGCCTCGCAGATGTCGGGCCTCATCGAGACCATGATGGCGGGGCCGAAGAGCGTGGCAAACGCCACGTCCTTGGCGTCACGGCCGGTGGCGACGCGCACCAGGCGATCGACCGGGGCCATACCGGTCGGGTCGAACAGCACCCAGCGGTCACCCAGCCAGGCCTCGAAGATGGCGTGGAAATCCGGCGGCGGTTCGCTGAACTGCACGTAGCCGACGACGAAGCGGGCGGGGATGTTGAGCGCGCGGCAGAAGGCGATGCCGAGGTGCGCGAAGTCGCGACACACCCCGGCGCGATTGACGTACACGTCGCGCGCCGTGGTGATGGAGCTCGACGAGCCCGGCAGGTATTCGATGTTCTGGCGGATCCACTCGGTGATGGCCTGCACGCGCGGCAGGCCGGGCGTGATGTGGCCGAACTCGCGCATCGCGGCGCGGCACAGCAGGTCCGACTCGCAGTAGCGGGTGGTGTTGATGTAGTGCATCACGTCGTCGGGCAACTCGCTGACCGGTACTTCCGGCAGCGTGGCCGGGACCAGCAGCGGTTCGAGTTCGACGATCGCGCGGTGGCGGAAGCTGACCTTGCCGGCCGGTGCGTCGACGCGCAGGAAGCGGTTGCCGTCGGTGTGTTCGTAGGCGCGCACCGAAAGCTCCGGCGAAGTCTCGAAGCTCTCCGCCAGGACCGTCTGCCCCGCGTGGCGGGCAGGTTGCAGCTGGAACATGAAGTGCGTCGGCGCCGCGACTTCGTACACCAGTTCGCAATCGATGTCGTAGCGCTGCAGGTCGGTCGTGACGTGGCGCGGCCGGGCGGCGTGCTTGGTGTGGGGCTGGTCGTCGCGAACTGCCGCGGGCGGACTGGATGCGTCGGTCGCGTTCAGCGATTCTTTCTCGACCGGATTGCCCACGCCGGGCACAACGTTCTGCATGACGATTCCTTATTGCAACAGCCAGCAGCGCTGCATCACCACGATGGGGCGAGGGGCAGTGGGGACGGCGGGGTCGATGAGCGGGGGTTCCGGATCAACTGGCTCCGGCTCGCCCGGTTCCGGGTCGTGCATCGGAGCGCGGTCGGGATCGGGGCCGGGCATGGGCGGAATCGGCGGCACGGGTGCGGGCGAGCTGGGCGGAATGTCGGGCGGCACGGTGGCCGCGGCCACATAGGCCTTCAGCACGGTCATGTCGGCGGAGCTGCGCATCGGCATCGGGATTCCTTTCGTATGCGGCATGGGGGTCTGCCTGGTGGCAGGCCTACAGCGCACGCAGGCGCAGCTTGAGTCGCTGCTCGGCGTCACCGATGGCGGCGCGCGCCTGGCCGGCGATCTGGTCGGCACGGCCACGCACCTGCATGCCGCTGTTGCCGATCAACGAGCCAGTGGCTTCCTTCACCTTGCCGGTGAAGTAGTTGGCACGACCCATGACCTGATCCTTGTTCATCATTTTTGCTGCCTCCTCGCTCGACGCCTGGGTGAAGGAAGAAATGCCTGCGGGCGCAGGTCTTCCGGTTTCGCAAAGGCTACGTGGCAAGGCGGATACGCTGGATCGGGGGCGTCCTATCCCGTTGTAGGACGACAGGAAGTCGCGTGTAGGACAGCGCGCGCCGGCCGTCCGGGCCGCAGGCAACGGGCGCCCGGGGAGGCGTGCGGTCTATCATTGGGCTCCGGCCTGGCATCGGCAGGCACGGCCGGATACGGCAGCGTGTCGGGGAGGTGGCCGGGCGCGCAGAACAGAAAAAGGAGGCGAGGAAAACCATGCAGCAGCGATTGATTCCAGTTGTCGCGATGTCCATCGCCACCGGCCTTGCGTGCGTCGGCCTGGGTGCGTGCAGTACCACGGTGGCGGAGCCGCCGGTGACGCGCAGCGCACCACCGCCCGGTGGCTACAAGGCCATCTCCCTGGAAGGGTTCTCGGACGGCATCAAGCACTGGCGCGACCGCAACGGCAACGACTACGCGAAGTACGCGCCGACGCAGATCGTGGAGATTGCCGACAACCTGCTGGCGTACCAGCGCAACAACGGTGGCTGGGTGGAGAACAGGGACCCGACGCGCGTCCTGTCGCTCGGCGACAAGGCGGAGGTGCTGGGCGAGCGCATCCAGCCCAAGGGCAGCTTCGACAACCGCAACGTGTACTCGCAGATCGAATACCTGTCGGCGGCCTACCTGCAGACGAAGGACGAGCGTTACCGGACCGCCGCGCTGAAGGGGCTGGACTACACCTTCGCCAACCAGCACAAGCGCTGCGGTGGCTGGCCGCACACGGTGCCCAGCGACATTCCGTACCACGGCTACATCACCATGGCCGACGAGGTGACCTCCGGTGTGTTGCGCATGCTGCGCAAGGTGGCGGAAGCCAGCGAGCCTTTCGGCTTCATGGATGCCGCCACGCGCGAGCGCGCCCGCGTGGCGCTGCAGAAGGGCGACGACTGCGTGCTGAAACTGCAGGTGGTGCAGGACGGGCAGCCTGCCGGCTGGGCCGGGCAGTACCACCCGGACACGCTGCAACCGGCGCAGGGGCGCACGTTCGAACTGCCGGCGATGGTGTCGCAGGAAAGCGTGGAGATGGTGCGCTACCTGATGGGCATTCCGGATCCGTCACCCGAGGTGATCCGCGCCATCGACGGCGCGATGGCCTGGTTCGACCGTTCCGCGCTGCGGGGCTGGAAGATCGAGACCGTGAAGCTGGACAAGCCGGTGAAGTATGAATTCCACACCGCCACCACCGACCGCCTGCTGGTGCAGGACCCGGCTGCGCCGCTGTTGTGGGCGCGCTTCTACGACCTGAAGGACAACAGCGTGGTGCTGGCCAACCGCGACGGCATCCGCGTGGCGAAGTACGCCGACATCACCCACGAGCGCCGCACCGGCTACGCCTGGTACGGCGTGTGGCCGGCGACGCTGGTGGCCGAAGAATATCCGGCCTGGAAGAAGCGGATGGGGCGCTGACAACCAGTGCCGTCGAACGGAGATTGCAGATGCAGGACGCGGGAAACAGCATGAAGGATCGCCTGCGCGGCGACTTGCGGACTGCGATGAAGGCACGGCGCGCGCAGGAGGCCGCGCTGCTCCGCGCCCTGATTGCGGTGATCGACAACGCCGAGGCGCCCCCTCTGGCCGCTGCCGACGACCGCTACAGGGCGCACGATTTCCGCAGCGGATCGGCGGAGGTGGAAAGGCTGCTGCTCGACGATGCGCGCATCCGCGAACTCCTGCAGGCGGAGGTCAATGAACGCGAACGCGTGGCAGCCGATCTGGAGCGGCTGGGCCAGGGCGAAAGGGCAGGTGCCTTGCGCACGGAAGCATTGCTTACGCGTCGCTACATCGATTGAGGATGCGGTCGGTGGAGGCCGGCCGCGAGTGACTGCCGCTACGAGAGTGTCTGCGGGTGGCGGCCATTGCCGGCGCGAACAAGGCGTCGGTCGGTGTGCAGAGCTTCAGCGAGCGGGGGCAGAAAGCGGAGCCACCACGTTTCAGTGCGTGCGCCGAAGGTCCGATTCGCCGTCGCTCGGCCCCTGGTTGTGCAGATCAGGAAAGCCTTCCATGAAAGCTTGCTGCGCTTCGTGCGAGCTCACGTCATTGGTGGTGTTGAGGCGTTGCACCGTGTCCTCATCGAACTCCAGCAGCACCTCTTCCCGCGGCTGCAGGCGCTCTGCCTCATTCGCCGGCCATGTCACGACGACCTTGTTGCCCGCCACCGTGAAGCGGCAATCGCTGTCGAAAGCGATCGGCACGTAGATGTGACACCAGTCGTGAAAACCTGACATTGGCATGCTCCTGGCCGGGTGGCGCGGAAAGGCCGTTGACGTCATGCGTCCGGCGTTGGTTCCTTAGGGCCTACGGCGGCAGGGTGGGGGTCGACGGCCGCCAGGTGCGTCCATTCGAGCGCCTGCCACGCTGCGATGGTTGGCACGTGAGGGCTTGATTGCAGAGCTCATCCCCCTGCGCCACCTGCGGAAACAAAGAAAAAGCCCGGTCCATGGACCGGGCTTTCATTGCCGGGGCGGTACGGCTTACAGCTTGCCGGCGCCGGCCTTGCTGACGACGAAGCTGCGCAGCGCGGCCTGCTCGGCCGCGGTCGACACCGGCAGCAGCGAATAGGCGTAGCTCAGGCTGGGCTTCCAGAACACGGCGGGATCGTTCGGGTCCAGCTTCGTCAGCGGTGCATTGCTGCTGCTGGACTGCTGCTTGACCAGCACGGCCGCGTAGATGTCCTGCAACTGGGTGGTCACCGTGGCGCCGTTGATGGTCGTCACGATGGTGCCCGCGTCGTAGAAGTAGGTGCCGCACTCCGCCAGCGTGAATCCCGCTGCCGTGCAACGGTTGCGGTTGCTGGTGCTCGAGCTGTAGCCACCGATCTTCGACGATGCCACGAGGCTGGTGTTGCGCACGTCCAACACGTTGTTCTCCGCGAACAGCTTCGCTGCCGTGCCCACCGTCCACGTCTCGCCCAGGCGGTAGTCCGCCGAGGAGCGCCAGTCCAGGTCATAGAAGTTGTTGTAGACGTGGACCCGGCCGAAACGCACGCGCGGCATGCGCTGCACGGTGTTCAGCCAGTAGTTGTGGTGGAAGGTCACGTCGATCTTGCCGGGGCCGTAACCGGTCTGCGCGCTGGCCGTGTCGGAGCCACCGAGCAGGTTGGTCTTGTCGTGGGTGCGGAACACGTTGTACGACATCGTCACCTTGGTGCCACCCACCGTCACGTCCACCTGGCCGTCGTGGTGCTGCACCTTCTGCGTGGCTTCGTTGAAGGGTGCGGCGAAGACCGGTGGGTAGAGCTTGTCGGTGCGCGGCTCGTCGGTGAATGTGTTGCCGTCGATCCACACGCGCTCCGCGTTTTCCACCGAGATGTTGTCGTACTCGGAGTTCCAGCGTCCGCCGCGTGCCACGCAACGATGCGGGCCGGCGTTGTTGGCGGCGTCGTAGGTGGCCTGGCAGCCGTTGGTGTTGGTGATGGTGATGCTGAACGAATCCTTCGGGTCCCAGCCGGGGAACATGTCGAACGAATCCGCGAAGGTGATGTTGCGGATGACGATGTTCTCGGCTTCGTAGTTCTGGCCGAGGTTCGCGGTGCGCAGGTAGCCCAGTTGCAGGTTGCCGTTGATGATCTTCGGGTTGGTGCCGGACTTGCCGATCAGCGAGGTGTTGGAGCCGACGCGGATCAGCACGCGCTTCATCTGCTCTTCGGTGAAGCACATGCGTGCGTCTTCCAGCGGGCCGGTGAGCACCGGCGGGCGGTTGTCGGCCGGGTCCAGCGACTGCATCAGCCAGGTGTTGGGGTCGTAGGCAGTCTTGTAGGCGCCGAAGAAACCGCCGTTGCCGGTCTGGTCGCCGGTGACCGGATCGTAGAACGTGGCATGCCCGGTGTAGTTGCAGCGGGCCATGTAGTCCTCTTCACGCAGCGGCACGTTGTTGTTGTCGACGTTCAGGTCGATGGTGCCGTTGATGTAGATGATCTTCGGGGTCGGGTCGGGAATGATCGCCGAGGGGTTGCCACCGGTCAGCGCGTTGACCAGCTGGCTGCGGTTGAACACGTTGTAGATCTTGGCGGGCATGGCGCCGCAACCTCCGGTGACCGCGCCATCCACCGCAGCCCAGCCGTCCGCGCCCAGCGAGGAAGGCTTGGAGTTGGTCCAGGCGTTGCAGGGGCGGGAGGTCTGGGCTTGCGTGGTGGGCGCGGCAAGCAGGGCCGCCGCCGCGAGGGCGAGCGGAAGCCATTCGTTCCGGATACGAATCTTCATGGGTGTCTCCAGTGTCATGTGTCGACGGGCTGTCCTGCCCGCCGGGCTGTCTTCAGGCGTCCTGCAGCTCAGGCCTTGCGGCGTGCGCGTGCGGCGAGCAAGCCGATACCGGCCAGGGCCAATGCGAGCGATCCCGGCTCCGGTACCTGCGTGACGCTTACCAGCGTATCCGTCGTGCTGATGGCGCCGGAGGCGAGGTCGGTCACGCTGGCGAGGTAGGGCAGGAAGAAGCTCTGGCCGCTGATGTACTCGATGCCGAATGCATTCTGGTAGTTGCTGGCGATGCCTTCGCCGTCGCCGTCCATGCCGTCACCGAGGAAGCCGCTGCCCAGGTCGTAGACGAGCCCGAACAGGTCGCTGAAGCTGTGGCTGAAAGGACCGACCAGCGAGTCGCCGGAGAAGGACACCTTGAAGGTGCTGACTTCGCCCGTCCAGGAAGAGATCTGGCCGTTGCCGTCCAGGTCCTCCGCATCGAAGGTGCCGGTGATGGTGCCGCCGCCACTGAATCCGCCCTGCGAGAAGTGATACCAGGCGGCCTGAGACGGTGCTGCCTGCAGCAGCGCGAAAGCGGCCGAGCAGGTACAGACGAATGCTCGTACGGAATGCTTCATTGTCTTCCTCCAAATATGCGGTCACGAAAGGCGGTGCCGCAAACGCCTGCAGCGTGCTGCTATCGGACTCTCTGGTGGAGCCTGGTCATGTCCTGCGCGCCTCCCGGCCCAAGGGCGCATAGCCCGCAGGGGGAAGCAACCGTTGTGCCGCGCCCGTTGCGACGGGGCTTTCAGGCTGGTCGTCGTACCAAATCCGGCGGGTTTGTAAGCTCTGCCGACAAATTTGTGCGGAGCACAATCCGCGGGCACGACCGGCGTGCAGGGACAGCGGTCGACGGTGTCCTTCTGCAAAGCACAACGGCGCCCGTGGGCGCCGTTGTGTTGAAGGGCGGGGAAGGTTCAGAAGCCGTAGGCGAGCGAGAAGACCACCCGATTCTCCTGATGGATGCCGTAGCGGTTGTCACCGCCGATCAGCCCCTGCACACCCCAAGTGACGCCGGTGCTGCCGATGCCCTGGGTCACGCCGACGATCAGGTGACGGAAGCCAGAGCCGACCGGCGCATTGCCGGCGTAGCAACCGTTGACCACGAAGGCCGTGCCTGGCGCGCAGGCGCCACCGGTGGCGGCATCGGTGGTGCCGAGGTACTTGCCTTCCTTTGTGTAGGTGTAGGCACCGAGGCTGGCGGTGAGGTTGAGGTTCCACGGCAGGGCGTGGCTGTAGTTCAGCGTCCAGTAGGTGTCGCCGCGGTTGCCCCACACGGTGTCGTTGAGCAGGGTCTGCGCATTGAAGCTCAGCGTCTTCCAGGCCAGGCCGAACTTGGTCTCGAAGGCGTTGGCGTGCTCACCGTTGTAATACACGTAGCCGGTGAGGCCGGCGGTGTAGGTGAAGTCGCCGGCGAAGCTGCCGGTGTAGCCGGCGTAGAAATCGTTCTCGACCGAACGGTCTTTCTGGTAGCTGCTCGGGAAGGGCGTGCCGTTGACGTAGGCGTCGTACGAATTGCCCAGCGCCTTGTACGAGTAGTTGATCGTGCTGGCCCAGTAGCCGGCGTAGAAGCCGCTGTTGTGCACGAAATCCGCACCCCACTGGAACGCCGCGCGGTCGGATTCCGGCGCATCCGCACCTTCGTTGCCGAGGCCGGGCGTCACGTTGCCGTAGGTTGTGGACGCGCCGCGCAGGATGTACTTGCTGACCACGTCGACATGGCCGGTCAGCGTGTAGGGCTTCTCAGGTTCAGACTGGGCCAGGGCGGGGAGGGCGAAGCTGAGGGATGCGAACGCGCAGGCGGACGCGACGAGACTTTGCTTTCTCATGATGGAAGGCTCTCACAGGTTTCAATCGTCGTCGGACATGCGCAGGCCGACGTGGAGCAAAAGCCGTTCCCGTTGCCGTGTCGTGGTGCTTCCGGAAATGCTTTCGGCATTTTGTGAGGAGGTGCTGCTATATGGATCGCGCGCACGATGTCGCGGATTCCTGGTGTCGTCCGCCTGCAGTGCGGCGTGCGTGCGCATGTCGCGCCGCACGATCGCCGTTTGCGCGCGCTTGGTGCGCAACGATGCACGACGGGCACTGTTGCGGGGCGCGAACGGGCGTCCTCCGGCTGCTCGGCAGACCAGCCCGTTTGCGCGTCAATGCAGTGGCCACAAGGCTTTGACCGGAAACCGCAACCGGATGGCACGCCGCCTGCTTGTATGCAAGTCGAGAGGGAGTCGATGCTGCGTGAGCACATCCACTTCTTCGAAGGGAGGCTAGGGTTCCGATCCTGTTACGGACATGCGCACGATCCGGGGGATGACTGGTCCGAGAGCCGCCGGCCACGCCGAGCTGCCAACAGCAAGGTGAGGCTCCACGGAGGGATAAAAGCCCGGGAGGAAAGCTTCGACAGAAGCTCCCTCTCACCTTTATCCCGAGCCGAACAGGAGTCCTCGCCATGTCGTCCGCCCCGCAGTTCCTCCCGCTGCAAGCTTTCGCTTCCCGCCTCGTTTCCAGTCCCCTCTCCGGTCTCCTCGCAGACCTTTCGCTGTCCCGCCAGTCTATGCACCGCACGCTGCTGCGCGCGTTGCTGCGTGCCCTCTGCGTGTTGCTCGCCACCTGCGCCCTGTTGCCGCTGCGCGCCAACGCCGAGCTGAAGGTCGGCGTGTCCGACTGGCCGGGCTGGGTGGCTTGGTACGTCGCGGAGCAGAAGGGCTTTTTCAAGAAGCATGGCGCCGACGTGAAGCTGGTGTGGTTCGCCAACTATTCCGATTCCATCGCCGCGTTGTCCTCCGGCCAGCTCGACGCCAACTCGCAGACCTGGTCCGACACGCTGGGGCCGCTCGCCAAGGGTGTGCCGGTCAAGGCAGTGCTGGTCAACGACAACTCGGCCGGCAACGACGCGCTGATGGTGGGGCCGAAGATCAAGAGCTTCGCCGACCTGAAGGGCAAGAGCATCGCGCTGGAGCAGTTCAGCGTGTCGCACTTCGTGCTGGTCACCGCGCTGGCGAAGAACGGCCTGTCGCAGAAGGACGTGAAGGTGGTGAACCTGTCGGCGGGGGACGCCGCCGCGGCCTTCATGTCCGGCCGCGTGGATGCAGCGGTCGTGTGGAATCCCTGGGTCAGCACCATCGAGAAGTCCGGCAAGGGCCGCGCGCTGTTCACCTCCAAGGACATGCCGGGCCTGATTCCCGATCTGCTGGTTGCGCAGGACAAGGCCATCACCGGCAAGCGCAAGGAACTGGTCGGCGTGGTGAAGGCCTGGTTCGACACGGAGAAATTCATCCGCGACAACCCGGACGAGGCCGCGAAGATCATGGCCAAGGTAGTGAGCCTGAAACCGGACGAGTACAAGGTCTTCCTGCCCGGCACGCGCTTCTTCGACGCCGCCGCCAACACCGCCGCCTTCACGGCGCGCGAGCCGCAATCGCTGATCAGCGTGGCGCCGGTCATCACCGGCTTCCTGACCGACAACAAGCTCATCGAAGGCAAGCCGGACGTCGCCCGCGGCGTCGATGGCTCGCTGGTGGCCGAGGCGCTCGGCAAGCCGGCCGCCACGGCGGCGAAGTGACGGCTGACAGACACGCACAGACGGACAGGCGAACGAGCATGAGCATGTCATCAGCCGCATTGCCGGGCGAAACCGGCGTGCCGCACCCACTCTCACAGCCGGTGGAGGCACCGGTGCCGTCATCGCCGATGACGGTACGCAGGAGGCGCGCGTCGTTGTGGGCGTTGCGCGCAGGCATCGGCCAGCGCGCCTACTGGGCACTGGCGATCGGTGGCCTCGCGCTGCCGCTGCTGGCCTGGATCGCGCTGAGTGCGAGCGGGGCGGTGGACAAGGTCTTCCTGCCCGGCCCCGCCGACGTGCTGGCGCGCCTGCAGACATGGTGGGTGGAGGACGGCCTGATGGGCGACATCGCCATCAGCACCTGGCGGGTGGTCGCCGGCTGGGCGCTGTCGGCGGTCATCGCGCTGCCGCTGGGCCTGTTCATCGGCAGCTACCGCGCGGTGCAGGCGACGCTGGAACCGCTCACCGACTTCATCCGCTACATGCCGGCGGTGGCCTTCATCCCGCTGGTGATGCTGTGGGTGGGCATCGACGAGAGCGCCAAGGTCGCCATCATATTCATCGGCACCTTCTTCCAGATGGTGCTGATGGTGGCCGAGGACGTGCGACGCGTGCCGATGGCGCAGATCGAGGCGGCGCAGACCATGGGTGCGAGCCAGCGCGAGATCATCGAGCTGGTGATCGTGCCCTCCGCCAAGCCGGCGCTGCTCGACACCCTGCGCGTGACCATGGGCTGGGCCTGGACCTACCTGGTGGTGGCCGAGCTGGTGGCGGCGAGTTCCGGCGTCGGCTTCGCGATTCTCAAGGCGCAGCGCTTCCTGCAGACCGACAAGATCTTCGCCGGCATCCTGCTCATCGGTGCCATCGGCCTGCTGATGGACCAGGGCTTCCGCTGGGCGCATCGCCGCGCCTTCCCGTGGATGCACGGGCGTCACTGAAGGAGACCCGTATGGCATACATCGACATTCACAGACTGGGCAAGACCTTCGGCAGTGGCGCCCGCGCGGTGCGTGCGCTGGAGAGCATCGACCTGTCCATCGGACAGAACGAGTTCGTCACCTTCGTCGGCGCCTCCGGCTGCGGCAAGTCCACGCTGCTGCGCGTCATCGGCGGGCTGGAGTCCTACGACGAGGGCAGCCTCGCCGTGGCCGGCACGCCGGTGAGCGGGCCGGGGGTGGATCGCGCGATGGTCTTCCAGCACTACAGCCTGTATCCCTGGCTGACGGTGCGCGAGAACATCCGCTTCTGCCGCCGCCTCGCCGCGCATCGCGCCGACAGCACCAGCGCCGACGTGGAGGCCGCCTCCGGCCGCGCCGACGCACTGGTGGAGCTGATGGGCCTGGGCCATGTCGCCAGCGCCTATCCCAACCAGCTCTCCGGCGGCATGCAACAGCGCGTGGCGATCGCCCGCGCGCTGATGAGCCGACCGCCCATCCTGCTGATGGACGAACCCTTCGGTGCGCTCGATGCGCAGACCCGCGAGGTGATGCACGACTGCATCCGCTACGTGCACAAGCTGGAGCGCAGCACCATCGTCTTCGTGACCCACGACGTGGACGAGGCCATCTACCTCGGCCAGCGCGTGGTGCTGATGGCGCCGCGCCCGGGGCGCATCGACACCGTGTACGACGTGCCGCTGCCGGCCGTGCGCGACCAGGACATGAAGCTGGCGCCGGAATTCCTGGCGCTCAAGCGCGAAATCCTGGAGCGCATCCGCGAGACCTCCGGCATGAAGACCGATCTCGAACTTCTGAAGAAACTCAACATGCAGTCAGCGCAGGCTGCATGAGCATGCAAGGGAGTATGCATATGGAAAAATCTGATTCCTCTGGTTCGATTCCTGACAATCCTCCGGTGGCATCGCCAGTCGATGCCATCGCGCACTGGAAGCGCTTTGCGCCCGGTCTGGACGCGACGCGCGTCATGTGGTCCGAGCTGGTGCCCGGCGGTGGTCACTGGTCCTGGGTGATGCCGCGCGGCAGCGCGCTGCGCATGGTGGCGCTGGAGGCTGGCGCCAACCTCAGCATGGTGCTGTACGCAGCGCGCGAGAAACTGGAGCGCTACAACATGCCGGACTCGCTGAAGGCGCAGCACACCGCGCACTACACGCGCGGGCATGTGCTGATGAGCGACATGGGGCGCGCGCTGGCGTCGATCACCAGCGATAGCGTCGGCTGGCATGACCCCCTGGGGGCCTTGCTGGATGCCGCGACGCTGCAGCGCAAGTACGGCGAGCGCAATTTCGACACCCATCGCAACGCCATGTATCGCAGTGGCAAGGACGGGCTGCTGATCGAGATCGGCAAGCACGGCCTGTCGCGCCGCGACCTCATCCCGCCGGTGAACTTCTTCAGCAAGCTGAGCGTGGACGAGGAAGGCCGCTTCCACTACGCACCGGAGCACGCGAAAGCGGGCGATCACGTCGAGTTGCGCTTCGACATGGACACGCTGATCGCCATCTCCACCGCACCGCATCCGCTGGACCCGTCGCCGGACTATGCGCCGAAGAAGGTCGGACTCGCAGCCTGGCGCTGTGGTGCGGCACCGGCCGACGACTTCTGCCGCGGCTTCCGTCCGGAGAACGCGCGGGCCATCCACAACGCCGACATGCTGTACCTGGCCTGAGGAGCGATGCGATGAACACGATTACACACCCGAGCCCCGGAGCCACGGCGATCCGCATCCGGGAGAGCACGCTGGACCCCGCGCGCGCCTGCCACGACCACACCTTGCCCTCCGGCGAGCCCTACCTGCTGGCCATCGAACGCGGCCAGACGCTGCGCATCGTCGACCTGGAAGGCAACCAGGCAGTCGACGTCATCTTCTACAACCGCGATGAACCGGCCGAGCACTACAGCGCCACCGACACCATGCTGCACCAGGGCGGCATCTACCTCACCACCGGCTCGGTGCTGATGTCCAACGAGGCGCGGCGGATGCTCACCATCGTCGCCGACACCTGCGGGCGTCACGACACGCTGGGCGGCGCCTGCGCGGCGGAGAGCAACACGGTGCGCTACGCACTGCAGAAGAAGTTCATGCACAGCTGTCGCGACAATTACCTGATCGCCCTGCAGCACGCCGACATCGGCCTGGGCAAACGCGACCTCGTGCCCAACGTCAATTTCTTCATGAACGTGCCGGTCACAGAGGACGGTGGCCTGCAGTTTGCCGACGGGGTGTCGGCGCCGGGCAAGTACGTCGAGCTGCGTGCGGAGATGAACCTGTGGATGCTGGTCTCCAACTGCCCGCAGCTCAACAACCCGTGCAACGCCTATAACCCGACGCCCGCGCGCTTCCTGTTGTGGGACCCGGTGTAGAAGCCGCAACAAAATGGTTCTGGCGTCGTTGCACCTCCTTGCCGTACTACTTGTACTGTCTGCGTCGATGCGCCTAGCCAGAAGCATTGCGCTGCGCTCCATTCCATTTTCCTGCGGCTTCCTGGCCGTTTTTCCGGTTTTCTCCTGCGGGACGACCCGCAGCGATCGTGCACAACGGCGGGACGGCCCGCCAGCGAGACCGTGAGAAACCCATGTTCCGCAAAGTCCTGATTGCCAACCGCGGCGCCATCGCCTGCCGCGTCATCCGTACCCTGAAATCGCTGGGAATCGCCTCGGTGGCGGTGTACTCCGAAGCCGACGCGCATTCCCTGCACGTCGCGCTGGCCGACGAGGCGGTGTGCATCGGCCCCGCGCCGGCAGCCGACAGCTACCTGCGCAGCGAGCGCATCCTGCAGGCGGCGAAAGACACCGGCGCGCAGGCCATCCATCCCGGCTACGGCTTCCTGTCGGAGAGCCCGGATTTCGCCGCTGCCTGCGAGGCTGCCGGCATCGCCTTCATCGGCCCGACTGCTGCGCAGATGCGCGCCTTCGGCCTCAAGCACACGGCACGTGAACTGGCCGAGAAGAACGACGTACCCCTTCTGCCGGGCAGCGGCCTGCTCGACGACGCGGCGCATGCCCGCAGCGAGGCCGCGCGCATCGGCTATCCGGTGATGCTGAAAAGCACCGGCGGTGGCGGTGGCATCGGCATGCGCCTGGTGTGGAATGCCGGTGAGCTGGACGAGGCCTATGCCTCGGTCGAGCGGCTCGCGCGTGCCAACTTCAAGGAAGCCGGCCTGTTTCTGGAGAAGTACGTCGAGCATGCGCGCCACATCGAAGTGCAGATGTTCGGCGACGGTGTCGGCACGGTGCTGGCGCTGGGCGAACGCGACTGCTCGGTGCAGCGGCGCAACCAGAAGGTCATCGAGGAGACGCCCGCGCCTGGGCTGGATGATGCGCAGCGCGAAGGCCTGCACGCCACCGCGGTGCGCCTGATGCAGGCCATCGGTTACCGCTCCGCCGGCACGGTGGAATTCGTCATGGACGCGCAGACGGGCGCCTTCTACTTCCTGGAGGTGAACACCCGCCTGCAGGTGGAGCACGGCGTCACCGAGGAAGTCTTCGGTGTCGATCTCGTGGCCTGGATGGTGTTGCTGGCGAGTGGCGATCTGCCGTCGCTGGACACGTTGCAGAAGACGCCGCAGGGCGCGTCCATCCAGGTGCGGTTGTATGCGGAAGACCCGGGCAAGAACTTCCAGCCGTCCTCCGGCCTGCTGACCGAGGTGAGCTTCCCCACCGCTGCGCGCGTGGAGACCGCGGTGGCGACCGGATCCGAAGTGCCGCCCTGGTACGACCCGATGGTCGCGAAGATCATCGTCCGTGGTGATACGCGCGACGAAGCCCTGCACAAGCTGCGCGCCGCGCTGGACGACACGCGCGTGGCCGGCATCGAGACCAACCTGGAGTACCTGCGCCAGATACTGGCCGGCGAGGTATTCACCGCAGGCCGCCAGACCACGCGTTACCTCAACACTTTCGCCTACCGTCCGCGCAGCATCGACGTGCTGGAAGCCGGTGTGCAGACCAGCGTGCAGGACTGGCCGGGTCGTGTCGGCTACTGGGACGTGGGTGTGCCGCCCTCCAGCCCGATGGACGCGCTGGCCTTCCGCGCCGCCAACCGCCTGGTCGGCAATGCGGAAGGTGTAGCGGGGCTGGAGTGCACGATGACCGGCCCCAGCCTGCGCTTCAACAGCGACACATTGATCGCGCTGACCGGTGCCGAGACGGCCGCGACGCTGGATGGCGCGCCGCTGCCGTTCTGGACCGCCGTGCCGGTGAAGGCCGGCAGCGTGCTCAGCATCGGGGCCATGCGCGATGCCGGCTGCCGCAGCTACGTCGCCGTGCAGGGTGGGCTGGATGTGCCGCTGTACCTCGGCAGCCGCTCGACCTTCACGCTTGGCCAGTTCGGCGGCCATGCCGGTCGCACGCTGCGGCTGGGTGACGTGCTCCATCTTGGCAGCGAACACGGCACGCCGCAGGACTTGCCGTCGGCACTGCGACCCGCCCATGCGCACGCCTGGGAAATCGGCGTGCTGTACGGCCCGCACGGCGCGCCGGACTTCTTCACCGATGGCGACATCGACAGCTTCTTCGCCACCGAGTGGGAAGTGCACTACAACTCCAGCCGCACCGGCGTGCGCCTCATCGGGCCGAAGCCGCAGTGGGCGCGCAGCGACGGCGGCGAGGCGGGGCTGCATCCTTCCAACATCCACGACAACGCCTACGCCATCGGCGCCATCGACTTCACCGGCGACATGCCGGTGATCCTCGGCCCGGACGGTCCCAGCCTGGGCGGCTTCGTCTGTCCTGCGGTGGTGGTGCAGGCGGAGTTGTGGAAGCTCGGCCAGTTGCGGTCGGGCGACAGGCTGCGTTTCGTGCCGGTCAGCGCGGCGCAGGCGGCGCATCTGCTGACGGTGCAGGACAAGGCGCTGGCGGGTTTCGACGCTCCGCTGCAGCCCGTACTGGAAGCGGAGCCGCAGACGCTGACCACTCCGGTGCTGGCCGACTGGCCCGCTCAGGGTGAGAGCCCCCGCGTGGTGGTGCGGCAGGCGGGCGATGCCTACCTGCTGATCGAGTACGGCCCGCTGGAACTGGACATCGCGCTGCGCTTCCGCGTGCAGGCGCTGCTGAACTGGTTCAACGCGCATCCGCAGGCGGGCGTCGTCGACATGACGCCGGGCATCCGCTCCCTGCAACTGCACTTCGACCCGCGCGCGACGACACGCGAGGCCTTGCTGGATGCCCTGCAACGCGCCGAACGCGAACTGCCGGCGGTGGCCGACATGCGCGTGCCGACGCGCACCGTGTGGCTGCCGTTGTCCTGGGACGATGCGGCCACGAAGCTGGCGATCGAGAAGTACATGCAGTCGGTGCGGCCGGATGCGCCCTGGTGCCCCAGCAACATCGAGTTCATCCGCCGCATCAACGGGCTGGACAGCATCGAGGCAGTGCAGCGCATCGTCTTCGACGCGGCCTATCTCGTGCTCGGCCTGGGTGACGTCTATCTCGGCGCACCGGTGGCCACGCCGATGGACCCGCGCCATCGCCTGGTCACCACCAAGTACAACCCGGCGCGGACCTGGACGCCGGAGAATGCCGTCGGCATCGGCGGGGCCTACATGTGCGTGTATGGCATGGAAGGGCCCGGTGGCTACCAGTTCGTCGGGCGCACCGTGCAGATGTGGAACCGCTGGCATCGCACGCGCGAGTTCGACAAGCCCTGGCTGCTGCGCTTCTTCGACCAGGTGCGTTTCTTCCCGGTGGCCGAGGCCGAGCTGCCGAAGATCCGCGAGGACTTTATCGCCGGCCGCTACGCGCTGCGCATCGAGGAGGGCAGCTTCAGCCTCGCTGACTACAACGCCTTCCTCGCCGACAACGCGGCTTCCATCGGCGAGTTCAAGCAGCGTCAGCAGCAGGCCTTCGAGGCGGAGCGCGAGCGCTGGCGTGCGGCTGGTCAAGCTGAGTACGTTGGCGAGGCCGACGTGGCCGCGGCCGGACTGGATGGCGACTTCGACCTGCCACCGGGCGCGCGGGCGATTGCCACGCATGTGCCGGGCAATGTGTGGAAGGTGCTGGTGGAGCCGGGACAGCAGGTGCTTGCCGGCGACACGCTGATCGTCGTCGAGTCCATGAAGATGGAGTTCGCGGTCTGCGCGCCGGCCGATGGCGAAGTGCTGAAGGTGTTCTGCCGACCGGGTGGGCCGGTGGGCGCGGGGCAGGACATCCTGACCCTGCAGTGCCAGTGAGGAACCGACCATGGACAAGCTGAACCAACTGATGCCTGCCAGCCTCGATCTGCAGAGTCTTGCCCTGGCCTACCGCAATGGCCTCACGCCGAGCGCACTGGTCGACACGGTGCTTGCCCGCGCGCAGGCCGACGACCACTACGCCTGGATCAGCCTGATGCCGCGTGAGCGCATGCTGGCGATGGCCCGCGAGCTGGAGGCGCGCGACCCGGCGACCTTGCCGCTGTATGGCGTGCCCTTCGCGGTGAAGGACAACATCGACCTCGCCGCATTGCCGACGACCGCGGGCTGCCCGGATTTCGCGTACCAGCCGGAAGCGGATGCCTTCGTCGTTGCACGCCTCGTCGCGGCTGGCGCGCTGCCCATCGGCAAGACCAACCTCGACCAGTTCGCCACGGGGCTCAACGGCACCCGTTCGCCTTACGGGGCCTGTCGCAATGCCATCGACCCGACGTTCATCTCCGGCGGTTCCAGTTCGGGTTCAGCGGTCACGGTGGCGAGCGGGCAGGTGAGCTTTTCGCTGGGTACCGACACGGCCGGCTCCGGCCGCGTGCCGGCAGCGTTCAACAACATCGTCGGGCACAAGCCGACCTGTGGCCTGTTGTCGGCCAGCGGTGTGGTGCCCGCCTGTCGCTCGCTGGACACGATGTCGATCTTCGCGCTGACGGCCGACGATGCGCAGCGGGTGCTGGCCGTGGCGCAGGGCTTCGACGAAGCCGACGCCTACTCACGCGCCGTGCAGCCACATGGTTTCGATTTCGGCCGCGCGGCGCGCTTCCGCGTCGGCGTGCCGCGTGCGGAGCAACTGGCGTTCTTCGGCGATGCGCAGGCCGCAAGCCTGTTCGACGAGGCCGTACAGCGGGTACGTGAGCTGGGTGGCGAGGCGGTGGAAGTGGATTTCGCTCCCTTCCTGGAGGCCGCGCGCCTGCTGTACGAGGGGCCGTGGGTGGCGGAGCGCTACCAGGCGATCCGCGCCTTCATCGACGCAAAGCCGGAGGCGCTGTTCCCGGTGACGCGCGAGATCACGCTGGGGGGCGCGACGCCCCTGGCCGCCGACGCCTTCGCGGCGCAGTACCGCCTGCGCATGCTCAAGCGCCGATGCGATGCGGTGTGGCGCGATGTCGATTGCATGCTGACGCCCACCGCCGGGGCGATCTACACCATTGCGCAGATGCAGGCCGATCCGCTGCGGCTGAACAGCAACCTCGGCTACTACACCAACTTCATGAACCTGCTGGACTACGCTGCCGTGGCGGTGCCGGCGGGTTTCCGCGAGGACGGCATGCCCTTCGGCGTGACCTTCTGTGCGCCGGCCTTCCAGGACACGCCGCTGCTGAACCTTGCGGCGCGGTGGCAGCGCCTGCTGGACCTCCGGCTCGGGGCTTCGAAGGAACGTGTGCCCGCACCAGCCACCGTGGGGCTGGCGCAAACCAGCGGACAGATCGAACTGGCGGTGTGCGGCGCCCATCTGCAGGGCCTGCCGCTGAACCACCAGTTGCTGTCGCGCGGCGCGCGCCTGGTCGCCCGCACACGCAGTGCGCCGCATTACAGGTTGTATGCGCTGGCGGGTGGGCCGCCGCAGCGTCCCGGCATGCTGCGGGTAGAGCAGGGCGGCGCGGCCATCGAGGTCGAGGTGTGGGAGATGCCGGTGCAGGAACTGGGCAGTTTCGTCGCCGCCATTCCGGCGCCGCTGGGCATCGCCAAGCTGGAACTGGCGGATGGCCGCTGGGTGAGCGGCTTCATCTGCGAGAGTGCGGGGCTGTCCGGTGCGCGGGACATCACGGCCCACGGCGGATGGCGGGCCTGGCTGGCCTCCTCGGAGGCAGGGCAGGCGGTACCGGCCTGAGCCGGAACGGATCCGCAACGGAGACCGGTCGCGGAAGGGCGGTGCATGAGCATCGCCCTTTCCGGTTTACGCGACAATGCGCCCCGTATCGCGTAGTTGAAAATAGTTCTCGTTTGTCAGAACTTTTCGATTCTTTACACGTCTGAAGGCGGCTTCACTTTCCGGTTCTGTCACCAACTATTCAGGGACTCCTCCATGAAAGCCTCACAAGCGTTCCGTCGTGCCACCCTCGGCGCCGTCTGCGCCACCGCCTTCCTCTCCGGCCTGGCCCAGGCCAACGAAATCAACCTCTACACCACCCGCGAGGCCGCGCTCGTCAAGCCGCTGCTGGACGCCTACACGGCGAAGACCGG
>NZ_JAYXHR010000005.1:0-5779 GCF_036017065.1 Uliginosibacterium sp. H1
CGCCCTGATCATTGGGGTGGTTTCTGCGTGTCGCTGGAGGAGGTTGAGTTCTGGCAGGGTCGCGCGAGTCGGTTGCACGATCGCCTGAGGTACGTGAGGCGTGGCGGGGGCTGGCAGCTGGAGCGCCTGGCGCCCTGACTCGCCGAGGCCTGCAAGGCTCAAGCATCGCAATTCCGCCATAGACAAACGCCGCTTTCGAGCGGCGTTTTCATTTGCGCATGCGGCGTCGATGTCTCGCCAAGGTCTGCATGGAGGCGCGGATTCCGCCGGCCCAAAGCACAAAGCCCCGATCACACTCTGTGATCGGGGCTTTGCTTATGGGGTAGCCTGACGATGACCTACTTTCTCACACGTAATATGCAATATCATCGGCGCGGTTTCGTTTCACGGTCCTGTTCGGGATGGGAAGGGGTGGTTCCGAAACGCTATGGTCGTCAGACTATGACTTGTCGACCTGCTGATCTCTGATCAACAGATCCAAACTGGAAGGCAAATGTATTAGTTGTGATTGCTAGCGCTATTTCTGCTCTGCAGCTTTTAGCTCAGAGTTATAGGATCAAGCCTCACGGGCAATTAGTATCAGTTAGCTTAACGCATTACTGCGCTTCCACACCTGACCTATCAACGTCCTGGTCTAGAACGACCCTTGAGCAGGCTCGAAGCCTGAGGGATATCTCATCTTGAGGCGAGTTTCACGCTTAGATGCTTTCAGCGTTTATCTCTTCCGGATTTAGCTACCCGGCGATGCCACTGGCGTGACAACCGGTACACCAGAGATCCGTCCACTCCGGTCCTCTCGTACTAGGAGCAGGCCCCCTCAAATATCCAACGCCCACGGCAGATAGGGACCAAACTGTCTCACGACGTTTTAAACCCAGCTCACGTACCACTTTAAATGGCGAACAGCCATACCCTTGGGACCGGCTACAGCCCCAGGATGTGATGAGCCGACATCGAGGTGCCAAACTCCGCCGTCGATGTGAACTCTTGGGCGGAATCAGCCTGTTATCCCCAGAGTACCTTTTATCCGTTGAGCGATGGCCCTTCCATACAGAACCACCGGATCACTATGTCCTGCTTTCGCACCTGCTCGACTTGTCGGTCTCGCAGTCAAGCCTCCTTTTGCCATTGCACTATCAGTACGATGTCCGACCGTACCTAGGAGACCTTCGAACTCCTCCGTTACCTTTTGGGAGGAGACCGCCCCAGTCAAACTGCCTACCATGCACGGTCCCCGATCAGGATTCACTGACCAAGGTTAGAACCGCAACGACACCAGGGTGGTATTTCAAGGTTGGCTCCACCAGAACTAGCGTCCTGGCTTCAAAGCCTCCCACCTATCCTACACAAATCCCGTCACAGTCCAATGCAAAGCTGCAGTAAAGGTTCATGGGGTCTTTCCGTCTAGCCGCGGGTAGATTGCATCTTCACAAACACTTCAACTTCGCTGAGTCTCAGGAGGAGACAGTGTGGCCATCGTTACGCCATTCGTGCAGGTCGGAACTTACCCGACAAGGAATTTCGCTACCTTAGGACCGTTATAGTTACGGCCGCCGTTTACCGGGGCTTCGATCAAGAGCTTGCACCCCATCACTTAACCTTCCGGCACCGGGCAGGCGTCACACCCTATACGTCGACTTTCGTCTTTGCAGAGTGCTGTGTTTTTATTAAACAGTCGCAGCCACCGATTCTCTGCGGCCCCATCGCCCTTCGGATGTACTCCTACAAGCTACCGGGGCATACCTTCTCCCGAAGTTACGGTATCAATTTGCCGAGTTCCTTCTCCTGAGTTCTCTCAAGCGCCTTGGTATTTTCAACCTGCCCACCTGTGTCGGTTTGCGGTACGGTCACTCTTTACCTGAAGCTTAGAGGCTTTTCCTGGAAGCAGGGTATCAACCACTTCAGCGGCAAGCCGCCTCGTCATCACACCTCAGCTAAGCCCGACGGATTTGCCTATCGGGCACGCCTACATGCTTAAACCGGGACATCCAACGCCCGGCTGGCCTAACCTTCTCCGTCCCCCCATCGCAGTAAAGAGCGGTACAGGAATATTCACCTGTTTCCCATCGACTACGCTTTTCAGCCTCGCCTTAGGGGCCGACTCACCCTACGCCGATGAACGTTGCGTAGGAAACCTTGGGCTTTCGGCGAGCGTGCTTTTCACACGCTTTATCGCTACTCATGTCAGCATTCGCACTTCCGATACCTCCAGCATCCCTCTCGAGACACCTTCGCAGGCTTACGGAACGCTCCCCTACCACACATACTTACGTATGCATCCGCAGTTTCGGTTCATGGCTTGAGCCCCGTTACATCTTCCGCGCAGGACGACTCGACTAGTGAGCTATTACGCTTTCTTTAAAGGGTGGCTGCTTCTAAGCCAACCTCCTAGCTGTCTATGCCTTCCCACTTCGTTTTCCACTTAGCCATGCATTTGGGACCTTAACTGGCGGTCTGGGTTGTTTCCCTCTTGACGCCGGACGTTAGCACCCGACGTCTGTCTCCCGTGTATCACTTTCCGGTATTCGGAGTTTGCTATCGCGAGGTAGATCGCAATGACCCCCTCAACGATTACAGTGCTCTACCCCCGGAAGTGTCCGCACGAGGCACTACCTAAATAGTTTTCGGGGAGAACCAGCTATCTCCAGATTTGTTTAGCCTTTCACCCCTATCCACAGCTCATCCCCAAATTTTTCAACATTTGTGGGTTCGGACCTCCAGCTGGTGTTACCCAACCTTCATCCTGGCCATGGATAGATCATCTGGTTTCGGGTCTACGCCCAGCAACTGAACGCCCTGTTCAGACTCGCTTTCGCTACGCCTCCCCTATTCGGTTAAGCTCGCTACTGAACGTAAGTCGCTGACCCATTATACAAAAGGTACGCAGTCACCCCTTGCGAGGCTCCCACTGTTTGTATGCACGCGGTTTCAGGATCTATTTCACTCCCCTCCCGGGGTTCTTTTCGCCTTTCCCTCACGGTACTGGTTCACTATCGGTCGATTACGAGTATTTAGCCTTGGAGGATGGTCCCCCCATATTCAGACAGGGTTTCTCGTGCCCCGCCCTACTTGTCGTACGCTTAGTACCACCGAAATGCTTTCGCCTACGGGGCTATCACCCGCTATGGCCGGACTTTCCAGACCGTTTGACTAGCAATTCGACTATCACGTACAGGCTCTTCCGCTTTCGCTCGCCACTACTGACGGAATCTCGGTTGATTTCTTTTCCTGCAGCTACTTAGATGTTTCAGTTCGCTGCGTTCGCCTCCCGTACCTATGTATTCAGTACGGGATACCCTTGCGGGTGGGTTTCCCCATTCGGACATCTCCGGATCAAAGCTCTTTTGCCAGCTCCCCGAAGCTTTTCGCAGGCTTACACGTCCTTCATCGCCTGTAATCGCCAAGGCATCCACCACGTGCACTTAGTCGCTTGATCCTATAACTGTGAGCCCTGTTGCCAGGACAGTTACAGGCAGACTAGCGCTTGTGTCGATACGCGCCACTGGTTCATGAACACGTATCGACGATGCAATCACAACCCATGCAACAATTACTTGTTACATGATTTGCCTTCCACTTTGTTAAAGAACGAACAGCATGTTTCTTGCGAAACAATTTCCAAGCACTCAGCAATAAGCGCTTGGAAATTGATTCAGAAGTGACTGGTGGAGGATGACGGGATCGAACCGACGACCCCCTGCTTGCAAAGCAGGTGCTCTCCCAGCTGAGCTAATCCCCCAGGTGTTCTGGTGGGTCAGGTAGGAATCGAACCTACGACCCCCGCCTTATCAAGACGGTGCTCTAACCGACTGAGCTACTGACCCGGTTTTTGCCAAGGCAGTATCAAGGTTCGGGACTCGCTAATTACTAGTCCCTAGTCCCTAGCTCCAGCCCTTGCTGTTCTATAAACAACCGATAGGTTGTGAGTACTCGATCTTGGCTTGCTCTAGAAAGGAGGTGATCCAGCCGCACCTTCCGATACGGCTACCTTGTTACGACTTCACCCCAGTCATGAATCCTACCGTGGTAGCCGCCCTCCTTGCGGTTAGGCTAGCTGCTTCTGGTAGAACCCACTCCCATGGTGTGACGGGCGGTGTGTACAAGACCCGGGAACGTATTCACCGCGGCATGCTGATCCGCGATTACTAGCGATTCCGACTTCATGGAGTCGAGTTGCAGACTCCAATCCGGACTACGATCGGCTTTCTGGGATTGGCTCCACCTCGCGGCTTGGCAACCCTCTGTACCGACCATTGTATGACGTGTGAAGCCCTACCCATAAGGGCCATGAGGACTTGACGTCATCCCCACCTTCCTCCGGTTTGTCACCGGCAGTCTCACTAGAGTGCCCTTGCGTAGCAACTAGTGATAAGGGTTGCGCTCGTTGCGGGACTTAACCCAACATCTCACGACACGAGCTGACGACAGCCATGCAGCACCTGTGTCCTGGTTCCCGAAGGCACTCCCGCATCTCTGCAGGATTCCAGGCATGTCAAGGGTAGGTAAGGTTTTTCGCGTTGCATCGAATTAATCCACATCATCCACCGCTTGTGCGGGTCCCCGTCAATTCCTTTGAGTTTTAATCTTGCGACCGTACTCCCCAGGCGGTCGACTTCACGCGTTAGCTTCGTTACTCAAGAAGTCACCTTCCCGAACAACTAGTCGACATCGTTTAGGGCGTGGACTACCAGGGTATCTAATCCTGTTTGCTCCCCACGCTTTCGTGCATGAGCGTCAGTACAGGCCCAGGGGGCTGCCTTCGCCATCGGTGTTCCTCCACATATCTACGCATTTCACTGCTACACGTGGAATTCCACCCCCCTCTGCCGTACTCTAGCTGTGCAGTCACAAGCGCAGTTCCCAGGTTAAGCCCGGGGATTTCACACCTGTCTTACACAACCGCCTGCGCACGCTTTACGCCCAGTAATTCCGATTAACGCTTGCACCCTACGTATTACCGCGGCTGCTGGCACGTAGTTAGCCGGTGCTTCTTCTTACGGTACCGTCATCCGCACAGGGTGTTATCCCGTGCGATTTCTTTCCGTCCGAAAGAGCTTTACAACCCGAAGGCCTTCTTCACTCACGCGGCATGGCTGGATCAGGGTTTCCCCCATTGTCCAAAATTCCCCACTGCTGCCTCCCGTAGGAGTCTGGACCGTGTCTCAGTTCCAGTGTGGCTGATCATCCTCTCAGACCAGCTACGGATCGTCGCCTTGGTGGGCTTTTACCCCGCCAACTAGCTAATCCGACATCGGCCGCTCCAATCGCGCGAGGTCTTGCGATCCCCCGCTTTCTCCCTCAGGACGTATGCGGTATTAGCTACTCTTTCGAGTAGTTATCCCCCACGACTGGGCACGTTCCGATGCATTACTCACCCGTTCGCCACTAACTCAGGAGCAAGCCCCTGAATCCGTTCGACTTGCATGTGTAAGGCATGCCGCCAGCGTTCAATCTGAGCCAGGATCAAACTCTTAAGTTCAATACCTTTGCTCAACTCAAAATCTCTGACGAAATTTAGTGTTGAGTACTCTATTTTGGTGCAATCAGCGCCCCGGCGAACCGGTTTGCTTATTTGCCTTAACCGAGCACTCACACCTATCGGTTGTTCAATTTTTTAAAGAGCGGCACTGCTTTTTACTGCTACTTCTTTTCTCGATTCGCGCTGCGTTTAATTCGCTGCTTCGTTTCGAGAGGGGCGCATTTTACACACCCCTTTCAGATCGTCAAGCAATTTCGCAAATTATTTTTTACTGCTGAATTTGCTAACCGCCAACTTCCT
>NZ_JAYXHR010000006.1:0-716 GCF_036017065.1 Uliginosibacterium sp. H1
TGCCTGGCGATCGCGGCGCCGGAGACGTTCACGTGGGTGCCGCCCTTTGCGAAGGTGGGCAGCACGACGTTGATGCCGTCACCCCATTTCTGCTGGTCGGGGCCGCCGGCGCCGGTACGCATCAGGCCGACGTAGTAGGAGTTGGCCGGGCCGATGTCGCAGAGGCCGCCGACGATGTCGCGCGCGACTTCACGGTCGCCGCCACCGGCCTTGCGGGCGAGATTCGCCTTGACGCCACGCAGCCATTGTTCGGTCTTCGCTTCGCCGTCCTTGACGATCATGTGGGCGATGAGCGCGGTGTTGTAGGGGTGCTGGCCGGCGCGGATGCAGACCTTGCCTTTCCACTTCGGGTCGGCGAGTTCTTCGTAGGTGAAGCTGGCGGGGCCGCCGGTCTTCACGGTGTACAGGGTGCGGGCACGCATGGACAGGGCGAACCAGTGGCCGCTGGCTTCGCGCAGGTTGGCGGGAATGGCGGCTTCGAGCGTGGCGGACTTGATGGGCTGGGTGACGCCCTTCTCGTGCATGTCGACCAGGGCATTGACGTCGACCGCCATCAGCACGTCGGCGGGCGATTTGGCGCCTTCGCTGGCGACGCGCTCGGGCAGGCCGTCCTTCAGGAATACGGTGTTCACCTTCACCCCGGTCTTCGCCGTGTAGGCGTCCAGCAGCGGCTTGACGAGCGCGGCCTCGCGGGTGGTGTAGAGGTTGATTTCGTT